>NZ_CP088953.1:1597500-2234166 GCF_021165935.1 Microbulbifer elongatus | reverse complement strand
GATCGCTGGCGGCGATGTCCAGAGAAATGGCAACGTCTTTGCCTGCTGCATAGCCCGCCATGCGCACGGCTTCCAGCAGCACTTCGAAAGGTTCTTCGTTGCTGTCGAATGCCGGCCACCAGCCGCCTTCGTCGGCCAGGCCGACGCTTTTGCCCCGAGCCTTCATCACTTCGCCTGCGGCGTGGTAGATATTGAAGGTCATTTCCAGGGTTTCTTCGTAGGTCTTGGCACCCACGGCGATGATCAGAAAATCCTGAATATCGATGGCCCAGTCGGCGTGTGCACCGCCACCGAGGATTTGAATTTCGTTCAGCGGCAACAGAGTGCCCTGGCCTTTTCCAAGGTATTCATACAGCGGCACACCGCGAGCGTTGGCGGCAGCGCGGGCACACGCCATAGATACACCGAGAGTGGCGTTGGCGCCGAGGCGGGATTTGTTGGCGGTACCGTCCAGCTCGACCAGTTTGTTGTCGATGGCTTTTAAATCGGTGACCGGCATCCCCTTTAATACTGGGGCGATTTCTTTCTGGATATTTTCAATGGCCCTGAATACGGACTTCCCGCGAAAGCGCGCTTTGTCGCCATCGCGCAATTCCAGGGCTTCGAATTGCCCGGTAGATGCGCCGCTCGGCACCAGGCCCGTACCAGTGATGCCACTTTCAAGGGTCACCTGTACTTCTACGGTAGGAAAACCGCGGGAATCGTAAATCTGAAAGGCGTCAATACTCTGGATATTCATGGTTTTCTTACCGTTATTCATTCAGCGGTCAAAAGCTCGGTCCATTGGTGGACAAGTTGGTTAAGTGTGTTGGGAGAATCAGGAATTACAGCGTACGTGAAATCCCGTACTGTCTGTTGCTGGCTGCTGTCCAGGTATTCCACCGGGGATTTTCCATCCACACGCGCCAACATCAGTATCGGCAGCAGATGGCACAGTCGCACCTCAAATGCGTCGTCGACCACCGTATCTGCTGCAGCGGTGTAGCTGTCCCACACCTTCAGGCCGAGGCCGAGTATCTGCGCGGCATTTTTCGGCCGGTGCAGCGCCTTCAGTAGGAAGTGGTTCAACAGAAAAGCCACATCGAATACCGGGTCGCCGTACCAGGCGACTTCACAATCCAGTATCACCAGCCGGCCACTGCCCACCATCAGGTTTTTGGGGCTGTAGTCGCCGTGAATCAGGCAGGTGCGGGTACCTGCAATCCGCTCTGCTTCTGCCGTGAAATACGGATTTAGCTGCGGATACCGGCTGCCGGTTTTCAGCAGGTAGGGATCCAGCCGCAGTTCGGTGAAGTCTTTGAGGGTGTCAAATTTTTCCCGGGCAACCGCATCCCCGAGAGATCGGCGGTGAATGGTTCCAAGATAGTCGCCGGCGAGGCGCGCGTACTGCCGGTCGTATTCGCCCAATAGCAGGCGGGACTTCCAGTTTTCCAGGCCACCCTCAATCATCTCCATACAGAAAAAGTACTTTTCCGTATCAGAGTAGAGAATGGCGGGTACGGATTCCGGCAGGAATGCGCCCACATAGCGGAGGTATTCCTGTTCGGTGATATTGCGTTTGATATCCGCAAACCAATCGTCTTTTACCTTGAGCTTGTCCAGCGCGCGCTTCACCACGAAGCGCGACTGGCCGTCATCTACCAGCAGGATTTCACAAGAAACCCCGCCGGAGAGCGGGGTAAAGGTTGCATCCTGTGAGAGCAGAAGACCTTTATCGATCAGGTAATTACATAATGCTACCTGATCCACATTTATTCCTCTTCGGGTTCGGCAATCGAAAGATTGCGGGTGTAATCCAGCATGGTCTCGCGGCTGTTCACACCGCCGCCCATACCACTGGCGCTACAGGCACCGTAGGGCAAGCCATAGGCAAAGACGTTGTGGGCATTCACCCAGCTGTTGCCGGAAACCATTTTCTTGGCGATGGCAATGGCGCGGTCGTTATTCGTCGTCCATACACTGTTGGCAAGACCGTAATCCAGGCTGTTCACCTGGCGCAGCGCATCAGCGTCGTCCTTGAAGGTGGTGATATAGGCCACCGGGCCGAAGATTTCTTCGCGGAAACAGATGTTTTCTTCAGAGCCCATCAGCAGTGTTGGGCTGACGTAATAACCGGAGCGCTCCGCATCCGAAATAGTGTTGCCACCGTAGACCACTTCCGCGCCCTGCTCCTGGCCCTGCTGGATGTAACCGTTGACCGTTTTCAGTTGGCGCTCGCTGACCAGCGGGCCCATCTGGCTGTCTTCGTTCATACCCGCCTTGATCAGCACCTTGTCCAGCTCCGCCTTTACCTTGTCGATAAATTCAGAGGCGACGCTCTCATGCACAATCCAGCGGGTTGCGGTACAGCACACCTGCCCGGTATTCAGGGTGATGGCTCCGGCAAGGCCGGCTGCCGCCGCGCTGATATTGGCATCGTCACAGATAATGGATGCACCCTTGCCGCCCAGCTCCAGCTTCACTGGCTTCAGGTTCGCGCCACAGGCTTCGCCGATCAGGCGGCCAACGCGGGAGGAGCCGGTGAAGGAAACAAAACGCACTTTCGGGTGGCGGGTGAACACGGTACCCACTTCCGGACCGTCACCGGGCAACACATTGATTACGCCCGCAGGGAAGCCCGCCTCTTCTGCCAGCTTGGCGAGATACAGAGTGGACAACGGAGTCACTTCAGACGGTTTAACCACCACGGTGTTACCCGCGGCCAGCGCCGGCGCAATGCCCCACTGGCACAGGGTCAGCGGGAAATTCCAGGGAAAGATAAAGCCGACCACGCCGTAGGGAAGTCGTACCTTGCGGGCCTGCTTCATACCGGCCAGGGTCAACGGAGTTTCAAATTCTTCCTTTTCGCACATGTCCGCGAAGTAGCGCAGGCATTCGATACCAAAAGGGACGTCAAAGCCGCGGGCGTTCTCTACGGGCTTGCCCACATCCAGAGCTTCCAGCTGTGAGAGCTCTTCTGCATCCCGCTCACACAGGTCCGCGAGTTTGCGCAGCAGCGTGGCGCGCTCGGCGGGTATGGTGTCCTGCCAGGATTGAAACGCGGTATGCGCAGCCTCAATGGCCTGTTCCGCGTCGGTGGCGACCGCTTCCGCAATGTTAGCCAGGGGAGATTTATCTGCGGGGTTCTCCACCGCCATGGACTTGCTGGTGCCGCCGGTCACCCAGGCACCATTAGAATAAAAAGGAACGGGGGATTGCCCAAGGAATGCCTGGACTTTCACGGTAGTTTCAATCATCACTTTACCCATTATTGTTGGTTATCGACGAAAGTTGGGACTGCTCTGAACCCGACACTACCTTTTTTGTTAACAATCTACAACACTTTTGAGGCGCTCTCCCGAGCTGCCGCTCTCCGCTCAATTTATATTCAAGAGCCATCTACCCCGCCAAAAAGACACGCCTGGCACAAATGTTCCAACCCTGACCACTTTGTTAACAATTTACCATTTACAAATAGATCCCGCCGCTATTAGCATCCCTTCTACAAAAATCATAAAACGAGATTGGAGAGAACGGATGAAGCCGCATTCCCTGCCCGCACGATTTGCCCTACTGACCCTCACCGCCGCTCTGGCTGCCTGCGGTGGTGGCGGCAGCGGCGGTTCCAGCAATGACCAGCCCCCACAAGACGGTGGCGAAACACAGCAGGACACACGACCAGATACGTTCGCCTTTACCGCCATCTCCGATGCCGAGATGGGCACTAGCTACACCTCCAATGCCATTACGGTCTCCGGCATTAACGCCGCGGCCAACATCAGCGTTAGTGGTGGCGAGTACTCGGTAAACAACGGGGATTTCACCAGTGACGCAGGTACCGTGAATAACGGGGACACCGTTTCCGTTCGCGTCACCACTAGTACCGAATACAGCACCGCAGTCACTGCATCACTGACCATTGGCGGCGTGAGCGCAGACTATTCGGTGACCACCATGGCAGAGCCTGCGGAACCCGAACCCCCAACTGACGATGCGGTAAAAGTAGACTTCAATCTGAATATGCGTCACACCGTTGGTGGGGAATCAGAATTTGATCGGCGCAAGTTTATTACCGTGCATGCCTCCAATATTGAGAACGATTGGTTTGGCGGCAACTCGCAAAGCGCCGGCGCCCCCAATGATGACCCGGATCTTATGACCAACTTCCTGGAAGGTTACGACGTGTATTTTGGACGGGATACCGGCGGTATGAAGTGGCAATTAAGCCAGCTTCCGGAAGATGGCGCGCGCCCCGGTTTCATTGATGTTGAGGCAGCAAGAACCAATGGCGGCGGTGTGCGCTGGAATTACACTGAGATCAGTGCGGAAAATGCAGTATTGGCACGACAACATGAGCATCGGGCAACCGACATGATTGTAGGCGGCCAGCAGCACCCATACTGGCCCAACGGTGACGACGTGGGCATGGGCTGGTCATTCTCCCAAACGGATACCGAAGAAGAACCACTGGGCACAGCGGTGGGCCACTATATGGCGAACTACCTCTACGAGTATTTCAATCGCGGCGGCAGTGACACCTACGGTCAACCGAAGCCCGTGTATCTGGAAGTAATAAACGAGCCGCTGTATGACCTCGTTGACTACCCGAAAGATAAAGACGCAGGCACTACACCGGAAGACGTATTCAAATTCCACAATGCGGTCGCCAATGAAGTCCGAGCTTACCGGGACCAGTGGAATCTGGCCTCCCACGACAATGTGCTGATCGGCGGCTATACCGTCGCTTTCCCAGACTTCGAAAAAGACAATTTCAATCGCTGGGAAGAACGCGACAAGCTGTTTATCGATATTGCCGGGGCGAACATGGACTTCCTGTCCGTCCATTTTTATGACTTCCCAGCATTCCAGGGTACCCGCCAACTGCGCCGCGGCAGTAATGTGGAAGCCACCTTCGATATGCTGGAACAGTATAGCCTGATGGCCACCGGCGAGCGTAAACCCTTCGTGGTTTCAGAAATTGGTGCCACCGTGCACAGCATGATGAATGATCCCTGGACTCCGGAACGGGACGGCTACAAGTTACGCGCCCTTAACGGACTGACGATGAATATGCTGGAGCGCCCGGACCAGATCCTGAAATCCATTCCGTTTGTCACCATGAAAGCGGAGTGGGGGCGCACTGAGGTGCCTTATACCAATCGCCTAATGCGTCAGAAATTTGAAGCCGAAGGGGAGACCGGAGACGCCTGGGTATATACAGAATTTGTGAAGTTCTACCAGCTATGGTCTGACGTAAAAGGCACGCGGGTAGATAGTTGGGCCAGCGATCTGGATATTCAGGTAAACGCCTATGTAGACGATAAAACGGCCTACCTGGTGCTAAATAACCTGGAGCAGGAAGACACCGAACTGAACCTGGCGGCACTGGGCGCCGATGGAAACAGCCTGCAAAGCGTGACCATCAAAGAGCTCTATTACGACCCGGATGGCAAGCCGGTGCTGGACGTAAGTGACGGAGCAGAACTTCCACAGATGTACACGCTGAAGTCCGAAGCGACGACCATTCTGCAATTGACTTATACAAACTCAATTGCCGTTGATGGCGATGGGACAGAAACTAAATACTACGCCGACAAATACAAGCAGGCCATCAGTGCCGATGCCAAGTTGCAGTTTGCAATAAACGACGTATTGGTTGGCGATACTGGTGAAGCGGTACTACGCCTGGGTGTTGGTCGCGAGCACGGGAAATCCCTGACGCCGAGCGTTACGGTGAACGGCAATGCGGTCACCGTACCGGAAGATTACCAGGGGTACGATCAGTACTACGGCGGCAAAGGCCGCGCACAGTTCTTTGGGGTACTCGAAATCCCTGTGGATCTCGAATACCTCCGCGAAGACAACACCGTAGAAATCGTGTTTGAGGACGAAGGAGGCTTTGTCAGTACGGCAACACTGCAGGTATTCAATACCTCCTCAGCAATCGCCCGCGGCGTCCGTGAATAATTCAAATTTATAGACCAAAAACAACAACGACCTTCTACAGCTTTCTTTTCACCCTTTTCAGGCCGGTGGTTTCCAACCCCGGCCTGCCTTTTATTCCCCCTCCACTTCTCGAGAACTAGAGGCAGTTCTCATCCCCACAAAAAACATGAGCGAATTACACGACAATTCCAATCAAACATATTGTCGATTGTTAACAGTTTATTGTTTAATTCTTGTGACAGCAGATATAACGCTAACAGCGCCGCACTTCCAAACCTTTCACAACATACGGTTTTTGCGGCAACTGCCGTCGATCTGGAGCCACTTACTGTGCGCTCCGCCATTCCGAGGTACCGGCGGAACGCCCGAGCGGTTCAAAAATAATAACGACACCCGATGTACCGTGTCTCAATCTCGGAGCAAGCGATGAAACTCCCCTACCCCAGGCGCCCACTGGCGCTGGCACAATCCGTGCTGGCCGCTGGTATCGCCTTCAGTACGGCAGCGACTGCGGCGGATTACCGCATCGAAGCGGAAGCCTTCAGCAGCGTAGGCGGCACCTACGCCGATGGACAGCCGCAAAAAATCAGTGTTTACACTGTCAACGGCGTAACCGCCATCAACTACGTCAACAAAGGCGACTACGCCGAGTACTCCCTGCAAGTCGCCGAAGCGGGTACGTACAACCTCCAGTACCTGATTGGTACCAGCGTGGCCTCCGGTGCGGAAATCGACTTCCAGATCGGCAGTGGTTCCAGCTGGACCTCGCTGGTTAAAAAAGCCGTACCGGCGGGCCACTGGGATAACTTCCAGCCACTCGATGCCGGCAACATTTCCCTGCCGGCGGGCACGGTCAATCTGCGCGTGGTCGGCTCTGGCAGTAACAACTGGCAGTGGAACCTGGACGCACTGGAACTCACCCAGGTCAACACCGGTGGCGGTTCCAGCAGCAGCGGCGGCAGCTCCAGCAGCAGTGGCGGTGGTAGCCTCGACTTCACCGTCGAAGCAGAGAGCTTCTCCCAGGTCGGTGGTACTTACGCCGATGGCCAACCGCAAAAAATCAGCGTTTACTCCGTAAACGGCGCGACGGCGATTAACTACGTCAACAAAGGCGACTACGCGGAATACACCATTTCCGTTCCCCAGGCCGGCAACTACGACCTGACCTATTTCGCCGGCACCGCGATTAACGGCGGTCGCATTGACTTCCAGCACAACAATGGCGGCAACTGGCAGACCCTGGCGCAAACCAGTGTTCCAAACGCCGGTTGGGATAACTTCCAGGCACTGGCCGGTGGCAGCGTGTACCTGCCCGCAGGCACCCAGCAAATCCGCGTGTATGGCGGTGGCAGCAACGACTGGCAGTGGAACCTGGATCGCTTTGAACTGAGTTACGACAGTGCAGGCTCCGGCTCCAGCAGCGGCTCATCTTCCAGCTCGTCCAGTTCTTCCTCGAGCTCTTCCTCGTCTTCCAGCTCAAGCTCTTCCAGCAGCTCCAGCTCCTCTGGTGGTAGCAGCTCAAGCTCGTCTTCCTCCAGCTCTTCGAGCTCGTCCTCCTCAAGCTCTGGCGGCTCCAGCTCCGGCGGCAGCAGCCCCGGTAACGGCAGCCCGGTTTCCGGCACCTTCACCCTGCAGGCTGAAAGCGCACACGTTGTGGGTGGTGATATCGATACCTACGCCATCAACGGCGGCACGGCGGTGAACTACTTCAACAGTGGCGACTACCTCGAGTACAACCTGAGCCTGGATCAATCCGGTCTTTACCGTCCGAAATTCTTCGTTGGTACCGGCAACACTTCCGGTACGTCTGTTGGCCTGATGGCCACCGACCACGAGGGTGAGCTTGTCATCAAGAACACCACTGATGTACAAAGCCAGGGGGGCGACTGGGACAGCTTCTATCTGCTCGACGCCTCCAGCGAAATCAACCTGTTCGCCGGCGACCTCACCATCCGCATCTTCGGCGCAGGCAGTCAGGACTTCCAGTTCAATATCGACTACGCCACTTTTGAACGTGTGGGCGACGTGAACATGGCCCTTGATGGCGACAGCGACGGCACCCCGGATGTGGACGATCAATGCCCGAGCACCGACCCAGCAGAAACCGCCAACAGCGTAGGTTGTGCGCCCTCTCAACTGGACACCGATGAAGACGGCATTACCGACAATCTGGATCAGTGCCCGACGACCGCGGCCGGGGAATTCGTTAACGCCGTTGGCTGTGCAAGCCCGGGCGGCGACGACGATGACTTCGACGGCGTGCTCAATGGTACGGACCAATGTGCGAATACCCCGTACGGTCAGAACGTCGACCCATCCGGCTGTTCCGGATTCGCCGACAGCGATAACGACGGTATCGCCAACAGTGCAGACAACTGCCCCTCCACCCCTGCCGGCGAGTTTGCCAACGAGTCTGGCTGCTCAGCCTCACAAGTGGGTAACGGTCACAGTGCCACTGTAACGGTCAACGCCAATATCAAGCACAGCGTGGGCGGTGTGTCTGACTTCGGACGTAAGCGCCACATTACTGCGCATACCACCATTTACGAAAATGATTGGAACGGTCATTCAGACAAACTGAACTACTTCGTAAATACTCTGGATGTGACCCTCGGCCGCGACAACGGTACCGCTACCTGGAAATTCCAGGACACCAAAGAAGATCCAAACCGGGACAACTGGCCGGATATGGACTATATGGTGGAGCGCGGGCAGGAGCTGCGTGAACTGTACGAAGGCAACCCCTTCTACAAACGCTTCAGTGCAGAGAGCACCGAGCTGATTGCCGGCACCAACCCACACCCGACGTACCCGACCCTGAGCTGGTACGACACCGGTAAGACCTGGCACAACTGGCAGCCGATGAATATCGAAACCTCTGCTGCGTGGATGGGCCAATACCTGAAGCATTACTACGCAAATTCCAGCAACGGTTACGTGGGCGATCCCATGCCAAAATACTGGGAAGTGATCAACGAACCGGATATGAAAATGAAAACCGGCGCGTTTATGGTCACCAACCAGGAAGCGATCTGGGAATATCACAACCTCGTAGCACAGGAAATCCGTGCGAAGCTCGGGAACGAAGCGCCAATGATCGGCGGCCTGACCTGGGGCCAGCACGACTTCTATCGTCGAGATGGCATCTCGCGTCACGCCGATGACGCCTACGACCAGTGGATTACCGCAGACGACCCCGCTGAAGAAGCTGCGGCGGAAGAGTTCTTCCGTCAGGCCATGGCGACCACCGTGGATGATACCCGAGCACAAGACTGGTACCAGTGGGATGTAATGTGGAAGGGCTTTATGGATGCCGCTGGCCATAACATGGACTTCTATGCAGTACACGTCTATGACTGGCCGGGAGTGGACGATGACTCGCGTTCGACATTGCGCCGAAACGGTCACCTACACGCCATGCTCGATATGATGGAGTGGTACGACGTTCACCAGAACGGCCAATCCAACCGCACACCCATCGTGCTGTCGGAATACGGCGCGGTACAGGGTGGTTGGGACTATCTTCCCCACCAGGTTCGTTACGAGTCCGAGGTAATCAAATCCTTCAACGCCATGTTGATGCAGATCCTGGAGCGCCCGGACTATGTCATCAAGTCCATGCCATTTACCCCGGCCAAACCCCTGTGGGGCTACTACCCGGGCGGCTGTGGTTATGAAGAACCGCGTACCTGTTCAGCCCCGTACCACTACAGCCTGCTGATCGAGCCTGTACTCAACCAGGGCAACTGGCAGTGGTCTGACTACATCAAGTTCTACGAGCTGTGGGCGGATGTAGATGGTACTCGGGTCGACAGCATTTCCAGTGATGCGGATGTACAGGTCCAGTCTTATGTGGATGGCGACGAGCTGTTCGTGATCATGAACAACCTGGAAACCGTAGACACCACCGTGAACCTGGACATCGCTGGCCTGGGCGGCGCCCAGCTGCAGAATGTGGAAATGCGCAATATGCATTTCGACAACAGCTTCGATACCCTGCTGGACCGCCAGCATATGAAGCAAATGCCGAGTAACCTCACGCTCGCGGCAAATGCTACTGTTGTGCTGCGCTACAGCCTGGGTAACAACATCGCCGTTAACCAGACCATGAACGAGAAGAAGTACTTCGGTAACAGCGTAAGCGGCGGCAGTGTACCCCACCGTATCTCAGTTAACGGTGGTGCGAAAACACTGCAGGTGAACAACGTGGCGGTTCCGGCCGGCTATGCGGAAGCGCAACTGCGCCTTACCGTGGCTCTCTACCCGGGTGAAGACGACAGCCCCGACAGCCTGCTGCAGATCGACAGCCTGACCATCAATGGCCAGACCGTTGAGACGCCACTGGACTGGCGTGGACGCAAGCAGAACGCGGCAGAACGGTACTTCAACACCCTGGAGATTCCCGTTCCGGCTGACCTACTGCAGGCCAACAACACCATCAGCGTCGACTTCCGACACAATGGTGAGTTGACCGTCGCCAACCTGGTTGTCAAAGACTACAGCACCGTGCCGGTGCGAAACTAAGCCTCATTGACCACAAGGTAAAACAAAAAACCCCGCACTGGTAACAGGGCGGGGTTTTTTAATGATTCAGTAAACGTTAAAGATCTAGATCATCGGAGCCTATTCGATCCCTCTTCCGGTCGCGGCCCAGTAAATTCCACCGTAAAGGTGCGACAGAAACATGGCATTACCGTAAGACGCCGGCAAATGGCCGAGGCCCGTGTAGAAAGCGCGGCCGCCATCGTACTGCTGGTACCATGCAACGGGATGAAACTCACCCATACCGTCGGACTTCACATCACCCCATGCGGCCTGCGCCTTGTAGGTGGTTTCATCCACGGACAAAAGATACTTCAGGGAATCGCTGTGCTCCGGTCCATAGGTGTAATACTCTTCGGTCCACAGGAAACGCGCTGGCATATACTCGGCACCCGGAAAGCCCGCCTCCAGCACATCCACTTTCGCAGACTGCACCGCTGGATGGATCAGAAAATTACGCCCAACCAGGCCCCGGTACCAGGACCAGTCGTACCCCGTATCCGCTGCCGAATGCACACCCACATAGCCCTTACCGGAACGGATAAAGGCCTGAAAGGCGTCCTGTTGCCGTTCGTTCAGAACATCACCGGTGGTTAATAGAAAAACCACCACATCGAACTGCTGCAGGTTTTCCGTCGTAAACGCCTCACTATCACCCGTGTGCACCACCTCAAAATCGTGTAGACGGGATAGTTCCGTTACCGCCGAAACTGCAGCCGGAATACTCTCGTGTTGCCAGCCCGCCGTTTTGGTAAACAGCAGCGCCTTGAACTGAGCCGCCGAAACCGGTGTGGCAGCCATCAGCGCGAGTAACGTCACCACCCTTTTTACTGGCGATTTTTTCATTTTGTCCTTCCCGGCCATTCAGATTAACCCCTGTTGCATCTGCTGATCCGCATAATCCACCGCCCGCGCGGTAAACGCCATAAACGTAATCGAAGGATTCACGCAGGATACAGACGAGAAGGCTGCGCCATCGGTGACAAATAGATTTTTCACATCGTGACATTGGTTCCACTTGTTCAAGTAAGAGGTTTCCACCGAATGCCCCATACAGGCGCCGCCCATTTCATGAATTGCGCCGCCCGGCGGCGCCTCGCCCTCAAAGCGGCGGATATTTTGGAGCCCCGCAGCTTCCAGCATTTCGACCGCGGTATCGCTCATATCCCGCACCATGGCGCTTTCGTTTTCTCCATAGGCCACATCGGTCACCAGCAATGGCATACCCCACTTGTCTTTTTTGGACGGATGGAGATAGATTCGGTTTTCATACCTCGGCAGGCTCTCGCCAAAACCCCACATGGTGAAGTACCAATTTCCCGGCTGGCTCACTTTTTCCTTGAAGGCCTTACCAATGCCCTTGCCCGTCTTGGCCCAGTGCCACCCTGCACGGCTGGCACCGCACTGGAAACCATAACCGCGTTCGAACTTTCCGTGCTTACTATTGATATTTCGGAATCGGGGAATATAGACCCCGCCCGGGCGGCGCCCCTTGTAATAGTCTTCCAGATACCCGGGCACCATGCCCGAAGCCCCGCCCCCGCCACAGTGGTCCATCACATAACGGCCGAGCACATCAAACCGGTTGCCAATCCCTTCGGGAAAGGTCTCGGATTTTGAATTCAGCAGAATCTGTACCGAGGCCAGCGTAGAGGCACACATAAATACGGTACGCGCAGACACCTGCTTGCGCTCTCCGCTGCGCATATCCACATAGGCCACGCCGGTGGCGCGGCCGCTGGCGTGATCGTACAGCACCTCCTGAACCTGAGCATTGGCCACTAGCGTCATATTGCCGGTGCGCTCGGCGGCCGGCAGCGCTGCGGAATTGGAAGAATAGTAGGCCCCGAAGGAACAGCCGCGAGGACACTCACTGCGGGCCTGACATTGCACCCGACCCAGCTCCAGGTGCTGCTTCTGGGGTTGCGTGAGATGCGCGACCCGCGCGGGGATAAAGTGACGGTCCGGGAAAGTTTTCTCAATTTTCTTTTTCATATCCCGCTCCACCACATTGAGCGGCAATGCAGGCAGAAACTTGCCGTCCGGCAAAACTTCGAGACCTTCATAGCTACCGGATATCCCCACAAAAGGCTCCACCCGGTCATACCAGGGCTCGATATCCTCATAGCGCACCGGCCAGTCGATACCGTTCCCATCGAGTTTGTTGGATTCAAAATCCAGTTTGCTCCAGCGGTAACTCTGGCGCCCCCAGATCAGCGACTTGCCACCCACCGTGGCGCTGCGGTACCAGATAAACGGTCTTTTCTGTTCGTAAGGGTGATCTTTGTCATTGATCAGGTGGTGGCGGGTGTAATCATTGTAGATATACACCTCCTTCTGGATATGCTGCTCTGCCTTGAACTCCTCCGGTACATCACCGCGGAAAGGCATTTGCCACGGGGCCTTGCCCTCGGTCTTATACTGCCGGTGTTTGACCATCTCACCCCGCTCTAGCACCAGAGTTTTATAGCCCTTTTCACAGAACTCTTTCGCCGCATAAGCGCCGCTCATACCGGAGCCAACGACGATTACGTCGTATTCAGTATTGCTCATTACTGTTTTCCTTCAGACCTATTTCGCGCTACAACCAGGCGCGCCCGACTTCTGCCAGCTTGATCTCTTTATAGGGGCCCGGAACCGGGTCGTAACGTAGCGCTTGAGTAGCGCCGACTTGGGAGGTGTAGTAGCCGATTACGATAAGCTCTTTGAGCTGTTTGTAGACAGTGCTCTCATCAGAGGAGCCCAGCCGGTCATCCAGAGACTGAATCAACTCCGTTTTGTGTTCTTCGGATAATCTCAGAAATTCTTGAATGGATTCATTGCACAATTCCCTCAAGCCTTCAACAAATGAATTTCTTGCTTTGGATTCCAGAAATTCGCTCAGGTAAAAATCAATATATGCCGGAACTCCTGCCTGACTGGCCGAGGGTGTATCTGACTTAGGAATAATAATATCCGAGACCTGAGAAACGAACTCCAGTTCATCTGGACCTAGAAAGCCGGAAGGTTTCCCGGAAAAGGCGAGCGCAGCATCCAAAGCTGCAGCATCATTGACGAGCGCACCATACCCAAGTGCAGCCGATATATTGATCAGAAAGCGTCTTCTATTCATAGAATCACCAGAAAATGGGTGAAAAAAAGCCGCACCTGTTTCCAGACGCGGCAAGCAATGACAAACTATTGAAGAGAGGGCTTAGAAGCGCGCCTGGACACCGACGCGGAAGGTACGACCGGTGCGATAGTCCACTACAGTACGTGACTTGGTCGCATCTCCATCCAATGGATTTCCTTCGTCAAACAGCACGGTGTTTCCATCCGCATCTACCTCACCCAGGTCCATAAAACGACTGGTGTAGTAGGTTCGAACACCTTCATCAGTCAGGTTAGTAGCCTGGAAGGATAGCGTCACATTGTCGTTGAGCGCATAGCTCGCAGATAGGTCAAGAGTTTGACGACCTTCCTGCCAGAGCGCACCGTTGTTCCAACTGCGCTGCGCCAATTGATCAGAGGTACCTTGGTAGGCAAGACGTAACTGGTGACCATTCTGCTCCCAGAATACGGTCGCGTTGTAGCTGTGCTCCGGTGTGTACGCTACGGGTAGCTCCGGGAGAACGATGTTCGGATCCAGTGAGGACACTTCCTGTTCATAAGCGCTATCCTGGAACGTATAGTTGAACATGGTACCAAGGCCAGAAAATACACCCGGGAGCATATCGTAGGTCTGAGTGTACTGAAGCTCGAGACCCTTGATTTCCGCACCTTTACCATTCTTGATTTGCGTGGTGCGGAACTGGGCACACATTTGCTCGGGATCACCAGAGAAGGCCCAGTCTTCGTTCAACATCACATTGCCCTGCATACGCTTAGGCATGCAGTTCTCAAGATCATCGGCTTGCTTGATCAGGTCCGCAGCTTCATAGGGCTCATCGCCTTCATTAAGCCCGAGGTCCCGCAGATCGTCCATATAGGTGACGATAGTTTGTGACTCTTCGAAATTGGTCATGTCCTTGTAGAACAAACCAGCGGCGAACAAGGCGTTTTCCGAGAAATACCATTCGAAGGAAAGATCGAGGTTATTTGACTCCAGCGGATCCAACTTGGTGTTATACAACGTAATCACGCTACCTGTACGATCTCCCCAAATACTCTCTACCACCTTGAACCCGGGGCGAAGCGAGTCAATCTGCGGACGAGCCATGGTTTTGGACACGGCGAAACGCCCAACCATTTCATCGTTAATAACGTAGTTAAGGTTCAAGCTTGGCAAGACCGCACTATATTCATGCTCATCCTCAACCGCGAAAGAACGCTGACTCAAATCCGGGCCAGGAATGATATTGCCATCTTCATCGAACTGGCGCTCACCATAGATATTAAAAGACTCGGTGGACGTATCGGAATGGCGCCACAGCCACCATTCTGCAATTTCTTCGCCCGCCCAATTATTTTTAACCGCGAGCGGTTCAAAACAGGCACCTGCGTCAGGAAGAGGAACATCATCTTCGCGAGTTTCAGTTCCCATGGTGTCATAGCCCTGACCATCTACCCGAGACCAACGAGTTTCATCATTCCAGTTAGTTCCACCGTAAAACAGGATATCGGGGCAAAGAGGATTGGTTGAATCACGCAAGGCTTCAAGGGCGAACGGGTCAAATACTAAGCCATTATTATTTGGATCAGAATGGAAGTTCACACCGGAATAGCCTTCAGCTTCCACTGTAGTCTTTACGTAGCGAACCCCAATGTCACCAGTCAAGCGATCATCCAGGAACGCAAAATTCCCTTTCAAGTAAACAGCTTGATTATCCAGCTCGGTCAGGCGTGTTTCGGTATTGTCCGGGAGGTAATCTACGTCTGTATTACCCAGGGCGGCCATAAACGCTTTTTCAGCGGAGACAACCGCCCAGCCATCGGTGATATTATCGCGGCCGTACCCCAGCGACTCCATGAAGTTGTCAACCGGGAACTCTCCACAGGCAATATTGGTACCGCTGATATCCGTCATTCCGCGAACAGTCGTGAACACCTCGCCAGTAACGGGATCGCGAGTTACGGTTCCCTCTGTTACGTTACCTAGTATCAAGTTTGAACCGCGACAATAACTGTTATCTTCCATAGTACACCTCTTCTGGGGTTTTGTAGCCGAACCGCTTTCTGGGGCGGCTATTTAATTTCATTGCAATAGCGTCACATTGCTGCTGTGTAATGTCTTCCATGCTGTGATCCTTCGGAAGGTATTGCCTGATTAACCCGTTGACATGCTCATTGCTTCCTCGCTCCCAGGAGTGGTACGGGGTGGCAAAATAGAATTTTACTGCACAGCAGTCCTCAATCTTCTTATATTGGTGGAATTCAGTACCATTGTCAGCGGTTATAGTTTTAATATTTCTCGGATCACGATTAATTAACCGTACTGTTTTCTTGTTCAGCTCATAGGTTGATTTATTTTTGAGCTTCCCAATCATCACAAACCCCGTTTTACGCTCCAGCAATGTAACAATGCAGTGGTTGCTGCCCCGGCCGTGAACAGTGTCAATTTCCCAATGGCCCTTGTAACGCCTGGTCTCTACACTTTTAGGTCGGTCTGTGATGTGCCGCTTATCCGCAAGTCTCCCCCTGCTGTCATAGGCTTTGTAGCGCTTTCGACGCTGTTTTGAGGCTTGGCGTAAATGCGTCCATAAGTTGCCGCCATTCTTCTTATTTCTCCAGATATACTGGTAGATAGTTTCGTGGCTTAACCGGCGTTTCATCAATTTATGTCTGCGTATGTAACCGACTATTTGCTCTGGGCTGTACTTCTTCCGAAGTAACGCTCGCACAAGCTTAAAGTGGCGTTCAGAATAGTGCCTATTACGACGTGATCGTCTGCGTCGCCCTCGAGTACGACTGTCGGCCTCACTCGGTCTATAACCGCCATCGGTTCGGTGGCAGCTGTTACGTTGGAACTCCCTATAGAGGGTACTCCTGTGGCGCCCAGTCAACTCGGCGATATCGGTGACGGAAAGACCTTGTGCACGGTAGGCCGCAATCGTGTATCTTTCTTCTCTGGTGATCTGTTGATACTTCATTGGTGCAATTCACTTCTTGGCGGGAGTAAAATGCCCCTAGTATCGCAGATCACCTCCAGTTTTAGGTAATTTGTCGCGGTTAGTATATGAATCCGGGTTATTAAACACAACCATTTGGTTGTCGACGAATTTCTCTCGATCGGAGAATTTTGCACCGAACTCTAGTTTGTTAACGCCGGCAAAATCTACGTCCCAATCCACATCAAAATATGCAGCTCTTTGGGTGTCTTCAACAGATCGGTCTGTTTTGGTGAGATAGCTTAAATGTTGCGCAGCCAAATCATCCGGGTTAAATCCTGTGGTCGAATAGTTATCTCTCGTGTGTTCTGTATCCGGCGGCAATACATCGCCATGATCAACTATCCCGGTACCACCAACCAAAACGCAACGGCCAGAGGTACAATCGTAGCCCACCGGCTCTAAATCATCCGGGTGGGTATTCATCATTTGCGTCGCATTGATCCGATCAAAGTTCTGCATATTTACATACAAAGACTGCCCGGGTAGTTGCTCTGCTTTGGAATAGTTAAGACCACCAGATAAAACAATCGAGTCACCAATCTGCTGAGTCAAATCCAGCGAGACAATGGTGTTCTCATTTGAAAAGTTATTGGTACCCTGAGAAATATCACCCAACGCCGTACGGTTTACCATTTTTGTAAACGTCTGGGTTTCGGTGTCGTAGACATGCCAATTTTGCTGAGGATCAGTCCATTCGGCGGGGTCCATATTGATACCGGGGACAGTTTCCCCTTCGATCATATTTTCGTAATCACCGATACGCGTTCTCAGGTCGTGCATTGAAGACACGATATCCTGCTTGTTCCAGCTAACATTTGCATTAACTTCAGTGGTTTCCGTTGCATACCACTGCAAACCGAGATTTACGCCCTGGCGATCCCGTTCGTTCTGAAACAGCTGCATATGTGAAAACGGAACGGCGATACCTGTGACATCTTCGATGATATTGCCATTCTGATCACGAGCAATCCGGGAGGTCTTTGCTACAAAATCTTCAGCCTCATACTGATCCTTACGGACCGAGTTCGTCTCGTCAAAAGCGGTAACAATGACACCCACAGTGTCATTCAAGAATTTACCGGTATACGTAACAGACGCCTTATGATCTTCACCTTCCGCCAAGTCGTTATAGCGGCCCTGACCGGTAATATTCAGCCCTTCGGTTACTTCCAGCGGTTTGGCAGAAACCAGATTGATATTCGCGCCCAGCGAACCTTCGTCGTGGTCTGCACTGGGGGTTTTCACAACTTCGATTTTGGAGAGAATATCTGCGGAATAAGCCGACAGGTCCACCGCCTGGCTGAAGCCCGTAGAACCCAGCTGCACACCGTTTAGGCTGATATTGTTCTGCTGCGCATTCGCGCCGCGCACGGTGATGGTGGTGCCTTCACCGTCGGCGGTCTGCATGGAAACACCGGTCACGCGGGACAGGGCTTCTGCAATGTTCTGGTCGGTGGTTTTGCCGATGTCTTCGGCGTTGATGGTGTCTTTGATGTTGCCGCCGTAGCGTTTGTCATCAATGGACTTTTCAATACTCGCACGAATACCGGTCACCTGAATTTCTTCAAGTGCCTGATATTGGCTTTCATCTTCTTTTTGGTCTTCCTGTGCAAATGCCTGGCCGCTACAAACGGACAGTACGGCAACTGACAGTGCAGACATACGGAAGCGATTACGTACAGTGGACGTAGACATGGCTTACTCTCTCCATCGGATCGCATTTTTATTATCAATTCGGCATTCACTGATACCGCTAGTGGCGCCGCCCCTAGTTTTCGAAAGAAGACCCGGTTTTGTTATCTAGTGGGTTTCTTCCATCGATGGCTCAATCATCCACCAACCCCGGAAACCATGTCAACTGTTGATTGTTAACAATCTAAATCCGTTGTTTAATGTTTGGTGAAGGGGGCGTCAGCCACTAGCTTGAGGCGATCCGAGCCTCAATATTTTAAGTTATTGTTTTATAAGCATTTTTTAATAAGCTACGCATTTGTTCGCAGCCCGTTGTTGACAATTTACAAGGTCGCCTTAGGGGAGTAAAGGTGCAATCCTCTCGCCCCAGGCCCTGACCACGCAAGCGGCGTGACTTAATTGCCATTACTTCATTTAGTGGCACGAATTGTCCCAGATGGCGCGTATAAGGCAACGTATAAAGGTGACTGCTATGACAGATCTGGTAATTCTGGGGGAGAGCATGGTGGAGTTCAGTCAGCAAGTGCCCGGAATCTTCCAGCAATCCTACGCTGGGGACGTGCACAGCGTGGCGGTGTACTTCAAGAGACTGGCCAGTCCCGGCGACCGGGTGCGCCTGATGACTGCGGTGGGGCACGATACTGCCAGCCACGGATTGCTGGCGGCTCTGGAGCAGGAATCCATCGATACCTCACTGGTGTTTCGCCACCCCACCCGCCAGTTGGGGCTGTATATGGTCAATACCGATAACCGGGGTGAGCGCAGCTTCAGCTACTGGCGATCGGACTCTGCGGCCCGGGAGGTGATGCCACTATTCCGCGAGGCCACCCAGGTGGCTGGGGATGGCGGTTACCTGCCCTGCGGCATCGCCCCGCGCCCGGACCTGTTTTTCTTCAGCGGTATCTCTCTGGCCGTGCTAACCCCCAATACCCGCCCCGCGTTCTGGGAACTTATCGAGCAACTGCACGGCGCCGGCACCCGCATTGTGTTTGACCCGAACTACCGCCCCAAGCTGTGGAGCTCGGTCAAAGAGACCAGAGCGGAGTACGCGCGCGCCTTTGAGTACGCGCACCTGGCATTGCCCGGCATCGAGGATCTGTCGGCTCTGTACGGAGTGAAGAGCTTTGACGGTGCCTGCGATTTCCTGGATGGCTTTGACATCGAAGAACTGGTGATCAAGGACGGCCCGAATGGGGTCTGCTACCGCGGGCCAACAGAACGTTTTGTGGAGCCGATTACGCCGGTTGCTCAGGTAGTGGACACCACCGCTGCCGGGGATTCATTTAATGGCTCCTATCTCGCCTACCGCAGCCAGGGCTTGAGCCCGCGCGACGCCATTGCACTTGCGGCCAAAGTGTCTGCGCTGGTGATTCAACACAAAGGAGCGCTGCTGAATGACGAAGTATTCCGCCGTTCAATAACAACACCTGTACTCAGCGAACAATAAATCCGATCGAAAAAACGGAAATCCGACCATGAAAAGAAGAAGCTTTCTCAAGCTCGGCTCCGGTGCCGCGCTGGCACCAGCCATTTCCCCTTCCCTCTCCGTTGCCATGGCGGCAGCGCGTCCGAAACTGGTGGAAACCGCACCGCTTGGGGCCTTGCCGGGCGGTACTCAACACTGGCTCGGCGGCCACTTCTGGGGCAATCGCCTGCAAGACTGGCAGTGCAGTGACGGGCGCCTGGAATGCCTACAAGGGGACAAAACCTTTGAGGTACGCACCGCTGCCCTGCTGACACGGGAATTGAATAACACCCACAAACCCGGCCGTATCCGCGCCCGCGTGGGTCTGCTTACGCCGGATGCCAATGGGTTTTGCGGATTTCTGCTGGGCGTCGGCGCCGGCAAGCTGGAATACCGGGGGGCGGCACTGGCACAACGTGCCGGCGGTACCAACGGCGGTTTTATGGCGGTGCTGGATGAAAGCGGCAATCTCGGCTTTCGGGATTTTTCCGACCAAGACAACAGCATGGGCTTTACCCGGCTGGAGCGGGAAGGCAGCGTGAGCATCGCGGAAGTCGGCCAGCGGGAGATTCTTCTGGACTGCCATATCGACCCGGTGACCGATGGCCGGTTTGATGTGCGACTGGTAGCGAGCGACGCAAAGAGTGGCGAGGAGTTCGGCTTTGCGGTGCGCACCGAGGTTCCGGCAGCGCAACTGACCGGCGGCATTATGCTGGTTTCCTCACCGCCCGCGAATGCCGCCGGTGCACGCTGGTGGTTTGCGGATATTGAGACCGGGGGCGAAAAGATTGCAGCATACTCCGAGCGCATATTAGGCCCGGTCATGGGCTGTATGCACAGCCTAAATTGCAACGGTGACCAGCCGGTGATGAAGCTTTCCACCCAGTTTATGCCGATTGATCTCGCAGGGAATTCGAGGGCAATCCTGGAGTATCGAGCGGTTGGCACTAAACAGTGGCAATTGGGCGCCGAGCGCCCCATCGAGGACGGCTATGTTGCGGCCTTCCGTATCGCCGGGTGGGATGCGAGCAAAGACCACGAATATCGCGTGCGATTTGCCAATGACGAAGCGGCGCTCTACTCCGGCACCATCGCCCGCGATCCAGGCCAGTCCCGCCCGCTTAAAATCGCGCTCTATTCCTGCATTATTCCCACGGCTAAAAGCCTGGATGAAACGGTGTACAAAAGGCATATCCCGGAAGAACGACTTCTCGGGCGCTACACCGAGGACAGTATTTTCTTCCCTCACAACACCCTGGTTTCCAACTGCGACAGTCATCAACCGGACCTGTACGTGTTTGCCGGGGACCAGTACTACGAGACGTTCCCCACCCGTTACGGCCGTGATACCCCCCAGGCGAAACTGGACACCCTATACCGCTGGTACCTGTGGTACTGGACCTTCCGCGAATCCGTGCGCAACCGCCCTTCCATTGTGCTGGTGGATGACCACGACGTTCTGCAGGGCAACCTGTGGGGCAACAAGGGCGATGCAACCGGTGGCCCGCGGGAAGAAGACGGTGGCTTCAAACACGATATCGAGCTGGTGAAAATGGTGTACCGCATTCAAAGCAGCCACACGCCGGATGCCTACGACCCCACCCCAATCCGCCACGGCATCCCGGTTACTTACGCACACTTTGTTTACGGCGGCACCAGTTTTGCGATGGTGGAGGACCGCAAGTTCAAATCCGCTCCAGACTATGAGGCAGACCGATTGACGGTTACCGGCGAGTTGCTTGGGCAGCGGCAAGAGCAGTTCCTGCGGGACTGGGCGAAGATGGATCCGGGCCTGCCGAAAATCTGTCTGACGGCCTCTATCTGGGGTTCACCGCAAACGGATGAGGAAGGCAAGGGGTTGATTGACTACGACGCGAACTGCTATCCCCCCGATGGGCGTACCCGTGCGGTGAAGCTGGTGGAGGATGCGAAGGCGCTGGTGCTTGCGGGGGACCAGCACCTCGGATTGGTGGCGCGGCAGTACAGTGGTGCCTTCCCTGTGGGTGATGAGAACGCGGGGGCACTGTTTTTCTCCGGGCCTGCTTCGGCGGCGTTCTGGCAGCGCTGGTTTGAGGGTTTTGGACAGCTGGAAGGCCGCTACGGTGATGATCCCAATACTGGGAATTTTACCGATCCGTTTGGCAATAATATGCGCGTCCTGGCGGCGGCGAATCCGAAGATTACCCACGCGGAGTTCAGCGATGACAATACGACCTGGGGTAAGTTTGTGTCTGATCGCAATCTGAAAAGTGAGGGATACGGGATTGTGGTGGTGGATCACGCGGAGGGGCGATACCGGCTGGAGTGTTGGCCGTGGGATGCAGATCCAGCGCGGGACCGACAGTTCGCCGGATGGCCGCAGGTGCATCCGATTGAGTCCTCGGCCAGTCCCGATTCCACCGGATAATTCGTTCTTTCTTATCCCGGTGGCGGCGCCGCTACCGGGTACAGCCTCGCAAGACACGAGC
Organism: Microbulbifer elongatus; assembly: GCF_021165935.1. Lineage (NCBI taxonomy): Bacteria > Pseudomonadati > Pseudomonadota > Gammaproteobacteria > Cellvibrionales > Microbulbiferaceae > Microbulbifer > Microbulbifer elongatus. The sequence goes on along the minus strand of NZ_CP088953.1, from coordinate 2,211,985 downwards.
TAGGCGCCCCCCCTTAACCCAGCCCAGCCGCTTCAACGCGGCGCCTCCGGCCCATGGGGGCTCTTCTAAAACGTCCCTGTTTTAGAAGGTCTTGCGAGGCTGTACCCGGTATCGCCGCCTTCGCATTAAGCTTTCGAAACTATCCCAATTTATTTTTTAGAACAATCAGCTTCCGCACCTGCCCCATAGAAGCCCCCAACCAGTACGCCGCCTGTAAATATCCGTGTTGATGAAAATACACAAGCTTATCCGCTTCTAGCTTCTGCAGTTTTTCTTCATTGACCGTATAGAGGCCTTCGTAGCGTTTCTGTTCGCCACTGGCGAACTGTGCGTTAATGTGGGCGGGTTCGATCAGGTCGTTGTCGGCCAGGATTTTGAGAAATGCGGTGGTGGATTCCATACCCGCCATCAATTGCCCCATCAGGTCGCTGACCTGCTGCATAAATGGGGTGTTGTTGCCTTCGTCGTCAAACAGGCGCTCGCCCTCTGCTCCGTTTTCGTGAATCCGTTTACTGCTCAGGTCCACGGTAATGACCGCGCCTTTATCCTCGCCGGCGCCGGCCTGTGGATTTTTGTAGCCGACCATAAAGGGCTGGCGGCGAATGTGCATGGGGATGTATTGGGCGTCCCAGTTTTCACCATTCAGGTAGAGGTTTTCTCCCGGTTCGAAACCCAGCAATGCGCACAGGGAGAACTGGCCGTTGCTGGGGTCTTTGGTGATGCAGACCGGGTATTCGAGCACTAGGTTGCGCAGTTCGTTGGCCACTACTGGCACCAGGTGGGTGGCTTCGCCGTATTCGGCGCCGCGCTTGGTAACGACGGTGAGGTTGCGGTGGCTTTCGTTGTTGAGGGCAACCACGTCGCTATTTTGTGGGTTTGCTTGGGCGCTCATGGGTTTTCTCTCCTTCAGATTCTTTGCAGGCCGTGCTGGCAGATTTTGTTGATCAGATCCCGGTGATTATCCAGGCCGGCGAGCATCTGCTGTGTGGCATTCTGTTTTTGCTGTAGCAACTGCTGTGCTTGCTCCCGATACTGTTCCGACAGGCCGAAGGCATTGGGTTCTGTCTCGAATCCCATGCCGTAAAGCACATACTGGTAGCTGGCTGCGGGGAAGACTTCCACCGCGCGGTCGAAGTCATCGTGCCACGGGGGCTGGTACCGCCACAAGGTAAGTAGCTCTTTCAAACTGTCTGGGATAGTCTCGGGGTCGCAATTGTCGAGCCAGAAATGGCTATCCGTGCGCTTGGTAAGTACATAGTGCAACTTGAGGAAGTCGATAATGCGGTCCCAGCGGTACAGGAAGGTATCGTTAAAACGCCGTGCCACGATATCCATTGCTGCGCGACTCGCCGGGAATTGTTCGGCAATCATATTTGCCGAGATTTCCATAAGCACCAGTGCCGAAGCTTCCAGCGGCTCCAGGAAGCCAGCAGAGAGACCGATTGCGACACAGTTGCGGTGCCAGAACTTTTCCCGGTGGCCGGGCACGATGGGGATTTTGCGTACCCCCAAGCGATCCAACTCCACCTCACTCAGGTTCAGGTAGGCGGCGAGCTCGCGGTAGGCTCCGGTTTCGTCGGTATGCGCACTGGAAAATACATGCCCTACTCCGCGGCGATTCTGCAGGCCGATATCCCACAGCCAACCGGCGCTCTGGGCAGTGGAGATGGTGTGGGTGGCAATGGGACTGTCTTCGTTCTCGTACGGGATCTGAACGGCCAGAGCGTTGTCGATAAACAGCACGTCTTTGCAGGAGCGGAACGGCACACCGTAATGATCACCCAGTAAGCGCGAGCGGAAGCCGCTGCAGTCGATAAACAGGTCACCTTCAATATCGCCCGCAGTCTCTGTCTGCAGGGACTCAAGATCGCCGCTCTCCAACTCGGTAACGCCGGTAACATCCGCCAGGATATGGCGCACATGCAGATGTTCCGTGCAGTGTTTTTGCAGGAAACCGGAAAACTTGCCCGCATCCAGGTGGTAGGCGTAGTTGGCAACGGCGGCGTATTCCGGGGTGCCGATGTGTTTGGGCGCCCGGTTGTGCTGACAGAGGGCCTCCTGGGGGCACACCATGTCGGAGAAAGATTGGTTCCGGTCGCCACTCAACCACTGGGGAGCGAGATTGAACTGATTGAAGTTCTCCGGCAGTACCAGCGGGTGGTAGTAAAAATCGTCCTCGGTACCCGTGGTCCAGCGTGCAAATTTGGCACCCTGTTTGAAGCCCACATTGCACTCGCGGATAAAGTCGGTTTCGCGGATACCCATTTTCCTAAGGGTTGTACGCATGGTGGGCCAGGTGCCTTCGCCGACACCGATGGTTGGTACATTTGGCGATTCCACAAGGGTGACGCGAACCGGATTGGCATGGTCTCTGTTAAAGCGTGCAGCGAGAGTGCCCGCAGTAATCCAGCCTGCGGTGCCACCACCGAGAATAACGACGGATTTTATTGGATCAGTCATTTCTGACCTCTGGTTTTTATACGGTGAAAACAAAGAGGGCCGCCACGAATGTGGCAGCCCTCCCTGGTACTACATGAACAATCCAGCGCTCTCTTAAAACTTGGCGCGTACGCCGATGTTGTAGCGAGCTCCATACTGTTGGGCGCTGACCAGCTGATTGGCGAACCGACCGTGACGACGGATGGTTTCTTCAGTAATGTTCAGTCCCTCCACAAACACGGAGATATCCTCAGTCACATCGTAACTGGCGTTCAGGTCCCACTGACCGTAGGCTTCATTGAACACAGGCTGCCCACCAATCTCGGATTGACGGGTAGCCAGCAGGAAATCATCGCGCCAGTTGTACGCCAAACGCGCCTGGAATGCATCTTTCTCGTAGAAGCCGATCAGGTTGGCGGAGTCGCTCATGCCGGTCAGGGCAAACACATTTTCATTGTCGTAAACGTCATATTCGACATCACCATCGACAACGGTTGCGTTAAAGATTGCACCAAATCCGGTTTCACCAAACATATGCTGGACGGCCAGCTCCCAGCCATAAACCTCAGCATCCTCCAGGTTCCCGGGGGTGGCCACATTCCAGGTCACCACCGGATCACTCGCATTGCCGAGACAAGCCGGGTTTGAACCACTGGCGTCAGGGCAGCCCGGACGTGGGTTGACACTTGGATCTGTGATCGGATTACCGTTGACGTCGGTGATCACACGGTCTTCAAACGTTGCGCCGATAAAGTTCTCAACGTATTTCTTGAAGTAACCCAAAGATGCATAGCTACCCTCGTCGTAGTAGTACTCTATCGACAGATCAAAGTTATCCGAGGTAATGGGCAATAGACCCGGATTGCCCTGAGAGGCGTTAAATGGGCCGCCGGGGCGAGAGACATTCAGGGACGTGGACGGGAACATCGCAGAGATGTCCGCGCGGCTCAAGGTGCGACTGTAAGAAGCGCGGGCGACAAGCTCCTCACTCAACTCAACACTCGCATCCAGATTCGGGAGAAAGCGAGTGTAGTTCCCTTCCAGAGTATCAGCGCTTGGCGTGTCATCATTGACCTCGCGCAGCTCTTCATCGTGCCAGTAGCTAAGACCGAGAATACCATTCTGGATTGAAGTACCGACCACTTCTGTATCTTCAAATCGCAACCCGGTACTCAGGCGAACAGGGTACCCGTTAAATTCAGTTTCGAAATCAGCCGTAACAAAGGCCGCCAGGGTTTCCTCCTCCACCTTGTTGAAGGTTGGCGTTGCCTCGAAGTACTGACCGCTGGCTTTAACTGCCTCGATAAAGTCAGATGCCTCATAGTCAGCCAGTAGCGGAAAAAGGCCCGCATTGCTGCCAATTTGATCGCCAAAGTCACTCAGCTGTTCGAAGTCGATACCGAGAGATGCCAAGTCGCCCAGATCTACAAAGGCGAAAGACTGGCTATCGTAGGAGTCCACCTTGTAATCCGTACTGGCAAGACCAAATTTGATGGCTTTGAGAGCCCCGTCGTCCAGGTTCTCCCAAGTACCATCCAGTTGGAACTGTTGAATCTGGTTTTCGATTTCCAGCCCCCGCTCCTGAAACAGGTCGGATACGATATTTTCTGGAGCGAATGCACCACCAGCGAGAGCAGAATCATCGAAGCTGATACCTGGCAAACCGCTACCGCTGGAAAAGTCCGCAGTAATATCCACCAACTTACCCGGGTTTCTGGTATTCGCGATGGTCTCTGCGGGAATCCCACCCGGCTGGGAGTGGGAAGTAGAATCGTGCACGTCCAGGCCGAAGCTCAAGGATTCTGTTGCGTCCCATTCGACATTCAGACCGACAGAGTCGTTTTCGGTTACAAACTGATAATTCCACGCCCAGAAATTGAGCTCGTCGTTCTGAACACTTGGGTTGATTACAGTACCGTTGCTGTCCGCTACGCCGGTGGAGCTGTCAAACCAGACACTGGTCCGGTTCATGGAAATATCTTCGTCGTAGCGGGATGCGGTGTAATCCAGGGTCGCCGTCACGTTGTCTACCGGCGCAAACTGCACAACCAGCTGCGCATTTTGGCGTTCGCGCTGGTGGTCAGCCACGTCTACGTCAAAGGTCCAGGGGGCCCAGTAAGTGGCTTCCGGGTTTTTACTGCGATCAATGGCCGAAGTGTCGGCCGCACCGTAGTTGGGAACCCAGGCCTGAGTGCTCACCGATTCGCTGCGGCTATCGCGCACCGCGTGGGAAACGGCTACCAGCACACCAAGTTTATCTTCGAAAAAGGTGCTGCTCACCATACTGGCGATTTCCGGAGTGACGGTATCACCTTTTTCGACACTGGTATCCATGACACCTTTCACGCTGGCGCTGGCGACAAACCCGTCGTAATCGAATGGCCGGGCGGTCTTGATATTGATGGTGGAGCCGATACCACCGGAGTAAATTTCCGCCTTACCGGTTTTAAATACCTCTACGCCACTGACACTTTCCGCAGAAATTTCCGCGAATTTGAAACTGCGGTTAATACCTTCAGACTGCAGCGCCGATGAATTCGGCATCTGCCGCCCATTCAGGGTTACCAGGTTAAAGTTGGGACCAAAGCCGCGCACAGTAACCTTGTTACCTTCGTTGTTGCTGCGGTCAATGGATACGCCGGTAATCCGCTGCAGGGATTCTGCGAGGTTGGTATCCGGGAATTTACCGATGTCTTCCGCTGAAATCGCGTCTACCACGCCGGCGGAATCTCGCTTGATGTCCATGGCATTGGTAAGGGACTGGCGAATGCCGGTCACGGTAATTTCTTCCAGCGCACTGGTACCGGCTTCCTGGGCGTATGCACCCGCAGAAGCGGCGGAAATCACGGCAGCCGACAAGGCGCTCAGGGTGAAGCGCTTGTTATAGATAGGCATGGATGCTCTCTCTCCATCTGGAGGCTCGAAGCTCAGACCTCACACCTGCCGCCAGGTGACCGAGTATCGAGCGCTTATTCGTTATTGAGTTGAACTTTCCTGTGCAGTGTGCGAGCGGAGATGAAAGCCCCGCCTATCGCAGACTGCGATGGCCATCCTGTGCGCCACCTCACACAATGTCAATAGTTAATTGTTAACAAAGATGAGTGGTTGCGTTAAGGTGAGCTGGAATAACGATAAAAAACCCCAAGGAGATAAAGTGATGAACCGTCTAACTATCACCCTGCTCGCATCCATGCTGGGCGGGACAGCGACCGCTGCGGACTGGGACGGCATCCCGGTGCCGGCAGACCCGGGCGCAGGCAAGGTCTGGGAGCTGCACCCCCTTTCCGACGACTTCAATTACGAGGCCCCGGCAGCGGGCAAAAGCGCGGCGTTTTACGAACGTTGGAAAGAGGGCTTTATCAACCCTTGGACCGGGCCGGGCCTGACCGAATGGCACCCGGAGTACTCACTGGTCAGCAATGGCCGCCTGCAGATCAAATCCGGCCGCAAACCGGGTACCAATCAGGTATATCTCGGCAGTATTACTTCCAAAACCACCCTCACCTATCCGCTGTATATGGAAGCGCGAGCCAAACTGAGCAACATGGTGCTGGCCTCCGACTTCTGGCTGTTGAGCGCGGATTCCACCGAAGAAATCGACGTGATCGAGGCCTACGGCAGTGACCGCCCGGGGCAGGAATGGTTTGCCGAACGCCTGCACCTTTCGCACCACGTGTTTATCCGCGAGCCATTCCAGGATTACCAGCCGACCGATCCCGGTACCTGGTACGCCGATGGCAACGGCACCCGTTGGGCAGATGGCTATCATCGTGTCGGGGTTTACTGGCGTGATCCCTGGCATCTGGAATACTACGTAGATGGGCAGCTGGTACGCACCGCATCTGGGCCCGACATTATCGACCCCAACGGCTTTACCAGTGGCACCGGTCTGAGCAAACCGATGCATGCCATTATCAATATGGAAGATCAGAACTGGCGCTCGGACAACGGTATCACCCCCACGGATGCCGAGCTGGCGGACCCGAATCGCAATACCTACAACGTGGACTGGGTGCGTTTCTATAAGCCTGTGGCAACCGGTGGCGGCTCCGGCAGCGGTGGCAGCAGCTCCGGAGGTAGTTCAGGTGGAAGTTCCGGTGGCAGCACCGAAGGCGACGTGACCACCGTCGAGCTGGGAGACTTCTACAGCACAGGCAAAGACGGGGCGAGCGTGTCCGGCGATACGGTGCCTGGCTTCAACCGCAATGGCAGTAATATCAACTACAACACCAGCGGCGACTGGGGCGATTACACCGTCACCCTGCCGGAAGCTGGCGATTACCGGGTAGAGCTGATTACCGCCTCGCCCTCAGCCGGGGAACTGGGAGCCGAATTGCAGTTTAACGGCAGCACACTCGTCACCACAATCGGCAACACCGGCGGCTGGGAGTCGTACCAGACCTTCCAGTTTGCGCAGACCGTATCGGTCAGTGCTGCCGGTGATTATGGCTTCCGGGTGAAAAGTATCGGTACCAGTACCTGGCAGTGGAATGGCGATGCCATCCGCTTTGTAAAGCTGTCCTCCCAGCGGCCGGCCGAATCCATCACACTAGAGTTGTCAGACTTCGTCACCACCGGCAAAGTCGGTTCAGCGGTAGCGGGCGATTCCGTGGTGGGCTTCAATCCCAATGGCAGTAACATCAATTACAACACCAGCGGTGATTGGGCGGAGTACCAGCTGGATGTAGCCACTAGCGGTAATTACGGGCTTACCCTTGCGGCAGCAACTCCGATGTCTGGAGATATCAACGCCCAGGTTTCCATCGATGGCCAAAATGTGGGCTCTATCGCCATCAGCAATACCGGCGACTGGGAAAGCTACGTGAACTTCACCCTTCCCTCCTCGATTGCCCTGCCCCCGGGCACCCATACCTTGCGTGTACAGAGCACTGGCAACAGCGCCTGGCAATGGAATGGTGACAAGGTTGTCCTGACACCGGTCAATTGATCGCACATAGCGATAACCTATGGGAAAAGCTACCGACACCCATCGGTGGCTTTTTCTCATGGGCCCCCTGAGTTCCCCCCCCCCCGCCTCCAACCCGATAGTCTCAGCAGTGGCGCTTTGGTATCCTTAGCGGCTTGCTCGAGGCACCCTGCAACGGGGTGAATCACGCTTACCCCCATAGATAACCCAATGATTTAACAAGAATTTTTCACAAATGCCCGCAACTGCCGCGAAAACCGCCAAGCCCGAACACACGCCGATGATGGTCCAGTACCTGAAGATCAAGGCTGAGCACCCCCAGGAGCTGGTGTTTTACCGGATGGGCGATTTCTACGAGCTGTTTTACGACGATGCCAAACGCGCGGCGGAGCTGCTGGATGTGACCCTGACCGCCCGCGGCAAGTCCGGTGGTCAGCCGATTCCCATGGCGGGTATTCCCTACCACGCGGCGGAGGGCTATCTGGCGAGGCTGATCAAGGCCGGGGTGTCCGTCGCCATCGCCGAACAGATCGGTGACCCGGCCACCTCCAAGGGGCCGGTGGAGCGCAAGGTGGTGCGTATCGTCACCCCGGGCACGGTGACCGATGAGGCCCTGCTGAACGAACGCCGGGACAATCTGCTGGCAGCCACCGTCCTCGTCGGCGAGAAATTCGGCCTGGCACTGCTGGATGTGGGCACCGGCCATTTCGCCGTACAGGAAGTGGAAACCCTGGAAGACCTCGCCGAACAGGTGCAGCGCTACAGCCCCACTGAACTGCTGGTTTCCGAAGACCTTACCCTACCGGTAGAAATCGAGCGGCGCCCGGGCATGCGTCGCCGCGCCCCCTGGGAGTTCGATCTGGAAAGCGCCCTGCGCCTGCTCAATCGCCAGTTCGGCACCATGGACCTGGAGGCCTTTGGCTGCAGCCATATGCAGGCGGCACTCTGTGCCGCCGGTTGCCTGCTGCAGTACGCCCGCGATACCCAGCGCACCGAACTGCCCCATATCCGCACCCTGCGCACCGAACGCAGCGAAGACACTGTGGCCCTGGACCCCGCCAGCCGTCGCAACCTGGAAATCGATACCAATCTCAACGGCGGCGACGACAACACCCTGCTATCCGTCTTCGACGCCTGTAAAACCGCCATGGGCAGCCGGCTGCTGCGCCGCTGGTTGAACAATCCCCTGCGCAATCTACATACCCTGCAACAGCGCCAGCAGGCAATCACCGCGCTGATCGAGGACTACCGCTTTGAGCCATTGCGGGAAGCCCTGAAACCCATCGGCGATATGGAGCGCATCCTTGGCCGCCTAGCCCTGCGCTCCGCGCGCCCGCGGGACCTGTCCCGCCTGGGCATGTCCCTGTCCCAGTTCCCGGAACTGCAACGCCAATTGTCCGAGACCGATGCCCCACTGCTCGCGCAGCTCAGCACAGAGATAGGTGAGTGGCCACAAACCGTCGAGCTGTTACAGCGCGCGGTGGTGGAAAACCCACCGGTAGTGCTGCGCGATGGCGGCGTGATTGCCGAAGGCTTCGACGAGGAGCTGGACGAGCTGCGCGGTATCAGCGAAAACGCCGGCGACTATTTGGTACAGCTGGAAGTGCGCGAGAAAGAGCGCACCGGCATCCCCACCCTGAAGGTGGGCTACAACCGGGTGCACGGCTACTTTATCGAGATCAGCCGCGGCCAGAGCGACAAGGCACCGGCGGACTATATCCGCCGCCAGACCCTGAAAAACGCCGAGCGTTTCATCACCCCGGAGCTGAAAGAGTTTGAAGACAAGGCGCTGTCTGCCAAGAGCCGCGCCCTGGCCCGGGAGAAGTTCCTGTATGAAGAACTACTCACTACCCTGAACGAATCCCTTGCGGAATTGCAGACCGCCGCTGCGGCGGTGTCGCAACTGGACGTACTGGCCAATATGGCCGAGCGCGCCGACCAGTTACGCCTGATCCAGCCAGAGCTGAGTGAGGCCCTCGGCATTCACGTGGAAGGCGGCCGCCACCCGGTAGTGGAACAGGTGCTGGACGATCCGTTTGTGGCCAACGATATCGAGCTGCACGAGAGCCGCCGCATGCTGGTGATTACCGGCCCGAACATGGGCGGTAAATCGACGTACATGCGGCAGACCGCGCTGATCGCCCTGCTCGCCCACTGCGGCAGCTTTGTACCCGCCGACAGCGCCCGAATCGGCCTGCTGGACCGTATCTTTACCCGCATCGGCAGCGCCGACGATCTCGCCGGTGGTCGCTCCACCTTTATGGTGGAGATGACCGAGACCGCCAATATCCTGCGCAACGCCAGTGAACACAGTCTGATTCTGATGGACGAGATCGGCCGCGGCACCAGCACCTACGACGGTCTCTCTCTGGCCTGGGCCTGCGCCCACTTCCTCGCCGACAAGGTGCGCGCCTTTACCCTGTTTGCCACCCACTATTTCGAGCTGACCGAACTGCCCCAGCAATGCCCGGATGCGGCCAACATCCACCTGAATGCCACCGAGCACGGGGACTCCATCGTATTCCTGCACCGCATCCAGGAAGGACCGGCATCCAAGAGTTACGGTCTGCAGGTCGCCAAGCTCGCCGGGATTCCCCAGGAAGTTCTGGAAGAAGCCAAGGCCCGGCTGGCCGCCCTGGAAGCGGGGCACACCACCCGCGACTCGGGTCCGGGTGCGCCGCAACCGCAGGCAATGAACCCGCCCCCGGAACCGGTGCCCGCCCCGACTCCAGCCCCGGCAGCACCGCCCAAGCCCGCCGCGCCGGCACAGGTAGACCTGTTTGGCAGCGTCCCGCACCCGGCAGTAGAGGCCCTGGAAGGGCTGGACCCGGACGACCTGACCCCGCGCCAGGCCCTGGAACAGCTCTACGCCCTGCGCAAACTGTTATAAGCACCCAACCAATTCGACTCAAAAGCCACTACAATTCGCGCCAGTTATTGCTAAAATCCGCAGCTTTCAAGAATAAGGTCCGGTTCCGGCACGCGGAGCCGACCGGGCAGCGGCGACGCATCAGCATTATCGAGGGACAAGCATGACATTCGTAATTGGGGAAAACTGCATCAAGTGCAAATACACCGACTGTGTGGAAGTTTGCCCGGTAGACTGCTTCTACGAAGGCCCCAACTTCCTGGTGATCCACCCGGACGAATGTATTGACTGCGCCCTGTGTGAGCCCGAGTGCCCGGCCAATGCCATCTTCTCCGAAGACGAAGTGCCGGACGATCAGCAGGAATACATCGAGCTGAATGCGGAACTGTCGGAAGTCTGGCCAAACATCACCGAGAAGAAAGATCCACTGCCGGATGCGGAAGAGTGGGATGGGAAGACCGGGAAATTACAGTACCTGGAGCGCTAAGCACCGCTAAAATCGCAACAAAAAGCCGTCTTTCGAGACGGCTTTTTTATTGACTGGCCACGGTCGGAGAGAAAGCCCGCGCTCTCAATCTGGCGAAATGTCTAAAAACGCAGCCGCATGACTTAGCTCCGCGGCTAACCCACCAACCGCCAGCGCCTCCAGAATTTCTGCATCACTGGCACCCGCCTCCCGGGCAGCCTCGAGTACCCGATCACCGTGATCGTGAGGGCTGTTGTTTCCGTGGCGCGCCACCTCCAGCAGCGCGTGTTCTTTCTGGTCGTAGTGGGCATGGTCCGGATCGGTACGGATGCGCAACACTTCGTCGGGCGCAACCCCCAGTTTTTGCAACAGGGCACTGTGCTGGGAAATGCCGTAATCGCTATGTTCGTCCGACGCGATCATCAGGGCAATCCCTTCCTTGAGCTTTGGAGACAGGTGGCCCGTCAACATGACGTGCTGATAGCGCTCCCACAGCTGTGCCAGGATGGTCGGATTGTTGGCGTAGGCACGGAACAGGTTGGGCACAGAGCCCAATTGGGTACGCACATCGTCCAGCACCGCTGTCACCTGCGTTTCATTCGGTATACCGGTCGTGCTATTGACCAAAGGCATATTGCTCATATCCACCTCTCTTCTCGCCAGGCCGGCTCAGAATCTGGTTGGCTGCGCCCGAATACTGGATATAATCCCAGCATGCGCAAAATCATCCACTGCGACTGCGATTGCTTCTACGCCTCGGTAGAGATGCGGGACGACCCCAATTTACGCGGGCGCCCCATTGCCGTGGGCGGAGCCAGTGATCGCAGGGGCGTAATCTCCACCTGTAACTACGAGGCACGCAGTTTTGGCGTACGCTCGGCGATGCCGACTGCACACGCCAAGAAGCTGTGCCCTGATCTGATTGTAGTGCCGGGCAACATGAAAAAATATCGGGAAGTGAGCGCGCAGATTCGGGCGATCTTTCTATCTTATACGGACTTTATAGAACCACTCTCTCTGGATGAGGCATACCTCGATGTTTCAGAGAGTAATCACTGCAATGGCAGTGCAACTTTGATCGCCAGAGAAATTCGCGCAAGAGTGCACAAAGACCTGGGGATTACGATTTCTGCAGGTGTCGCGCCGAACAAATTCCTCGCCAAAATCGCCAGTGACTGGCAGAAACCGGACGGACTTACGGTGATACACCCCAACGCGGTAGAAGACTTTGTTTTGCGGCTTCCGATCCACAAGATCCACGGTGTCGGGCGTGTAACCGCAGAAAAGATGCAACGGGAGGGAATCCGCACCTGCAGTGATTTACGGCGGTTCACCCTGGTGGAGATGGTGCAAAAATACGGCAAATTCGGTAATCGCCTGTACCACCTGTGTCGCGGTATCGATGACAGGGCTGTCAGCAGTGATGGATCCCGAAAAAGTGTCAGTGTGGAGTGTACATTCCGCTCAGACCTGGTTCAGCTGGAAGCCTGGCAGGAAGAGCTGGTGGGTTTGTACGGCCGTCTGCAGGAGCGGCTTGAAAAACTCGGCGACCGCTATGAGATTGCCGGCGCGATCGTGAAGGTGAAGTACGCAGACTTTACCCAATCGACCCACGAGCGAGCCAGCAAGGCAGGCCGCATCAGTGAATTCAAGCAGCTGTTACAACAGTGCTGGGAAAAGCGCAATGAGCCCATTCGTCTGCTTGGCGTAGGGATCAAACTCAAAGATTTACGCGCCGATTTAGGGCCAGAGCAGTTGCCGCTGCCCCTGCGCTACCGATCATCCCGCAACACCTGAAATTGCTCAATTTTCAGTCTACTGTTGCGCCGCATTACTGCGCGGGGTTTACATCACAGTGAGATTTTGACGCCAACCCTTGCGCTTTTTCATACACGGAACCTTTTGCCCGGATACCGGTCTAGCCGCCCCGCGCTATACTCCCAACACGGTCCTCAAAGCAGTTTTACACAGTTTATGAAGCGTGTACTTCCCAGCGCCTTTGTCGGTTGGTTTCTCAATTACGCGCGTAAACTCAAGCACCCGCAGTTATTCAAATGGATCTGCGCCCTGTTTCTGATCGACCTGATCATTCCCGATTTTCTTCCCTTTGTGGATGAGATCCTGCTGGGACTGGGAACGATCTTCCTTGCCTCCTGGCGCAAACGTCGCGATGAGCTCAGGGACCCACCGCAGCGTAATGAAAAAGTTGTAACAGGAACCGCAGAGAAGTCTCCCAGCCAGAAAAGCAGCGCAAATACGACGTCTGTAGAAAATTCAAAATACGGAAAACACTGAGTCAGAGGGTAGTATTCGCCGAATCGACACTGCGGCGGAATAAAGTTAACAGATAATTTACTGGTTCATTGATGTACTCCCGGAACGGAACCTTCGGGAGGTGTGCAACCGAGTAATTAACATTGGGAATTGGAGCCAAGGAGGCAAATCCCATGTTTGCGGAGAAGTTGTGCAGTCTCAGTGATGAAGACTTACTGCAGCAGTATCGCAGTACACGTAATCCAAAAGCTTTTCGTGAAATTTACCAACGCTACAGGGATCCACTGTTTCGCTACTGCGCGCAGATGAATCTGGAGCGCTGCAATCTGCTCATGGAAGAATTCTGGCTCACGCTGCTGCAGGAGCCGCCGAGCCTGCACGGCCAGCGTCTGAAGAACTGGCTCTATACCCGGCTGCATAAAGTGCTCAATACCGTTGATCCAAATGTGAAAGCAGATGGTGCAGCGGAATCGCCGTTACAGTCCGCTGTTGAGTCCTCTGATGTACTCAGTGCGGTACAGCAGTTGCCGCGCCGACAGCGGAATATTTTCCTGCTGTTTAATGAATGTAAGCTGTCCCTGGCCACCATTGCTGACATCGAGCGAATTTCTTTATCGGTGTGCCGGCAGGAGCTCGCACACGGGCGCCAATCGGTAGCCTTTAACCTCCACGGCAGTGTCCGTAAACCCTGGAAATCCAGTATCACACTCGCCAGAGAGGCGGCGGAAATGGAAGCGGCCGCGCAAGTAACGACCGAGCGTGCGGAAGCTCCCCGCAAGTCGCGAGCGCGCTTCCCATGGAGCCCCCGCAAATCTTCGGATGGCTCAGGTACAGGCAACCCCACCACGGCGAATTCTTCGGTTGAGGCAGCGCGAGCATGAGTAGTGATCACTGGGAAACATCGTATCGGCGCGCTGTCGAAGAACTTCGGGCCCCTGTCGCGCTGGATGACAAAATACTCGCAGGTATTCGCGGTGTAAAACCCCTGAAACCGCGATCACGCCGGCAAAGCGGCGGCCTGCTTTCCAAAGCCGCGTCCACCTGTAGTGCTCTGGCGATCGTGATCGTTCTGCTGCACCCGGCGCAGTATATCGGTGCGGCACCCGGTGGAGTTGCCCTCCCTGAGGGTGACCACACGACTCCCCGAGGACTGGAGCGCTACCGGGCAAAACCCGCTACCATCAAGGTCAATACCGACCCGTGGCACACGCTGCGAACGGAAGTGAACGCCGGCAGCTACATGCAGCTGTGTGCAGAGTGGCGGCGCCAGAAACATTCGGTAGCGAAGGCTAGCCTGCCTGACGACCTGGTCAGCAAAGCCCGGCAACATTGCCGCATCCTACCCTGATCCGGTCACCGCCATTGCAGGTCAAAAGGCAGACACTCCGCCATCCACAGCGAGTGTCTGCCCGGTTACATAGGTCAACGCCGGTGAGCACATCATCAACATCGCGCTGACGACTTCCTCAGGTTTCCCCAGCCGTTTCATCGGGCACCCTGCGGCGAAGACCGCGTGCACCTGCTCCAGAGTCAAACCTTCGGGGGCCTGCATTCCGGTAATCATGGGTGTCAGGGTAAAGAAGGGACATATGGCGTTTACACGCACGTTGTGCCGGGCGTACTCAACCGCCGCGGTACGCGTGAGCCCCACCACCGAATGCTTGGCTGCCGCATAGGGTGAAGCTTTCGGCGCACCACCAATTCCGGCCATGGAACTGACATTCAGGATCGCACCGCTTCCCTGACGCCGCATCCGCTTAAGCTGGTGTTTCATTCCAAAGAAGACCCCTTTCACATTGACCCGATGTTGCAGGTCGAAGGTTTCTTCGTCCACTTCTTCAAAGTACTGCAGTGGCGGCGCGATACCAGCATTATTGACCGCGATATCCAAGCCGCCGAAGCTTTCCTCAGCCAGTGCAACCATTGCGGCGCAATCAGCTTCCACCGACACATCGCAGGCAATCGCCCGCACTTCAGCGCCGAGCAGGGTCAGCTTTTCAACCACCGGCGCCAGACCGGCGTCATTGATATCCCCAAGCACCAGGCGCGCGCCACGCCGCCCCAGTTCTTCGGCCAACAATGCGCCGAAACCGCTGGCAGCGCCGGTTATAAGCGCCGCTTTCCCCGTGAAGTCCAGTATCGGGTCTCGTTGAATCGCCGCCATGGTTAGAGCCCTCCGCAGGCAGTCAGGC
Organism: Microbulbifer elongatus; assembly: GCF_021165935.1. NCBI lineage: Bacteria > Pseudomonadati > Pseudomonadota > Gammaproteobacteria > Cellvibrionales > Microbulbiferaceae > Microbulbifer > Microbulbifer elongatus. Next base: position 2,196,818 of record NZ_CP088953.1, on the reverse strand, counting down.
CGCCGTCCACTACGACACATTCGCCATTGGTGTAACTACCGGCATCAGATACCAGGTACAACACGGTACCGGCCATTTCATCCGGCTCGGCGTGGCGATGCATTGGAATATGGCTGATAGCAGTATTGTAAATCTCTTCGTGGGAAAATAATGCTCCGGCAAACTTGGTTTTGGTGAGGCCAGGCAGTAGCGCATTCACCCGGATATTGAATTGCGCACACTCCTTGGCAAATGCCTTGGTCATATTGACCACTGCGGCTTTGGTAATGGAGTAGATGCCCTGCCCCACACCGGGCTGCAACGCATTGATGGATGCCGTATTTACGATACAGCCCCCACCAGTTTCCCGCATGAGTTTTCCGGCTTCCACCGACATATAAAAATAGCCGCGGATATTGACCGCAACTGTCTTCTCAAATGCCCCCAGGTCTGTATCCAGAATATGTCCAAAGTAGGGATTCGTCGCTGCATTATTTACCAGAATATCCAGCTTGCCGTAGTACTTCCGGATATGCTCGAAAGCCTGCTCGATATCCCCCATATTGCCGATATGACAGGGAATCGCTTCTGCCTTGCCACCGGCTGCGTTAATCGCATCCGCTACCGCCTGGCACCCATCGATTTTCCGACTGGATACCAGCACGTGCGCACCCTGCTCCGCCAGCAGCTTGGCAGTGGCCTCGCCAATACCCCGACTGGCTCCAGTCACCAGCGCGATTTTCCCACTCAGATCAAACAGTTTGGTCGCCATTCAACTCTCCCGACGCATAGTGTTGTAAATGATGATTTTTATTTTTCTTCAAGACTCTTTCTCAATGACATTCATTGCCAGGGCAGCCAGAGGCGCAACAAACGCACCGAGCTTCGCTGCATCGCTGCTGGATGCATTGCCCTCCTGAGCACGTTTGGCGACGCCCTGAATGATTGCCGCGAGCCGAAAAAAGCTGAACGCGAGATAGAACGCCCAGTTGTCGATACCCGTGATGCCCATCCGCTCGCAATACTGTGCCACATATTCCCGCTCGCTGGGTATGCCAAGTTTTGCTCTGTTCACACCCATCAATCCGGAAATGTTGCCACTGTCCGCCGGCATACGCAGCTGCATGCACTGATAGGCAAGATCGGCAAACGGGTGCCCCAGGGTAGACAGCTCCCAGTCAAGCACTGCAATAGCGCGGGGTTCAACAGGGTGGAACACCATGTTGTCGAGACGATAATCCCCATGCACCAGCGCTACCCGGCCATCGTCTTCGGGCAGGTTGTCACCCAGCCACCGAATCAGCTGATCCATCGTATCGATGGTTTGCAGTTCTGATGCGCGGTATTGTCCATGCCATCGGTCGAACTGTCGCTCGAAGTAGTTACCCGGCCGGCCGTAATCCGATAGCCCGACCGCTTCGACATCGACGCTATGGAGCGCCGCCAGTACCCGGTTCATTTCGTCATAGAGCCCGGTACGCTCATTGCAATCGAGCTCGGGCAGTGCAGCATCCCAGAATATCCGGCCGCCACAGTACTCCATGACATAGAACATCGAACCGATCACGTCGCGATCTTCACACAGGTGAAAAACGTTCGGTACAGGTACATCACTACCTGCCAGTGCGCGCATCACACGAAACTCACGGTCTACCGCATGGGCAGATTTCAGCAGTTTCCCCGGCGGTTGCCGTCGCAGTACATAGAGGCCCGCATCAGTTTCCACCTTGAAGGTGGGATTGGATTGCCCTCCGGGGAATTTCGTCGCCCGCACCACACCGTCAAAACCGGGGAGAATTTCTCTCAGGTATCGGCGCAAGTTTTCTATATCCAGCTGCCCTACGAGGCCCACGTGGTTTGCTTCCGTCATTCACCCCTCCTGTTGCGCGGTGGCAGCGTAAGCGGCGGCCAGATTGCGACCAAGCTGCATCATGTGCACCTGATCAGGTCCATCTGCAATACGAATGGTGCGCGCGTAACTGTAGGCCCGAGCAAGGTGCAGGTCCTGCCCCAACCCAGCAGCACCATGGATCTGGATTGCACGGTCGATCACTCTGCATGCCATCTTCGGCGCGACGATTTTGATCATGGCGATCAGATCACGAGCCGCCTTGTTACCATACCGGTCCATCTGATCTGCAGCCTTCAGGGTCAATAAACGCGCCTGCTCTATTTCGCAGGCCGAGGTCGCAATATCCTCACGCACCGAGCCCTGCTTGATCATCGGGCGGCCGAAGACCACTCGACTTTCAGCGCGCATTGACATCATTTCCAGTGCGCGTTGTGCTTGTCCTATCAGGCGCATACAGTGATGGATGCGACCGGGCCCAAGGCGTCCCTGTGCAATCTCAAAGCCACGCCCTTCACCAAGAATCAGGTTTTCTTTCGGCACACGGACATTGTCGAAAACGATTTCCGCATGGCCTTCCGGCGCGTCATCGTAGCCAAATACACGCATCGGGCGAACGATCTGGACACCGGGAGTGTTCATGGGGACCAGGATCTGAGATTGCTGTCGATGCCGGTCCTCGCAGTCTGGCGCGGTCTTTCCCATCACAATCATGATTTCACAGCGCCTGTTCATCGCGCCACTGATATAGAACTTACGCCCGTTGATCACATAGTCATCACCGTCGCGGGTAATTTTCGTTTCGATATTGGTGGCATCACTCGAGGCGACTTCCGGCTCGGTCATTGCAAAGGCGGAGCGAATTTCCCCCTGAAGCAGTGGCTTCAGCCAGCGCGCCTGCTGCTGTGGAGACCCGTACTGAGCCAGTACTTCCATATTGCCGGTATCTGGCGCACTGCAGTTGAATATTTCGGACGAGAACCCCACCCGCCCCATCTCCTCCGCGAGTGGAGCGTACTCAAGGTTGGTCAGCCCTGCGCCCCATCCGTCATCCGGTAGAAAAAGATTCCACAGCCCCGCATCTTTCGCCTTGCGCTTGAGAGTCTGCATGATAGGCGGTTCACCCCAGCGGTCCTCCTCCAGCTGTTGGTAATAGGTCCGCTCAACGGGGAATACCTCCTCCGCCATAAACTTTTTCAAACGATTCAGTAGATCAGTTACCTTCGGGGAGTAGTCAAAATTCATCGCGATCTTTCCAGTTTATTCACGTTTAATTTGTTAGCTGTAGGTAATGAATTCCCGGCGTAAACGGTTATCCAGGTGCGGGACATGATTGAAACTGTGCAGACTTACCCCGCTGCGCCCGGCGAAAAAGTGGGTAACTGCCGTATTTTTTATCTGCATATTCAGCTGGGTCACGCTGTGAGAAGGAGCTCCGAGAATCTGGCGCACCATCATCGCAATGGCGCCGCCGGAACTCACCACAAGGGTCCGCCCGCCCTTCACTCCGGCTGACAACACTCCCAACACCTCTTCGATCCGCTGTTCAAACTGCTGCCAGCTTTCGGCGCCGTCGATTTCACCGCTGGACCAGGCGTGCATGGCCATTTTCAAAAACCGGTAGTAGTCTGCCCGCACTGCGCCCTGCTGTGGTGCCGCCTGGGGGTTCTTCTCACCGTAGGCTCCCATGACCCGCTTGAAATCGAACTCATTCAACTGCGGCAGTTCTTCCACGGCCCGGTCTTCCAGGCCAAGCCCCTCACAAATACCCAACGCAGTTTCCCGATGGCGCTGAAGATCACCACTGACAATACGATCGAATCGATGCCCCTCGCCTGCCCAGTACTCGCCGAGCCAGCGGGCCTGCTGCCAACCGAGATCCGAAAGCCGATCGTAGTTTTCACTGCCGAATGACGCCTGGCCGTGGCGTACCACAAATATCTCCGGCACGGCTCTTCCTCCTCTTGCATAGCGCACGCCTGCGCAAATCCGTCCAATCTGTTCCTCGAACGACCTCAAGTCTGGGACCGGGCCGCCGGCGCTTCATTGGAAGCTACGCTAGCGATTCGCCATGGATCATTAAAGTTTATTATGTAAATATCGAAACATTCACAGCAGTGATACCACTTTGAATACCTGAGGGGGAGCAGTGACCGTGCAGTTACAGCAGATGGATATGAATCTCTTCCCGGTACTGGATGCGATTTACAACACCCGCAATCTGACCCGCGCCGCCGAACGCCTGCACATCACCCAGCCCGCGGTGAGTAATGCGCTGGCACGCCTGCGCCGGGTGCTGAACGACCAGCTGTTTATCCGCACACCCAACGGTATGAGCCCGACACCACTGACAGAGCACATCATGCCGAAGGTACAGCAGGCGCTGACCCTGCTGGGCAGCAGCGTAGCGGAACACCACCAATTCGAGCCGAAGACGGCGGAGAAAACGCTGCGGGTGTCCATGAACGATATGGCCGAGACACTGGTATTGCCGCGGCTACTGGAGCACCTGCAACAGGTGGCGCCGGGCATCAGCGTGGAGTCCTACTACGTACCACGGGACCAGCTGGCAAAGGAGCTGGCAGCGAATAGCCTGGATTTCGCCCTGGACGTGCCGATGATCTCCGCCACCCAGCTGAATCAGCAGCGCCTCTCTGCAGACCGCTATCAGTGTATGTTGCGTCCGGACCACCCTTTCGCACAGCAGACTAACCTGACCCTGGAGCAGTACCTGGAACTGGAGCACATCCATGTCTCCAGCCGCCGCAGCGGCCCGGGCATAGCAGATATTGCTCTCAATAAGTTGGGGCGGCGGCGTAAGATCAAGCTGCGCGTACAGCACTACCGGGTCGCACCACTGGTGGTGATGAAGACGGATCTCGCGCTGACGGTACCCGTCAGTCTGGCGCAGCAATATCCGGCGAAGTGTTTCGAGCTACCCTTTCAGATCCCTCAGATGGACTGGCACCTCTTGTGGCATCGCAGTCAGGACGAGGAAGGGGCCAATCGCTGGCTCCGGCAACAGGTGCTCCACCTGTTCGGCTGAAACGCAAGCCCAGGCAATACCACTGCCGGCAATCGTCATATAGCGCTGAAAGCCAGAGCATTCGATCGGATTGGTCACTGCGGGCCCTCGCAGACAGTTGCTATCCTTGAAGCATGATATGCAACTTTTTGCATATAAACCTGAGAAACTGTGTACTCCCATCAGGCCCCGTCGCCCCACAAGAGTCGGACACAAAGAGAATGACCACCATGACAAACGCCTACCCGAACCTTCTTGCCCCACTGGACCTCGGCTTTACCACGCTCAAAAACCGCGTCCTTATGGGCTCGATGCACACCAACCTCGAGGAGCACCCCGGCGGTTTCGATCGCCTGGCGGCATTCTATGGTGAGCGCGCGCGCGGTGGCGTTGGCCTGATCGTAACCGGTGGTATCGCGCCGAATGAGGAAGGTGGGGTGTTTCAAGGGTCTTCGAAGATGACCACCGCAGAAGAAGCTGAAGCGCACAAGTCGATTACGAAAGCGGTGCACAGCAAAGGGGGCAAGATCTGCATGCAGATACTGCACGCGGGCCGTTACGCGTATAACCCCAACCTGGTAGCCCCCTCCGCGATTCAGGCGCCAATCAACCCTTTTACTCCCAAAGCGCTAAGCGACGCCGAGGTAGAGCAGCAGATCGACGATTACGTGCGTTGTGCAACCCTCGCCAGGGAAGCAGGGTACGACGGAGTGGAGGTAATGGGATCTGAAGGTTACTTTATCAATCAGTTCATCGTCACCCGCACCAATCACCGGGACGACCGCTGGGGGGGCAGCTTTGAAAACCGTACTCGCCTACCCATTGAAATCGTACGCCGAATCCGCGAGGCCGTCGGGGACGACTTCATTATCATTTATCGCCTGTCCATGCTGGACCTGGTAGAAGGCGGCAGTGATTTTGATGAAGTGGTCGCCCTGGGTCAGGCCATCGAACAGGCTGGCGCATCCATTATCAATACCGGTATCGGCTGGCACGAAGCGCGAGTGCCCACCATTGCCACCAGCGTCCCCCGCGCCGCATTTGCCGACATCACCGCCAAGGTAAAACAGCACTTGAAGGTACCGGTAATCACCAGCAACCGAATCAATATGCCACAGGTCGGTGAAGATGTACTGGCGGCGGGCAAGGCCGACATGATATCCATGGCACGCCCGTTCCTCGCAGACGCAGAATTCGTCAACAAAGCAGCGCAAAACCGCGCAGATGAAATCAACACCTGTATCGGATGTAACCAGGCCTGTCTGGATCACACTTTCGAGCTGAAACTCACATCCTGCCTGGTCAATCCACGCGCCTGCCATGAGACAGAGCTGAACTACCTACCGGTGGAAAGCGCCAGGAAAATCGCCGTGGTAGGCGCGGGCCCCGCTGGTCTCGCGGCCTCGACTGTCGCTGCAGAACGCGGACACCAGGTAACCCTGTTTGAAGCGAGTGACACGGTAGGCGGCCAGTTCAATATTGCCAAACAAATACCAGGCAAAGCGGAATTTGAAGAAACGCTGCGCTACTTCAAACGCCGACTGGAGCTGACAGGTGTCGATGTACGGCTTAACACCGTCGCCAACGCGGAAAACCTGGCAGAATTTGATGAAGTGATCATTGCCACGGGCATCTCCCCGCGCAAGCCACCCATTACAGGCATCGACCACCCCAAGGTACTGACCTACCTCGAGGTGCTAAAAGACAAGAAACCGGTCGGTAAATCCGTGGCCATTATCGGCGCCGGCGGCATCGGCTTTGATGTCGCGGAGTACCTCACTCACAGCGAAGATCATGCCGAGGAACTGATCGCGAGTAACAAGGATGAGTTTTTCGATGAATGGGGCGTGGATATTGCGCTGGATCACCGCGCCGGCCTGAAGCCCCAACAGCCGGTGAGCAGCCCCCGCCAGATCTTCCTGTTGCAGCGCAAGTCCTCAAAGGTCGGCGCAGGTCTCGGTAAAACCACCGGCTGGATTCATCGCACCAGTCTGAAGCACCGCAATGTCCAGAGCCTCGCAGGGGTGACCTATCTGAAGATCGATGACCAGGGTTTGCATATTCGACTGGGGGACGAGGAAAAAGTGCTGCAAGTTGACAATGTCGTGATCTGCGCCGGGCAGGAACCCCTGCGTACCCTGCACGACCAGTTGCAGGCCCGTGGCCAGGTCAGCCACCTGATTGGTGGCGCCTATGAAGCGGCAGAGCTAGATGCCAAACGAGCAATCGATCAAGGCTCACGAGTGGCCGCGGCGCTATAACGGAAAAACTCCACTACAGCAGGGAGCCTGGCCGAGGCCCCTGCTGCTTTCCTTTCGTCGGCCATCCCACCGCTACCCTTCCGAGCGCCCTCACCCGCTGTCACCGCAGCAGAATTGGAGAAGCCGACTATACTCTATCGTACGGAATAATCCGCCAGGGACGCGGATATGGCACTCCGAGGCTTAACGAAGCCTCTCACAAGCCAGGTATTCCCTCCCCGACAATAACGATCAACAGGGACTGTTTCCGGTATGGCCTCCAGTACAACTGCGATTTCATTTTCAGAGCTACTCATGCGCGCCAAACCTCTGGTTGTCCAGAAACTCGCGCAACAAAGCCCGCCTTATACCCTTTTCTTCTCGGTCAGCGATGGGGAACAGCGCGCCAAGGTATGTCACGGATCCGCAGCCGATATCGACGCTCTCTGGTTAACACTGGCCAACCAGGCGCGAAAACTGGCAAAGAGCGCAAAAATGACTCCGACCTGGTTCCGCGTAGACTGGGTAACACAACGGGAAGCCATTACCTGGGCGACGCTCAACGAACGCTTTAAAAACACCAAGCGAGGCTACTTCCGTTACGGGCTGGCACTGGACCCCAACTGTAAAGTCGCCTTCCTCGAACAGGAATTGAATGGAAATGCCATGCTTTACGGTGGAAACAAAATTCACCATGTCGTGGTCAACCAGCAAAAATTTCGCGCGTATACCGACGTCCGGTTCAGCAAGAAAACTCCACTCGATTTTGATGACCATAGCCCCGTCACCGTACTCAGTACCGAAGGTCTCTATCTGGATCCCAAAACACCGCCACAGCCCCTGTATGGACCGGGCAGAAATGCAGGCCGCAGGATCATTGAAGCGCTCGATAAGAATTCCACCTACCATCTGATTGAATCCAGTGGTAAATATCTGGCAAGCCAGGTACGAGCCAGCGGGCGGTTCTACTATGGCTGGCACTGCTGCTTCGATCGTCCTATCAATACCTACAACACTCTGCGCCATACCAGTTCAATCTATGCGCTGACCGAAGCCTGGGAGGTCACCAGGGATCCCGGGATGAAGCGCGCGATTGACCGCGCCTTAAACTATCTCACCGAGAAGCTGATCCGGTTTACACCGACACCAACCGGCGAAAACGCAGCCTTCCTCCTGGAAGCAAATGGTGAAATAAAACTGGGGGGTAACGCGGTCTGCCTACTGGCCCTTACCAAATATTCTGAAGTTACCGGAACCGACAAGTACCTGGATCTACTCGAGGCACTGGCACTGGGTATCCAGTTCATGCAAGACCAGACCACAGGGAAGTTTGTCCATGTACTCCAATTTCCAGAACTCGCCGTTAAAGAAGAGTTCCGAATTATTTACTACGACGGCGAGGCGGCCTTCGGTCTGATGCGCCTGTATGGACTGACAAAAGATGAGCGATGGCTTCAGGTGGTAGAAAAAGCGTTCGATTACTTTATCGACAATAAACACTGGCAAGCCCATGACCACTGGCTCAGCTATTGTGTGAATGAGCTGACACTCTATCGTCCCAACGAAAAGTACTACCAGTTCGGGATTCAGAACGTCGCCGGGTACCTTGACTTTGTACTGGAAAGAATCACCACTTTCCCGACACTTCTCGAGCTCATGATGGCCGCGGAAAAAATGGTTTCACGGCTGCGAGAACAACCAGAATTCAGCCACCTGCTGCGGCAGCTGAATCTTGACAAGTTCTACAAAGCACTCCATAGCCGCGCTAAATATCTGCTGAATGGGTTCTACTGGCCGGAATATGCAATGTTCTTCGGCAATCCGAAGCGGATAACGGGCAGCTTCTTTATCCGCCATCACGCATTCCGTGTGCGTATTGATGATGTCGAGCACTATCTGTCAGGGTTCATCGCTTATCGGAATCACCTACTGGAAGCAGTCAAAAGCAGCAATACGAATGCGACAATAGTAGAAAACCCACCGAAGCCACCGGTTGAGAGCAACATGCAATTTCCGAAGAAAAAGGCTGTAGAAAGTCGCGCAATTCCAATGTCTGATAATTGGAACATGCATAATCTTCAGGAGGCCACATCGGGAAGCTGGTTGAAAGCGCCCCGGCAGTCCTGGTGCGCAACCGGCTTATGCATTTTCTCACCGGGAATGCAGCCAGGAAATATGGTGGTATTGCGACCAGAAAATGACAAACGATTTATCCACCCCACACAAATTCGAAACCTGCGCTATACACCGCAGGCAGTAATAACGGACAACCCAAAATATACGTCGAAAGATTCGATCCCCACATTGCTGGTAAGTGAAGTACGTAAAGCAATACTTGATATCGGACGATACTCAAGAAAACAGTTCTCCGGAAAGGTTATCGGCATCACCGGGAGCTCGGGTAAAACGACGAGTGTCGCGATGCTACAACATGTACTGAGCCCTTAGGGAACCATCGGGCGAACCGAACACAATGCCAACCTTCCACTAGGGATCTCCTGGAATCTCGCGTCGATTCCCTGGAACGCACGGTTTACTGTTTTGGAAATGGCAATCGGTAATATGCAATTGAATTCTTCAATTGCCCGCCCCGACGTGGCGATTATTACCAATATACACCCAGCCCATCTGGAGTATCATCACAATACCGAAGAAATTGCGCGCAAGAAAAGCCGTATTTTCTCGGGCATGAAACCGGGAGGTACCGCGATAATCAACCGGGATATAGCAGAATGGCCGGTAATCCAGGCAGAAGCCAATAAATTCAACCTGAAAATTCTTTCCTTTGGCGAGCACTCCGAGAGCGACTTCCAGCTGAGTCAATATGATTCCAGCTCCGGAACAGCCACTGTCACCGCACACGGCGAATCCGCACAGTTCAGAGCGGGCGCACCGGGCATACACATGGCAATGAATAGCCTGGCTTGTCTGGCCTGTCTACATGCACTGGATTTAGACTATCGAATTGCCCTTCCATTCCTCAGTATGTTCACTCCGTTACCAGGGCGCGGCAGCCTAACCAGGATAAATGTCCGTGGCAAAAAAATTAATCTTATTGACGAAGCCTACAATGCCAATCCAGCTTCAATGAAGGCAGCCTTACAGCGAATCAAGGAGACTCCGCTAGCGCGCCAAACAGCCAGAAAAATTCTTGTTTTAGGCGACATGCTGGAACTGGGAAAAGGATCCAAAACCTATCATGAATCACTCGCCCCCTTCATCACTGACACTGGAGCGAGTGCAGTCTACCTATTCGGTAAGGAAATGAAAAACCTCAACCCGAAACTCACGGAACATGGGATAGACAGCAAAATCTACAGCGATCCAGCTGCGCTGAAAGAAGCACTCGAAGACACACTAGATGAGGAAGACATTCTATTATTTAAGGGATCCCATGGAAGTGGCTTGCACCTTCTTGTAAAAGATTTACTGGAATCTGAAAATGCTTGAGAGGTTGCAGGAAAATATTCGATACCAAACCGGAATCACTAGTGAAATATCCGCCATCATCAAGCACATCACCTGTAACCGCCAAAAGTGCTATCGGCGTTATCATTCGCGACAAAAAAGCAAGGTTGATCTACGAGAAGAATTCTGAACGCCTGATCTATCCGGCATCAATAACAAAGCTACTCACCGCATTAACCGCAATAGAGATTGTTGTAAAAAACAACATATCCCCAATCACCCTCGTCGAAGTAGCAGAGAGTGACGACATTGAGGGGTCTGGTCGAAATCTGAAGCCCGGTGATAGACTCTCGTTTCTGGACTGCATTGCAAACCTGTTGATCTCATCCTCGAACATGAGTGCAAATGTCATCGCACGAGAAATGGGCGGTATTCTTGTGGCACGCGGCACCGACTCAAACGCAGCACCGACAGATTGTTTTATTCGCGAGATGAATCTGGTTGCACGCCAATTGCGGATGAAGAACGCCTATTTTATCAATGCGCACGGTTTAGCGAATAAGGCGCAACGCTGTAGCGCCCGAGATTTATCACTTCTCGTTAAAAAATGCTCGGAAAATACAATCATCCGCGGACTATGGAACAAATTGCGCTACACAATACCGGTTCACGGTGAGAACGCACGCGAAATTTCGATAAAATCCAGCTTTATTTTCTCGACCCTTTCGGAAGTTCCGGCAATTAACATCCCACAGTTCCGTGGAGGGAAGTCTGGCGCACTTTGGCCTTCCTACTTCAACCTTGCCGCGGTTTCAGCGTTGAATCCCGGTACAACCCTTATTTCAGTTACCGCGGGATCGCCATCACCGAAAGAACGCTATAACGACTATCTCTCGATGGTACGTCTAGGTCAAGAACTCACAGCCAGTGAACAGACCACGCCGTCGAGCTGACACTACCTTCTAAGCGGGACCTGCAGATACACCCGGATCTACGTCGCCATCCCTATTCCCCTTCCTTTTCGATCCTCAGGCCTCCCATTGTAAGCCCCCTTGTTTATATCCCTATTGTAAAGTACAAAAAAACCGGGCCCTGAGGCCCGGTTGTGGATTAAAGAGGCAGATCGAATTTTAGACGACGGTGATACCAGTCTCGACCCAAAGTTCCAGCTCGGGATCATCCGTTGCCACATATACGTGATAGTCGATTCCGTGCGCAGTTCCTGAAGTACTAGCAGACCATTCACTCAGGATATCGACCGAGTCCTCGCTATCACCGTTGATATAGAAGCTGTCATCACCGGCAGAGATCGATAGCAGGTCATCCAAGCCAACCGACAGAGTGACGGCGTTGCCCTGGTCCAGATCAACGGCCTCGATCCCTTCAAATGAATCGCTGTAATCACCCAGGGCAATGGTATCCGCTCCACCCTGCCACTGAAGAGTCTCCAATCCAGCCTCATTGGTTTGTACCACGAAGTCGTCATCCGATGACTCATCAGCCTCTCCATCCATTTCCATGGCGAAAGAACTCACGGCTGCCTCACCGGAGGCCACAACCTCTTTGGTTACTTCGATGCTCAAATCGGCGCTCAAGGCTTGGTTCGTATCGGTATCCACTACTTCAATACTGAACACATCCGTACCCTCATTGTCGAGAGCTTCCGTCGGCGTATAGACATAGCTTCCGTCAGTCTGTATCACCAAACTTCCATGATCACCTGCAATGTTTATCTCACCGCCGGTCGGCGTGACTTCGTTTCCATTGAAAGTGACTGACTGGATCTCGAGATTAGTAGTGTCACCACTGGCGGATTCACTGATGAAGTTTCCAGTCGCGGTCTGGCTACCGACCACGGTCTCAACTTCCAGTAAATCCGTTGCCGTAACAGATATATCACGGGTGAGCGCGACACCAACACTGATCAGACCAGGATCCGGGACCAGGGTCGCTCGGTACTCACCTGCATCCAGGTTATCCAAGGTTACCTGACCGGATGTACCACCCAGACCAAGCACACTAAGTGAGAGCAAACCTCCACTCAGGTTATTCTCGGCATCATCAACCCGCGACCAGGATCCACCTTCGAAACGCTCGACAATCAGCACATACTGATTCAGAACCCCGATTCCCAGCGCACCGCTAATCTCGAGATCGAACACCGTTTCATTAGTGCTTTCATCCAAGCCGAACTCGACCAATGGGTGGCCGCTTCCAATATCGAGACTTACGAGGCTGCCAATGCTGACGCCCAATGCATCAAACTCGGTGTCACTATCTGTTTCCGGTACCGGCTCCTCGTCATAGGTAATCTCACACTCGACCGCAGCATTGCCGGCTACATTCGCTAGCTCGAAGTCGGCATCTGCGTCCGCATCGGCGTCGGCGTCGGCATCGGCATCGGCATCAGCATCCGCATCAGCATCGGCGTCGGCGTCCGCATCCGCATCCGCATCCGCATCGGCGTCAGCGTCGGTATCCGCATCGGCGTCGGCGTCGGCATCTGCATCTGCATCTGCATCTGCATCAGCGTCGGCGTCCGCGTCGGCATCGGCGTCAGCGTCGGCATCCGCATCGGCGTCGGCATCTGCATCAGCATCAGCGTCGGCATCCGCATCTGCGTCCGCGTCGGCATCGGCATCGGCGTCGGCGTCGGCGTCGGCGTCGGCGTCAGCATCTGCATCTGCATCGGCGTCAGCGTCGGCGTCGGCGTCGGCGTCGGCGTCGGCGTCGGCGTCGGCGTCGGCGTCGGCATCCGCGTCAGCATCCGCATCGGCATCCGCATCGGCATCGGCGTCCGCGTCAGCATCCGCATCCGCATCCGCATCCGCATCCGCATCCGCATCCGCATCCGCATCAGCGTCAGCATCCGCATCCGCATCTGCGTCCGCATCCGCATCCGCATCCGCATCCGCATCGGCATCTGCGTCGGCATCCGCATCCGAATCGGCGTCGGCATCGGCATCGGCATCGGCATCGGCGTCGGCGTCGGCGTCGGCATCGGCATCGGCGTCGGCATCTGCATCCGCATCGGCATCGGCGTCGGCGTCGGAATCGGCGTCAGCATCGGCATCGGCATCGGCATCGGCATCGGCATCGGCGTCGGCATCGGCATCGGCATCGGCGTCGGCATCGGCGTCCGCATCCGCATCCGCATCCGCATCGGCGTCGGCGTCGGCATCTGCATCAGCGTCTGCGTCTGCATCCGCATCGGCGTCGCCGTCATCAGGAATAACTTCTTTCGTAACCTCGATGATCAGATTTGCAGACAAGGTTTCATTGGTTTCCGTATCAACAACGGTTACAGAGAAAGTATCTGTACCGGCACTGCCAGACTCTTCATCAGGCGTATAGACGTAACTACCGTCCGTCTGCATTACCAGCGTACCGTAATCACCTTCTATTTCGATCTCGCCACCGCTAGGTGTTACCAAATTTCCATCGAAGGTTACCGACTGAACTTCCAGGTTGCTCGTATCACCACTAGCCGACTGTGTAATGAAATTGTCTTCCGCATTCACACTTCCGACGATGCTTTCAAGTTCCGTAAAGTCTGTAGCTGTTACGTCAATGCTTCGCGTAATACCCACGCTGACGTCGATAAGGTCAGGATCCGGAACCAGCGTTGCGCGATATGATCCGGGCTCCAGATTCTCCAGTGTTATCTGGCCAGACGTTCCGCCCAAGCCCAGCACGCTGAGAGACAGCAGACCGCCATCAAGATTGTTTTCAGCATCATCAACACGCTCCCATGACCCGCCTTCAAATCGCTCGACGATCAAGACGTAGTCATTAAGTACACCAATTCCCAGCACCCCGGATATATCTAGGTCAAATACTGTTTCGTTCGTGTCTTCGTCCAGACCGAACTCAACAAGAGGGTGACCTGTGCCGATATTCAGGCTTGCCAGATCCGCGATAGTGATACCTGCGACATCCAACTGAGAGTCACTGTCAGTATCCGGAGTAGCTTCGGCCTCTAGCGTGATCTCACACTGCAGAACCGCTTCGTCATTTACATCTACAAGCTCGAAATCCGCGTCAGCATCGGCGTCGGCATCTGCGTCCGCATCAGCATCCGCGTCGGCGTCAGCATCTGCATCCGCATCGGCATCGGCATCGGCATCGGCATCGGCATCGGCATCGGCGTCGGCGTCAGCATCGGCATCGGCATCAGCATCGGCATCAGCATCGGCATCGGCATCGGCGTCGGCGTCAGCATCCGCATCCGCATCGGCATCGGCATCGGCATCGGCATCGGCATCGGCATCGGCATCGGCATCTGCATCTGCATCTGCATCTGCATCAGCGTCCGCGTCAGCATCCGCATCTGCGTCCGCATCGGCATCGGCATCCGCATCGGCGTCGGCATCGGCGTCGGCGTCAGCGTCCGCATCTGCGTCCGCATCTGCATCGGCGTCGGCATCGGCATCGGCATCGGCATCGGCATCGGCATCGGCGTCGGCGTCGGCGTCAGCATCTGCATCTGCATCTGCATCTGCATCGGCGTCAGCGTCGGCGTCGGCATCCGCGTCAGCATCCGCATCGGCATCCGCATCGGCATCCGCATCCGCATCCGCATCAGCGTCCGCATCCGCATCCGCATCCGCATCCGCATCAGCGTCAGCATCCGCATCCGCATCTGCGTCCGCATCCGCATCCGCATCCGCATCCGCATCAGCGTCTGCATCGGCATCCGCATCGGCATCAGCGTCAGCGTCAGCGTCAGCATCAGCGTCAGCATCGGCATCGGCATCGGCATCGGCATCGGCATCGGCATCCGCGTCAGCGTCAGCGTCAGCGTCAGCGTCCGCATCAGCATCGGCATCCGCGTCGGCATCGGCATCGGCATCGGCATCGGCATCGGCATCGGCATCGGCATCAGCATCAGCATCAGCATCGGCGTCGGCGTCGGCGTCGGCATCGGCGTCAGCATCGGCATCGGCGTCGGCATCTGCGTCGGCATCTGCGTCGGCATCCGCATCGGCGTCGGCGTCGCCGTCATCAGGAATAACTTCTTTCGTAACCTCGATGATCAGATTTGCAGACAAGGTTTCATTGGTTTCCGTATCAACAACGGTTACAGAGAAAGTATCTGTACCGGCACTGCCAGACTCTTCATCAGGCGTATAGACGTAACTACCGTCCGTCTGCATTACCAGCGTACCGTAATCACCTTCTATTTCGATCTCGCCACCGCTAGGTGTTACCAAATTTCCATCGAAGGTTACCGACTGAACTTCCAGGTTGCTCGTATCACCACTAGCCGACTGTGTAATGAAATTGTCTTCCGCATTCACACTTCCGACGATGCTTTCAATTTCTGTAAAGTCTGTAGCTGTCACGTCAATGCTTCGCGTAATACCTACGCTGACGTCGATAAGGTCAGGATCCGGAACCAGGGTTGCGCGATATGATCCGGGCTCCAGGTTCTCCAGTGTTACCTGGCCAGACGTCCCGCCCAAGCCCAGCACGCTGAGAGACAGCAGACCGCCATCAAGATTGTTTTCAGCATCATCAACACGCTCCCATGACCCGCCTTCAAATCGCTCGACGATCAAGACGTAGTCATTAAGTACACCAATTCCCAGCACCCCGGATATATCTAGGTCAAATACTGTTTCGTTCGTGTCTTCGTCCAGACCGAACTCAACAAGAGGGTGACCTGTGCCGATATTCAGGCTTGCCAGATCCGCGATAGTGATACCTGCGACATCCAACTGAGAGTCACTGTCAGTATCCGGAGTAGCTTCGGCCTCTAGCGTGATCTCACACTGCAGAACCGCTTCGTCATTTACATCTACAAGCTCGAAATCCGCGTCAGCATCGGCGTCGGCGTCGGCGTCAGCATCGGCATCCGCATCGGCATCAGCATCAGCATCGGCATCAGCATCGGCATCGGCATCGGCATCGGCATCGGCGTCGGCGTCAGCATCGGCATCGGCATCAGCATCGGCATCAGCATCGGCATCGGCATCGGCGTCGGCGTCAGCATCCGCATCCGCATCGGCATCGGCATCGGCATCGGCATCGGCATCGGCATCGGCATCGGCATCTGCATCTGCATCTGCATCTGCATCTGCATCAGCGTCCGCGTCAGCATCCGCATCTGCGTCCGCATCGGCATCGGCATCCGCATCGGCGTCGGCATCGGCGTCGGCGTCAGCGTCCGCATCTGCGTCCGCATCTGCATCGGCGTCGGCATCGGCATCGGCATCGGCATCGGCATCGGCATCGGCATCGGCATCGGCGTCGGCGTCGGCGTCAGCATCTGCATCTGCATCTGCATCTGCATCGGCGTCAGCGTCGGCGTCGGCGTCGGCGTCGGCATCCGCGTCAGCATCCGCATCGGCATCCGCATCGGCATCCGCATCCGCATCAGCGTCCGCATCCGCATCCGCATCCGCATCCGCATCAGCGTCAGCATCCGCATCCGCATCTGCGTCCGCATCCGCATCCGCATCCGCATCCGCATCAGCGTCTGCATCGGCATCCGCATCGGCATCAGCGTCAGCGTCAGCGTCAGCGTCAGCATCAGCGTCAGCATCGGCATCGGCATCGGCATCGGCATCGGCATCCGCGTCAGCGTCAGCGTCCGCATCAGCATCGGCATCCGCGTCGGCATCGGCATCGGCATCGGCATCGGCATCGGCATCGGCATCGGCATCGGCATCAGCATCAGCATCAGCATCGGCGTCGGCGTCGGCGTCGGCATCGGCGTCAGCATCGGCATCGGCGTCGGCATCTGCGTCGGCATCTGCGTCGGCATCCGCATCGGCGTCGGCGTCGGCGTCGCCGTCATCAGGAATAACTTCTTTCGTAACCTCGATGATCAGATTTGCAGACAAGGTTTCATTGGTTTCCGTATCAACAACGGTTACAGAGAAAGTATCTGTACCGGCACTGCCAGACTCTTCATCAGGCGTATAGACGTAACTACCGTCCGTCTGCATTACCAGCGTACCGTAATCACCTTCTATTTCGATCTCGCCACCGCTAGGTGTTACCAAATTTCCATCGAAGGTTACCGACTGAACTTCCAGGTTGCTCGTATCACCACTAGCCGACTGTGTAATGAAATTGTCTTCCGCATTCACACTTCCGACGATGCTTTCAATTTCTGTAAAGTCTGTAGCTGTCACGTCAATGCTTCGCGTAATACCTACGCTGACGTCGATAAGGTCAGGATCCGGAACCAGGGTTGCGCGATATGATCCGGGCTCCAGGTTCTCCAGTGTTACCTGGCCAGACGTCCCGCCCAAGCCCAGCACGCTGAGAGACAGCAGACCGCCATCAAGATTGTTTTCAGCATCATCAACACGCTCCCATGACCCGCCTTCAAATCGCTCGACGATCAAGACGTAGTCATTAAGTACACCAATTCCCAGCACCCCGGATATATCTAGGTCAAATACTGTTTCGTTCGTGTCTTCGTCCAGACCGAACTCAACAAGAGGGTGACCTGTGCCGATATTCAGGCTTGCCAGATCCGCGATAGTGATACCTGCGACATCCAACTGAGAGTCACTGTCAGTATCCGGAGTAGCTTCGGCCTCTAGCGTGATCTCACACTGCAGAACCGCTTCGTCATTTACATCTACAAGCTCGAAATCCGCGTCAGCATCGGCGTCGGCGTCGGCGTCAGCATCGGCATCCGCATCGGCATCAGCATCAGCATCGGCATCAGCATCGGCATCGGCATCGGCATCTGCATCAGCATCAGCGTCCGCGTCAGCATCCGCATCTGCGTCCGCATCGGCATCGGCATCCGCATCGGCGTCGGCATCGGCATCCGCATCCGCGTCGGCGTCCGCATCCGCGTCGGCATCGGCATCCGCGTCGGCGTCAGCGTCCGCATCTGCGTCCGCATCTGCATCGGCGTCGGCATCGGCATCGGCATCGGCATCGGCATCGGCGTCAGCATCGGCGTCCGCGTCAGCATCCGCATCTGCGTCCGCATCCGCGTCGGCATCAGCGTCCGCGTCAGCATCCGCATCTGCGTCCGCATCCGCGTCGGCATCAGCGTCGGCGTCAGCATCCGCATCCGCATCGGCATCGGCATCGGCATCCGCATCGGCGTCGGCATCGGCATCCGCATCCGCGTCGGCGTCCGCATCCGCGTCGGCATCGGCATCCGCGTCGGCGTCAGCGTCCGCATCTGCGTCCGCATCTGCATCGGCGTCGGCATCGGCATCGGCATCGGCATCGGCATCGGCGTCAGCATCGGCGTCGGCGTCAGCATCCGCATCCGCATCGGCATCTGCATCGGCATCTGCATCGGCATCGGCATCGGCATCGGCATCGGCATCGGCATCGGCATCAGCGTCGGCGTCAGCATCCGCATCGGCATCGGCATCCGCGTCAGCGTCAGCGTCAGCGTCAGCGTCAGCGTCCGCATCAGCATCGGCATCCGCGTCGGCATCGGCATCGGCATCGGCATCGGCATCGGCATCAGCATCGGCGTCGGCGTCGGCGTCGGCGTCGGCGTCGGCATCGGCATCGGCATCGGCATCAGCATCGGCATCCGCGTCGGCGTCAGCATCTGCATCCGCATCGGCATCGGCGTCGGCGTCGGCGTCAGCATCCGCATCGGCATCCGCATCGGCGTCGGCATCTGCATCCGCGTCCGCATCGGCATCCGCATCTGCATCTGCATCTGCATCAGCGTCAGCATCCGCATCGGCATCCGCATCGGCATCAGCGTCCGCATCGGCGTCGGCATCTGCATCGGCATCGGCATCGGCATCGGCATCCGCATCTGCATCTGCATCTGCATCAGCGTCGGCGTCAGCATCTGCATCTGCATCTGCATCAGCGTCGGCGTCAGCATCTGCATCCGCATCCGCATCGGCATCGGCATCGGCATCGGCATCGGCATCGGCATCGGCATCGGCATCGGCATCGGCATCGGCGTCGGCGTCGGCGTCAGCATCCGCATCTGCATCGGCATCAGCGTCTGCATCGGCATCAGCGTCTGCATCGGCATCCGCATCAGCGTCTGCATCGGCATCCGCGTCAGCATCGGCATCGGCATCGGCATCAGCATCCGCGTCTGCATCCGCATCGGCATCGGCGTCGGCGTCGGCATCTGCATCAGCGTCAGCGTCAGCATCCGCATCCGCGTCAGCGTCAGCGTCGGCATCCGCATCCGCATCCGCATCTGCGTCGGCGTCCGCATCGGCGTCGGCGTCGGCGTCGGCATCCGCATCGGCATCCGCGTCCGCATCGGCGTCCGCATCTGCATCGGCGTCGGCGTCCGCATCGGCATCTGCGTCGGCATCTGCATCGGCATCGGCATCGGCATCAGCGTCCGCATCGGCGTCGGCGTCGGCATCTGCATCGGCGTCGGCGTCCGCATCGGCATCTGCGTCGGCATCTGCATCGGCGTCCGCATCGGCATCCGCGTCAGCGTCCGCATCGGCATCTGCGTCGGCATCGGCGTCGGCGTCGGCGTCGGCGTCGGCGTCAGCATCCGCATCCGCGTCAGCATCTGCATCAGCGTCAGCATCGGCATCCGCATCCGCATCCGCATCCGCATCAGCGTCAGCATCCGCATCAGTGTCGGCATCCGCATCAGCGTCGGCATCCGCATCAGCGTCGGCATCCGCATCAGCGTCGGCATCAGCATCAGCGTCGGCATCAGCGTCGGCATCAGCATCAGCGTCGGCATCAGCGTCCGCGTCGGCGTCGGCGTCGGCGTCGGCGTCGGCGTCAGCATCCGCATCCGCATCCGCATCCGCGTCGGCATCGGCATCCGCATCCGCGTCCGCGTCCGCATCAGCATCCGCATCCGCATCCGCATCCGCATCCGCATCAGCGTCAGCGTCAGCATCCGCATCCGCATCAGCGTCGGCGTCAGCATCGGCATCGGCATCGGCATCAGCGTCGGCATCGGCATCCGCGTCGGCATCTGCATCTGCATCGGCATCCGCATCCGCGTCGGCATCCGCATCAGCGTCGGCATCGGCATCGGCATCAGCATCCGCGTCGGCATCTGCATCAGCATCAGCATCAGCATCAGCGTCAGCATCCGCATCGGCATCCGCATCGGCGTCGGCATCGGCATCTGCATCGGCATCCGCGTCGGCATCTGCATCGGCGTCGGCATCAGCATCCGCGTCAGCATCCGCATCGGCATCCGCATCCGCGTCGGCATCTGCATCTGCGTCTGCATCCGCGTCGGCATCCGCGTCAGCGTCTGCATCGGCGTCCGCATCCGCATCGGCATCGGCGTCGGCGTCGGCATCGGCATCCGCATCCGCGTCGGCGTCAGCATCCGCATCCGCATCGGCATCCGCATCGGCATCGGCATCGGCATCGGCATCAGCGTCCGCATCTGAATCCGCATCGGCGTCCCCATCCGGCGGTGGAGGCGCTGGCGGCTCGGATGGGGGCGGTGCGTCTACAGCTGGTGGGCTATCTACAGGGGGAGGAGCAGAAAAAGCGGTCGGGGTAAATGGCTCGAAGGTATCTCGTCCTTCTCTCCCATTTCCATTGTTTCTGTCGTTGTCATCATCGTCATCAACCGCATCCGCAATGGCAGCGATACCTATAGCGGACAGCGCCGCCCAAACCCACGGGCAAACCTGCTGACTGCCAGGTACCACGCCGGCCAGATCGGTGCTGCTACTCACCAGCGAGGTTGAGAAGAAACTGCCTTCTTCACTGAAATGAGCAAGTAGCACTTCATCCGAACCAGGATCTTGCAGAAAAAGGTCGCTTTTTGTGTTATCTCCGGCTGGTGAAAAGAATCCGTGAATCGTTACGAACTCCCCGGAAACCAGCTGAACAATTAAATCATTACCAGATCGTGTGTAGCTTTGTACTTCATCTTCCGTCAAAGACAGCTTGACTATTCCCGGCTCATTTAATGCCAGGGAAGCTCCATCAAACTCTTCGACATTGCCACTGGATTTTGTGACTACCTGAACCTTCATATTCATCACCTAGCTATAGAAAGTTTATTTTTCGAAGCAGCCGCAGCACCGCATTAATCTTCAGCTCCACCGACAGAACACTTTTAAAGAGAATTGGTAGTACGCCCGAAGTTGGATTTATTCCCTACCAATGGTTACCAGCCTGGAAATAGGCCAAGTTTTTAACAGCCTAGTAAATAATTGAGGCATGAGACTGAAAGGTCGAACGATTGACACAATTCGCATCTCATAAGAAAACGGCGAGAAATTTGATCAATCGATCAAAAAACAGGCAGAGAAAAAAGACAGATAAGGATGTTGGGAACAGTCAGTGTGTAAAGCAGTATGGAAAAGATGAGTTTTTGGGGCCTACTCTAAGGGCACCCCGATATGTGAAAGCGGGTAAATAGACTCAAGTAGCTAGATCAGTTACGAATTAACGCTCTCGCAAAGCTTCCCCCGCTTGATTAATTGGCTTAACAAGATAATCAAATATAGTTTTTGCACCAGTCTTTATATCTACTGAAGCAATCATCCCTGGAACGATTGGAAACTTTTTACCGGACTTGTTAATTAGGGCAGGCGCGTCCGTCAGGATGGTAACATGGTAATAGTACTCGTCCGGCTTGTTCTCATCCTGAATCGTATCGGGGGAAATCGTAACAACCTTTCCTTCCAGACCGCCAAAAATAGAATAGTCGTACGCGGTAATTTTAACTTTCGCACTTTGACCTGGGTGTATGTAGGCGATATCTCTTGGCGAAATCTTTGCCTCTACCAACAGACGGTCATCCAGAGGTACGATCTCCATCAAATGACCATTCGGCGGTATTACTCCGCCAATCGTTGTGACGGCGATATCTTTGACAATGCCCCGCACCGGTGACTTTAGCGTCAACCGCGTCAGAGAGTCTGACCGCCCCTCAATAATAGACCTAAGTGCTTCAACCTCCGCGCTGACGCTCGCTAGCTCTTCCCTCGCCTGAACCATATACTCGGATTTCGCTTCCTTAATCTTCAGCTCAAGTTCGGATTTTTGGCGACTTAGCCGAAGCACCTCCACACTACTCGCTGCGCCTGACTCTACAAGGTCCCGGGTTATCTTCAATTCACTTTTTACCAGGCTCAGCGATTCCTGCAAGCTTTCCAACGCATCCTGTAATCCATTCTGGCGGATAGTGTAGAGCTTTTTCTCTTTAGCGATCAGATTCTGGTATCCAGCAAGCTCTTCGGGAAAAATCAGCTTCCGACCGCTCACCTCTGCACTTAATCTAGCCGCACTAGCCAACGCCGCGCGAAATCGTGCTTCACTCTCATTGACATTGGAGCGAATTTTTGTGGGATCAAGTTGTGCGATGACCTGTCCTTGCTCGACGATATCCCCCTCCATTACCTTGAGTTCCGCGAGAATCCCCCCTTCCAGGGACTGGATGATCTGGGCACGGGACGTCGGTATTACTTTCCCACTCCCTCTAGAAACCTCATCCACTTCCGCAAAATACGACCAAGTAATAAGAGTTACCAGCAGCAACAAAAATATCCATACAATACGAGTCGACTTTGTCAGCCGAGCGTCGTCCAACTCCACATTGAAGTGCGCACCAGCATTCTGAAAATCAGCTTCCAGAATGGCAACACTACTTGCACTACGCGCTTTGTCATGAACAGTACCAATCGACGCGGGAACGAAATCCTGTTCACTAATACTACCGACGGCACGTTCGGACGATGAATGTTTATCGGAATTGTCAGTCATCAGCCAACTACCTCCTTACTACGGGTCGCGCGAGAGCTCGCCTGTGCCAGCCGGCTCAACGCATCCTCCTTCGGTGCATCGAGAACCAGCTCGCCATTCTCGACCACTAGAATTCGGTCCGCCAGCTGCAAAGTGCTGCTTCGATGCGTAGCAACTATCAGCGTTCTACCGTGCGCCCACTTTTGCAGTTTTCTTATAAAGCGCTTTTCGGTCATATCATCGAGCGATGCAGTGGGCTCATCCAGCAGCACAACACTCGGGTCGCGAATGAACAGCCGGGCCAGCAGTAACGATTGACGCTGCCCACCAGACATCCCGAGACCACCTTCGAGCACCATGTGATCCAACCCTTTCGACAGCTTGCGAACGAACTCCAATGCTCCGGACATATCCAGTGCCGCCACAATTTCCCGGTCCGTCGCACCGGGGGCTCCCAGCGTGATGTTTTCTCTCAATGTACCGTGAAAAAGACTCGAATTTTGCGTCAGTAACCCGATATCCCGTCGTGTATCCGCTGGATCAATATGCGCCAAACTTACATTCTCAAGGGTAATCTCACCTTGGTTTGCCTCGAGAATGCCGGACAATCCTTGTAGCAAGGTTGACTTACCTGCGCCATTTCGGCCAAGCACAGCGATTTTTTCCCCAGCACGGATATGCAGTTTCGATACTGTGAGTGCTGGCAAGGCACAGTCTGCGCTGTACTTGAAGACTGCCTGCGTCAACGTAAAATTGCCGGCAATATTGGGAATATGCACCCGCTTGCTCCCCTGCGGATGATCCACCGGTAGCTGCATTATCTGATCCAACCCTTTAAGGGCGTACTTTGCCTGCTGCCAGCGACTCAGCACCTGAGTGATCTGTGACATGGGCGCCATCATCCGAGAGCCCAATATAGATGCCGCAACCAGAGAACCCGTGGTCAAATCGCCAGCCATTACCATCGGCGCGCCGATCAGGACCACGACAGCAAATACAGACGTCTGGATATTCTGCGTCCAGGTTGTCAGCCGCCCAATCAGATTACGAAGCTTGAGGCTCGCCTCAGAGGTTACCGCGTTGTAGTGGTTCCATTGCTGCTGGAACCGCTGCTCAGCCTGTAGTGCCTTGATATCTTCCATTCCCTGAATGGTTTCAACCAACATTGCGTTTCTGAGGGCCGATTCCCGATTTGCCTCCGCGACCAGGCTGGAAAGCTTCTTCTGCGCGAGCAGCCCGGGTATTACTAATAGCACCAGAGCACCCAATGGCACCAGCGCCAGGGGACCCGCCACATACCACATGACAAACAGAAAAAGGAAAAAGAACGGAAAGTCTGCCAGGGCGAGAATGGTGGTCGAGGTAACCATTTCCCGAACCCGTTCAAGCTCTTTGATCTGCGAAATAAATACGCCGGTCGATTTCGGCTTCGCACTGTTGCGCAATCGCACCGCATGGCCGTATACCAGGTCAGACACGCGAATATCAGCGCGTTTACCCAGAAGATCCGTGATCTTTATTCGTGTTACCTGTAACAGAAAGGTGAAAACAATGGCGATTACGACACCGATAAAGAGCACATACAGTGTGGGCATGGATTCTGCAGGTATGACGCGGTCGTATACCTGCTTGGAGAAGAGGATACCCGCAAGCGCCAGAATATTTGCTGCGGTTGTAGCAATAACCACATGACCATACGGTTTGAGGTCTCTCAATATGATCGATCGAAACCAGTGCTTTTCCTGTGGCTTGATATAATCATCAACACGTACATCCGCGACATTGCTCGACGGTCTTAAAACGACCACCGATGTAACCTCTTTCTTCAGGATCTCAGCATCCACGGAGGTGTTGGCGCCCTCATCACCGCTGAATGCGAGCGCGACTTTACCGTCGCCGTCGATCGCCTCAATCACACCGACCTGGCCGCCCTTGAGTTGCACGACCAACGGCAAGCGCCATGGCGACAACATGCTTGAATTAAAGGTAGTGAAGCGGACGACCAAACCCGCTTGTCGGGCCATACTTCGGATGACGCTTTCCGTAGTTTCTTCGCCACTCCAGTTTCCGGCAATACGCACATTTTCAGCGGAAAAATCCAGACGATAGTATTTCGCCACCGATAATACAGCAGCCAGCCAGGGCGAATAATCAGTATTCAACGGCTCAGCATTTTTCATAAAACTCCGACTCACCCTTAGATTGCTCTGACGAAATGCCCCTTACGTATCCGGCGCTTATTCACGGCAGAATTTCTACACCCTGTACCTGTCGACCATCAAGATGAAAGGCGCGGCGGACTTGCCCCACGGTGTACAGGCAATCTACCTGCAGGCTATATAGATCATATTGTGTATTACTTTTTTCAATGCGAGCCTGTTGAACCTCTTCCTCCGAGTTCAGTAGCTCAACCAACGTCCGTGTCCCCAGTGCAGAGTACTGTTTTCTGTATAAATCCCGGGTTTCTTCGATTGCATGCAGGCGGGCATCGAGGATATTCAGGCTGCGCTCCAGTCCTACGCTCTGACTTTGGGCGATCCGAAGATCCCGGGCGACAGCAAGACGGGCATTATCTTTGGCCGCTTCCGCTGAACGCATCGCGAAGTTCGCGGCGTCGCGATTCGCATATAGTCGCCCCCCCTGATAGATGGGCATCGACAGGTTCAGAAATATGGCACTTTCATGATCATTTAGGGCGTTCACGTCCACATACTCCTGATCCAGATAGCTATTCACACTTCCGTCCAGGGAGAGAGTCGGCCACGATTGCGCGCGCGCCTCTTTCAATTGTGCTACCGCTTCGGCACGTTCGGCTTCTGCGACCAGTACCGCAGGTGCTGCGTTCGCCTGCAGAGGGTCTACCGAGCAGCCATTGACAATCGACTGGGGAACGCCGTTTTTCAAAACAACAGGTTGCTCCACGCCCATCAGATTCTGCAAAACACTGCGCCACCGATTAAGTTGGGCGATGGTCTGCTGACGGTTAGCCCTTGCAGATTCGATACGCGCTTGTGCCTGCAGGACATCTGACCGCGAGCTCGCACCACGTTGGTTGCGCATGGTTACCAGGTTGGAAATCGCTGAAACACCCTCGATCTGCGCGTCGGCAGAATCGACGAGAGATTGGTAACGGAGAACCTCAATCGCCGCTTGCGCGGTATCACGTGCAATCGTATCTATTTGTTGTAAAACACGTGCCTGGGATGCCCTTGCCCCAGCGGTGGCGGCGTCGACGCTGCCCGCGATTTTCCCGAAATCATAAAGGACCTGAGATACGTACAGCTGTACTGCGTGACCATCTCCATTTCCTTCGTTCTCTGTTTCATACCCTCCTACGACACCGACACTGACTTGTGGGAAATAGCCAGCGCGAGCGGCGCGGATATTCTCCTGTTGGCGGTGTAGTTCACCCACAGATTCGCCAACTGCCGGATGCCACCCCACCGCCTGCTGGACAGCATTTGTCATGTTTATCTGCAGGCTGGCGGTACTCGATGAGATCCCCGGATTGAGTGGTTGTGCGTTGAATAGCGGATTAACGCTCACTTCGCCCTGGAGCTGACCCGGGCTGATGGACTCCGTTTCAATCTGCGCGGCGCTGTCGGCTATTGCGACGGAAGCGCCCACAATCAGGCTAGAGACCAGAAACGGTAGAAGAAAATGGGGTTGGCGGTCATTACGACGCTCAGCCATCCGTAGCTTGCGGTGATCGTATCGCTGGCTCACATTTATTCACTTTTTTGTGCCGCAACTGAATCGCTTTCTGGCGACCCTGCGCTCTTGGGCCCTGTGCGGAAATTTATTTCTATTGCCGCATAAAGTTTAGCTCAATAAAAAAGCACCGGGTTTTTAGCCCGGTGCTTGTGGCGCCAAAGTAGTCGGCCATGTTGATCAATCTTTGTCAGAACTCGTGTACACCGCCTTGCTGCCAAAGACTTTCGGTAGTGTCATGAAATTCAATCGCCACCACTTCCGACGAAGAGTCGTCCGGCAAATTAGACAGAGTACCGGTACTCAGCAGATCTAGTGATGGTTCAAATGCTTCGTGACTGTCGAAATAATCAACTAATAAGTCCCCTAAACCAATGGCGGCGACGTCCTGTGTACCGCTCTCAACGGCCGTATTAAACGGGTCCTCACAACAGCATTCATTCCTAAAATAGATACCAAGTACCGATTCGAGGCCCAGCTCGATACTTTCTTCCATCAGAGTTTCTATGTGCTCTTCCGTTAACGGATCTGGGCATGGAATCGGGTTGCCGTATTGGTCAACTAGCGAGTACGCGATATCAATATCAACGTCCAAATTTAGCTCGCAAGTCTCCTCGTTTATCACCTTGTCAAAATCAATCTCAATATCGACGTCGAACTCACTTCCCTTGTATACAAAATCAAACGAATACTCGAAATCACTATCTGAATCCGCGTCTGCATCTGCATCTGAATCGGCGTCAGCGTCACATTCGAGCTCTACGTCGACATTGACATTGATTTCACATTCCTTGTCGCAGTCGGCATCGGCATCGGCATCCGCATCGGCATCAGCATCAGCGTCGGCATCGGCGTCAGCATCCGCATCGGCGTCAGCGTCGGCGTCAGCGTCGGCGTCAGCGTCGGCGTCAGCGTCGGCATCTGCATCGGCATCGGCATCGGCATCGGCATCCGAATCGGCGTCTGCGTCGGCATCGGCATCGGCGTCTGCATCGGCATCGGCATCGGCATCGGCATCGGCATCGGCATCGGCATCGGCATCGGCATCGGCATCAGCATCGGCATCGGCATCAGCATCGGCATCTGCGTCTGCGTCTGCGTCTGCGTCTGCATCGGCATCTGCGTCTGCATCGGCATCTGCGTCTGCATCGGCATCTGCGTCTGCGTCTGCATCGGCATCTGCGTCTGCATCGGCATCTGCGTCTGCATCGGCATCTGCGTCTGCGTCGGCATCTGCGTCGGCATCTGCGTCGGCATCTGCGTCTGCGTCGGCATCGGCATCGGCATCGGCATCGGCATCCGCATCCGCATCCGCATCGGCATCCGCATCGGCATCTGCGTCTGCGTCGGCATCGGCATCGGCATCGGCATCCGCATCCGCATCCGCATCGGCATCCGCATCGGCATCCGCATCCGCATCGGCGTCGGCATCTGCATCGGAGTCCGCGTCTGCGTCGCTATCCGGTGCAGGAGGAGGGGCGGGGGGAGGCACAGGGATGGGTCCGAACGGAGTCGGCTTCAGGAAAGGTTCAAATATTCCGCGCTCATTATTATCATCGTTGTCATCATCCACCGCGTGAGCGATGGCGGCAATCCCTAATGCCGAAAGCCCCGCCCATACCCAAGGGCAAACGACTTCGCCCGTGGGAGGAACAACCCCCGCCAGGTCCGCGCTACTGCTCACCTGTGCCATGGAGAAAATAGATCCGTCTGCACCTTTCTGCGCAAGCAGAACCGTACCCGAATCAGGGTCTTCCAAAAACAGGTCACTTTGAGCATCGGTCGCGTCTGCGAGATAGAAATTCTCAATTGTGACTATTTCACCAGAGGCGAGCTGAACTATCAGATCGTCCCCAGCCCTGGAGAAAGCGCGAATTTCATCTTGCGCTAACTGGAGTTTTACGAACCCTGGTGCATCTAAAACCACGTGGGTGGATTCGAATGAACTCAAGGCGCCGCTAGACTTGTCGACTACCTGGGTTTGCATCCTGCATACCTTTTCTTTCCATCGCTTTCTGATGGACCCCAAAGAATGTGATGACAGCCACACCTCCGAAGCGATCACCACCTGCACAATATGTGTAATTTTTAATCACACATACTTTGGTATGGATGAGTTATTCGAATTTTTCAAGTTAAGGGCGGTCGTCTAAAAAAAAGAATATATGCAGGCGAGGAAGATATTGGCGCCAGAATCTCAATATACCCGCCTCGAAATCTGACACTGCTCACAAATTAATCAGAACTTCATCGACGCTCGGTTCCTCAGAGCGTCAGGAGAAGAGGCTTCACGCCACCGGGCCCCTCCTGTCATCGAAATAGCTGCAGACACCTATGAACAGGAAACGCCAATAGAGGAGTCTGCCGAGCATCTCTTCCATTAAGAAGAAGCCCCCTGTTCGGGGGCTAAGATAAAAGGCGGCTGAAACCATTCAGGGAACGGCTGGTTAGCAAACGGACTGAACGCGAGCTTTTTCTTCAGACTCATCCCCGTGGCTGGTCACGGCGTCATCGGAGATCGGTGCAGCCGCTACAGGAAGCGCAGCAACTTTGGACGCAAACACGTACAAAAGCATAACCACAAGACACAAGATGAAGGTTGCCAGATATAACACCTGCCCGCCCCAATACTGAATGGTAATACCGCCGACCAATGGCGCACTCGACCAACCGAATGCATACAGGCTGGTAGCACCAAAGTAGCTACCTCGAAGATTTGCAGGCGCCATACGATCTATTTGCACACTCATATTTGGAAACAGAATTGCCTCTGCCACACTGATGAGAAATGTCGCTCCGAGCCAGCCGTAAAACCATTGGATTGGGTTGAATGCAAACCAAACCTGCCCCAACGCCAACACCATGAGTCCAAAAATAATGCGGTGATTAACCTCCAGATCGCGCATCAAGCGCAACAAGGGGAACTGCAAGAACACGATGGTCAGCGCATTTATCAGAATCATGCTGGAAATGAGCGACACGATACCGGGCGCATCATTGACTGTCAGGTACTGGATCAGGCTCGAGTCCATGTGAGCATAGATAAACAAGGCGAGAATATTCGCGGAAATTGTCACCAGAAATACTTTATCTCGCGCAAGCACCCGCACGGTACTGGCAAAGCTTGAACTGCCAGCCGTCCCCTTGGGGGTCTCAGATCCTGGTCGTATAGACGCAAAGGCCCACATGAAAGCAACAAACAGCCCGAGGTAACTCAGTGCTGTGATACTGAATGTTGTCTGCTGAGCACTGATTCCCACCCATACGCCGATCATTGGCCCCAGGGCACTCCCCGCATTGATCAGAAAATAGCGAAACTGCAGCGCCAGTTCTCGCACACGCGTATCGGAAATCAGATCACCAAACATCGCCATGGCGGGTGGTTCCCATACCGAGCGCCCTACTGCACTCAGCGTAATTGCCACCACGAACCCCTCAATGCTATCGGCCACCGCAAGTAAGAAGAAGGCGATCACATTGATAAAGGTGCCGGCTAGAAGCAGAATTTTTCGACCGAACCGATCAGATAGAGATCCAGTATAAAAGCCAAGCACCGCGGCACACATTGCCGAGATACTGAGTACCGCACCGATCACCCCAGGGCCTAGTGCGAACTTTTGATGCAGCATTACAGCGAGAAAAGGCCACACCATAAAGTAGGTACCACGACCGAAAAAACTGCCAATCAATACGACCCATATCAAAGGCGGTAAGCCATAAAGCGATTGCCACCACTGCCTGTCCATGCCGATTTCTCCCAAATTAGCGGCAAAAAAAACCCGGAGGCCAAGGCTCTCCGGGTTTTCTGTGGAGAGTCTTGGGAAAACCCTCCAGTACGATTCAGTTTGACTGTCAGGTTAACAATTTACGGGCCTTACGCAGTTTGCGTGCGGTACACGCAATGGCAGCACGTACATGCGCCATGACGGAAAAGCCGGTGCCCACGGAATAGGCGCATAGAAGAGTAGGTAGTGCGCCCGCGGATATAGTGTGAGCCACAGGACAAGCCAGAACATTTCGCTGATCATCAGACACAGCGCTATCTGCAGTCACGAAAAGGTGACGCAGACGTACAGGGGCAGTGCCAAATAATTTGATCAACATAGATTGAATGCTCTGATTGAAAGCCGCTCAACGGTGATCGTCACTATGAGCGTTTCGATGACAACAGGACAGTTACTTTTTAATCATATCTCAACAGTTGACCGATGCAACCGTAATTTTCGGCGAATCGACAGAAACATTTCTTTCACAAATGGTGCCCGAATTCCCAAATATGACAGCTTCTATACTGAGAGTGACCTAAGACAGCACCTGCCCGACACTTGAATCCACGTCACTATCGCCAGTTGCTGGAAATGACTACTACGCAGGACACAACACTGATGCAGCACCCGAGAAACGACAGTCTATTGGTAGAAGCGCCCTGTGGCGCAATCCGGGGAAAATTGGACGATCAACTTTCGGTAAAGCAGTTTCTGGGGATTCCCTATGCTCGCCCGCCCGTAGATGAGCTGCGCTGGCGGGCACCTCAGCCACTATCCCCGTGGCATGATGTACTGGAGGCAACTCGCTATGGTATGCCTGCGCCACAAAACCCATCATCTCTGTTTGAAATTCGTGGTCCCAACGGAGAGCAACCGGAATCAGAAGACTGCCTTTACCTGAATATCTACGCACCCCTGAGCCCCCAACAGGAAAAGCTGCCAGTCATGGTGTGGATTCACGGTGGTTCCTTTTACCTCGGCTCAGGTAGTCAGGCGCTTTACGACGGCAAGTACCTGGCAGCAAGTGGCCGCGCCCTGGTGGTAACGTTGAATTACCGGTTGGGCGTGTTCGGCTTTCTGCGCTTATGTGACATTAGCGACCTGCCAGCCACAGGTAACGAAGGCCTGATGGATCAACTGGCGGCACTGCGCTGGGTGCAGGAGAATATCAGCGCGTTTGGCGGCGACCCCGCCAACATTACCTTGTTTGGCGAGTCCGCTGGTGCGATGAGCATCGCTTCGCTATTCTCCGCCTGCCCTCAGCAACGCGAGCCTCTGTGCGGCAATCTGTTTCATAAAGCAATTGTGCAGAGCGGCAATCCGGGTGTTTACCATCAACCGGAACACGCAACCCAGTTGGCAGAGTCTTTTCTGGAAGCGCTACACAGTGACAGCCGAGCGCCCATACACACGCTCACCGTACCACAGCTATTGAAGGCACAAGCGGCCATTATTGACGCCCCCTGCACAGATCAGCGCTGGGGGCACCTGCCATTCAAGCCTGTTCAGGATGGACAGTTCCTGCAGAGCGCCCCGGTGGACGCCTTGAAAAACCCCGCGGCGGCGAATGTCGCGATGATGGTGGGAAGCAATAGCGACGAATGGAATCTTTTCAGTGCTGCACGACCGGAGACGTTTACCCTGGACGACCAGCAAATCCGCGGCCACTTACAGCATGTCATTCCAGAAGCCAAGATTGCCCCACTACTGGAGTACTACCGCGCGCGCGCGGAGTCCATGCCGGAGAATCCATGGCCACTGTGGAGCCGCACCTGGAACCTGATGTTAACCGATATGGTATTTACCGTTCCTGGACTGAGGCTACTCGGTGCCCATCAGGGAAAACGGTATCACTATCACTTTACCCACCCGTTGAGCGCACAGCCCTTGTTAGGGGCCTGCCACGCCGCCGAGCTGGGCTTTGTATTTGGCACACACGCCGCAGAGGATCTGGCACATTTTTACGGTGGGGAAGCCGAGCCCCACCCCCTTAGTGAATCCATGCGGGATGCCTGGTTGAATTTCGCGGAATCCGGCGAGCCCGGCACAGACTGGCCCGATTATGATAGGGGGCACAGTAAACAGTTTGGTAGCCAGTCCGATAGAACGCTCAACCCGGAGGCTCTACAGACCCTTTGGGCAGATCTCGATGATCACCAACTACGCGGTTTTCTATAAAGCGCGTAAAATCGGGGCTCCCGCTGATCTACGGAGTATCCCACATTGCACAAAATCGTACTGATTCGCCACGGTGAGGCAGCCAAGTCACCCACGGATGGTGATCCCGGCCTCACCGGTCTGGGACGACAACAGGCTATGGAACTAGCGCAGGATCTGCAGCGACAGTACCCCGATGGTAGCGGAGTACGACTGATCAGCAGCCCAAAGGCCCGTGCACGACAGACTGCGATGCCGGTATCCCGACTGTGGCGGAAGCCGCTGATTGAGCGAGATGATTTTATCGAGATCCCCTCACCACAGGGGATCCCGCTCGCTGAGCGGGGGAACTGGATTCAGACATTTCTTGATAGTGACTGGGGCAACCTGACCTCAGAGCAAGCCCTGTGGCGAACTGGGCTCATGCGGGCATTGTCCGGACTGGGGAAAGACAGCGCAGCTAAAACCACTCTGGTGTTCTGTCACTTTTTGGTGATCAACGCAGTCGTTGCGGCGATACGCAAGGATGAACGTGTCACCCAGTTCCTGGCCGATTACACCTCACAAACCCGCCTGAATCTGGATCCGGATAGCGGTGCGCTCAGTATCGAGGCACTTGGGCGAGAGCGGACCGACCGAAATCAGATCCGCTAACCCGCCGTGACCCGCGGGAGCCCTGTAAACGGCTCCCGTGGAATGCTCACTCAATCCGCAAGACTTTTACTAACGACCTCGTAGAGGTCCCGTGACAGTTCGCCGCTTTCGCGGACGGTCTTCAGTGCCGCCTGAACCTGTGTGGACTCTTCCGCTCGGTACTTGCGCCACCGAGTCAGTGGCGTCACGATCCGCGCAGCGATCTGGGGATTCAGTTTATCCAGAGCGATCACCTGTTCTGCGAGAAACGCGTAACCGCTGCCATCCGGCGCATGGAACTGTGCAAAGTTCCGCATCGCGAAGCCACCAATAACCGCTCTTACCTTATTCGGGTTTTTGAACTCAAAGGCACTGTGTTGCATAAGCGCCCGTACACGATCCAGAGTTCCGAATGTGGGACTGCTACTCTGCAGTCCAAACCAGGTTTCCACCACCTGTGTGTCCTGCTGCCATTGTCGGTAAAACGCATCCAGGTGCGCCTGCGCTTTGTCCGCCGGACCGAACTCAACCAGGGCCGCCAGTGCCGCGGCACTATCGGTCATGTTGTCATCGCGGGCCAACTGGGCCTCCGCCAGGGCCAGCATCTCCTGGTCGCCAGTGGCGCACAGGTAAGACAGACAGGTGTTTTTCAGACTCCGTTCGGCAATATCACTGGCCGTCGGGCAGTAGGGTTTTTGGACATTCAGTGCTTCATAGCGTGCCCGGAACTGCGGTTTCAGTGTTTTGGCGACTCCGTCCCGTACAAAGTTACGCGCGGCAATAATCGCAGGGGCATCAATTTCACCGCCCTGCTCTGTCAGTTCCTGCGCGCTCGGTAGTGCCAACATCTTCGCCACCAGCGCAGGATCAAGCCGGGTATTCTCCAATACCGCTGAGAGCCCATCGATCAGGGATTCTGGCAGTTCCAGCTCTGTCCCATTCCGGTAAGCTTGCTGCAACGAGGAAAGCGCATCAAAAGCAAGGCGCTGCCCCGCATCCCACTGATTAAACGGATCGCTATCGTGACGCATCAAAAAGAGCAATTGCTCCACA
This sequence comes from Microbulbifer elongatus, assembly GCF_021165935.1. Lineage (NCBI taxonomy): Bacteria > Pseudomonadati > Pseudomonadota > Gammaproteobacteria > Cellvibrionales > Microbulbiferaceae > Microbulbifer > Microbulbifer elongatus. The sequence goes on along the minus strand of NZ_CP088953.1, from coordinate 2,162,345 downwards.
CCGTAGCCGTAGCGCAACTTGACTGGTGCCGAGAAGCCCCGCAACAGTGAGGGTAATGGCCGCTCCGGAATATTGCCGAATACAAACTCCTGACAGGGTTCCGTGACATGTAGAACACACTCCACTTCACCGGAGGAATCCAGCGGCAATGCACTGCCGCTCCTACCAAGTAAAGCGATAGACACCGGAATGTGCAGTGGCAATTTGTCTACCTGCCCCGGCGAATCAGGCGTGTGCTGTCGAATAGTCAGACGGTACTCCTGAGTTTCCATGTCGTAGGTATCTTCGACATCCAGCACAGGGGTCCCAGCCTGACTGTACCAGCGGCGGAATTGCTGGAGGTCCGCACCATTGGCATCTTCCATGGCCACGATGAAGTCCTCACAGGTAACGGCTTGGCCGTCGTGGCGCTCGAAGTAAAGATCGCTACCACGACGAAATCCTTCGGCACCGAGAATCGTGTGGATCATCCGCACAACCTCCGCGCCCTTTTCGTACACGGTAAGAGTGTAGAAATTGGAAATTTCCATATAGGAGTCCGGGCGCACCGGGTGCGCCATGGGCCCAGCGTCCTCCGCGAACTGCGCGGTGCGTAGCAGAGTGACATCCTCAATACGTTTTACCGCGCGGGAATTCATGTCCGCAGAAAATTCCGCATCGCGGAATACGGTGAAGCCTTCTTTCAGGCTCAGCTGAAACCAGTCACGACAGGTGACCCGGTTACCGGACCAGTTGTGAAAATATTCGTGAGCGACAATGGCTTCGATACGCTGGAAAGCAGCATCGGTTGCCGTTTCCGGGCTTGCCAGTACACAGGCGGAATTGAAGATATTCAGCCCTTTATTTTCCATGGCCCCCATATTGAAATGATCCACCGCTACGATCATGAAGATATCAAGATCGTACTCCCGGCCGTATACCTCTTCATCCCACTTCATGGAGTGCTTCAGTGAGGTCATCGCATGTTCACACTTGCCGATATTCTTGGGTTCTGTATACAGCTGCAACGTCACTTCACGGCCGCTACAGGTGATAAACCGGTCTTCTACAAACTGCAGGTCCCCGGCGACCAGGGCAAACAGATAGGAGGGCTTCGCAAAGGGGTCTTCCCAGGTCACGGTGAGACGGCCATCCGCCGTGGTCCCGCTGTCAATTTTATTTCCGTTTGACAGCAGTACCGGGTAGTTCGCTGGCGCAACAATGGTGGTAGTAAATACACTCATCACATCCGGGCGGTCCGGATAGAAAGTAATCTTACGAAAGCCTTCCGCCTCACACTGGGTACAGTACATACCATTGGAGAGATACAACCCCTCCAATGATGTGTTGGCCTCCGGCGCTATCCGTGTCTGAACTTCCAGCACAAATGCGGACTTATCCACATTGAGTAATAACCCCCCTGGTTTTTCTGTATAGCGATGGGCAGGTAGTAACTCACCGTCGATCGCAATGGACAGAAGCTCAAGGTCTACGCCATCAAGCCAAAGTGCCGGTAACGTATCAGTGCCATTCGCATCTGGATTGCGCCGCACAGACAGGCGCGATTTGACCAGGGTGGCGTGCGGGTCCAGGTCGAATGTGAGTTCGGTACGATCCACCAGATACTCAGGCGCCCGGTAGTCTTTCAGATAAATAGTGCGTGGCTGTGTGTCTTTCATTTCCAACAATCTCTTGCAATACCTGTGGGCCCCAAGAAGTCGGCGCCCGCCTTCCATAAGCTTCGCGGTTCAATACCCCGCGGCGTGCCCATCTTTGCGACTTTCCGATGCGCCGTGATAGACACCGTTTTCCGCTTTCAGGATGCCCTGATAGCCGCCGTAGGGGCCACTTTCGAAGCGAATCTTGTGCCCCATCTGCACCAGTCTGCGCCGGGTTTCCATAGGAAAGCCGTCCTCCAGACTGATGTAGCCGCCGTCCTCCATCAACTCATCCGTGGGCTGACTGGAGCCGCTGTGTAGAATACGTGGCGCATCCCCGGCTTCCTGAACATTGAGGCCGAAGTCCACCATATTGATGACGATCTGCGCATGCATTTGCGGCTGAGTAGCGCCCCCCATGACACCAAAGCTCAACCAGGGCTTCCCATTCCTGGTAACGAAGGCCGGGATGATGGTATGAAATGGGCGTTTGCCCGGTTGATACTGATTGAAATGGCCTTCCTTGAGGCTGAACATCTCACCACGGTCCTGCAAAATAAATCCGAGTTCTCCCGGCGTCATCCCCGAGCCCATACCCCGGTAGTTGCTCTGGATCAAAGACACCATATTGCCGTCTTGATCGGCGGTGGTGAGATAGATGGTATCGCCATGTCGCAAAGCGACATTTCCCGCATCATAGTGCTTGGCAGCTTTGTCGGGGTTGATGAGTTTGCGACGTTTCTCCGCATAGGATTTTGAGATCAGTTCCTTCACTGGCAGCTGATTGAAATCGGGGTCCGCGTAATATTTCGCACGATCCTCGAAGGCCAGTTTCTTTGCTTCCACAAACAGGTGTACGTATTCCGGACTGGTACGCCCCAGCTTCTTCAAGTCAAAACCTTCCAGAATATTCAGTATCTGCAAAGCGGCAATACCCTGCCCATTGGGCGGCAATTCCCACACATCGTAGCCGCGATAGTTGGTGGATACTGGCTTGACCCAATCAGAGGTATGGCTGGCCAGATCCTCATAGGAAAGGAACCCGCCATTCTGTTTCATATAGCGGTCGATCTCGCGCGCGATATCCCCTTTATAAAAAGCGTCACGGCCACCGTCAGCGATTTTCTGTAAAGTCTTCGCCAGACGCGGGTTGCGGAACAGGTCTCCCTCAGCCGGTGCTTTGCCCCCGGGCATAAAAGTATCGCGAAAACCGGGAAATTTCTCGAGAATCGGTACAGAGCGGTTCCAATAGTAGGCAACCAGCTGAGTAACAGGAAAGCCTTCGTTCGCGTATCGGATTGCCGGTGCCAGCAGCTGCTCCATAGGCAACCGACCAAATTTCTCGTGCAATGCGAACCAGCCGTCCACTGCACCGGGCACGGACACCGGCAGTGGACCATGAGACGGGATTTTCTCCAGATTATTGTCGGCAAAATACTCGAATGGCAGAGGCTTTGGCGAGCGGCCGCTGGCATTCAAACCGTGGAGCTTTTTATCTTCAGCACTCCAGACAATGGCAAACAGGTCACCACCTATCCCGTTACCGGTTGGCTCCATCAGCCCCTGCACCGCGTTGGCAGCAATGGCAGCATCAACCGCACTGCCACCCTGTTTGAGGATATCCAGAGCCACCTGAGTCGCGAGCGGCTGGCTGGTGGCAGCCATCCCCTGGGTAGCCAGTACAGGAGAGCGGCTGGCGAACCCCTCTCCGTTAACGCGGTCATACCCATATACACCGGCGCTGAACGCCAGCGTGGCGACAAATGCACCAATGGCACGCATTGCTGCGGTTGCCGTGCACCAACTTCTATACCTGCGGCCGCTTTGCAACGAAGCTGCTGAACCATTGCGGGCCAGACGGGAGATAAAAACTGTCATCTCGAGTTTCACAATTACTGTTCCTATCGTTATTCTCAGAGCAAGTCTCTCCGTATTAGACAGGCCGGTCAACCGAGGTATATGTGCGTCTTGTGTCCCGTATCGTTAAATTGGCCGCGATTTCAGCGGCCGCTCTGGCTCTGCTCGCAGCAAGTCTCTGGGTCACGCGATATTTCTGGGTTCCGGCACTGATAAGCCGTCAGCTGGACGGCCTGTCTGTTACCGGGCTAGACGGTTTTACCCTGGCGCACACCAACCGGGGCGTTCGCGCGGATATTCAACGTCTCACTCTGACGTCAGACGATCAGTACACCATTCACTTGCATGGTATTCGCATTACGGAGCTGACCGCACTCATCCACACACTGACAATCTCCCGCCCCAATCCCCCACCGGCCAGGTCGGAGCTCTCCATTGCCCGGGTTTCTATCGCCCCCGCACCCGGCTCACCGGGCAGAGCTGGAAGTGCCGGGGCGAGTGCCAAAGATGCTCCAGCACCTGTGCCACCGGGTGACGACACTAAGACAGACACACAATCTTCATCTGCTCGAGATCAAACCAGCGAAAAGACACCCCAGCAGGGTTCGATCGCTGACCTGCTGGCTCGCCTGCGTCATCTGCCGCTACACAAACTGACACTGACAGAGATACGGTGGCCGGACCTACTGGCGGGACACCTTTCCTTTATCGCGGAGCAGCCAGAAGCTGGCCAACTGAGGGGCAGACTACAAGCTTCGCAGTGCGTTCAGTGTGCGCTGAATCTCGGCGTTGAAACCAGCAACGACTCTGCGCTGTTGACACTCAGTTTCACTGAGCACAATCAACCCATCGCACAACTGGAAGCCGGGCTTTCCCGGGGAGAGCCTTCCGCAGCAGATACCGCGAAGACCAGGTGGCAAATTGCGACGCAATTGACGTTGGAGGCGGAACGTCTACCGGAACTTCTCGATAAAGCCGGCATTCACGGAACGCGTCTGAAGACCTGGCTCGAGTACCCGGATTCGGTGAAGGGACAGCTGGCACTTGAGGTCGCGGGTTCACTGCCGAATCAGCCTTCCCAGGCCACTGACCTCACGCAGGTCCGCGCGTCCATCCGCTCCCAGGGGCTGTCGATGCGTTTACCCGATGACATTCTGGGGATGCCCATTCTCTTGTATTTTTCGGCCATCAATCCGGTCAATATAGAACTGCACTCCCTGGTACCGCTATCGGCTGCGTCCATCGCAGGAGAAACACGCATTCGCGCTTCCCTGGCGCCGGAGTCAAACCATAGTCCTGCGCCGCTGTTCGAAAGTGATGTTACTTTTGCGACCGAGGGTAACATTCCCCGTGTCGGCTTCACCGGACGTACACACCTTGCCCAAATATTCCGGCTCCGGAATACCGAACGCTGGCGGACCCTCGGCATTGAACTACCCATCGCTCACGCACAGGGTACACAGACCATTACCGGCGGGTTTTATCTACCCGGTATTGACGGCCTTTTCGCGCAGCAAGAGAAATTCGCAATTGATCATTTCGTCGCGGAAGTGACGTTAAGCGATGCCATTACCTTCCACTACACGCCGCCCTCCGATGCAAATCCGTTGCACGCTATTCAATGGAAAAGCGCCTGGATACAGGCTACAGGTCACAGTCCAGTGCAACTGTCCGCACCCAAACTGCCCGGCCCCATGAGCCTGTCCCTGCCGGCATTATCGGTACTGGCACAACCCACTTCTCTACTCGTGTCCGCTGCCGAGCCGGCAGTCGTGAGCGGCCAGTTCAACGACATTCAGTGCACCGGGCTTCCCCAGCTGAATTGCTCGCTCCGGGCAGAAGCCACGCTTGGTGAGCTGACATTGGGTGCCGCCAAAGCAAGCGTCGCCGGGGCACACCTGTCGCTGGAGCAAATCGCGCTCAGTACGGCAGAAGACCACACTCTGAAGATTGGATTAAGCGCATTCGATCTCACCGCAGACACGATGAGCGCCGAGGCGCTCTCCCTGCAAAACCCGGAACTGTTCGCGCAACAGACCAGCTGCACGCTCCGAGAGGGACGCACTCGTTGTAGCGCTCCACAGATAGCAATAAGCCTGGACCCTCTGCGAATGGACGACAATCGACTGCAGGGGCTCATCTTCCTGGACGACCTGTCATTGACCCGTGAGCGCGAGCAGCCACAGAAATTCAGTGTCGAAACCGCTTTTCGCGGTGAGAAGCTCAGTATTCGGGGCCTTGACCAATACGAGAGTACGATGTCGGTCAACGGGAAGCTGGCATTCCGCGACCAGACATTGTCCGGCACAAACGCGATTACTGCCGGACCACTGACTCTGCACATGACCTGGGAGCACAATCTGTTAGACGCTCAGGGCAGTCTTCAGGCGCGTATCCCGGAAAGCACATTTTCACCAAAGCATCCGCTGTCCAGTGCAATAGAAGGCCTTCCCATCGATCTTGTGGAAGGATCAATAAAAGCCGACGGTCAATTCCACTGGCCCGGTGTCAACAGAGACCACCTCAATATTCAATTGAAGGATACGGCGCTACAGTACAACAGCAGCTTTGCGGTGGGCATCAACGGAAATGTTGCCCTGAAACCCATCAATGGCCATTGGGCGACCGCGCAGCCCACGCCCATTTCCATCGAGCAGGTGGATACAGGCATCGCGATCAAAAACGTCCATTTTGCGTTATCGCTGAGTGAGACGGGGGATCTCACACTGGGCGACTTCTCGGCAGAGCTGCTGGAAGGCGCACTGACATCCAACAGCCTGGTATGGAACATCCAAGGCGAGGAGCGAAACTCGCAACTCCAGTTTACCGGGCTGGCGATCGGCGCCCTTGCCCGTGAAATGGAGTCCACAAACTTCGCTGCCAGTGGCTTACTCGACGCCAACATTCCACTCACTACCGACCGCCAGGGTATCACGGTCGAAAAAGGCACTGTGCAGTCGCGCCCTCCGGGGGGACGGCTGCGTTACTACGGCGCATTCTCCCCGTCCATGCTGGGCAGCAACCCACAACTCAAGCTTCTTGCCGGCGCGCTGGAAGATTACAATTATCGCGACATTCATGGCACCATTGACTACCCACTGAGCGGTGGCCTGACATTGAACCTGAAGCTTACCGGGCGCAGCAAGGCCATCGACGCCAATCGGGATCTGATTATCAATCTGAACCTGGAGAACAACATCCCCTCAATGCTCCGATCGCTCCAGGCGAGCCGTGACCTCACGGATGTACTTGAGCGGGAGATACAATAGCACCAGAGTCGGACCTGCCGAGGCATCCCCCGCCGGCTTTGCCCAGCGGGGACACTGTTCAGGTACGGTTAATCAGACACTATCTATAGTGATCATCAACTGCTCCCAGGTGACTCGGTTCGGGCCGGATCGCGACACAGAGGCCTGGCGACCAACAACCTGAGAGACACAGGAGTTCATCAGTGAAGCAATCAGGAATATTCAAACGGCTCGCCGTATGCGGGGTGCTATTGTTCGGGGGTATGGTTACCGCCGCGTGCACCCCTACAGTGGCGGTTCAGGCGCCCAGCGAACCGATCACTGTCAATCTGAATGTAAAGATCGAGCATGAAATCCGCGTACGAGTGGACAAAGAGCTTGATGACCTGTTTGAGGATAAGGAAGGGATTTTCTAAAGCCCCGGCTGAAGAAACCCCCGCATCGAATGAGAGAAGGAGTCGAGACAATGTCCGGATACCCGTCCATGAAAAAACTGTTGAGCGGCCTGCTTGGCCTTACCCTGCTTATCGCCCTGCCCGCCAGTGCACTCTCACTGAAAGAGGCACAATCCAAAGGATTGGTGGGTGAGGCAAACAGTGGTTATATTGCCGTCGTACAGGATGGCACCCCTGAAGTAGAAAAGCTCGTGGCGGAAGTCAACAATAAGCGCAAGCGGGAATACGCGGCGATCGCCAAGCGCAACAATATCGATATCAATCAGGTTGCCGCCCGCGCCGCAGAGAAGCTGGAAGCGCGCTTGTCCAAAGGCGAGTACTACCAGGACAACCTGGGGCGCTGGAAGCAAAAATAGGCGCTACCCACACCACAGCCCTCCCAATAAAAAAACCCGCAAACGGATGTTTGCGGGTTTTTCAGGAGGCTGTCCAGGCGTCTTGTCAGGCCATTACAGATTGGCAAACAGTGACATGCCATCCAGTCCCTGACTTTCCATCACTTCGCGCAGGCGTTTCAGGGCATCCACCTGAATCTGACGGACACGTTCGCGGGTCAGGCCAATTTCACGCCCCACTTCCTCAAGGGTACTGGCCTCATAGCCACGCAGACCGAAGCGGCGGGAAACGACTTCACACTGTTTGTCCGGCAGCTCACCCAGCCAACGATTGATGCTGTCGAACAGGTCGGTGTCCTGCAGCAGCTCCGCGGGATCTGACTCCTGCTGGTCCGGGATGGTATCCACCAGGGTCTTTTCCGACGAAGGGCCTATGGGAGTATCCACCGAAGTGACACGCTCATTCAGGCCGAGCATCCGCTCTACATCCTCGACCGGCTTTTCAAGCAGATTGGCGATCTCTTCAGCTGTCGGCTCGTGATCCAGTTTCTGCGCCAACTCACGGGATGCGCGCAGGTACACATTGAGCTCTTTTACCACATGAATGGGCAGTCGGATGGTCCGCGTTTGATTCATGATGGCGCGCTCGATGGTCTGACGAATCCACCAGGTCGCGTAGGTGGAAAACCGGAATCCGCGCTCGGGGTCAAACTTTTCTACGGCGCGAATCAAGCCAAGGTTGCCCTCTTCAATCAGGTCCAGCAGTGCCAGGCCACGGCTGACATAACGGCGGGCGATCTTCACAACCAATCGCAGGTTACTCTCGATCATGCGCTTGCGCGCAGCCGCGTCACCGCGCAGCGCTTTGCGTGCGTAGTAGACCTCTTCTTCTGCAGTCAGCAGGGGAGAAAAACCGATTTCATTGAGATATAGCTGGGTAGCATCCAGATTCTTCTGTCCGTGAGAATCTTCGAGCTTTCGGGAGGGTGTTTTTTGCGAGGCGCTTTTTGCTGTTGTCGTTGTTGTTTTTTTAGGTGAGATTGTTTCGGAGCTTTTTTTAGCCGTTTTGCTCCGGCTGCGGCTTGTTTTACTTTCCTTAATGGATTCTTCCTGATCCATTGCTTCAGGTGATAGTTCCGCTCTTGCACCAATGTCCAGGTGATCGTGACGTTGTGCTTCCATTTCCCCAACTCCTTGTACTTTGCCTGTATCAGCCGCATGACAACGCGCGATCGCTGAATCGGTCGCTGTCCGATGCGACAGCCTCCGTTCCCGGCACCTCACCGTCGCTACCCTCGTTGGCAACTTCTCGGTGAGTGAGGTCACTGCAGGGCAGTTACTGCCGATCCCGGTGACTACCTCAAGTGGTTATAAATAAAAGTCCATTTTTATTACACAACAGCGTAAAGACAGGGAGCTGACTCCGCCTACTGAGGGGATACGCAAGTCCGGACGATCATGGTAGATAAACCAGCGGATCAACCGGCTGACCATTCTTGCGAATCTCGAAGTGGAGCATATCGCGGTCGGTACCACTCGAACCCAGTTCCGCTATCCGTTGCCCCGCTCTGATCTTCGCCCCCTCGCCAACAAGCAGCTTGTCGTTGTGGGCATAAGCACTGAGGAATTCCTCGCTGTGCTTGATGATCAAAAGTTTGCCGTAACCTCTCAGTGCGCTTCCGGCGTAAATCACTGTGCCGTCCGCTGCTGCCTGAACAGATTCCCCCTTTTTCCCGGCGATATCAACACCCTTGCGCAAGGGGTTGTTGGCCTGGTAGCGCGCCAGGATGCGTCCCCGCACCGGCCAATGCCACTTTATGTCAAAATTGTTTCTGTCCGAAATTGACGATTTCTTCACGACTTTGGCGGGAATTTTTTTCGGGCTAACCACGGTCTTACGGGTCACCTTTTTCGGTGTTCGTGCTTGCTTCACCGGCTGTGTACGTACCGGTGCTGGCACACGCCCCGTGAGCGCAAGTCGTTGCCCGGGGAAGATCCGGTAGGGTGCGGCAATACGGTTTATCGCCGCTAATTCCTTAAAATCCCTGCCATATCGCCACGCAATGGAGTAAAGAGTCTCCCCCTTGCTCACCGTGTGGTGCTGGATTTTCTGGCTGGGAGGCTGATTGAGCGATGTGGTGGGAGCCAGGTTACTGGTACAGGATACCATCAATATCGACGCGCAAAGCACGAGTAGGCGAGAACCCCGAAAAAACGGACAAAGGCACAAAATTCCTCTACCAAAGGCGAAAAACCGGTCTTTGAAATGTCGAATATTGCGCCGTTTCATTATTCTCTTTTTACATCAAAGGTGGGCATTTATGGAAAAAGTGTCTAAAGAAAACCACTATTTCATCGCCTGTTGACGGGCATTAAATCTGCCTTTTTCCCGATCACCGAACAATTGGCGCTCTCTGCCCATTTCTCAGGGTTTTGACCCCGAAGTCCAGCTGCAATTCCCTGTAATATACGGCCGAACTACGAGGTACGACATCGCCAACTACCTCTGTAAGTCTTTTCCTACAAAGCGGCTATTAAGCCACTCAATCGATAGTACAAGCACCACCGCGGCCATCGCGGCCAGGGCACTGCCCATAAAATAAGAAGGCTGCCCGCTGACCTCGGCAAACTCCCAGGGAGAAACATTGGCAAGCGCAGGCGCGAGTTTCGCGTTAATCAGGGCGCCCGTGGCACTATCCGCCAGCTTCCAGGGCCACACAATTTTCAGGCTGCCCAACAACACACCCACTAGAAACGACAGGGTTACCGAAGGGAAACGGCGCATTAACCAGGACAGCAGGCGGCTGAACAGTAAAAGTCCGCAACCGGCGCCCGCTGCAAACCAGATCAACGCACTGATCTGAAGCTGATGTACCGCAGCAATCACCTGGGGATAGATGCCGATCATCAGCAAAATAAAGGAACCAGAGATACCGGGGAGAATCATGGCGCTTATAGCAAGTGCACCAGAAAAGAAGAGCGTGTACGGGGTAGCCGCGATCTCGGTCGGGCGCATTTCACTGACCAGTATTGCCAGCGCGACCCCGGCAATCAAAGCCATCCAGCTGGGCCAGCGCCAATTCGCTACCCGGCGGGCGATGGGCACCGTGGAAGCAAGAATCAGCCCAAAGAAGAATCCCCACACCAGGATTGGATGATTTTCCAGCAGAAAACTGATCAGCTTGGCGAGGCTAAAGATACTGACGAGAATGCCGGCGAACAGCGCGAGCAGGAAGCTGCCATTCATTTGCCGCCAGGTCGCGGCGATTCCTTCCTTATATAGTGTGGCTACCGATTGGGGACCGATTTTGCTCAGGCTGTCGAGTAACTCCTGATAGATGCCCGTAATAAAGGCAATCGTGCCTCCAGAAACCCCGGGCACAACATCCGCAGCACCCATCGCAAGGCCTCGCGCACCAATACCCCAATAGCGGCTTTGCCAAATTGAGCCGCGATGATGAGTCTCGCTGCCCGGTTTCATATCTTGCGCATCTTCACGCATCAACGCACCACTCCACTCAATAACGGAACAAAGCGCACAGGCTCGGCCTTTTCGACGTCGTACCGGTCACCCTCTTCCCGACGGGTAACAATTGTGAGGTATTGGCTTTCACTACCGACGGGCATCACCAGTACACCACCGGGAGCGAGTTGCTCGCGCAGCTCATCGGGAACTGTTGCCGGAGCTGCAGCGCACAGAATGGCGTCAAACGGGCCCTGCTCCGGCCAGCCGAATCCACCACTACTCAGGCGCATCTCGACGTTAAAGATTCCCAGCTCGCGCATGCGCTGGCGGGCTTTAACCAGGAGAGGCTCAACCCGTTCCACGGAATAGAGCTTGTCCACCAGGCGCGCGAGAATGGCGGTCTGGTACCCCGAACCGGCCCCCACTTCCAATACCCGCGCCCTTGACGGCGCACGGCTCATCAGCAACTCGGTCATACGAGCGACGATATAGGGCTGGGAGATGGTCTGCCCGTACCCGATTGGTAGAGCGGTATCTTCGTAGGCGCGTATGGCCAGGGCCTCGTCCAGAAACAGATGACGGGGTGTGGATGCCATCACATCCAGCACTTCTTCGCTACTGATCCCCTCTTCCCGCAGACGCTGAATCAGGCGATTGCGGGTACGCTGGGATGTCATGCCCAGGCCTTCGTGTCTAAATCGATCCATAAGGACGGTAAGTCTCCCTACAAGCGGATCGCCGGTCCCCAAAAACTGCTTTTTCCGGCGATTGACTGGTGAGTGGCAAGCCAGACCCGGTCACTTTTGTTGTCGTTAAACTGTGTTTTATTTTATGGCCACGGCTACTTGATTGGCCAGATCCGCCAGTTCCCGCAGAAGAGCGGTGGCAAAGGTGCCAGGCGGTAGCACGAAGGAGAGAACCAGATCCTTGCGCCCCTCCTGCTGCTGCCATTCCCACGTGAATCCCTGAGGCACGAGCACCAGCGAGCGCCGTTCCTGGCTTAGTCCGCCGTGTTCCAACCAATCCTGCCACGGCTTCCAGGGAAACATGGCGCCCTCTTCCAGTGCCAACTGCTCACCGGCGGCTGCATTTCGTCCCCGCCCCCACAGCGGGCCACTGGGTTCAGCGTCCGGCTCACCCTCTATGGATGACTGCCAGTTGCCCTGCCCGATTCTCTCAGCCAGAACCTGATTGAACAGCCAGCTGCGCGCCGCAGACAGTGCAAAGGCCTTCTGATTGCGCGGCATTCGCCGGCGCTGACCGGCCTGCTGATCGGCAATCGCTTTTTCTACCAGGTCCAGATTACCGCCATTGTGGCCAAAGCGCTGCTCGCCAAAATAGTTGGGTACACCATTGGGAATCTGCTCTAACACCTGCTCCGCGGCGGTACTATCTCCGGTGACATTGCGCAGACGAATCTGGAAACGGTTCGCCAGGTGCTCGCCGCGGCGCAGTTTGCGGGCGCCGCGGAAATGCTGCAGGACCTGAAACTCGTCGTTATTCAATCGCTGCCAGTCTGGCTCCGGCTTTTGTGCCAGCCAGACGCTGAACCACTGGGTGGTCACAGCGTGACGATCTTTAAGGCCGAAAAAGCCCACATCATTACTCTGTACACCCGCCAACTGGGCCAACTGCTGGGCCACATAACCGGTATTCGCGCCCCGCTTGCGGATGTGCAGGTAGACGTGTTCCCCCTCACCGGCTTCTGGCGCAGCCAGTTCGTCTACGACGAAGTCTTCGGGTGCACTGCGAAAATCGGCCTGAATCGCGGTGCCACCAAGGGCCCGGGGCCAGTTCAGGTTCCAGGTTTGAGGTAATTCGGTCACGAGACGGTTTCCAGCAGTACAACCGCTTGTGCAGCGATACCTTCTTTTCTGCCGGTGAACCCCAGTTTCTCGCTGGTGGTGGCTTTGACGCTGACGGCGTCGGCGCTTACCTGACAGTCTTCGGCAATATTTGCGCGCATGGCGTCGATGTGCGGTGCCATTTTAGGAGCCTGTGCGATCAGGGTGGCATCGGCATTCACGAGTCGATAGCCCTGTTGCTCTATCAGGCTTATGACATGTCGCAGCAGCACGCGGCTGTCGGCACCGGCGTAGGCATCATCGGTATCCGGAAAATGTTGACCGATATCGCCGAGGGCCAGCGCACCGAGCAAAGCGTCGGCGAGGGCGTGCAGCAGGACGTCGCCATCGGAGTGCGCGACAAGACCCTGCTCATGGGGAATGGTGACGCCGCCAAGGACGATGTGATCACCGGGGCCGAAGGCGTGTACGTCGATGCCCTGGCCAATTCTGAGGCTCATAGTTTGCTTCCAGAGTTAGATTCCGAGGCCCTGTAGTTGATCAGGGCTTCCGCCAGGATCAGGTCGGCGGGATGGGTCACTTTAAAGTTGCTGCGGCAGGCGGCCACCAGTTCGGGGCTGTGCCCTGCGAGTTCCAGTGCGCTGGCTTCGTCGGTGATTGCGGCGGGGTTTTCCTGCAAGCCTATTTGCAGTACCTCTCTCAGCAGACCCAGCGGTGCTTTTTGCGGTGTCTGCGCGAGCCAGATCTGGGCTCTGGGCAGGGTCTGCTGGACGATGCTTTTGTCTTCGCACTCACGACTCTGTTTGACGGTGTCGCTGGCAGGTTGTGCGAGCAGCGCGATGGGGGACGCGGCGAGCAGTTTTTGAATGTCGTCGGTGTTTACCAGCGGTCTGGCGGCGTCGTGGACCAATACGGGGGTTTGCGCAGGTTGGCGCTCACTCAGATAGTTGAGGGCGGCGAGCACGGAGTCTGCGCGTTCGTTACCGCCGGTGACGGTCTGAATTCTGGGATCTTGCGCGCAGGGGAGCGTTTTAAATTCTGTGTCGTCGGCGGCGATGGCGACGACAACACCTTTCACACCCGGCCATTGGCGTACATTTTCGAGGGTGTGGGCGATGAGGGGTTTGCCATGTAATGGCAGGTATTGCTTGGGTTTGTCGGCCCCCATACGTTTACCACTGCCGGCTGCGGGGACGATGACCCAGTAGTTGTTTTCAACTGGGTTGGTGGCGCTGGTCATTCTTTTTCCCGTTGTGACTGCGCAGGATGTTTATCCTGGTCGAGAAAAATAAACAGGGTTTCGCCTTCTTTGATAAGGCCGAGATCATAGCGGGCTTTGGCTTCGACGCCGTCGGTGCCTTCTTTCAAGCTGCGGACTTCCCGCAGGAGGTGGCGGTTTTCCCGCTCCAGTGCAGCGTTTTTTTGCTGCTGGTCTTCGAGCTGGCGTTCAAGTCTGGTCACATCGGCAAAACTGCCCTCGCCCACCCACAATCGATATTGGGTGACCAGCAGCATTACGGTGAGGATTACCAGCAGCCATTTCATTTGTTTTGTTCTCTATCTGGCTTTCGGGGTTCGCACGAATAACCTTTCGTGGCGGCCCTGCTGCCGATGCCCCTTCCCGGGACACGCCGTGAACCCATCCATGGGGGCTCTTCCGCGACGTCCCTGTCGCAGAAGGTCCCAGGAAGGGGCATCGGCATCAGTGCCTTCGCATCGAAGTTCATTGTTAGAGCTCCGATACGACTTCTAGCCAGTTTACCGGGCTAACTGAATTACTTGAACTCAGCGATGCCGCGGTAAGGCGCCTTGCCTTCCAGCTCGGCTTCGATGCGCAGCAGGCGGTTGTACTTGGCTACGCGGTCGGAGCGGCACAGGGAGCCGGTTTTGATCTGACCAGCAGCGGTGGCAACCGCCAGGTCGGCGATGGTGGTGTCTTCGGTTTCACCGGAGCGGTGAGAGATAACCGCGGTGAAGCCGGCGTCTTTGGCCATTTTGATGGCGTCCAGGGTCTCGCTCAGGGAGCCGATCTGGTTGAACTTGATCAGGATGGAGTTGCCCACGCCTTTTTCGATGCCTTCTTTGAGGATCTTGGTGTTGGTTACGAACAGGTCGTCGCCCACCAGCTGTACTTTCTCGCCGATCTTGTCGGTGAGGATTTTCCAGCCGTCCCAGTCGCTTTCGTCCATGCCGTCTTCGATAGAGATGATCGGGTAGTTTTCGGACAGCTCCTGCAGGTAGGAGGCGAAGCCTTCGCTGTCGAATTCTTTGCCTTCGCCAGACAGGTTGTACTTGCCGTCTTTGTAGAATTCGGAAGAGGCGCAGTCCAGGGCCAGGGTGATGTCGTCGCCCAGCTTGTAGCCTGCGGCTTCAACGGCTTCGGCGATGACTTTCAGGGCACCTTCGTTGGACGGCAGATTGGGGGCGAAGCCACCTTCGTCACCCACGGCGGTGTTCAGGCCCTGGGAAGACAGTACTTTTTTCAGGGCGTGGAAGATTTCAGCACCCTGGCGCAGAGCTTCGGCGAAGGTTTTGGCTTTCACCGGCTGGATCATGAATTCCTGGATGTCGACGTTGTTGTCGGCGTGCTCACCACCATTGATGATGTTCATCATCGGTACCGGCAGGGTGTATTCGCCGGCGGTGCCATTGATTTCCGCAATGTGCTGATACAGGGGGATGCCCTTGGAAATGGCAGCAGCTTTGGCAGCAGCCAGGGAAACGGCGAGGATGGCGTTGGCACCCAATTTGGCTTTGTTGTCGGTGCCGTCAGCGTCGATCATGGCCTGGTCGAGGGCGCGCTGGTCGGTGGCATCTTTGCCTACCAGCAGGCTGGCGATTTCGCCGTTGATGTTTTCAACAGCCTTCAGTACGCCTTTACCCAGATAGCGGCTTTTGTCGCCGTCGCGCAGTTCCAGGGCTTCGCGGGAGCCAGTGGAGGCACCGGATGGTGCGCAGGCGGAACCTACCGCGCCGCACTCGAGAACTACATCGGCGTTAACGGTGGGGTTACCACGGCTATCCAACACTTCAAAAGCTTTAACAGCAACAATCTTGCTCATGTTTACAACGGGCTCCTTGTTAGTCGGAATTTATTGATCTGTGAGGTTTGGGTTTGGTGACCGCCTTCTCTGGGCCACTCTTTCTAGTTATTCAGTTTGTCCGCGGTGGATGCACTGCGCTTATCCACCCTACGAGCACCCTGGATTCGTGTAGGGTGGATAAGCCTAAGCGCATCCACCAATCCAGGTTATTTGGTGTCCAGTGGCTCGAAGTTTTTCACCAGGTCGTCCACCGCTTTCATCTGCCCCAGGAAGGGCTCCAGTTTCTCCAGCGGCAACGCACTCGGACCATCACACAGGGCTTTGTCCGGGTTCGGGTGCGCTTCCAGAAACAGACCGGCGATACCAATGGCCAGGCCGGCGCGGCCCAATTCGGTCACCTGGGAGCGACGGCCGCCAGAGGCTGCGCCACCGGGATCGCGCATTTGCAGGGAGTGGGTCACATCGAATATCAGCGGAGCGCCACCGGTGGAATCGATCATGGTGCGGAAGCCGAGCATGTCGACGACGAGGTTGTCGTAGCCAAAGCAGGCACCGCGCTCGCACAAGATGATATTTTCGTTACCGCCTTCCGCGAACTTTTCCACCACATTCTTGATTTGCGGTGGGCTCATAAATTGCGGCTTTTTCACATTGATGACCGCTCCGGTGGCGGCCATGGCGGTCACCAGGTCGGTCTGGCGGGCGAGGAATGCAGGCAGCTGAATCACGTCCACCACCTCCGCAACCGGTGCAGCCTGGTGAGGCTCGTGCACGTCGGTGATCAAGGGCACGCCGAAAGTCTTTTTGATTTCTTCAAAAATCTTCAGGCCTTCCTCCATCCCCGGGCCGCGGTAGCTGTGGATGGAAGAGCGGTTAGCCTTGTCAAATGACGCTTTGAATACGTAGGGAATACCCAGTTTGTCGGTGACGTTAACGTAGTGCTCGGCCACTTTCATGGCCATATCGCGGGATTCCAGCACGTTCATACCGCCAAATAGAGTGAACGGCTTGTCGTTGGCAACCTGCAGGTTACCTACTTCGATTGTTTTCATTTTTTCTCATCCTCTATGGTAGGTGCGCCTGCGGCTTACCAACCCTACGCTTTGACCACAGATTTCACGTAGGGTGGATAAGCGAAGCGCATCCACCGATTCAGCCTCTCAAGCCTGCTTGTGCTTCAAGGCTGCGGCGACAAAGCTTTCAAACAGCGGGTGGCCGTCGCGGGGGGTGGAGGTGAACTCCGGGTGGAACTGACAGGCCACGAACCAGTTGTGCTCGGGCAGTTCAACCATTTCCACCAGAGTGTCGTCCGCAGACCAGCCACCAATTTTGAGGCCGGCCTTCTGCAGGCGGTCCACGTAGTTGTTGTTCACTTCGTAGCGGTGACGGTGGCGCTCGACGATCACGTCTTTGCCATAAATTTCACGCGCCTTGGAATCTTTCGCCAGTCGGCACTCCTGGCCGCCCAAGCGCATGGTGCCGCCAAGGTCGGATTTCTCGTCGCGCTTTTCGATATTACCTTCGCTGTCGATCCACTCGGTAATCAGACCGATCACCGGGTGTGGACTCTTGGCATCAAACTCGGTGCTGTTGGCGCCTTCCAGATTCAGTACATTGCGCGCGTACTCGATTACAACAGACTGCAGGCCGAGGCAGATACCCAGGAACGGCACGTTGTTTTCGCGGGCATAGCGGACGGATTCCAGCTTGCCTTCCAGGCCGCGCTCACCGAAACCACCGGGAACCAGAATCGCATCGGCACCCTTGATCAGATCGAGGCCGTTCTCGCCCTCTACATCTTCCGCATTGATAAAGTCGATATTGACCTTCGTGCGGTTTTTAATTCCTGCGTGCACCAGGGATTCGATGAGGGATTTGTAAGCGTCCAGCAGCTCCATGTATTTGCCAACCATGGCAATCTTGATTTCGTGCTGCGGATTCAGTTTGCCGTCGACCACCTCGTCCCACTCGGACAGGTCCGGTGCGCCGGTTTCCAGCTGGAGTTTTTCCACCACGATCTCGTCCAGACCGTATTCGTGCAGCATGCGCGGCACGCCATAAATGGTCTTGGCGTCGGGCAGAGGCACTACCGCGCGCTCTTCCACGTTGGTAAACAGCGCGATCTTGCGGCGGGAGTCGTCATCGATGGCGCGCTCGGAGCGGCACAACAGGATATCTGGCTGCAGGCCAATAGAGCGCAGCTCTTTCACCGAGTGCTGGGTCGGCTTGGTTTTGGTTTCACCGGCGGTGGCGATATAGGGCACGTAGCTCAGGTGCATCAGCAGCGCGCGGTTGGTCCCCATTTCCACACGCAGCTGGCGCACGGACTCCAGGAATGGCTGGGATTCGATATCACCTACGGTACCGCCAATCTCGACAATGGCGACATCCACGTCGCGGCCGCCTTCGATCACGCGGCGCTTGATCTCGTCGGTAATGTGCGGAATCACCTGTACGGTGCCACCCAGGTAGTCACCACGGCGCTCTTTGCGCAGTACGGTTTCGTACACACGGCCGGTGGTGAAGTTGTTGCGCTTGGACATGCGGGTGCGGATAAAGCGCTCGTAGTGGCCCAGATCCAGATCCGTCTCGGCGCCATCTTCGGTCACATAGACCTCGCCGTGCTGGAAGGGGCTCATGGTGCCCGGGTCCACGTTGATATAAGGGTCAAGCTTCAGGATGGTGACCTTGAGGCCACGGGCTTCAAGAATTGCAGCCAGAGAAGCGGAGGCGATACCTTTCCCCAATGAGGAAACCACGCCGCCAGTGACAAAAATATAGCGCGTCATGCAAAACCTTGGTCAGTTGAATGCCCGACGGGTACGGGCGTGCGGGACTGGCTCAGGGCGCGCAGTCTCGCGCAACCCGATGCCTTTGAGATGGGACGCCAGACTACCAGAAAGGCGGTTTCTGCTCAATCTAAAAACCGCCAGATTGGCGGTTCTGCAGGCCCATCCCCGGTGACGAAAAGGTTGCCCACAGCCACCAGAGCACCGTTCCGATAGACCAGTGGTACCCGGTCTCGCAGCCACGGAGGAAGGCTGTACTCCTGCAGCAGCTTTTTCAGGGTCTGGGAATGACGGCGCTCGCGCGGTTTGGCCCGTTCGCCGCCAATACGGAATCGGACCCGATAGTCCGCCACGGGCCAACCCTGGCTGGGTAGCAGCGCCCAGTTGCCTGGCAGGTGAAGTTCGCCAGATCCATCCCACTGAATCTCGCCCCCATCAATACCATGGAAAGGTTGCAATTGTGGTGTGAGAAACAGGCGATCGCGATAGCGGCGCAGCACCTGCTCACCAAGCGCAACTTCCGGAGCGCCGTCACCGACCGCCCCAGCCTGCTGTAACGCCTGAACCAAGTGCACGGCTTCCGGCATTCTGGATCCCAGCAGTGCCAGCCAGCCCCGCAACAGGTTCTTGCGACGCGCCTCGGTGAGTGAGGAGAAGCTAACCAGGTCGACACTGTGACCAAATGACTCCCGCTGGTATCCGCACCGCTGCAGGTCCTCATTTGCCAGGTCCTGTAAGAGATCTGCAGCCTCGCGCAGGTTTTCCGACGCCTGCACCACACGGGCCTGAACGGGCCAGCGTTCATTAATAAAAGGAAGCACCCGGTTACGAAGGTAATTTCGGTCGATTGCAAGGTCTGTATTGCTCTCGTCCTCAATCCAGGTCAGCTCGTGCACGCGGGCGTAGGATTCCAGTTCCGATCGCGTCGCCTTCAGTAGTGGCCGCAACAGGCTCTTCTCCGTCGACCGGTCACCGACGACACGGTATTCCGGCATGGCCCCCAGCCCCCGCACCCCGGCGCCGCGCAACAGGCGCAATAAAAAGGTTTCCGCCTGGTCGTCACTGTGGTGTGCCAGCAGAAGCTGATCCCCCGCGCCCATCAACTGGTCAAATGCGCGGTAGCGGGCATTCCGTGCGCCCTGCTCCAGCCCTCCGTCTCCGAGATCCACCTGCACATGGTGGGCAACAAATGGCACCCCCAGTTGGGCCGCCACAACCTGGCAATGATCCTGCCAGGCGCCCGCATCCGTACTCAGGCCGTGATGAATGTACACCGCCGTCACCGGCACCTGTGCACGTGCCAGCAGGTGTAGCAATACAGACGAGTCCAGGCCACCGGAATATCCCAGCCACAACTGCCCCGAAGCGGGGTATCGCTTCAGGGAGCGGTTCAGCAGGTCGTTCAATCGCTCAGAGGGCGGTGTCACACACGGATTCCTGACGAGATTTGCCGCGAGTATACCCGGCCAAACCACACCTTGCCTGCACCCGTCTGGCACCGCCTGTGTTGCCAGGAAAAGATACCGCGGGCGACCAATCAGAGATCTGGAGCACAAAACCGGTACCGGGGCGGCCCGGGCCACGTTATTCGCACGTCACCAGCATGTGTCCAGCGTTCCCGGGCACAGCCAATCGACCGGTTAAATCGAGATCGACAATACCAAGAGAACATCAAGAGAACAGAATAGCGATGCAGATACATAAAGAAGCAGGCAGCGTGCGTAACACCCCCCAACCGGGTCGCCATCGCCATACCCACCGGATCTGGCGGCTTGCGCCACTGCTGCTGGCGGTTTGCACCGGCGCAGCGGGCAATGCGTTTGCGGGCTGTGAATACAGCGTCAGCAACGACTGGGGATCCGGCTTTGTCGCCCATGTGCGTGTCACCAACGATTCCTCCGTTCCAGTGCAGGACTGGCAGGTACAGTGGCAGTACTCTGGAGACAATCGAGTGACCAATGCCTGGAATGCCGAAGTCCAGGGTGACAACCCCTATACCGCCAGCAATGTCTCGTGGAACGGCAGCCTGCAGCCGGGGCAGACGGTGGAATTCGGCTTTCAGGGAACCTCTGGCAGTTTCGCTGAAACCCCTGCGGTGAGTGGCGCCCTGTGCGATGGCGGCTCCTCATCGGGCGGTTCTTCCAGCAGCTCTTCGTCCAGCTCCGGCGGTTCTTCCAGTTCCAGTGGCTCATCCAGCTCGGGCGGGTCGTCCAGCTCCAGTAGCTCGTCCAGTTCCGGCGGCACCACGGAACACCTGTACAGCCTGGCGTCTTTTCCGATCGGAGTCGCGGTCGCCGCCGGCGACAGTGCGCGCAGCTTTCTGAAAATCCCCCAGCAGGAAATCACCATTCGCCAGCACTTCAGCCAGATCACTGCGGAAAACATCATGAAAATGCGTTTTCTGCACCCGGCGGAAAATACCTACGACTTTACCGATGCCGATCAGATGGTCGACTGGGCACTCACTAATGGTCTGAGCGTGCACGGTCATACATTCATCTGGCATCACGAGTACCAGGTACCCGACTGGATGAAAAGCTACAGCGGCGATTTCCAGTCCATGCTCAATACCCACGTGGCCACCATTGCCGACCATTTCGCGGGCCGCGTGGTGAGCTGGGACGTGGTAAATGAAGTACTGGATGAGACCCAGTCCAATTGCTACCGGGATACGCTGTTTTACCAGCGGCTGGGGCGGGACTACGTCAGTGAGGCATTTATTGCTGCTGAGAGTGCAGACCCGGCTGCGGATCTCTACTACAACGATTACAGCATTTCCGGTGGCAACAGCGCCAAGTTCAACTGCCTGCTGACCATGCTGGACGAATTGCAGGCAGATGGTGCACCCATCGACGGAGTCGGCCTGCAGATGCATATACAGATCGACTGGCCCACCACCGATCATTTACGCAGTGCCTTCCAGGCTATCGTGGAACGTGGACTCAAGGTCAAAATCACCGAACTGGATGTACCAGTGAACAATCCCTACTCCTCCGCGCCATTCCCGCAACATACCGAGTTCACGCCGGAAGTCGCGGCCTTACAGAAAGCCCGTTACAAGGCCATCGTACAGACCTACCTCGAGGAAGTGCCGCCGGCATTGCGTGGGGGCATCTCTGTCTGGGGGCTCTGGGACGGTGACAGCTGGATACTGGACTTCGAAAACTGGCAGGGTGCGGATGATTGGCCACTGCTATTCAGCGGCCCCGCCAATGGCCCCTATGAAGAAAAACCCGCACTGGAGGGAGTTGCGGAAGCACTGCTGGGGCAATAGCCCCAGACATCGGCAGTGAATACCCTCACGCCGTCTCGGGAGTGACGTCGGCCCGCCGATACTGGGACGGCGTCATTCCCGCGGCCTTTTTAAAGAAAGTATTGAAAACCGATTTGCTGTTGAAGCCGACCTCGAGATAGATATCAGTAATGGTTTTGCCTTCACCATCGGGGCTGCGCAACAGGCGCATAGCTTCGCGAATGCGGTAGCGATTGATGAATTCGTAAAAATTCACTTCAAAGTGCCGATTGATAATCATCGACAGGTCCCGCGTCGGCACTTCCAGGTTTTCCGCCAGCAGATCGATGGTGACATCGGGCTGCAGGTAGAACTTTCCGGCGAGCATCTTGCGGTCAATTTCCTCCGCCAGCGCCGGGTTGCACACCTGCTCACCGGGCGCCTTGCGCGGTTTCTCCGGCTCCCGTACCGATTCGAAACTGGCAAAGTAGCGCACACCGGTAAACACCAATAGATTCACCAGCATGAAGACAATGTAATAGCCGGTCAGACCGATACGCTCAAATACGCCCAGATCGTAGTGCTGATACAGGCCGACGATTTTGACCACGCTCAGCAGCGCCTCCACCAGCATCACCAGCATAAATCCGGCCACCAGAAAGCGAACCCAGGCCACATCCACCTTTTCCACATTGGAGTGGGTACTTTTCAGACGCTGGGTGTAATTCACGATCAGCCACAAAGACCACAGGCAGTACGCCACCCGCAGGCCCTTGCACAGAAATTCCACCAGCACGTAGTGCCAGCCATACACCAGCGTTTCGCTGTTGATCAGCTCCAGACGCTGATCCAGCGGCAGGCGGAAGAACACGGCACTCATATATACAAGCGCGAGGGCGAACGGCAGCAGGTGCACACCGTCACGGGGACGCAGCCTGAAGTCGCGAAAAATCAGGGATTTCACACAAAAGAACAGCAGCATGCCGTCCAGGTAATAGGCAAAACCGCCGAGGAAATAGACCTGCGGCAACCACTCACGCACCGCAAATTTGAACTCCGCCCCCCACAGCACCAGCTCGTGTAGCGGAATAAACGCGTGGGCAAACAGGAAGGCGGCAAGAAAATAGGTACTGGTCTGCTTGCTGGTATTTGTGGCCAGTAGCAGTACCGCAAAGAACAGGCACTGCATGGCCGTCATCAGCAGTACCACATCGTGAAAATTAAACAGGACCTGGCTCATTTTTTATGATTTTCCAGTAAAACCGGGACGTTCGAATCCCGCGAGGCAGCCGAACGGGTTCGACTCACCGCATACCACACAATTTACGCCGTCAGAACGACGTGGATTGCCTCCACCTCTTAGGGTGCAGCTGGCGATTCAATCGCCTTTATCTCTCAACATCAAATGGATAATAAAGGAAAGCATGATGAGATTTAACACCGCAAGTGGACTGGGCAGTGTTCTGACACTACTGGTTCTCCTCTCCCCGCTCACCCCCACAGAAGACGCACAGGCCCAGTACCTGCATACCGATGGCAACCAGATCGTCGACGGTAATGGTGACCCTATTCACCTCAACGGTATCAATCTCGGCAACTGGCTGTTGTGGGAGGGTTACCTGATGATGGGCGACTTCAATTACCGCACCCACACCCAGTTCCTCAACAGCCTGGCGGACACCTTTGGCAGCATGGCGCAGGCGAAGGAGTTTGAACACCAATGGCGCATGCACTACGTGACCGAACGGGAAATCGCCGACCTGAAAAACCTGGGGTTCAACACCGTGCGGGTGCCCTTCCACTACAACCTGTTCTGGGAAAACGGACAGCTGACCGATCACGGTTTCCAGTATTTCGACCGTTTGATCGGGTTCTGCCGTACCCACGACATGTATGTACTGCTGGATATGCACGCCGCCCCGGGCTACCAGAATCCCGGCGACCACAGCGACAATATGGACTCCAATGCCGGCCAGCCGCGGGGCTCGGTCAAATTCTGGGACGGCAACAATGTGCAGATTGCCAGCCAGGTGTGGCGGCACATCGCCAATCGCTATAAAGACGAACCGGTGATCTGGGGGTAC
The DNA here is from genome assembly GCF_021165935.1 of Microbulbifer elongatus. Taxonomy (NCBI): domain Bacteria; kingdom Pseudomonadati; phylum Pseudomonadota; class Gammaproteobacteria; order Cellvibrionales; family Microbulbiferaceae; genus Microbulbifer; species Microbulbifer elongatus. The sequence continues at coordinate 2,138,393 of NZ_CP088953.1, read as the reverse complement.
GACCTGATTAACGAGCCGGTACCCCAGGCCGGGCGCGAGTACGAGCTGCTGCCATCGCTAATCGCCATGCGCGATGCCATACGTGAAGTGGACAACAACCACGCTATCGTCGCAGAGGGAAGCTGGTGGGGATCGGACATACAGAAAATCGACTGGACAGACTCTGCCACCCAGACCAACACCGGCATCAGCGCCCGCTGGGACCACAACCTGGTGTACCAGACCCACCACTACGTATTCGGCAACGCCGGCTGGATTCCCGACCTCTATCCCCGCGTAGACCGCACAAATAATATGGACGTACCGATGATCCTGGGGGAATACGGCGAGGACAACAACGATATTATTCGCCAGCTCACCGACTGGTCGGTGAACAATATCGCCGGCCAATTTCCCTGGTCATTCAAGAAGATGAGTCACGATCGCACCCTGTGGACCATCGCCCCCAACAGTATCTACAGCCAGGTGGTGAACTACATCAATCACGGCGGCACACCACCGGCCAACGCCTATGCCGGCATGATCGATTTTGCCCAGAACAACATCGGCAACGGCGCTAGCAATGTCAGCTGGCATCAGGGGTTCTACGACGCGATTAAAACCAGCGGTGGCAGTACACCGCCGCCTGCCGGCTGTGATACCGCCAGTGCACAGACCATTGGCCGAATGCAGGCAGAAAGCTACTGCGCCATGTCCGGCATCCAACTAGAGGACACCAGCGATAGTGGTGGTGGCCAAAATGTGGGCTGGACGGACACTGGCGACTGGCTCGATTACCGCGTTGAAATTCCCGAGGATGGTGAATACACACTGACCTACCGCATCGCCAGCACCGCCAATGCCGGGCAGTTGCGGATGCTCGCCGACGCGGGTCAGGTGGCCGACACCAGTCTGCCCAACACCGGCGGCTGGCAGAGCTGGCAATCGGTTTCCACCACGGTCAACCTGAGCGCCGGCACCCAGACCCTGCGCCTGGAAGTCGCGGGCCCAGGGTTCAACCTCAACTGGTTCGAGCTGGCCGAGGGAGGTGGCGAGGACGAGCCCGTGGACCCCACCCCACCGCCATCTGGCAGCATTGCCGATGGCGAGTACCAGATCCGCAACCTGGCCAGCGGTCTGTTGCTGGGCGTTGCCAACAATGCCACCAGCAACGGCGGCAATGTGATCCAGGGCGGTAGCCAGTCCTGGCAGGTCACCGCCCTCAGCAACGGTAATTATCGGATCGAAAGCAGCTATAGCGGATTGGCCCTGGATGTGCAGGGTGTCTCCAGCATCAACGGCGCCAACATCCAGCAGTGGGAATACGGTGGTGGCGCCAACCAGCACTGGATTATCGAGCCGGTCTCCGGCAATCAGTTCCGCATTCTGTCGGCCATGAGCGGTAAATCCCTGGATGTGCAGGACGGCTCCACCAGCGCCGGCGGCAATATTCAACAGTGGGAATACCACGGCAATGACAACCAGCTGTGGCTGTTTGAAAACTAACCGCCACTGACCACCTCTCTCGTCCCTTGGGCCGCTGGCATCACCGCCGCGGCCCTTTTTTTTGTCTCCGACTCGCCCCTTGCCCCCACAGACAGACCCATCCTAAGCTATTGATTTTTCAGCATTTACCCCGGGTTCGAGTCCGCGTAGGATAGTCGAACCACAAAAAAATCCGGTTTTTGCGTTCGAATAACCGCACCCGGACGCCTGCCCCCAGGGCATTTGGCAAATTTCCTCCGTCGCCCGGATTTGGCGGCCGAAAACAATAAACATGAGAGGAATACCGATGAAGAGACTGCACAAGCCGCTTGCGCTCTCCATAGCGCTGGTGAACTCCGGCTTCGCCTACGCACAACAGGATGCGCAGCAGGAACAGCTGGACGATCCAGTACCCAGCCAGGATGTATCCGCCCTGGAAGAAGTGGTCGTGACGGCCACCAAACGAGAAACCAACCTGATGGAAACGCCGATATCCATCACTGCTTTTACCCAGGAGAAGCTGGACCGGGAAGGCCTGACCAACGTCAAGGATATGGCGCAGATGGTGCCGAACATGGAAATTTCCATGGACTCCTCCCAGACCGCTCCGGTGGTAGCCATGCGCGGTGTCCGCTCCACCAACATCACCGAACTGGGTGATCCTTCCGTCGGCTTACACCTGGACGGTATCTACTCGCCCCGCCCCCAGGGTGCCATGGCGCTGATGTTCGACGTGGAGCGGGTAGAAGCCATGCGCGGCCCCCAGGGCACCCTGTTCGGGCGCAACTCCACCGTGGGTAACGTCAACATCATTTCCAAACGCCCGGACTTCAACGAATTCGATGCATCCCTGGGTATTGAGGCCGGCCGCTGGAACCACCAGCAGACCCGCGGCATGCTCAATATCCCGGTGAGCGATACCTTCGCCCTGCGCGCCTCGTTTATGCAGGAGACCCGCGACTCCTACCTCGACGGCTACTACGATCCCAACCAGTGGGATGTGCGCTATCTGCCGGAAGAAATCCAGAATGCCCCGGTCTACACCGGCGCCGATGAAGACCGCAGCCTGCGCCAGCGCGAGCGCTGGGGCAGCGGTGACGTACAGGAGCTGGTAAAAGCCGATCCCGCCAACTTCTACAACAACTCCGACCAGTACGCCTTCCGCGTCAGTGCCCTGTGGGAGCCCAGCGAAACCCTGTCGTGGATGCTGGCTTATGAACAGTTCCAGGACAATGGTGCCGGCGGTGCCGACACCCTCAACTGCGATATGGCCGCCAAACGCATCCGCAAAGACGGCGATGGCAACTACCTGGATGGGGACGGCAACATCTCCGACGTGCCGGTGCCCGGCCAACTGGGCTGTGAAAATGTCTACGGCCCCGGCGCCGACGACTTTACCGTGAACGTCAGTGTGCCCGGCTTCCTCGATCTCAGTATCGAATCGATCCGCTCCAACATGACCTGGGATCTGTCCGACGAACTCGCCCTGGTGTACAACGCCGGCTGGGCGGAGCAGGTGCGTTCCCAGCACTCCGACCAGGATCGCGGTATCACCGGATGGGATATGTCCATCTTCTTCCGCGATGCGACCTTCACCTCCCAGTCCCACGAACTCCAGCTGCAGTCCACCGGTTCCGGCCCCCTGCAGTGGATTGCCGGCGCCTTCTATTTTGAAGAAGACAATAATATGCAGGGTGGCTGGATCAACAGCGGTCAGAATGCCGACTACTGGGACCAGCCCAGTCGCACGCTCAAATCACAGGCCTTCTTTACCCAAGGTACTTACGCCCTCACCGATCGCTTGAATGCGACTGTCGGCGTGCGCTACACCGAAGATACCAAGCAGGACGTGGGCGGCCGCAACCTGACCTGCAACGGCGACACCATAAACCCACAGACCGGCGAAGCCTGTTTTCCGGCCTGGGATCGCGACGCCTTCAACGAACTGCCCACGGCTTACTTCGACGACCCTTCCATCTACACCGCCATCAGCGACAACCAGACCAAAGGCAGCTGGGACTTTACCAACTACCGCCTGGGCCTGGACTACATCGTCAACGACGATCTGATGGTGTTTGGCTACGTCGCCAACGGCTTTAAATCTGGCGGTATTGGCGATGTGTTCGTGCAATACGAACAGGACCCTGCCACCGCGGAATACCTGCTCGACGACAACGGCGATCGCATAGTCAAAGAGCGCCACCGCAACACCTACGAACCGGAAGTGGTCACCACTTATGAACTGGGCACCAAAGGCACCTATCTGGACGGCAGCCTGAATCTGATGGCCACCCTGTTCTACAGCGACTACGAAGATATGCAGGCGGCCTCTGCCAAAGGTATTTTTCCGTATTACGTTGAAGAGCGAGCGGACGAAACCGGCGAGCTGACCGGCGAAATCACCACCGAAACCCAGACCGTATTCCAGACCGACAATATCGGCACCGCCGTGATCAAGGGCCTGGAAGTAGAGTTTGACTGGGCGCCGATTGAAAACGGCCGCTTTGACGGTTACGTCACCTGGCTGGACACCGAAATCACCAGCGACTTTATTTACCACTGGGATTTCGCCGCCACCGACCTGTTCGAAGTGGACCATGGTGCCGCCACCAATCCAGATAACGATGCCATGAAGGTCAACCTGAAAGGCAACGAACTGGCCGCGTCTCCAAAACTCAGCGCCAAACTGAATTACACCCACACCTTCCGTTTCAATAACGGCTTTGCGATTGTTCCTCACCTCAGCTACTTCTGGCGGGACAAGTCGTACCACACCTTCCAGAACGTGGATAAACACTACGACGTTTTTGCCACAGAAACCCCGGACGCGTTCAGCGATGTGCGCCCGGCATTCCACAGTGTAAACAGCACCCTCAAGCTGGAAGCACCGGACAATAAGTGGAATGTCGAAGCCTTTGTTTACAACCTCACCGACCAGAAAGAAACCTACTGGGCCGGTGGTGGCGACGGCGTAATCAAGGGCCCGGTTTCCATGCCGCGCTTCTACGGTATCCGCGGCAATTACAACTTTTAACCGCGACTTTTATTAACCGCGGCAATCTCAACCGCCATCGTCATCGTCGCTTGCCCCCTCCCACCACGGTGGGGGCCTTTTTCCCCGCGCCTGTCCGCCGCCATCCCGTGCCGCAACAGGTAGCAAAGCGAACTGATACCGGCTTAGTAGTACCCGAAAAACAGATTGACCTGAGTGAACACCATGAAACAGCATCCACTTTACGTCGGCGTTATGGCCGGGCTTCTTTCCCTCGCAGCCACTCTGCCCCTGCAGGCCGCCAACGAAACCACGCGCTTCAGCGCCCCCCAAAACCAGCAGCAACAGCAAGAAGGCATCGAATCCCAGATCCAGAGCCTGCTGGCGCAGATGTCCGTTCACGAGAAAATCGGCCAACTGGCCCTGCGCGACTGGGGCACCTTCGGTGCGTCGGACATGAAGGCCGTCAAGCAGGCCGTGCGCGAAGGACGCGTGAGTGGCTTTCTGAACGTGAACTTCAGCGCTGTGGACAAGAATGCGTTTGAGGAATTGCAACGCATCGCCGTGGAGGAAAGCCCACTGGGCATCCCGCTGCTGTTCGGTCAGGACGTGATCCACGGCTATGAAACCATCTTCCCCATCCCCCTTGGCCAGGCCGCCAGCTGGAATCCGGAACTGATCAGAAACGGCGCCCGCATCGCCGCTCAGGAGGCCAGCGCCGACGGTATCCGCTGGACCTTTGCCCCGATGATTGACATCAGCCGTGACCCGCGCTGGGGCCGCATCGCGGAAACCCTGGGGGAAGACCCACTGCTCACCTCCGTTCTCGGTGTCGCCATGGTGGAAGGCTTCCAGACCGGCAACCTCGCCGACCCAACCAGCCTCGCCGCCTGCGGCAAACACTTTGCCGGCTACGGCGCGGCGGAGGGCGGCCGCGACTACAACAGTGCCTATATTCCGGAGCGCCTGCTGCGCGACATCTACCTGCCGCCGTTCAAAGCCGGTATCGATGCGGGCATGCAGAGCATCATGAGCACCTACAGCACCCTGAACGATGTGCCGGGCACCGGCAGTCCCTTCCTGTTTAAACAGATATTGCGCGACGAATGGGGTTTTGATGGCTTCGTGGTCAGTGACTGGAACGCCGTTATGGAAATGGTACCCCACGGGTTTGCCCGCGACGCCAAGCACGCGGCCACCCTCGCTGCCAATGCCGGAATCGATATGGAGATGCACACCGACACTTACGAGCAATTCCTGCCGCAGCTGATGGACGAAGGCAAGTTCTCGGAAGCGCAACTGGACACAGCGGTGGCCAATATTCTGCGGGTCAAACTGCGCCTGGATCTGTGGAACCACCCCTACCCCCGCGCCAAATCCAAAGCGGAGCGCGAACAGATCATTCGCAACGATGACTTCCTCAGCGCCGCCAAGGACGCAGCCAAAGAATCCTTCGTGCTGCTGAAAAACGAAAAACAGTTACTGCCGCTGAAAAAAGGGCAGACCGTTGCCGTCATCGGCCCCCTGGCGGAAGCCCCCCATGAACAGCTGGGCACCTGGATTTATAACGGCGACAAGCGGCACTCCCACACCCTGCTACCGGCTCTGCGTCAGATGGTGGGTGACACTGCCAAGATTCTCTATGCAGCCGGCCTTGAATACAGCCGTGACACGCGGACCCGCGGCTTCAAAGCGGCGCTCAAGGCCGCCAGACAAGCCGACGTGATTCTGTATGTCGGCGGTGAGGAATCCATTCTTTCCGGCGAAGGCCACAGCCGTGGCGATATCCGCCTGCCCGGCGCCCAGGCCGAACTGGTGGCAGAACTGGCAAAAACCGGCAAGCCGCTGGCGATGGTGTTGATGGCCGGCCGCCCGCTGCAATTGGATGAGACGCTGGAACAGGCAGACGCGGTAATGATGGCCTGGCATCCGGGCACCATGGCAGGCCCGGCACTGGCGGATGTGCTGTACGGGGAAACCTCCCCCTCCGGGCGCCTGCCGTTGACCTGGCCGGTGGGCGCGGGCCAGATCCCGATTTACTACAACCACCTGGCCACCGGCCGCCCGGCCACCGACGACAACTACACCCGCATCGACAAGATCGGCCAGGAAGTGTTCCAGCACCAGCCGGGCAACTCATCCAACCTGCTGGACTACGGACACAAGCCGCTTTTCCCGTTTGGTTACGGATTAACCTACAGCGACTTTGCATACGCCGACCTGGAACTTTCCAGCACCACGCTGGATGTCAACGGCCAGCTCACGGTATCCGCCACCATTACCAACACGGGGAAAAGGACCGCTACCGAAACCGCGCAATTGTATGTGCGCGATCTGGTGGGCAGCGTGTCGCGGCCGGTGCGCGAGCTGAAAGGCTTCGAGCGGATCACCCTCGCGCCGGGGGAATCGCAACGGGTGCAGTTCACCGTGGCGGCGAGTGACCTGGCCTTCCACAACGCACAGATGGAACAGGTCATCGAGCCCGGCGAATTCCGCGTGTGGGTGGCACCGGATGCCCAGTCGGGTCTGGAAAGCGGTTTCACCCTGCGCTAACGCTCCTCCCGAGAAACAGGCAACGTCTCACAGGTTGCTCCGTCCGTCCCACCGTTTGCCGGCGCGCGGCGCAAACTGGGACGGATGGGAGCCTCCCACGGCGTCCAACTTTAGGTATTTTCCTAAAGTAGGACGCTTTTACGCCACCCACACGTCACTATTAAGACTGCCCCCTTGCGGGTGCATCGATTACAAGAACAACCACTTACTCACAGACTCGGGCGGATACCCGCTACCCGATCACCGAAAATAAAAAATGCAGGAAGTAGCTATGCAAGCGATTGAGAACTCCGTCGATGGCATTCAGGGCGCCGCCCAGAGCCGTCAAGACGCACCTCCCCTACCCTTTATCGTGCTGATCTGTGGTGTGGCCACAATCGGTGGTTTTCTGTTCGGTTTCGACAGTGGCGTGATCAACGGCACCGTCACCGGACTGCAGCAGGCATTCAACTCCAATACCGCTGGGACCGGCTTCAATGTGGCATCCATGCTGCTCGGCTGCGCGGTGGGTGCCTTTTTTGCCGGGCGCCTGGCGGACCGCTGGGGACGCAAAACCCTGCTGCTGATTTCCGCAGTATTTTTTATTTTAAGTGCCTGGGGTTCTGGTATCGCGACCAGTTCGCCGGAGTTCGTGGTGTATCGCATTCTGGGCGGTCTGGCGGTGGGCGCCGCCAGTGTGATGTCGCCGGCTTATATCAGTGAGATTGCCCCGGCGGCCATCCGTGGACGCCTGATCACGATCAACCAGATCGCCATTATTTCCGGGTTGTTCGCTGCATTTGTCAGCAACTACTGGCTGGCCAACACCGCCGGCTCAGCCGTGAATGAGTGGTGGATGGGCTTTACCGCCTGGCGCTGGATGTTCTGGATCGAAATTGCCCCCGCCACCCTGTTCTTCCTCGCGCTTCTGATGATTCCGGAAAGCCCGCGCTACCTGGTGCTGTCGAAGCAGACGGCCCGTGCCCGCGAAGTACTGGGCAAACTGTATGGCGAAGCCGCTGTAAACGAAAAGCTGGAGAGTATTCGCCAGTCGGTCGCAGCGGATCACCGCCCGCGCATGTCGGATCTGCTGGAAAGTGCCGGTCAACGGGTCGGCAAGGTCCGCAAAATCGTCTGGGTGGGTATCGGCCTGGCGGTATTCCAGCAGCTGGTGGGCATCAACGTGGTGTTCTACTACGGTGCGGTACTGTGGCAGGCGGTGGGCTTCTCCGAGTCCGACGCCCTGCTGATCAATATCATTTCCGGCGGCGTCAGCATCGCAGCCTGCCTGATCACCATGGCACTGATCGACAGAATCGGCCGCAAGCCGCTGCTGCTGGTAGGCTCCATCGGTATGGCGGTGACCCTTGGCCTGGTGGCCTTTGCTTTCGCCAACTCGTCCCTGGTGGACGGTAAATTACAGCTCTCCCAGAGCATGGGCCTGCTGGCACTGATCGCAGCCAACGCCTACGTGTTCTTCTTCAATGGCTCCTGGGGGCCGGCCATGTGGACCATGCTTGGTGAGATGTTCCCCAACCAGATCCGCGGCTCCGGCCTGGCGGTTTCCGGTCTGGCGCAGTGGGTAGCAAACTTTGCCATCACCATGACCTTCCCGATTATGCTGACCGGCATCGGCCTGGCGGGCGCCTATGGTATCTACACTCTGTTCGCACTGCTCTCTGTGGCGTTTGTACTGTATATGGTGCACGAGACCAAAGGGTTAGAGCTGGAACAGATGCGCGGCTAACCCGTATTCCCGGAGATCCGCTGTACCGCTGGGCGGGCAGCGGATCTCTGGATTAGCAATCGACAGATTCATCTCCCTCCATCCAACACTGGATGTCACCTTGGCTGAATCGACAGGGAAGCCACCTTATCACTGCACGGACGCAGTTTTTTCCGGCAAACTCTGTCCGCGGAGCGCGTTCTTGCGGTATTCCGTCGGCGTCATACCCACCAACTTCTTAAAGAAAGCATTGAATGTGGCCTTGGTGTTGAAGCCACTGTCCAGCAGGATATCCATGACCGTGAGATCCACGCAGTCCGGGTCACTCAGCTTGTTTTTGGCCTCTTCGATCCGATACTGATTCACGAACTCAAAGAAATTCCGTTCAAAGTGTCGGTTGATGGTGTTGGAAACGCTGCGCTTGGGCACATCCAGCTTGCCGGCCAGCTGCTCCAGCGTCAGAGAGGGCTCCAGGTAGGGCTTTTCTGTCTCCATGAAGCGGGCAATACGATCCGCCAACGCGGTGTCCACCGCCGGCTTGACCTCTTCCTCCATCTCCCCGGCAGGGGCGTCCGGGACAGGTGCCTCGCCTCCGTCCTGCTTGCGATCGATCCCCTCGAACATGGACGCGTAGCTGAGGCTGAAGAAGATCATCGCACTGATCAGGATAAATACCGTGTAATTGCTGGCCAGCCCCATGATCCGGAAGTCCACCGGCACGTCGGTTTGTGCAGCCAGAGTCAGGGCCACATTGACCAGCACCGCCCAACCACGCAGCAATAAAAAGCCCCACACCAGAATCAGCAGCCATTTGAAGTCGATGCGCTCCACATTGGAGTAGGTATCGCGCATCTGGCGCCGACAGTTGCGAATCTCGATCAGGCAGAAGACCCCGAACAGCAGGCGCAAAGACTCGCGACCAAAGCCGATAATCAGGTTCACCAGGGTTTCGCCGTAGGGGGTATACCCCTCCAGCATGGCAATTTTGGTGGCGCTGTCGAAGCGGAAGTAGGTGAAGTACTCGTACAGGGCGTAACCGAGAAATGGCAGCAGATACACCAGGTCCGAACGGGCCAGACGGTAGTCCTTATAGATCAGCGAGCGGGTGTACCACAGCAGTACCGGCCCCTCCAGCCAGTAGGCGAAACCGAACACGTAAAACAGATTCGGCGAGGTATCGATCGCCCATTGACGCACACCGGCCCCGTAGCTGATCAGTGTATCCATGGGAATCATGGCCTGGGTCACCAGAAACGCGGCCAACAGCAGGAAGCTGAATTTCTGTTCACTGCGCACCGCCGTGAGCAGCAATGCGAATAGCAGGCACTGGTAACTCGTCATCATCAGGACGATGTCGTGCACGTTAAACAGGAGGATATCCATGGGAGGAGCGCTTCTCTCGGTATTGTTATTGTCTGCTTTTAAAGCAGAGACGATTGTCCCACAAGGCCAGGAGACAGCCGCAGTATTTTGAGGGAAGACTACCAGAATGTTTAAATAACAGCCAGAATGGCGCCATAATAAACGTAAGACTTTGTGCATACCCGGTATCTGGACGTTCAATTTTGTGCAGATGTCCTAAGTGAGACGACTCGCAGTGCGCTCGGCGGTCAGTATTCTCGGGAGACTGAGAAGTACTCGATCTGACGACCAAGAAATAATCACAAACATAAAAAGGAGTGCCAGCGATGGTGCGATTCAAGCGAGATCAACTGGCTGCGGCTGTGACCGCAGTTCTGGCTGGGTTCTTTAGCGGTGGGATTTACGCCCAATCTGACGAAGAAGCCACCACGTCACAAGCCCTGGAAGAAGTGGTAGTCACCGTTGAACGCCGTGAGCAGACCTTGCAAAGCGTCGCCGGCGTCGCCCAGTCCTTCGACCAGGACAGCCTCGACCGTCTCGGTGTGGGTACCAACTTCCAGAACCTGCAAAACGTGGTTCCCGGCCTCAATATTGCCGATCAGGAAGGCAATATGGAGATCTACATTCGCGGTGTAGGCTCCAGTAACAACACCGAGCTGGGTGACCCGGCCGCCGCCACCCACCTAAACGGCGTGTACATTCCCCGCCCCCGCGGTATTGGCGCCATGTTCTACGATATTGCCCGGGTCGAAGTTAAGAAAGGCCCTCAGGGCACCCTGCGCGGACGCAACGCCACCGCCGGCACCCTCAACATTGTGGCCAACCGCCCGGACCTGGATGGCACCAGTGCAGACCTGGAAGTCTCCGCTGGCAACTTCAACAACTTCGGCGCTCGCGGTGCCGTGAACCTGCCGGTCACCGATACCTTCGCCCTGCGTCTCGCCGGCTACACCGAGCAACACGACCCCTACTTCAGCAACGCCAGCGCCAACAGCACCCTGGATGCCGCCGGCAGTGAAGACGTCCAGTCCTTCCGTCTCTCCGCCCTGTGGGAAGTCGGTGAGAATACTTCACTCTATGTGGTCGCCGACCAGACCCAGGAAGGCGGCACCGGTTATCCCGGTGCCCAGATCAAGCAGGCGCTGCAGTCCGGCTACGATTTCGATGACCTGGACGATCCGCGTGCGGTGCTCTATCGCGGCACCGAGGGCGACCTGGATTCCACCCACACCGGTATCATGGCGGTACTGACCCACGACTTTGACGGCTTCTCCGTAGAACTGTCGAGCAGCTACTGGGATCTGGACTTCAAACAGACCAACGCGTCCAACGACGGTGTGTATTACCCGGGTCACGATGACGTCAACCAGGAAAACTACAGCACCCAGTACTGGGACACCCAGTCTGAGTCCGTGGTCAACGAGCTGCGCTTCTTCTCCAATGGCGACGGCGCACTGTCCTGGACTGCGGGTATCTTCCAGTTCGATGAAGACCAGGCAGCAGGCCTGATGAGCCTCACCGACGTTGCCGGCATCGAAAACTGGTACAACGCCACTGAGTGGGTCATGCCCGACGTGGATGGCTCCTCCCTCGCGGTGTACGCGGACGTTTCCTATGACTTCACCGAACAGCTGACCGGCTTTGCCGGCATTCGCCGCACCGAGGAAGAAAAGTACCGTTACGGCACCGGCGGCAACTACGGCTTTGGCTTCTGGGCCGGAGAGGACCGCCCCGAATCCATCCGCTGGGGCAGCCCCGGCTTCGTCTATGACGGTCTCTCCCGCGACGAGTACGACCTGAGCAAAATTGATGCACTGAGCTATCTGCTATCCGGCATCAAGAGCTTCGGTGTCGACGATAACTTCGATGAAATCGCCGTGTGCCTGCAGGACAGCGACAGCTGTGCCTTCGGTTCCGACATGGAGGGTGGCTACTACGGCCCGCAGCAACAGGAAGGTTCCTACGAGGAAGACTATGTCGACTTCCGTATCGGCGGTACTTACCAGCTGACCGAAGACAATATGCTGTTTGCCAGCATTGCCTCCGGCCACAAGTCTGGCGGCTTCAACGACAGCCTGGTGGATCCCAATGGCGATCTGATCGCCATCCCCTACGCACCGGAAAAACTGGTGATGTATGAAGTGGGCAGCAAAAACGAACTCACCCTCGGCAACGTCCCCACGCGACTGAATGCTTCCGCGTTCTTCTACGACTACACCGATCAGGTGTTCCAGATGATTGTGGCCACTGCAGACGATGAGGGCGCGAGCTCCCTGCAAAACCGCAATATCGCGGACTCCGAAATCACCGGTCTGGAACTGGAAAGCAAATTCCTGCTGCCCGCGGACCTGATGCTGGACATGACCGCTCTGTGGCTGAATGCGGAAATCAAGGAAGGCACCATGGCGGACACCCGCCAGGGCTGGGGCACCGATCTGCCGATCGTGGATATTTCCGGCAAGCGCCTGCCGCAGGCTTCAGAATTCACCATGACCATGGCTCTGTCCCAGCAGCTGGATACCTCCGCAGGTACCTTCGACTGGTCTGTTTCCGCCATGTACCGCAGCGATTACTACCTGAGTATCTGGAACAACACCGACTACGACCTGGTAGATGGTGAGACCGTCATCGGTAGTGATCCGGATTACGCGGATCAAGTGGATGGATACGTGAATGTGGATGCGGGTATTGGCTTCACCGACAACTCCGGTAAATACCGCGTTGAACTTTATGGGGCCAATTTGACCGACATAACCGTCTCTAATAAGGGAATCATTGATCACGGCAACAACATTAGATTCACCAATCTGCCGCGCACTTACGGCGCGCGCTTCAAGGTGAACTTCTAAGCGGTTGCTGTAAGCCGGGCACGCTTTTATTGCGCGGCGGGCCCGGTAAATGACTCCCCTGCTCTCTCGACGTGTAAGAAACACACGTTTCACATGTAGTGATTGCGGGGGCCTTGATCACCCTTTCTCAAGGCCCCCGCCTTTTTTGAATTAGCGACGTTCCGCACCGGACCCGTTACGGAGTGCCCATGTCTTACCTGAAATCCCTGTCAGCAAGCATCATGCTGGCAACGGCCCTTACTGCCTGCAGCGAGCCTGAAAACAGCTCCGATAACGCCACCCATACGCCGCAGGCAACGGAAAATCAGCCGATACAAACCGAACAGTATTCCCTGGAAAACTGGCCCAAACTGGCGCCGGCTTTCCCCAAAGACGAAAAACTCGAAGCCCGTATTGCCGACCTGCTGTCTCAGATGACACTGGAAGAAAAAGTCGGCCAGATGATGCAGGCAGAAATCAAATCCATTACGCCGGAAGAAGTCAAAAAATACCATATCGGCTCCATTCTCAACGGCGGTGGTACCTTCCCGAACAACGACAAATTCGCCACACCCGACGATTGGCGACAGCTGGCCGACGCCTACTTTGCCGCGTCTATGGACACCTCTGACGGCGGCGTTGCGATTCCGATCATCTGGGGCAGTGACGCTGTCCACGGTCACAACAATGTGATCGGCGCAACCCTGTTCCCGCACAATATCGGCCTCGGCGCCGCCCGCGACCCGGACCTGATCCGCCGCATTGGCGAAGCCACCGCCCGCGAAGTGGCGGTCACCGGTGTCGACTGGACCTTTGCGCCCACCATTGCCGTGGTACGCGACGACCGCTGGGGGCGCACCTTTGAAAGCTACTCCGAAGACCCGGAAATCGTCGCCGCTTACGCCCGGGAGATGATCAAGGGAATCCAGGGAGATAAAAACACCGAAGAATTTCTCGACGGCCGCCACCTGGTTTCCGCCGCCAAACATTTTGTTGGCGACGGCGGCACCACCCGCGGAATTGACCGGGGCGATACCCTGGTCAGTGAAAAAGAACTGGCCGAGATCCACGCCGCCGGTTACTTCACCGCACTGGAGTCCGGCGTGCAATCGGTGATGGCCTCCTTCAACAGCTGGAACGGCAAACGTCTGCACGGACATAAATACCTGCTCACCGACGTACTCAAAGAGCGCCTCGGGTTTGACGGCTTTGTGGTGGGCGACTGGAACGGCCACCGCTTCGTGGATGGCTGCTCCATCGACAGCTGTGCCGCGGCGGTCAATGCCGGCCTGGATATGTTCATGATCACTTCCGAGTGGAAGGCGCTGTTGGAAAACACCCTCGCCCAGGTCAAGAGTGGGGAGATTCCCATGAGCCGCATCGACGATGCGGTCAGCCGTATCCTGCGGGTAAAAATCCGCGCGGGGCTGTTTGAGCGGGATCGTCCGCTGGCGGGTAAAAACGGTATTCTCGGCAGTCCGGAGCACCGTGCCATCGCCCGCGAGGCCGTGCGCAAGTCCCTGGTATTACTCAAAAATAATGATCAACTGCTGCCGGTAGATGCGCGTCAGAAAATTCTGGTGGCCGGTGACGGTGCCGACAACATCTCCAAACAGAGCGGCGGCTGGACCATCTCCTGGCAGGGAACCGGCAACACCGCCGAAGACTTCCCCGGTGCCACCTCCATTTATACCGGTATCAAACAGGCGGTGGATGCCGCCGGTGGCCAGGTTGTCTTGAGAGAAAATGGCGCGCTGGCACCAGAAGACTTTGCGGGCGAGAAGCCCGACGTGGCCATCGTGGTATTTGGCGAAGATCCTTACGCCGAGTGGCACGGGGACCTGGCCAGCATCGAATTCCAGCTGGGCAGTAAACAGGATCAGGAATTGCTGCAGAAAATCAAAGCGCAGAATATTCCGGTCATCAGTGTATTCCTGTCCGGCCGCCCCCTGTGGGTCAACAAGGAGCTGAACCTGTCGGATGCCTTCGTGGCGGCCTGGCTGCCGGGCTCGGAAGGCGCCGGGGTTGCCGATGTGCTGCTGACCGATGCCGAGGGCAACAAGCGCTACGACTTCACCGGCCGCCTCTCGTTCAGCTGGCCGGAGCTGGTACACCAGACCGTTATCAACCGTGACGACGAAGAATATGCGCCGCTGTTCAGCTACGGCTACGGTCTCGACTACGCCAGCGATGTACAACTGGCCAACAATCTCAACGAAGATGGTGAGTCCTACGTAGATGGTGCACTGGAAGACGCCTGGCTGATGGTCTCGCGCCCACAGGCACCGTGGAAACTGTTTATTGCCGACGGCGAACAGGAGCCGGTCTGGGTCAGCGGCAACCTCGCCAGCAGCGCCGATGACAATATCACCGTGGCCTCCATCGATATGCTGTCTCAGGAAGATGCCCGCGCCCTCACCTGGAAAGGACTGCGCGCCGGTAGCGTGGTACTGGAAACCCAGAAGCCCCAGGACCTCAGCCGTTACCTGAATGAAGGTGCCGCTCTCACCATGGACATCCGCATCGATGAAGCGCCGGTAGCGCCGGTATTCGCACAGATTTCCTGCGCCGGTGAAGCGTGCAATGGTGCTCTGCCCCTGCAAAGTACACTTCAGGCCCTGCCGCAAGGGGACTGGTCCCAGGTCACCATCGACCTGCAATGCTTTGCCAAGGCCGGGGCGGATTTCTCGAAAGTTTCCCAGGGCCTGTCTCTGCATAGTGAGGGCAAACTGGCCATGGCTGTGGCCAACATCAAGTTTGTGCCCGGCGCGGCAGAACAGGCACAGATTCGCTGCGGGAGCTGAGCGCCATGCTGCAAGAACGCATCGGAAATCTGCCGTTCATCGTGGGACTCGCTGCCGCGCTGACAGCCGCAAGCGCCGGCGCGGAGCCCTCCGGTATCCAGCTCAGCAAGGACAAGCTCTCCCTGGTACTGGATCCCGCCTACGGCGGCAGGATCACGGAGCTTCGGTACGGAGAAAAAGATCTGTTGTCGCTGGCCAGGCCCAGCGGCAACAACTTCGGCTCCACCTTCTGGCTCAGCCCCCAATCCCTGTGGCAGTGGCCACCGGTGCCCGAGCACGATCACCAACCCTATTCGGTCATTACGCAGGGGGATGATTCCGCGAGCCTCGCCAGTGCTCCCGGTGCCGGAGCCAAGGTGTACAAAACCGTATCGGTGGAAAGCGACCAGCGTATCGCCGTGCATTACCGGATCGATGCCGAACAGGATTTTCCGGAAGTCGCCGCCTGGGAGATTACCCGCGTTCCCAAGCGCGGGCTGGCATTTGCCCCGGTCAACGCCGACACGGTCAAAACCGTGCGTGGAGAAGTGGCCTACACCCTGGACAAAGACACCCTCTGGCTTCCTCTCAACGAAGATGCGCCATTGGTCGAAGGTAAGGTCATTGCCAATGGCAGTGAGGGCTGGCTCGCCTACGTGGTAGATCAGCTGCTCTACCTCAAAGTCTACCCTCCTGTGGCCGCCGCAGACATGGCCACGGGAGAAGGGGACATCGAACTCTACCTGAGCGGTGAATCTCCCTATCTGGAACTGGAGGTGCAGAGTGCAGCACACCAGCTCCGACAGGAAGAAGCCTTGTCCTGGACAGTGAACTGGCTGGTGGTGCCGGTTCCGGAAGCGCTCGCGGTACACACCGGTTCACCCGCGCTGCTGGACTTTGTTCGCAATCAGGTCAGGGCGTTCTCCCACAACTGAACGCACCCATGGCGGCCCCAGAGGGGCTGTATCGATTTACTCTCCTCGTCATCTCGACATCCTGAGTAGCTTCTGCCGCGGACATCCGCGGCTTTTTTCTGCGCACAAAGTGTGTTGCTGAAGCGGCCTCGAAACGCCGCGCTAAAATTCGCCCCGCCCCAAAACCATCGCTCACAGACTGCCCCCGCGAACCGATCAGTCACAAATAGTCAAGTACTTTGTCCTGCGCAAACTGTGCGAAATTGTGACGAAGTGCTAAATTTGGCGACCAATTGCCTTCGGCAACGGACCAAACAATAAGAGGTACCCCGCAATGGTTCAGTTAGTCGTCGATTCCGGCTGCGATTTACCGGACGAATTCCTGCGCAAATACGGTGTTCCCGTATTGCCACACCGTGTCAGTGTGGGAAAAGACGCGTTTGGCGATCAGCGCAATCCCGCGCAAATGAGCCATTTCTATTCCCGCTCACTGGTCGACCGCTCCCGAGTCGTCAATTCCGGGCCCGCAGGTGAACCGGAAATCGAAGAGGTGATCAGTAAACTGATTCGCCAGGGCCAGAAAGATATCGTCATTCAGACCATCAATGCCGCCAACAGCCCGACCTACACCAATGCGCTAAAGGTCGCACAGAAGCTCAGCGATGACGCCGTGGCGATCCATACGGTGGATTCTCACACTCTGTTTTCCGGCCAGGGATTGCTTGCGCTCTACACCCTGTCGCTGATCCAGAAAGGCCTCACCGGCGCTCAGGTAAAATCCCGCACCGAGGAATTTGGCCGCAAGATTGCCGGCTACGCCGCAATCCGGGATGTGTACTACCTCCGTGAACGCGGCCGCCAGAAAAACGAAAAAAGCGTGAGCTGGTTGAAGGCGTTTATGGCGCGCTCGCTGGATCTGCACCCGATCATTTCCATGACCGACCAGGGCTCCGCCGTAGCCGATACGGTGAAAACCTTCGATGGCAGTACCCACCGCCTGTTTCAGATCGCCGAAGAAAAGATGGCCGCCAACGCACTGTTGATGCCCGCTGTGGTGGTCAGTATCGCGGGGCCACTGGAACAGCTGGACAATACACCGGGTTTCAAGTCCTTCCTCGAAACCGCGGCAAAACACAGAGTAAAGGTTTATCGCTCGGTGATGAGCCTGTCCGGCGGAATCAACCTGGGACCTGGTACCGTAGCATTGGCCATTGCCGCCAAGTAAACCGCTCCCCACCGTCTCCACTACCCGCTGAGTGGCGCCTATTGCTCGGTAAGCGCTGTCGATAACGCCACTCAATCATCAATTTTCATTCCGTGGTGGTCCACCGCGACACGCGAAAACAATTATTGCCCGCTACATCTAGACTGAGGAAAGCTGATTTACAACTGACCGAGATTGGTGAATAAGATGTACCGCGGTTTCGCCCCATCGCTTGTATTCATTGTGGCCACACTTACATCGCTCGTCAGCAGCGATACCCGCGGCGACGCCGACCTCGCCAAAAAGCTCAGTAACCCGGTTTCCGACCTGATCAGTGTCCCGTTCCAGAACAACTGGGACAACCGCGTCGGCCCGGCGGATGGCGGACGGAAATACACCTTGAATGTCCAGCCAGTGATTCCGTTTTCCATCAATAAGGAATGGAACCTGATCAGTCGCACCATCCTTCCAGTGATGAACCAGGAAGATATTTTCCCCGGGAGCGGCGATCAGACCGGCCTCGGCGATACCACCCAAAGCCTGTTTTTCTCGCCAAAGGAGCCCACTGCCGGGGGAGTTACCTGGGGGCTGGGCCCGGTCTTTCTATTGCCCACAGGTACTGAGCCGCTACTGGGTACCGAAAAATGGGGCGCCGGCCCAACCGGTGTCGTCCTCAAGCAGACCGGCCCCTGGACCATTGGAACACTCGCCAATCACATCTGGTCTTTTGCCGGTAACGACAACCGCACCGATGTGAACAACACCTTTGTGCAACCGTTTCTTGCATACAACACCCCTACCTCCTGGACTTTTACATTGCAGACCGAATCCACTTACAACTGGGAAACCGAGCAATGGAATGTACCCGTACATTTTCTGGTGGCCAAAGTATTCAAGGTAGGGAAGCAGACCTATCAGATACAGGCTGGGCCGCGCTACTACGCGGAAAGCCCAACAGGGGGCAGCCACGACTGGGGCTTTCGACTGAACTGGGTGATGCTCTTTCCCAAATAAACTGAGCTGATTTCACGAATCGTCTGACGAAGCGGATTCGCGTTATCGTTTCGTCGCTTCCAAGTCCAGAGGGAACTGGTTATGCAGCACAAATGTGCCTCGATCGCAGCACTCTGCACGCGATCATTACCGTTCATGATCGCATTGACCGCTGTGCCGTCGGCACACGCAGGCGGGCTTCTTCTATGGGAAATAGGCACCCCTACTCTGGGTACCGCAAGTGCCGGCTGGGCAGCGACGCCGGAAGACGCCGCCACGGCATTCACCAATCCGGCCGGTACCGTCTGGCGCGACACCACAGAAGTGCGCGTGGCGGGCCAGGCACTCTATGGCGACGTCGGTTTCAGCAATGGCGGAGAAACCAATGTGCCCGGCAACGACGGCGGCAATCCGGTGAAATGGTTTCCCGGTGGTGGCGCCCACGCAGCAGGTGTCTTCTCCGAACGTTTAGGCTGGGGCCTGGCCATGGCAGGAAACTTCGGGCTAGGACTGGATTACAACGACGACTGGGCGGGCCGACGTTTTGTTCAGGAGTCCGACCTGATTGGAATGAGCCTGATCCCCTCGCTCAGCTGGAAAATAAACGACTGCCTTTCCATCGGCGCGGGCGTTAACATCATGGGGGCGTTTTTTGAGTACGTTTCCGCACCCCGTGCGGGGGTGATCCCCGGTGATGCGCACTTGAAATACGAGGATATCGACGTCGGCTACGGAGGCAATGCGGGCATTATCTATCGCCCGGTCGAGTCCACAACCTTTGGGATCAGCTACACATCGAAAGTGGAGCTTACCTTCAAAGACAACCTGCGCCTGAGTGGTTTCGGCCCCATTTTTGAGCCAGCGGTAGCACGGTTCAATGGGACTCGGACTGAAATTGATATGACGGTGCCGGCGACGGTGACCGCAAGCCTGCAACAAAAATTGACCCCCAAAACCACTCTCTACGCCAACCTCGGATGGCAGGACTGGTCCGAGTTTGCCGGAATGAGACTGGCTCTCGACCACCCTGATCAAATATCCGTGTTTATCGATCAGGGGTACAAGGACACCGGTCATTTCGCCCTGGGCGTTAGGCATGCTTTTTCTCAGGGATTCTTGCAGGGGTGGAACCTGTCCACGGGTTTCGCCTATGACAACTCCATGCAGAACGAATCCAACCTCACCGCCAACCTGGTCACGGGCAAGGCCTACCGTTTTGGATTGGGTGCAGGGAAAATGCTCTGCCCTGGTGTCACCATGGACATCGGTTACACCATGCTCTGGTCCGGCGATATTGACATTGACCAGCAGGGTCGGCCGCCGTTCAGTCCAAGGCTAGAAGGCAGCTATAAAGATACTTCGCTGCAATTTCTGGGGGGGTCCGTGCAATTTGAATTTTGATGCCGCTGCGCCCCCGGGTGGGGCGTGGTAGCAGCCGGTTTCAAATCTGCGACTCAATAGGCAGGCGCGAGAGCAGACGGGCCAAGAGGCGTTGCCACCAGCGGGTCTCCGGGTCCCGCTTTTCCACTACCTGTTCCCCGTCCTCCCCGGCCGCTGTCCAGCGAATATTCTCTCCTTTATTCAGAGATAACTGCCAGGCCGCGTCCGGACCGGTCCAGGTATCGAATAATTCGTCCAACTGTCGGTTGATCTGCGGGTTTTCAATCAGCACGCCAATTTCCGTATTCTGGATAATCGAGCGACTGTCGAGATTGATCGAGCCGACAAAGGCGCGATCATCGTCCAATACAAAAGTCTTGGCATGGAGACTCGCGCGAGACTTGCCTTTAAACCAGTGCAGCCGCTGCTTCTGTTCTGCCACCGGACGCAGTTCCCATAAATTTACCCCGGAGCGCAACAGGGGCTTGCGGTAGCGGGAATAGGCGCCGTGCACCACTGCCACATCGTTGGTGGCAAGGGCGTTGGTCAGAATATCCACCTGGACATTGGCATTCTGCAGTGCGGAAAATAAGTCCACACCGGGCACACCGGGAATCAGATACGCATTGGTGATACGCACTTTCTGTTGGCACTGTCTGATAATTTTTTCCAGCTTAGCGCCGGGATACTCGCTCACCGGCACGCTCGCCCGGTCAATGGCCTTGCGTGGAGGATCAGCAAACAGTGTTCCCTTCCCCCAGTGAAACTCAATCGCGCCGGTCTTGAGTTTTTCCGCGAGGTCCGACTTTTCCAGCGCGCGACTGAATTCCGATTGCCGCGCACCCGCCAAATATTCCCCTACCTGCTCCCGCAGTTCCTCCAGTGAGCAGGTCTGATCATTGGTGAAAGCCAGTTCGGTTACGGGAATTGCGACTTCACTGTTCCAGTAATCGTCGAAGGTCTTCGAGGCATCCCCCACCACCGCTCCAACAGTAACGATATCGACATCGAGAAACTCCGTTTCTGCTTTGGAGAAGTAGCCGTCCGCGATATTGCGCCCACCAGTGATTGCAACATTACCATCACATACCAGTAATTTATTATGCATGCGGTGGTTGATACGTCCGAAATTCAGTAGCTGCTCCAACCCGCGACGCAGACCACTGCGGCCTTCGACCGGGTTGAACACGCGAATCTGAATGCGAGGATGACTTTCCAGAGCAAGGATCCGTGGATTGGCTACTCGTGTCCCCAGGTCGTCCACCAATAGGCGAACACGGACACCTCGGTCCGCTGCCCGGAGCAGCAGCCCCGTGAGAATTCGCCCGGAGGTGTCATCACTGTAGATGTAGTACTTGAGGTCCAGAGAAATGCTGGCTTCCCTCACCAGAGCCGCGCGCGCGACAAACGCCGACAGACCATCATGCAGCAGGTGAAAGCCCGACAGATCCCGGTCGTGGGAATCAATTTCGTCGCGCAGGCCACGGGCAAGCTCGGTGTCTTGCGCCGGTTCCAGGGCCGAAGAATCCGGCCCGGGATCGTATTCGGTCTGTTGGCTGTCTGACATAGGCGGTAGTGCACTGATTCAGGTTATCGGGCTAGCCGCTGGCGAGGCCGGAACCGGTCATGGTTCGTGGATGACGGTCTGCGGCAACAGGCGCTATTGCAGCATGGACTGATACTGCTGCGCAATTTCCGCGTTTCCCGCTTCGCGGTGCAGGGACACCAGCGCCGAAAGAATCTCCCGGTCGCCGGGATAACGCTCCAGAGCCTGCTCCAGATAGGCAATGGCTTCTTCATTCTCGCCAGTGGAGTTGAGCGCAATGCCGTACACATAGGAATAACGCGCCGGTGCGGTGTCGCTGTCGGCGGCGTCCCGCAGGTAGGGCATGGCCGATTGCAGTTTTTTCTGGCGCACCAGAGAGAGGCCCAGGGCGTGATTCAGTGGGGCTTTTTCATAAGCGTCTTTTACCGCCTGGCGCAGCAGTTCTTCGCCGGCTTCCTCCCGGCCGGTACTGCGATACAGGTCGGCAAGGTTGATGGTTGCCGGTACGTAATAGGGAGCGATGTCCCGTGCCTGCGTTAGCAGGGCCTCGGCCTTTACAACATCCCCCTGGCGACGGTACACCCCGGCCTGATTCACCAGGCTCTCCGGGCGGTCGGCATTGAAATCCGCGCTGGCCTGGAACTCTTTCATTCCCTGGGCAAAGCGTCGCCCGACTTCTTGCGGGTAGGGGTCCATAGGGGCACCCGCCATGGCATTGGCGGCGAGGGCGCGGATGACCCGGTCATCTTCATAGAGCAAGGGAATCGCCAGCGCCGGGCGCACCTGTTCGGGGATGGCATCCAGATTCTGAGCAAGCCCGAGGTGCAGCAGCGCATCATCCCCCTGGGCAATCACCTGCAACAACTGGGCGGATTGCCGGGACAGGTAACGCGGTATCAGAGATACCGCCGTGGCACGTACTATTTCCGGCCGGCTTTCATCCAGGGCCAGCGCCTGCAGTGGCTGTTCGACACCGGGATAGCCACGACGGGCGGCGAACAGAATTTCCCCATAGTGCGGATCGGGCTCGCCGAATTTTTCCTGCAGGAACTCCGCAGCCCACTGGTTGGACTCTTCCGTATGGCAGCCGGTACAGGCGTTGGGGGAACCGATCTTGTCGGACAGATCCGGGCGCGGCACACGGAAACTGTGGTCCCGACGGGCGTCCACCTGCATATAGACTTTATCGGTCATATGACAGTTCACGCACTGCGCCCCTTCGCTACCGGCAGGGTGGAAATGGTGGTCGGCGGTATCGAACTTGCTGGGCAGGTGGCACTGGGCACATACATCGTTGCCATTCGCGCGCAATTCCAGGCTGTGGGGATTATGGCAGTTACTGCAGGTGACCCCGGCCCCATGCATTTTGCTCTGCAGGAAGGAGCCCCACACATACACCTCATCGTTAATCTGGCCATCGGCGTGGTAGAGATTGTCTTCCAGAAGCGCGGGGTGAAAATAGTCCAGGTAGTGATCGTCCGGTTTTACCCCGGGGAACTGGGTGCCGCGCCGGGAATGGCATTGGGCGCAGACAGGAATTTCTGTCTGGGTTTCCACCGCGTTGGCAATATGCGCAATACCGGTTTCGCTATCCATGGCCCAGCGCGCCTGGCGGCGACCGTCATAATGAATATCCAGACCGTTATCCGATTTCCCGGCACGTTCGGATTCCGGCAGTGCCGCCCAGGCCACGTGGGCGCGGCCGGGGCCGTGGCAGGATTCGCAGCCCACGTTGATTTCCGACCACTGGGTGGCAAAAGTTTGCGATGCCTGGTCGTAATTTTTGTGCAGGTTGGTGGAGTGGCAATCGGCGCACTGGAAATTCCAGTTCTGATTGATGCCGGTCCAGTGCAGCGGATCCCCCGCCTTGATTTCTTCATCCGGATACAGGTGGAACCAGCGCTGCCCCCCCTCCTCTTTTGGCCGTGAATCCCAGGAGAGACTCAGCGCCTGCAGGCGGCCACCGGGGAATTCGATCAGGTATTGCTGTAGCGGGTAAATGCCGAAGGTGTAGGCGATGGGAAACTCGGTCAACTTCCCGTCGGGGCCATCGGTACGCACAAAGTACTGGCCATCCCGTTGGTAGAAGCTGGACTCGGTACCGAAATAGTCAAACCTGGCATTGTCGAAATCCCCCACCACCGTTTCTTCACTGGGCAACTTCATCGCCAGGTCGTGGTGGGATTTCTGCCAATCCTTATATTCCCGCTGATGGCAGCTGGCACACTGTGCCACCCCCACGTAGTCGGGATGGTTGTCCGCTTGGGGGGGCGTGCCGGATTTTTGCGGTGCGGGCTGCGCAGGCTGTGGCGGAACTTTTTTCTCTGGTGCTGCAGCAACGGCCGCGGCCCCCTCCTCTTTTACAGCACCCTTCTGATCTGCCGTGTTATCACAGGCACTGATCAGAAGTGCCAGCAGCAAAAGGGTGATCGGCGTTCGCATCTTGACTCCAGATTATGTTTTTAATTGGCACCGAGTATAGCTTCTTGCGCCCTCTTCCTCAGCCTCCGGTCTGCTAGCGTTACTGAGGGACTCTGAGTCGATGGCAGAAAAGGAAGCGCCATGTCCGCAAGGGAACAGATTGCAGCACTGGAAGAGGGTATCGGCCGCGCGATTATCGGCCAGCGGGATGTGATCCGCCGCCTGGTCATCGGTCTGCTCGCCAACGGCAATCTGCTAGTGGAGGGTTTGCCCGGTCTTGCCAAAACCCGCGCCATCAAAGCCATGGCAAAGAACCTGGAGGCGGACTTCAGCCGTATCCAGTTCACCCCGGATCTCCTGCCCGCGGACGTTACCGGTACCGATGTGTTTGTGCGCGATGCGGGCGGCTCTGAATTCCGCTTTCATCCCGGACCCATCTTCGCCAACCTGGTACTGGCGGATGAGATCAACCGCGCCCCCGCTAAGGTGCAATCGGCGCTGCTGGAAGCCATGGAAGAGCGCCAGGTCACCGTTGCCGGCAAGACCCATAAGATGCCGCCCCTGTTTATGGTGATGGCCACCCAGAACCCTATCGAACAGGAAGGCACCTATCCGCTGCCGGAAGCGCAGATGGACCGCTTCCTGATGCATGTGCTGATTACCTACCCCCCGGTAGAGGATGAGGTGGACGTGATCAACCTGGTGCGCAATGAAGAAATCAGTGCCGCCCAGCGCGCCGCGGAACAGAAAGCGGACGGCGAAACGACTCCCGCGAGTGCGCATCCCAATATCATTTCCCAGCAGGCGGTGTTCGACGCACGCACCGAAATTGCCGGTATTCACGTGTCCGACGCCATGGTGCGTTATATGGCGGACCTGGTGAACGCCACCCGTTTCCCCAAGGACTTCTCCGACAAACTGGCCAGCTGGATTGATATCGGTGCCAGCCCCCGGGGCTCCATTGCCCTGGACAAGAGTGCGCGCACCAATGCCTGGCTGGAAGGCCGCGACTATGTGGATCCGCAGGATATTCACGCAGTGATTCACGACTGTCTGCGCCACCGCCTGGGCCTGACCTTTGAGGCCCAGGGCGAAGGTATCAGCGCCGATCAGGTGATCGACCGGCTGCTACAGCATGTCGCTCTGCCCTGACCCCATGTTTGATTTTCGCGCACGAACACGCGCCGCAGTCCCTCCGTATTCATCTACGGCTGAGGAAGACGGCAAGGCCATCGACCCCCGCGTGCATGTCACGCTTGCGCACCTGCAGGCGCTAGAGCCCCGCGCGCGACTGTTACACCTGTTGCCACGGCAGAAATCCCAGAGTGTGTTGAGCGGCCGCCACGCCTCCAAACTGCGCGGACGCGGACTCAACTTTGAGGAGTTGCGGGAATACCTGCCCAGTGACGATATCCGCGCGATCGACTGGAAGGTGACCGCGCGCACCGGTGAACCCCATGTTCGGGTCTACACCGAAGAACGCGACCGCCCCACCCTGATTGTGGTGGACCAGCGCATGTCGATGTTTTTTGGTTCGCGCCATGCAATGAAGTCCACCACCGCTGCCGAGGCCGCCGCCATCGCCGCTTACGGCATTCTCGCCCAGGATGACCGCGTCGGGGGGATTGTGGTCACCGATCAGGGGGTGCGCACGCACAAGCCCAAGCGCAACAGGCGCGCGCTCACCGCGTTTATTACCGACATCGCCGAAGCCAACCTCGCCCTGCACGCGGATGCCCCCGCCGTGGAGCCCACTTCCCTGGACGAGGTGTTGACCGCGGTTGCCAATATCGCCAGTCGCAATCACCTGATTCTGATGATCAGTGACTTTGATGTGATCGGCCCGCGCACCGAGCGCCTGCTGGGTGGGCTGGCGCAACACAACGATGTGATTCTAATGCCGGTCACCGATCCCATGGGTGCCGGTGAAACACCGCGCGGATTCAAAAGCGCCATTTCCGACGGGGACCTGCAGGCCACCCTGGATACCAGCAGCGCATCCGTATTCGACGCGCTGGACAAGTTCAATCGCCAGCGACAGGAGACCATCCAGCACTGGCAGCGCCGCTACGGCCTGATCGCCATGCCGCTGACTGCGAGTGAGGATACCCTGCCACAAGTACAGCGCCTGCTGGGTATGGGAACCGCGACAACTTCCGGTTCGGGAGACCGCGATGCAGGAAAATAAACAGGAAATGGTCACCCTGTACGACCTGATCGTACAGATCAAGGAGCCGCCGCCACCGGATGCCATCAGCCTGTGGCCGCAGACACCCGGTACCTGGCTGCTGGTGGCTATCCTGCTCGGCGCACTGGTGTACGCCGCCTGGCGCGCTTACCGTCGCCATCAGGCAGACGCCTACCGCCGCGCGGCACGGGCGGAAATCGCCCAGAACCCGGATGATCCCGCGCAGCTCGCTGAAGTGCTGCGCCGCACTGCGCTGGTCGCCTACCCGCGCCCTGACGTTGCCGCACTGATTGGTGAAGACTGGATTGCGTTCCTCAACCAGAAAACCCCGCGCCCCTACTTTGACGACCGCACAGGCACATTGCTCACTTCTGCCCCCTACCGCGCAACCACCGGTGATACCGAAGCCATTTCTGCATTGCGCCACGGAGTGCAACAATGGATTGACCACCACAAACCGGAGCGCACCGTGGATCAGCGACTGGCGTTGATGCAGGGCCAGCCAGTGGAACCGGCGGAGGCATCCCCGTGATCGAATTCAGCGCCCCCCTCGCGTTTCTCTTGCTGCCGCTGCCGTTGCTGGTGTGGTGGCTGGTGCCCGCACACCGGGAGCAGATCCGCGCACTGCGGGTGCCGTTTTTCTCACGGGTTGTGGATGCCATTGGCGAAAAGGCGGCATCCGGTGCGGTGGTGTTACCGCGCAATCTCTTTCAATGGCTGATCGGCGCATTGGTCTGGATTTTACTGGTGACGGCACTTGCCCGCCCGGAGCGCATGGGCGAACCAGTCACCCTGCAGAACCCGGCGCGGGATGTGATCCTGGCGGTGGATATTTCCGGTTCCATGGATGAAAGGGATTTCGCCGCACCCAATGGAGAAAAAATGCAGCGCCTGGCCGGGGTAAAACAGGTGATTGCCGATTTCCTCAAGGGGCGTGAAGGTGAGCGCATGGCGCTGATCGTATTCGGCACCCAGGCATTTGTGCAGGCACCGCTCACCACCGACCTGGATACCTTACTCGATCTGCTCAATCACACCGATGTCGGTATGGCCGGCCCTCACACCGCCCTCGGCGATGCCATCGGTCTGTCGATCCGGCAGTTCGAGAGCAGCGATGTAAAGCAACGTTTGCTGATCTTGTTGAGCGATGGCAGCGATACCGCCAGTCGCATGAGCCCGATCAATGCCGCGCAGATCGCAAAACAGCGGGGCGTCAACATCATCACCATCGGTGTCGGCGACCCCGAGGGCGAGGGGGAAAATAAACTGGATGAAGCCACGCTCAAGGCCATTGCCGAAGCCACCGGTGGCAGTTTTTATTTCGCCGGCGACCAGGCTGCACTGGCAGAGGTGTATTCGCGTATCGATGAGCTGGCCCCGAAACTGGTGGACGCGGAAACCTATCGACCCAGGCTCTCTCTGGCCGCCTGGCCATTGGGTGCCGCACTGATACTGGGGCTGCTGATGCTATTGCTGCGCGCCCTGCTCTCCCGGCAAAAACCACAGGAAACCGCCGCGGCATGAGTGAGTTACTGGTAAATTTCTCCGCCCTGCATTTTCTGCGCCCGCTGTGGTTGCTGGCGGTCCCGGTCATTCTGGTGGTCTGGTGGTGGCTGCGTTTCCGCCCGGACGCCGGCGCCGCGGTCCCCGCACAGATGGCCCCGCATCTGGCGAAGGCGCTACAAGTAGGGCAGCGTAAAAACCGCTGGTTGCGGCCCATCGACACCATTGCCGGCGTACTGCTGTGCCTGGCCTTGGGCACCGCCGGCCCCAGCTGGAGCCGCGTGCCCGACCCGCTCATGAGCCGCACCGCGCCCATGGTAATGGTGCTGTCTCTCAGCAACAGCATGGAGCAAACCGATATCCCGCCCAGCCGCTATGAGCGGGCGCGACAGAAAATGCTGGATATGCTGAACATCCGCGACGGGGCACCCACCGCGCTGGTGGCCTACGCGGGCAGTGTGCACCGAGTGGTTCCGCTCACCGATGATGTCGATCTGTTGCGCCCATACATCGAAGGCCTCTCACCGGAAGTCATGCCGGAGCCCGGCAACAATGCCGCGGGTGCGCTGAAGCTGGCGCAACGTATCCTGAAAGAAAAGAAAACCCCCGGTGCCATCCTGTTTATGCTCGATGACCTGCCACCGGATCAGCTCTCCGCCTTCTCTCAGCGCGAACCGGGTTACGGACTCGGCTTTCTGGTGATGACACCGGGTGGCAAATCCGCCTCCGTGGACAAGATAAAAGACGCAAAGGTCGTGGCGGTAACCCCGGATCAGGAAGACCTGCAATCCCTCGACCGCTATTTCGAGGCCTCTTATCAAAATGCACTGCTGGACGATGATACCCAGCAATGGGAAGACCGCGGCTGGTGGCTGGCCTGGCCCGCGGCCTTGCTGGCACTGCTGTGGTTCCGTCGCGGCTGGGTGATTGAGGGCAGGACGGTGAGCATTCTTCTGGCGCTAACCTTGGTTCCCCTGCTTGCACTGCCTACACCTGCCCGCGCCGAGGGATTTCTCTCGAATACCGCAAACACCATTGCGGACTGGCTACTGACACCGGACCAGAAAGGCCAGGTGCTGATGTACCGCAAAAACTACAAGGCCGCCGCCGAGGCTTTTACCGACCCTTCCCACAAGGCGCACGCACTGTACATGTCCGGTCAGTACGAGGCAGCGGCAAAAGCATTTGCCACCATCGATACCGCCGATGCTGCCACCTTTCAGGGCATCGCGGAAATCAAAAGCCGCCAGTACCGCCCAGCGGTGCGCTCCTTCGAGCGCGCCCTGCAACTGGACCCGGAGTACCCGGACGGGGAAATAAATATTCAGCTGGCTAAGCAGATTGTCGAGTTTGTGGAAACCACCCGGGAGCAATCGGATACCGGTGAGGAAGGAGGCATCGGCGCCGACGAAATCAAATTCGACAACGAGGCCAACAAGGGAACGGATACGGAGTCCGCCGGTAAAGGGGAGGCGCCAGTAAGCGCGGAACAGTGGATATCGACTCTCAATACCAAAACCGAAGATTTTCTGCGCCAGCGCTTCGCCATCGAAGCCACGGACACCGGCGATGAGCCGCAGGAGAGCGAGTAATGAGACGCGCTCTTCTGATAACACTCTTGCTGATCGCGACGCCCTTACTTGCACAGAATAGTGATGCACAGGGCGATAAACCCGTATTGGAGTCAGAGCTCAAACCGGCAAAGGCAACGCCCGGAGAGGCGGTGACCTTCCGCGTAACGGTGCTGGTACCCACCTTCATGCCAGAGCCCATGGAATTTCCGGAACTCGACCAGCCCAACCTGTCCATCACCACGCCTGAACGCTCTTCGGTTCCCATCAGTAAACAGGTCAATGGAGGGAGCTGGTCCGGCATCATGCGCGATTACCGGGTGCAGGCGCTGGCGCCGGGCACCTATACCCTGGGTGGTGGCAGCGTCAAAGTCACCTATATGGACCCGGACACGAATACCCCGATAGAGGTCTCGCTGCCCATTGCACCCGCCAGACTTGTCGTCACGGTGCCCCCGGAAGCCGCGGGATTGAAGCCCTTTATTGCCGCCAGCGACCTCACCCTGGAGCAGACGATTGACGGACACAGCGAAGGTATCCGTGCCGGCGACAGCTTCTCCCGCACGGTCACCGCAACCATCACCGGCTCTACGGCAAGACAAATACCGCAAATCCTGGACGACGCGACGGTAGATGGCCTCTCGGCCTATCCACAAAGCCCGGATGCGGAAGACCAGGGCGACACGGGCACCCGAGTGGAAAAAATCACCTATGTTGCGGAAGGTGCCGCACGGGGAAAACTTCCTGCCGTCAGCATCCGCTGGTATGACCTGGACGATCAACGGGTAAAGACCGCGGAACTGGACGCGGTGCCCGTCTCCGCAAAAGGTGCCATTCCGCTTTCGCGCATGTCACTGGCGCAATGGCTGTACCTGCTAGCAGGTATCGGCCTCGCTGCGCTCGCCCTTTACCGTTGGGGCCTCCCCTGGTACCGCAAGCAGCGCGAAGAATACCTAGAGCGCAAAACGCTCAGACCCGGAGCCACGCTGGAAAAACTGAAGCGGGCATGTAGGGCGCAAGATTACTCCGCGCTCACCAGCGCAGTGGAAGAGTGGCGTCGGCGGAGTGGTGGCCAGGTAGACCAGCTGCACGCCGGCCTGCTGGCGATTGGCGCGAGCCGTTATGCGGGCACCGCCTCAGAAAAAACCGATGCCTGGAACAACATGGCGACAATCATCCACCAGCTAAGCCAGGGCAGCTCTGTTCAAATCACTGCACTTCCCGCGCTGAATCCTTGAGCGCTACTTACAAAAAAGTATGTATACCCCGGTGCCAGGCGGTCCTCCCCAGAGCACCACTCGGCTAGGCTTTCAAAGGGTGACCATTCCCCCCTTCCCGATCAGTTAACGGAGTACACTGATGATCACTCACACCTTTCAAGGCATGGTGCGCCGAGGGATCTCGATTTCAAAATACCTTGTCTCTGGTGCGATACTTTCACTGGCCGCTTTTGGCGCAACCGCACAGAGCAAACCCAATATTCTCGTGCTCTGGGGCGACGATATCGGCTATTCCAACGCCAGCGCTTATCACCGCGGTATGATGGGATACGAGACGCCACATATCGACAGTATTGCGAAAGAAGGTGCCTTGTTTACCGATATGTACGCACAGCAGTCCTGTACCGCTGGCCGGGCATCCTTTATTCTCGGACAACACCCCTTCCGCACCGGCCTGCTGACTATCGGTATGCCCGGCAGCGACCACGGTATCCCGGACTGGACACCTACGATTGCAGACCTGCTTAAAAATCAGGGTTATGCCACCGGCCAGTTTGGTAAAAATCACCTGGGAGACCAAGACAAACACCTGCCCACCAATCACGGCTTTGACGAATTCTTTGGCAATCTCTACCACCTGAATGCAGAAGAAGAGCCTGAGACTTATTACTACCCGAAAGATCCAGAATTCCGTAAGAAGTTCGGCCCCCGCGGTGTGCTGAAAGCCACCGCCGACGGCAAGATCGAAGATACCGGGCCGCTTACACGCAAACGTATGGAAACCGTGGATCAGGAGTTTGCAGCAGCGGCACAGGACTTTATGACCCGTGCAGTACGGGACAAAAAGCCCTTTTTCGTGTGGATGAACTATACCCGCATGCACATATGGACACATCTACGGGAAAAGTACAAAGGTATTACCGGGATCAGTCTTTACGCCGATGGGATGAAAGAACTGGATGACATGATTGGCGGCATGCTCGCCCATCTGGATCAACTGGGTGTCGCAGACAACACAATCGTAATCTTCTCCACGGATAACGGGGCTGAGACCATTACCTGGCCCGATGGCGGTACCACGCCATTCTATGGTGAAAAAGGTACCACCTGGGAAGGCGGCATGCGGGTACCACAACTGGTGAAGTGGCC
This sequence comes from Microbulbifer elongatus, assembly GCF_021165935.1. Classification (NCBI taxonomy): domain Bacteria; kingdom Pseudomonadati; phylum Pseudomonadota; class Gammaproteobacteria; order Cellvibrionales; family Microbulbiferaceae; genus Microbulbifer; species Microbulbifer elongatus. Next base: position 2,106,617 of record NZ_CP088953.1, on the reverse strand, counting down.
CGGTGTCATTAAACCGGGAACCATCTATAACGACATCATGAGTCAGGAAGACTGGATGCCCACCCTGCTGGCCGCCGCCGGTGTGCCGGACCTGAAAGAAAAAATCATGTCCAAGGGCGGCTACGAGGCAAACGGCAAGAAATTCCGCGTACATCTCGACGGCTACAATTTCCTGCCCTACTTCAGTGGCCAGGAAAAAGAAGGCCCACGCAAAGAAATCATGTACTTTTCAGCCACAGGCTATCTGAATGCGGTACGCGTTCACGATTTTAAAGTGCAGTTCGCCACCGAAAAAGGTGCGATTAACGAAGCCATCCGCGAAACGCCAAACTGGCCGGTCATCACCAATCTGCGTGCGGACCCCTACGAAAAAGCAGCCCGAGAGAGCGGCATGTATGTGCGCTGGTATGCGGATAATATGTGGCTGTTCGTACCGGTGCAGCAGAAGATCAAGGAGTTCTTTCTGAGCATGGAGGAATATCCGATGCAAGATGGCAGCTCACTATCCGCCAGCGACCTGAGTTACAAAACCCTGCGCCAGAAAAAAGCGCTGGAAGATCTGGATATGCTGATGCAGAGGGTCAACAACTAGCTGCTATATCCAGCAAACGAATTTGACTCGACCTGGGGAGCGTCATGCACGTTTCCCTTTTGTATTCGCCCAAACCCAAAAACCAGGCAGTCACGAAAACCTGGTATTTTTCCGTCACAATCGTTTGCAGCAACTATTCTGTTCCATAGTGCAAAGGACTTTTATGACACGGACTCGCAGTCGCGAACTCAACTGTTGAGTCAGACTATGACCAGACTGTTTATCAGTATTTTGGTTAGCTGTACGCTGACCTTCTTCCATACAGCAGAGGCGGACACAAACCCCCTGCCCTCCTGGAATGCAGGTTCCACCAAGCAGTCCATCGTTGAATTTGTTGAAAAAGTGACTAAACAAGGCGGACCGGACTTTGTTCCCGAAGCCCAGCGCATTGCCACTTTCGACAATGACGGCAACCTTTGGGCCGAGCAACCGCTGTATTTCCAGTTGATCTACGCGATCGACCAGGTCAAGAAAATGGCTCCCGATCACCCCGAATGGAAAACCCAGGAGCCTTTCGCATCGATCCTCAAGGGCGACCAAAAGGAGGTCATGGCCAGCGGCAAGAAAGGTCTGATGAAAATCCTCGCGGCCACCCACGCCAATATGACGGCGGAAGACTTCCAGGCGAACGTGGCCGAATGGCTGAAGACTGCGAAACACCCGAAATTCAACAAGCCCTACAACGAGCTGGTCTACCAGCCCATGCTGGAACTATTGCAATATCTCCGCGCCAACGGGTTCAGGACATTTATTGTCTCGGGCGGCGGGGTGGATTTTATGCGGGTATTTGCTGAGCAAACCTACGGTATTCCGCCGGATCAGGTGGTCGGCTCCAGCCTCAAAGCCAAATACGAAGTACGTGATGGCAAACCGGTGATTGTGAAGTTACCGGAGATCAATCTGATCGACGATAAGGAAGGAAAGCCAGTGGGCATCCATCAATATATCGGCCAACGCCCGATCTTCGCCTCCGGAAACTCCGATGGCGACTACCAGATGCTCGAGTGGACCACCGCGGGCAGCGGCCCCCGCTTCGGTCTGCTGTTACACCATACCGATGCCAAGCGCGAGTGGGCTTACGACCGCGAATCCCACGTGGGTCGCGCAGACAAAGCCCTTGACGACGCCAGCAAGAACGGCTGGACGGTCATTGATATGAAAAACGACTGGAAGACCATCTTCCCCTTCGACCAGCTCTGACCCCTAATACGTTTCGAGCAATTCAAATTTCAGCCCCGCATCCTGGAGGGAAATATGAAATACCTGAGTTTACGTCACCTGCTGAAGGTGCCCATTTCTGTGACTACTGCAGTGCTGTTCGCCCTGTGCAACACGGCTGCCCAGGCCCAGGATAAACCTAATATTCTCGTCATCTGGGGCGACGACATCGGCATGTGGAATATCAGCCACAACAGCCGCGGTATGATGGGCTACAAGACGCCCAACATTGACCGTATTGCCAAAGAAGGACTCTCCTTCACTGATTATTACGGCCAGCAATCCTGTACCGCTGGCCGCGCGGCGTTTATGGGCGGGAATGTTCCTATCCGAACGGGCATGACAAAAGTGGGACTGCCCGGCGCCAAAGAGGGTTGGCAGGAAAGTGATGTCACCATTGCCGCCGTCATGAAAAGCCTGGGCTACGCCACCGGTCAGTTTGGCAAGAATCACTTCGGCGACCGCGACGAGCATCTTCCCACCAATCACGGATTTGATGTATTTTTCGGCAATCTTTACCACCTGAATGCGGAAGAGGAACCGGAAAATCGGGACTACCCGAAAGATCCGGAATTTCGCAAGAAATATGGCCCCCGCGGTGTGATCAAAGCGAGTGCCGACGGCAAGATTGAGGATACCGGCCCGCTGACGAAAAAGCGCATGGAAACCGTGGATGAGGAAACCCTCGCTGCTGCCATGGACTTTATCAAACAGCAGGTCAAAGCCGGCAAGCCATTCTTCGTGTGGTGGAATGCGACCCGTATGCACTTCCGCACTCACGTAAAGGAAGAGCACAAAGGTCTTTCCGGTCCAACCGGCAATGAATACCAGGACGGCATGGTCGAACATGACATGCACGTCGGCAAGCTGCTCGACCTTTTGGATGAGTTAAAAATCGCCGACAATACCATCGTATTCTACTCCACCGACAACGGCCCTCACTTCAACACCTGGCCGGATGCCGCCACCACCATATTCCGCAGCGAGAAGAATTCCAATTGGGAAGGTGCTTACCGAGTGCCCGCTTTCGTGCGTTGGCCGGGTAAATTCCCTGCTGGAAAAACATTGAATGGTATCGTCGCCCATGAGGACTGGCTCCCCACCTTCGCTGCCGCGGGCGGTGCCCCGAAGATGAAAGAAAAGATCATGAAGGGGACCAAGCTGATTGGTCGCAATTACAAAAATTATATCGACGGCCACAATATGCTGGATTACTTTACCGGCAAGGCCGAGAAGTCTCCGCGCCGCGAATTCATCTACGTGAATGATGACGGGCAGATTGTAGCCATGCGCTACGACGCCTGGAAAGCCGTGTTCCTCGAAAACCGGGGCCAGGCCTTTGAGGTCTGGCGTGAACCCTTCACCGAGTTGCGTGTGCCGCTGCTATTTAATCTGCGTCGCGACCCTTTCGAGCGTGCTCAGCACAATTCCAACACCTACAACGACTGGTTCCTGGATCGAGCCTTCGTGCTGGTACCAATGCAGGAGATGGCTACCAAGTTCCTGAAAACCATGGAGGAATATCCGCCCAGCCAGACGCCCGGTTCATTTAATCTCAAGAAAATTGAGGAACAACTGAAAGCAGGCGCCGGCGGCAGCAACTGATCAGATTTTCATCAAGGTTCAATTGAGGCCCATATCCTGCGATATGGGCTTTTTAAAATCCGTTTTTGATCAGCTCCTCCGACATAGGTACCGGGCTTCACTGGTACCATCCACCGCTCCCTGCGACTTAATCGGGCTCGCGTGAGTATGGAACCGAGCGAACATCAATCTGCGTGATCAATATCGGAAATTACGTTTTCCTGCGGGTCGAACTTTTGCAGCAACTTGTATAATCTTTCAACTGCATGTAAGGATAGATATGCACTGGCCACCCCTGTGGACAGCTGGTGTTTTTCATAAATTATTGGGGGAATTATGGCCCAGGGCTCCAAGAAGGCCGTTCTATACGCCATTTGCGTCAATGCCATCATTACAGTGCTGAAGGGGCTGGCAGCGCTCGCCACGCACTCTGCGGCGATGATGAACGAAGCGGTCCACAGCCTTATGGACACCCTCAATCAGGTGTTTCTGCTGATCGGTCTGAAGCGCGGTGGTCGCCCCGCGGATAGCCACTATGCATTTGGCCACGGGCAAAAAAAATATCTGTGGAACCTCTGGAGCGCGATTGGCCTTTTCTCCATCGGTTGTGGCCTCGGGCTCGCCCACGCCTGGCACGCGTGGCATAACCTCGGTCATGTGGATCGCCCCGAGGCTATCTCGATCTTCGGGTTCGATGTTGCGCCGATCTGGGTATCTGGTGTGGTGCTGTTTATCGCCCTCGTCCTCGAAGGCTATGTGCTGATGGTGGCGGGCAAAGAATTCTTTTCCCGTATGCGCGCCGAGGGCAGAAAAAATCCTTTTCGCTATCTGGCGGATGCCGACGATCCCACGCTGATCGCGGTGCTGCTCGAGGACAGCATCGCAGTGACCGGGGTTATCCTCGCAGCCACGGGAATCGGGTTGACTCAGACCACAGGCAATCCCATGTGGGATATCGGCTTCTCGGTTTCCATTGCGGTCATGCTGGGGTTCACAGCCATCTTTCTTGGCATGATCAATATGCGCTACCTGACGAACATCCGCGACAAGGATGCCGAGCGCGCGTTTCACGATATCGTCAAACACCACCGGGAGGTAGAGCGCTATCACGACCTGAGATCGGTGATCGTGGACGATACCCACACCGTGGTCGTTGCAGAAATCGAGGTTCGGGAAGAAGTGTTGATGCGGGGGATGAACCAGCGCATTGACCGGCATGAGCAACAACTACTGGAAAGAGTCGCGGAGCATCGCAGAACTGACGCCGTTCTCGAATACGCCGAGACACGCGCTATCGTCCAGGCAACGCTGGAAGCGACGGAAGAGCTGATTGACGAACTGGAAGCGGAGCTGAAACAGCGCTGCCCACGGGTATTTCACCTCACCATTGAAATCGATGGCATCGCCGCGCCATCAAAGCTGGATGTGCCGGAACAACTGCGACAGAAACCGCTCTGATGCGCGGCCACTGCCACAGCTCGACAAGGTGAGTCCGCCGCGGGACCCGAAGACAGGCGCCGCGGCACGCTGAATTATTTGGGTGGCAGAGTTCCCGCAAATTCCACACCCCGGGTTACCCAGCCGTCCAGGTCCGCGGCAATCGCATCTTCCTCGACATACACCATACCTTTCAGCGGTCGACCGGTAAAATCCATTGGCCGTGTGTACCGCTCGCCCAGTGCGGCCTGATAATTGTCCGGCCCCACCCGCACCATCAGTTCTTCACCAACCACGCCGCAGGCCATATTGCCGTTCAACATAAAGGCGAGCCCACCAAACATCTGCTTTTCACTCAGGCCGTCTTCTTCCTGCAGTACTTCACGGACTTTTTCTACCAGTTCTTCACTGTATGACATGGCTAACTCCTTGCTCTTTATTTCCAATCCTTAAGCCAATCACTTGCCCCCGACTGCACCCTGTTTTGCCGGGAGAAGTGCCGCTGTCATGATTTCACACATACGTTCGGCGCAGGAACACACGTTCGATCACTGGCGTCGGGTCTTGCTGCGGGATGCCTTCCGGATAACCTGTGTTTCGTGAGGAGGGTGACATCAGGGAGCTGGCAAGCAGCAGATCGGGAGACGTTTGCCAGTCGTTGCCACAACTGAGTGATCGCTGACTGACATAATCGGCCAGCCGTCGGATTTTGGAACCTGAATCGGATTGCGATGGTGTGTCCATGCGAGAAATGTTATTGCGCTTATTGATTAGAGTGTAGCAAAGAAATCAAAAACTGCCCGGCCAGTCAGGGACTATTATTCCAGCACCCCCACTACGCCCTTTGCCAGCGCAGGACTCGAGATCCCGGCACGAGGTCTCTTTTCGGCCTCACACCCGAAAATGTATCTCCGCTGGCAGGGCTCGGTAGATCGGTAGAGAGGTATCAAAGTGCCCTAACGAAAAAGCCCCGGGAACACCGTAATGCTGTTCACTTAAGCGGAGCAGCACGACGATTCACCGGATAGCGGGTTTTGCTGATCTTTACCGTCCTCTAAAAACAGGTTCCCAATCCCCGCCCTAAGCTCCGATAAGCGCGCTCCAGTTCTTGATAATGGCTGAGCCGCGGCCATGACAATCAGCTGCGCAGCAATATACTGGCATGCGAACTTAAAGCGTATCCTGGCTGGGTTTCCCCCGTGAGCGACCGCTGCCTGGCTTGCCTCTCGACGTATCACGTTGTACGCCAACAGTAGCCCCCACACTTCCTGATAAACCAGTTCCACGGTCTTGCTACGTAGGGTGACGGCGTTGTGCTGCATGGAACTTTTGATGTCACGGAAGCCGATTTCGATTTCCCAGCGCTCTTGGTAGAGCTTCGCGACGGCTTTAGTGCCGTAAGTATCTGCCGGTAGCGAGGTAAATACCGTTTTGTTTTTGCCATTATGCTTGTAGCTCACTGCTCGAACTTCCCAGTACTCGGGAAGGGCCGGATTGCGCTTCCGAGCCTGGGGGGAGACCTTCATTCGCAGTAGTCGATCATTTTTGTTGTAGACCTCCACTGTCTCACTGACCAGGCCTTTGCGCTCGGGGATCAGCCAGTGGCGTTGCGTGTTCTGATCCGCCCACCGCAGCAAAAGGTCTGCACTCCAAAAACCTTTTCAAACAGGGTTACGGAGGCTTCCGGCACCTGATTCATAAACTCATCGGCCAGGCGTATTTCGCTGCGTCGGTAAGGGCTTAGCTCTGCATTCAGAAGTACATGTGAACGTACGTTCATTAGAGCAACCAGGCGCATAAGAGGGTACGGAGTTTGCCGGTTTGTGCTCGTGTTACCGGAGCCAAAATGATCTCGCAGCTCAGGAGTATCTTGAGTGCGCAACAGCGCGCCATCGACAGCGAGAACTTGCAATCCTCGCCATTCATCTTCGGGGTAACGCTCATGTCCCCAGTGCACCCCGGTACGTTGAAATAGCCACTGAACGGGGTTAGCACCAAGACGCTGTCGCGCCTTTGATACCCCGCTTGGGGCCAACAGGCTATCGTTCGCGAGCCCCTGAGCACAGATATTGAGCCTGCGGGCAACTTCTGAGACCGGTTCATTCCTGAACAGGGCCATGCCCAGCACGAGCCAGAGTACCTGATCGGCGGGAAGTCGACGGCGGCGAATAGTGGCTTGCGAGGATAACTGCAGAGCGGAATCCACCCATTCAACGGGAATGTTCTGGGTGAAGGTACTCAGGTCACAGAAGGACTGGAGGGCATCAATATCGAAGAGAGACTGCTGAAGAGACACAAAAAAATCCGGTTTCCTGATCTGGAAACCGGATTTTCCGGGGCCCCACCTTAGGCTGCAATGCTTAAGTGAACAGCATTACCGGGAACACCGGGGCTTTTAACGACTCGGATCCAGTCACTCGGGATCAGTCTACAAACACGCGCGCGTTGCGGAACAGGCGCATCCAGCCGGAATCCTCTTCCCAGTCGTCCGGGCGCCAGCTGTTGCTGGCAGCCCGGGCAACGCGCTCCGGGTGCGGCATCATGATGGTGACGCGACCGTCTTCGGAACACAGTGAGGTGATCCCGTTAACCGAGCCATTGGGATTGGCCGGGTAGGTTTCGGTGATCTGCTGATTGTTGTTCAGGTAGCGCAGAGCAATGGTGCCGGACTGCTCGCAGGCCTCCAGCTGCTGCTGATCGGCAAATTCCACACGGCCTTCGCCATGGGCCACCGCCACCGGCATGTAGGAGCCGGCCATTCCGTTAAACAGCACCGACGGGGAATCTTCCACCCCAACCAGCGCGAAGCGCGCTTCGTACTGCTCGGACAGGTTGCGCACAAAACGCGGCCAGTGGTCGGCACCAGGAATCAGCTCCTTGATCACGGAGAACATCTGACAGCCGTTACACACCCCCAGACCAAAGGTGTCCTTGCGGTTGAAGAAGCCTTCGAACTGATCCCGCGCACGGTCGTTAAACAGGATGGTCTTCGCCCAGCCTTCGCCAGCGCCGAGTACATCGCCGTAAGAGAAGCCACCGCAGCCCACCAGCCCCTTGAACTGATCCAACGTTACACGGCCGGCAAGAATATCGCTCATGTGAACATCAACGGCGTTGAAGCCGGCACGGTGGAAGGAGTGCGCCATTTCCACCTGGCTGTTGACCCCCTGCTCTCGCAGGATGGCAATTTTCGGGCGCACACCTTTCTTGATGTAGGGTGCGGCAATGTCCTCGTTGACGTCGTAGCTCAAGCTCACGGACAAACCCGGATCCTGCTCCGCCGTCTTGGCAATAGCGTCGAATTCCTGCTGGGCGCAGTCCGCATTGTCACGCAGAGACTGAATACGGTAGCTGGTTTCACTCCAGATCTGTTGAAGTTCCGCACGGCTGCGATTGAAGATGTCCTTGTCTTCAAAGGTAATCCGCAGGCGCTCGGTTTCGTTCAGCTCACCAATTCGATGGGCGGGCACGCCCACAGAGGCGAATCGCATCGCCAGCATGTCCGCATCGGCACTGGGCACCTGCAGAACCGCACCCAGCTCCTCATTGAACAGCGCGGCAATGGGGTCATCCCCGAGGTCGTAGATTTCCACATCGACACCCACGCGGCCGGCAAAACTCATCTCGGCGAGCGTGGCGAACAGACCACCATCGGAACGGTCGTGATAGGCAATGACCTTCTCTTCTTCCAACAGCTCCTGCATGACATCGAAGAAGCCTTTCAGACGCTTGGCGTCGTCCAGATCAGCCGGCCTGTCACCGACCTGGCCGTACACCTGCGCCAGACAGGAACCACCCAGACGATTTTTACCCGCGCCCAGATCCACAAGAATCAGTTCGCTTTCGCCCTTCTTCATTTTGCGCAATTGCGGGGTTACCACCTTGCGTACATCGGTAACCGGGCTGAATGCGGAAATTACCAGAGACAATGGCGCGGTGACCGCCTTGTCCACACCGCCATCATTCCAGGCGGTGCGCATGGACATGGAATCCTTACCTACCGGAATGGTGATACCCAGCGCCGGGCACAGCTCCATACCCACCGCTTCTACCGTGCGGTAGAGCTTCTCTTCTTCCCCCGGGTGGCCCGCGGCGCACATCCAGTTGGCGGAGAGTTTGATGTCGGAAAGCTGCTTGATGGGGGCACAGGCAATATTGGTAATCGCCTCACCCACTGCCAGGCGACCGGAAGCCGGCGCGTCCAGCAGTGCCACTGGTGTGCGTTCGCCCATGGACATGGCTTCGCCTTTGGTGCTGTCGTAGGCCACGGTGGTTACCGCACAGTCGGCTACCGGCACCTGCCAGGGACCGACCATCTGATCGCGGCTGACCTGGCCGGTTACGGTGCGGTCGCCGATGGTGATCAGGAAATTTTTGCTCGCTACGGTAGGCAGGCGCAGTATGCGCTCGGCAGCCTCGTCCAGCTGGATTTTGCTGGTGTCGAACGCCGCGGTTTCCGCCTCCACCTTTTCGGCAGTGCGGTGCATCTTTGGCGGTTTGCCGAATAGTACGGACATGGGCAGGTCAACCGGCTTGGCGTCGAACTGCTTGTCGTTCAGGGTCAGGTGCTTCTCGCTGGTGGCTTCACCGACCACGGCAAACGGGGCCCGTTCGCGCTCACAGATTTTCTCAAAGCGCGCCAGGTCTTCCGGCATCACTGCCAGTACGTAGCGTTCCTGGGATTCGTTACACCAGATTTCCAGCGGGCTCATGCCCGGCTCGTCGGACGGCACGTTGCGCAGCTCGAAGTTGCCGCCGGTACCGCCGTCTTTGACCAGCTCCGGGAAGGCGTTGGACAGGCCGCCAGCACCCACATCGTGGATAAAGGCAATCGGGTTCTTGTCGCCCAGCTGCCAGCACTGATCGATCACTTCCTGGCAGCGGCGCTCGATTTCCGGGTTCTGACGCTGCACCGAGGCAAAATCCAGGTCCTCAGAGCTAGAGCCGCTGGCCATACTGGACGCGGCACCCCCGCCAAGTCCGATCAACATGGCCGGGCCACCCAGGGCGATCAGCTTGGCACCGGGTTGGAATTCCGGTTTTTCCACGTGCTCTTCACGGATATTGCCGTAACCGCCGGCCAGCATGATCGGTTTGTGGTAGCCGCGGCGCTCACCATTGAAGTCCTCTTCGAAGGTGCGGAAATAACCGCAGATATTCGGGCGGCCAAATTCGTTGTTGAAGGCAGCACCACCAATGGGGCCTTCAATCATGATGTCCAGCGCGGTCACGATGCGCTCGGGTTTGCCGTAATCCACTTCCCAGGGCTGCAGGTGGCCGGGGATCTGCAGGTTGGACACAGTAAAGCCGGTCAGTCCCACTTTCGGCTTGGAGCCGCGGCCCACGGCACCCTCGTCGCGGATCTCGCCGCCGGCGCCCGTACCCGCCCCGGAGAAGGGTGCAATGGCAGTCGGGTGGTTGTGGGTTTCCACCTTCATCAACAGGTGGATGGCCTCCTGACTGAAGCCATATTCCTTGGTTTCCGGGTCCGGGTAAAAGCGACCGGCCTCGTGGCCAACCACAACCGCGGCGTTATCTGCATAGGCCGACAGCACATCTTCCCCGCCCTGGCGATAGGTATTCTTGATCATGCCAAACAGCGAATGCGGCATGTCCTGACCATCAATGGTCCAGCTGGCATTAAAAATCTTGTGGCGACAGTGCTCGGAGTTCGCCTGTGCGAACATCATCAGTTCGACATCGGTGGGATTGCGCTCCAGCTCTTCAAAACTAGTGAGCAGGTAATCGATCTCGTCTTCCGCCAGCGCCAGCCCCAGGGACACGTTGGCGTCCGCCAGTGCCTTGCGGCCACCATTCAGCACATCCACGCGGTGCATGGGGCGCGGCTCTTCCACCTGGAACAGCTGCTGCGCCTGGTCGAGCTCGCTGTAGACGCTTTCGACCATTCGGTCGTGCAGCTCCGAGGCCACCCGCGTGCGTTCAGCGTCGGTTAATTTGACGCCTGTAAGATAGTAGGCAACTCCCCGCTCCAGACGGTGGATCTGAGTCAGGCCTGCGTTGTGGGCGATATCCGTTGCCTTGGAAGACCAGGGCGAGATAGTGCCCGGGCGCGGAACGACTAACAGCAGTTCCCCTTCTGGCTGGTGCTTTTCTTCGGTAGGGCCGTACTGCAGCAAACGCTCCAGCAGCGCCTGTTCTTCGTCGCCAAGCGTATCGCTGTCGGCGAAATGTACGAACTCGGCGTATACATCCTCTACCGCCGGCAGCAGCGCGCGGAGTTGAGTGAGCAGTTTTTGATGGCGGAATTTCGACAGTGCGGGAGCACCACGCAGAACTAGCATCGCGGGAGTTGGCCTCTTGTCTGGATTTGAGCGCCTGCGGGCGGAAGCGACCGTTCGGTTTGACAGACCGGATGGATTGACCGGACTGAGAGAGCCACGCAGGTACACCGGGAATCGGAGCGCGCGCATTGTACCCGAAGCATCGTCACTCCAACACTGTCACAGGGGTATCGGATTATGAAAGATCATCCGCGCCCTTCACGATCGGCGCTGAGATCACGGAATTGGCGCTTGCGGTAACCCGATTTGTGCGGGTGACACGCCCAACTGGGCACCGCCTACTACACTGAAAAGTGGATCGAAACAACCCGATCAATCACAAACTCAGGGGACACTTCTGGTCACAATTGGTCAGACTGCCCATACATGGGGTAAAATTGCCGCGCTTTCGCCGGACCCTGTTCAAATAATAGGCAAAGCACGGCAGCACGCCCGGCATTCGGATATGGCGACCACTGGATACGCCACACACGGATACCGCGGAGGAAATTCGCGAGGCGCAACGGATCGCGCCCGCAGCAGAGCAAGGATACCGGCCCAGGACCAATCGGAACACGAGGCCCCGCTCTGCACACCAATAATGCTAACGAAGGGATTCGAGGGGACCGCCTATGATCATGAAAAGCCGACTGTTGCGATACAGCCGCCGCCTGCTGAAGGGGGTGGCCCTGACCTGTTGTGCTTCTCTTCTGGTGGCGAGCAAGGCCCCGAGCCTGCTGGAACAGGTCAAGACATCCGGCAAGCTGGTGGTACTCTCCCAGAACGGTCCCACCACCTATTACGAAGATGCCAACGGCCGCTACACCGGCTTTGAATACGGCATGCTGCGCGAATTCGCCCGCGAGCTCGGGGTAGAGCTGGAAATTCGCGATGTTCACGATCTCAGCCACCTGTTTAACGAACTGGGCAACCCCGATTCCACCGCACACCTGGCAGCTGCCGGGCTGACGGTAACCTCGGAACGCCGCGAGCAGGTTCGCTTCGCCCCCTCGTATTTCGAAATCCGCCAGCAGGTCATTTACCGCCTGGGCGAGAAGCGTCCGCGCAGTGTCGCCGATCTCGAGGGCAAGAATATTGCCGTCATCGCCGGCAGCGCTCACGCAGAGCAGCTTCGCAAACTGTCCCAGCGCTATGAAAACCTCTCCTGGGAAGAGATTTCCGACGTAGACGCCATGGAACTGGTAGAGATGGTCAATGAAGGCCAGTACCACTATGCGGTCGTCGACTCCAATGCTTACGCGGTGCACCGGGGGCTCTACCCCAACACCCACATCGCCTTCAACCTGACCCAGTTCCAGCCGGTTTCCTGGGCCTTCCCCAAGGGGGAGGACGACACCCTGTACCGCGCAGCCCGCAACTTTATGCTGCGCGCCAACACCAGTGGGCTGGTGGCAGAGCTGCGGGAGCTCTACTTCGGTCACGTCAGTAAAATGAATGTGGGCGGCGCCAAGACATTCGCCCAGCTCACCCGCGATCGCCTGCCGAAATGGCGCGAAGAACTGCAGAAAACCGCCGACAAATACGGACTGGACTGGGAACTGCTCGCCGCACTGAGCTATCAGGAATCCCACTGGAACCCCCGCGCGAAATCACCCACCGGGGTGCGGGGACTGATGATGCTCACCCGCGCCACCGCTCGCGAAATGGGCGTAAATCGCCTCGACCCACTGGAGAGCATCGACGGCGGCGCGCGCTACTTCCTACAGGTACGTGACAAGATCCCCGCGCGCATTCGTGAGCCTGACCGCACCTGGATGGCACTCGCCGCCTACAACGTGGGCTATGGCCACCTGGAAGACGCGCGGGTGCTTACCCAGCAGATGGGTGGCAACCCCGACCGCTGGGCCGATGTGCGCGACCACCTGCCACTGCTGGCCAAGCGCCAGTACTACAAGAACCTGAAACACGGCTATGCCCGTGGCTGGGAGCCGGTCACCTACGTGCAGAATATCCGCCACTATCAGGCGCTGCTGACATGGACCAGCCGCATCGAAGAACAACGCCTGGCGGCAGCGGCCGCCAACGACGATGGCGAAGCACTGGCAGAGGTACCCGCTGCCGAGGCGGCGGCCTCACAGTCGGCGCTGTAGCCGCCGGCAACTCAACCGTCTTCTGTTTTGAGATCCGACGGGGCGGCCAGTGGCCGCCTTTTTTATGTCTGCACCCGCCCGGCGCGCGGCCGGGGTCACAAATTCCCATTCTGCCCCGTGCAAGTCATCAATTTCCTCCTATGCTTAGTTTCAGCGACCTGATAATTTCGGCGCCAATACCTGGCCAACACCTGAAAGATACGAGGAATACTCATGATGCGTCACCTACTGCTCGCCAGCCTGATGGCGACCATTGCCATCACCGGCTGCAGCCGCAAATCGGACACCCCCGACGCCGCCCAAAAACCGGAGGCGGAAGTGGTGGAGGAAACCACCGTTGTCGAGGAAGATACCAGCGCACCGAATTACAGCGCGCCTTCCTCCACCGGTGAAGCCGGCGAAGCGAAGGACGGTAATACCGGAGACAGCAGCGCCGCGGCGTCCGGGGAAAGCCCCAACAGCGAAGGGCAACTGATCTGTAACGCCAAGTGGTTTGAGTGGGTCAATTCGGAAGTCATGAAAACCCAGAGTGAAGCGATTACCGAACACTACCCATCCGGCCTGCCCCTCGTCGGCTCCGATGACTGGTTTGTTGCCATGGACAAACTGACCGGCGGCGACGGTGCACACGGGCCCGATGGTGGCAGTGACGAGTGGTGCTTCATGATGCAGCAGCGCCTGAACAACGCGGACTGATTTCCGCGCTTGCTAAAGCCCTGTCAACTACGGGAGACACTATGAAGAATGTGAAAAATTCACTCCTCGCCGTTACGTTAAGCGGCATCGCCGCGGTTGCCGCCGCGCAATCACACGCCAAGGATGAAATGCCACCACCCGGTGCTATGGCGCTCTCCAGCCTGCTCACAAAACTCGAGCAACAGGGGTACACCCCCGTGGTCGATGTATCCCTGGAGCGCGGGCGCTGGGAGGTCGAGGCCTATAAAGAAGGGCGCAAATGGGACCTGGAGGTCGACCCGAATAGCGGCGAAATCCTCGAGGTCAAAGAAGATAAAGACTGACCTGTCACCCATGCAAGACAACCCGGCAGCCTCTGCTGACGTCGCCAAAAACCGGGCGCTGCTCCAGCAACTGGAGCAGCTGCTCGGCCACCATCGCGTGATCAGTGATGCGCAGCGAAACGAGCACTACCGCACCGGCTTCCGCTCCGGCGAGGGCAGTGCTGTCGCCGTCGTTTTCCCGGAAACGCTCATGCAGCTCTGGCATACCCTAGAGGTGTGCGTGGAAGCCGGGGCCATCATCATCATGCAGGCTGCCAATACCGGTCTCACCGAAGGGTCGACACCCAACGGTCATGATTACGACCGCCCGATCGTGGTGATCAACACCCTGCAAATGAACAGTATTCACCTGCTGGGAGACGGTGCACATCGGGGTGAGCAAATAGTCGCCCTGCCCGGTGCCACACTCCACAGCCTGGAAAAGCTGCTCGCGCCATTACAGCGCTCTCCCCACTCAGAAATCGGCTCCTCCTGTCTCGGTGCCTCCATTGTCGGCGGTATCGCCAACAATTCCGGCGGCGCACTGTGCCAGCGTGGTCCGGCCTATACAGAGCTTGCGGTGTACGCACAGGTCAATGCCGACGGCCATTTGCAACTGATCAATCATCTGGGCATCGACCTGGGTGAAACCCCGCAGGAAATACTCACCAACCTGGAAAATGGCACCTTTATTCAGGTGGGCAAACTTCCCCACCCGACAGGCGCGCGCGTGCGCATGGCATCCGATCGGGAGTATGTAGCGCGGGTACAAGACGTCGACGCCGACTCGCCCGCCCGGTTCAACGCCGATCCTCGCCGCCTGTTTGAGGCCAGTGGCTGCGCTGGCAAAGTCGCCGTATTTGCGGTGCGTCTCGATACGTTTCCCATCCCCGAGCGCACCCGCACTTTCTATATCGGCAGTAATGATGCAGACGCCTTTGCACGGTTGCGCCGGGGACTGTTGACCGAGCTGCCCAGTATTCCACTGCTCGGAGAATACCTGCACCGAGACATGTTCGACCTGGCGGCGGACTATGGCAAAGACAGCTTTTATACCATTGAAAAACTCGGCACCCGCCGCATGCCACGCTTCTTTGCCCTGAAAGGTCGCATTGACGCCTGGCTCGAAAAACAGACCTGGGCGCCGCGCTATTTCAGCGACCGTCTGCTGCAGCGCCTAAGCCGGTTGCTCCCTCAGCACCTGCCCGAGCGCATGCTGGACTACCGGGAGAAGTATCAGCATCACCTGATTGTCAAAATTGCGGATGACAGCATCGAACCCGCACAACAGTGGCTCCAGGGGTTCTTTGCCCATCGGGAGAATACCGGGGACTTCTTTGCGTGTGACGCCAAAGAGGCCAGTAAAGCCATGCTGCACCGATTTGTCTCTGCCGGCGCCGCCATGCGTTACCAGGCCGTTCATTGCAGGACCGTGGGCGAGTTGCTTCCGCTGGATATTGCCCTCCGGCGTAACGATATGGACTGGGAAGAAAAGCTCCCCGCAGAAATTGCAGACCAACTGGAATACCGCCTCTATTACGGGCACTTTCTGTGCAACGTATTTCACCAGGACTACATCCTGAAAAAAGACGCTGACCCAGCGGCAGTGAAGAAAGCCATGCTGAAGCTGCTGGACAGCCGTGGGGCGCGCTACCCCGCAGAACACAACGTTGGCCACCTCTACCTGGCACCCGACGCCCAGACCTCCTTCTTTGAACAGCTCGATCCCACCAATACCTTCAACCCCGGTATCGGCAAAACCGACAAGCACCGCCGCTGTTGCAACTGCGGCTGACGTGCTCTAAAACGGTCACCAATTCACCTTGGTTTTCATGGCGCTCCACATTACCAATAACTGGATAACGGTAATTTGGGGAACACCATGCTGTATGCCGCAATCAAAGGCAAAATCTTCGCGAGCCTTTCACTCGTGGCCACCCTGGCCATATTGACTCCAGGCCAGCTTCACGCTCAGCAACCTGGACCATTCACCGCCCAGGACTTCCAATACTCCGGACCCTCATCCAGCACACCAATTCCTCCTCACCTCTACGGTCCGGACCTGGATGGAGGGACACCTTCCGAGATAGACCTCAGTGCGGGTGCGGTGCGGGTGCGTCTGCAACGACTGGGGTTTCACACTTTTGACCGGGTTCAATTTCGCAACGGGTACTGGAATGTGGTGGCCTATCACGGTAATAAAAAACGCCAGCTGACGGTAAACCCGACAACCGGCGCTATTCGCTCCGACAGGCCCTACTGCAACAATCGCTGTAACCGCTATCAGGCCAGTGAAGAATTCTAATCGTCCGCGGCAATGGCAAACAGCAAATCGCTGAACGCGCTGTTCGCGGTAAGTGAAGCGGATTCTTCCATGGTGTGATAACCGGTTGTAGGAACCTGCAGGGTCGTCCCCTGCACAAAGCCGGAAGACGCACTCACTATTCGACCGAGTTCCGTACTTCCGAACGACTGAGGCTCTTGCCCCTCCGCGACTGCCTTTTGATTTTGTGCCTCGATATAACGGTCTTTATAGCTGTAGCGGATACCCCGGGATTCACATAACTGCGCCAGGCGTTCAGTGGTACCCGGGTGAAACTGGGCGTTCGCATCTCTACGACGCAAAACCACCTGTTGGGCGTCGGCACTGGTGCGATCCGGGTATGGGCTGGTGTCCACCACGATCAGCTTGTCGGTTCCGCCATTGAAACGACGGAACCATTCCAACAGGTAGCGCCAGCTACTGCCAGATTCTTCCTGAGCGGTGAAAAATGCCGTGCCCTGAAAGCCGAGACTGTATAAGTGCACCAGGTGGGCCGCAGTCAGTACGTTGTCCAGCTGTGCGCTGAGAATGCCGTCGTTGATCTCCAGCCGATCAGTGAATGCAACCGGCGTCCCGGCAACGAGGTGCTCCAGGCCGGCAACTTCAAAAATAAGGTTATTGCGATAGCCGCAGACGTAAGCGCGACGGATGACGCCCGAGCCAAGATAGGAACCGGACCAGGGCTCGTACGCGGTCACGGTGACATCCTGGAAACGATCGACGATTTTGGTCATCAGCTTTTCCGACACGGAATTACCCAACAGGTCGGAGCGGCGCCCGGAGACAAAAGCGGCGTACTGGAATTCGTTGGGGCCGGTGCAGATGAGGCCATGACGATCTATATGGGCAGAAAATTTGGCACTATTGGGGCGTTTCCCCTGAGCCACCAGAAGACCCTCGTACCAGGTTACCTGCGCGCCCCGCTCTTCCAGCTCGCGCTGCAGAACCCGGAAAAAAGAATGCTCCGCCCCCACCACACTGGGGCTGCGCACCAACAGTTTGAGCAGGTCAATAAATTGTTCGGTCTGTTGCATTGGCTGCAGGCTCCGCTCGCTGCCGTGGGATATTTGCGGAGTATATCCAGCAATTTCGCTAATGAGCGACCGTTTTTTATCGCTACTGCATTACCCGATTCAGAAACCCGTAAACCCGCTCCGCAGTCGGCGTGAACCAGGGCTCAAATAGCCAGTATGGGTGCGGCGCATCCACGTGGGTCATTACTTCCGTAACAACACCAGCTTCACTCAAACGCGCTATATATTGATCCCGCCCGGCGTGAAAGCGCGGGTGGCTGCTGTTGACAAACAGCGTGGGGGGAGCGCCAGCACCGGCGTACTCAAGTGGAGAAGCCTGGTGCCAGAGATCCGGCACATTCTGGTAACGACCACCGAACCAGGCGCCCGCCGCCGAAGGGTTTTTGCGCGGATCATCCTCATGTTGCAATGCCATGGGCGTAGTGAAACTGACAATGCCATCCAGATTGACAATCGCCTGAACCGAGTCTTTACCGGCGGACTGTACAGTTTCAAATATGGGCAAGCCCGGGGTTACCCCCACGAGCGTGGCTATTTGCGCACCCGAAGAAGCACCGATGACGGCGACGCGCTCAGGGTCAATGCCGTAACGACCCGCCTGCGCCCGCAACCAGCCAAGCGCAGACTTAACATCCTGTACACCCGCCGGGTAGCGGGCTTCCGGCGACAGGCGATACTCTACCGTCGCGGTGACAAATCCCCGGTTGGCGAGATACCTTGCCATGGGTTCCTGCAGAGTGCGGTTACCAGAACGCCAGCCGCCGCCGTGAACGAGCAGTACAGCCGGCCGGTCGGACGCGGGCTGCCACCCCTCAGGAAGGAAGAGATCGAGATGCAGAGCGCGCGTTCCGACACGGCGATACACCACATCCCGTAGGACTTCAGTACCCTGCCCAGGTGCCACCCGTGCAACTTGAATGTCTGGATAAGTCTTGCGGGCTTTGTTAAAGGCGGATTGAACGTTAAACGAGTCGTCGAGCGGAATTCTGACAATCGGCTCGGCTTGCTCAAGCAACTCGCGCGATAACCGCGACAGCCAGGCATCTACATCTTCCGGTACCGCCAGGGAACGGAATACCGGCACCTGCGTGGGGTACCCCTCAACCGAATCCTGACTATCAATAATACGCCCCTGTCCCGCCATTATCTGCGCGATAATTCGTTGATCCACCGCATCCCGCTGGGCGGGCCGGGCACCGACGGTTTTCAATAGCTCGCGCGAGAGCATCTCGGCAGGTATCGTGCGCAAGCCCTCGGGCCAAAGTGGTTTCTCCTCCAAACGCCGAATATCACCCTGTACGATATTCATCGACTCGCCATAGAGGTTCCACACCAGGTTATCCTCTAAATAAACATCCCCCTGATAGGACACCAGCGCGAGATCACTGTAAGTGTCGCGCCCGTACTGCAGGACATTTCCCACAACCGCCACCCGCGGATTCACCGGCGCCGCGTCAACATCGCGCCACTCGTCTTCGATATAACCCAGCTGAATGGCCGCAGAGCCCGGGTTGTAAATCAAATTGTTCACAACCACGCCGGTGGTATGCGCCTTGAAATACGGGTTGCGGCGATCATTGTTGGCAAACAGGTTACCGACCACCGCAACGTCACGCACAAAATCATGTACCAGCAGCCCTTTAGAGTGCTTGCCTTTTCGGTGGGTGGAGTAATCCAATCCCTCGGCGATGATCGAGTTGCTGATGGTAATTTGTCGGCTGGTGGCGTCAGGCCCATCCGTGCGCGCCCCAGAGGCCGACATATTCTCGTCAACGGCCCAACTGGTGGAGCAATGGTCGATATGGATTCGATACGCGTCTTTGCCCGAAATACCAATGCCATCCGGAGCCCAGCCACTGCGGGCCGGCTGGCCTGCATCTCCGGGGCGCACCCGGAGGTGCTGTACGCGCACATCGTGTGTGCGGATATTCAGACCACCACGAATCAGTGTGATCCCCGGGCTCGGCGCCGTCTGACCCGCAATGGTGAGAAACGGCTCGGTGACCGGAATGTTTGCTTGGCCAAGGTCGATCACCCCACCTACCTCGAACACCACGATACGTGGGCCTGACTGCCCCAGCGCCCAGCGCAACGAACCCTCCCCATGGTTCTGCAGGTTGGTAACCCGGAGGATCTTTCCACCACGCCCCCCGGGAGTGTCCACCCCGAAGCCACGAACCCCCTCTAAATTGATCGTGGCCAGCGCCGATGCACAACGGAAAAGAACGAACGCCATCAGTACCCAGCGACCAAACCCGCGTATTTTTGCTTTCATCACCACCTCGACTTATTTTCATTATCCGAAGGTTGACCAATCGGCTTAGGCAAGCAATTTTGGACTTACCAAAATACCCCATCCACCGCCCGTTTTTCAACAGAAGCTATAGACTACCTTCGCTCAGCCAAAATTCGGCCTTACCAGAATGAATGATTGGATCGCGATGGATTCATCAACAAGGGCGTGGAGGCCACTTTTGAGGCAGGTGTGAGCGCGCGAACAGTGTCGGGTCGTCGCGTCCCGGGAAAGCATTGGAGCAGGAGGGAGTGTTTAAGCGGGAGGCTAGTGAACACCCTCGCACCATCCGCAGGATGCGCGAGGATCCATTGAGCGAGCGCCCGACAGAGTGCAGGCGGCCGATACCTGTACCGGCCGCCCTTGTTCGCCGGAAAATCTCAGGGGAGCTTTTTCTCCCCCTGCTGGACATCTTCAGGTTTCTCTACATGATGGTCCCCGGTCTGTGTCGACTCCTCGATGGGAGCGCGGCGCAAAATCAGAAAACCTGAGACGCCGGCAATCAACGAGGCCAACAGCACCCCGGCTTTGGCCTGAATCAACAGTTCGTTCTGACCGGCAAAGGCGAGTTCCGCAATGAAAATCGACATGGTAAAGCCGATGCCCCCCAGCAGCGCCACACCAATGATATGGTGAAAGGTCGAGGACTTGGGCAACTCGCCCCAGCCAAGCTTCCAGCCAATCCAGGTGGCGCCGACGATGCCAATCAACTTACCAAACACCAGGCCACAGATGACCCCCAGTGTGAGCGGATTGAACACCGCCGCGGCACTGGTAAAGCTGTCAACGGGAATCCCCGCATTCGCCAGCGCAAAGATCGGCACCACCACAAAGGCAACCGGCGTGTGCAAGCGGGTCTCCATGCGTTGCAAAGGCGATTGCACCAGGTGAATACCATTGTCCAGCGCGGTCACCCGCGCGCGCAGCGCATCGTTGGCAATGATCTTGTCGCCGGGGCGAAAGCAGCGATCGAAGCTACGGATAATATCCTTCACAAACGTACTGAAAGCGACCGGGTCATATTTTGGCTTGGCGGGGATTGCCATAGCGGTAATCACCCCCGCCAGCGTTGCGTGCACCCCGGTTTTATACAGGGCGTACCACAGCAGAATACCTACGAAAATGTATCCTGCAGAGCGGCGCACACCGGCAAACTTCAGCAACCACAGCATACCCACCAACACACACGCGGCCATCAGCGCGGTAGTATTTACGCTTTCCGTATACCAGATAGCGATCACCAGGATGGCACCAAGGTCATCCACAATCGCCAGCGCTACCAGAAATGTCACTACAGCCCGCGGTACCCGGTTCCCGAGGATTGCGATACAGCCCACTGCAAAGGCGATATCCGTGGCCATGGGAATACCCCAGCCACGTTCCGACGGCGTGCCACCATTCAGCAGGTAGAAGATCAGGGCTGGCACCACCATCCCGCCGATCGCAGCCATCACCGGCAACACCGCGTGCTTCAGTTCGGAAAGCTCACCGACCAGAAACTCCCGCTTCAATTCAAGCCCAACCAGCAAGAAGAAGATGGCCATGAGGCCATCGTTGATCCAGTGGTGAAAACTCATGGACAGAGACCAGTCACCAAAGTTGTAGCTGACTGGCAAATGCAACACGTGCTTGTAGGCTTCCTGCCAGGGGGAGTTGGCAATGATTAACGCCACCACCGCACAAATCATCAACAGTACGCCACTGCTGCTCTGGCGGTGAATAAACTCTTCGAAGGGCGTTACCAGGCGGCCGAAGGCGCTCTCCAGCGGCGCTTCAAACACCTTGCCCTTGCGAATCCTGAATTTACTCAACACATTATTTGCCATCTAACGCCATCTCCTGATATTCAGTTTCGCGATGTTGCTTGACCAGGCGCTGACTCCAGGTGTCTTCCCAGTCGTGGGGGCAGAGGTTAGCATGGCAGTCATTTCCTCCTCCAGAATTTCAGAACTATAGTGCGATCCATGATCCGTCTCGACTTATTGTTGGTGCAGAAAGGCCTGGCCAGCTCCCGAACCCACGCGCGTAAATTGATCGACGCCGGTCGAGTGCAGGTGGCGGACGCCGGAGGTCATCTCTGGCAACCGGTTAAAAAAGCCAGCCAGCCCCTGAGCGAGAACGCACAAATCCACGTCGAGCCCCTGCCGGAGGACCGCTACGTTTCCAGAGCCGGCCTTAAGCTGGCCGCCATTCTCGATCACACCGGCCTCGACCCCAGCGGGTGGCGCGCCCTGGACATCGGCTGCTCCACCGGCGGTTTCAGTGACTGCCTGCTCCAGCGTGGGGCCGCACTGGTCGTGGGTGTGGATGTCGGTCACGATCAGTTGGCTCCCGCGGTGCGGGGCAACCCCCGCATGCAACTGTTTGAAGGACTGAACGCCCGCCATCTGACCGCGGAACAGATCTCGCCCTGGGGAGAGCACGGGTTCGACGCCATCGTGATGGACGTTTCATTTATCTCTCAGACCCTGATTCTGCCGCAGTTACCTTGCCTGATAAAACCGGGCGGCCAGCTGCTGAGCCTGGTAAAACCGCAATTTGAAGTCGGGCCCGATGGCATTGGTAAGGGTGGCCTCGTCAAGGATCCCGGTCTGTATCAGGGCGTCCAGGAAAAAATATACGCCCTGTGTGCACAATTGGATTTACAGGTAAGGGACTACATTGAGAGTCCAATCAAGGGAGGCGATGGGAATCGGGAGTTTTTGCTGTGGGCGACACGCTGAGGCGTGCTCAACGCCCGTACTCCCTAACGCAGAATAGCTTCAAGTTTGGCCTTAAAGCCGGGGCGCGCAACTTCCGTTGGCGAAGTACGGCGCAGGGGGCGCAACACGAGGTTGCCCTGGCAGTTCGGACACTCTTCTTTCAGCGCCGCCGTGCAATCGGGGCAGAACGTACATTCGTATGAACAGATATAGGCTTGGTCAGAAAGGCCCAGAGGCGCGCTGCAACGTTCACAGCTAGCTTTCATTTTCAGCATCGTATTCCTTCAGACTCGCAATTCGCAGCCCGGTGCCCCGGATGTGGCGAGGTTGCCCTCAACGCCACACCCGACACACCCAGTCACGGAGCGCCAATCACTCCCGGACAAAGGCTACCTACTTCATGTGCTGGCCCGGCAAGTCTGGGAGGTGGAATCGATTACTCCGCCTCCAACTGCTTGTCCGTGCGGGCCGCCATAATAAAATCATTTTTGTGCAGACCACCGGCCTCGTGGCTCCACCAGGTCACAGTGACCTTGCCCCACTCCGTCAGCAACGCCGGGTGATGACCAACCTCTTCCGCAATCGCGCCAACACGGTTAGTAAACGCTAACGCCTGTTTAAAATTACGGAACTTGAAAACCCGCTCCAGCTGCATCACACCGTCGCGAACCATCGGGCTCCAGTCCGGAATCTCGCGGATCAGGGTTGCCAATTCCTCATCGGTTACCAGGGGGGCATCAGCCCGGCAGGCCTCACAGGCCTGCGCTGCCAGCTCGGTCATATCTGACTCCTCTGTGCACAGTACTTTATTGGTAGGGTCGAATCGTGGCACTCCGCCACAAATTCGCGATCTGTCACTTTAGCCGCCGCCCGGATATGGCACAAGGCGACCTGGATCACACAAAATAGTGTGTGGATAAAAAGTTACTCACAAGTCGTCTGTGCTAGGTTTTCAACAGATTCCATCAGAAATTCGAGCTCGCCATGAAACGACTGACTATAGCGCTCCTGTTGGCCACCCTGCTTTCGGCCTGTGGACAAAAAGAAGATCCCGCCGGACACACTAAGACGGGCACTCAACTCCAGGACGCACAGTCAGAGCAACCCCGTGTGGAAACAAACACCAGCAGCAAGGCCGGCACCCGCAAGTCCGCCATCAACGAGGAGACCTTTGAGCGACTCAGCAACCAGCTGATCGAGCGTATGTGGCACCTGTTTCCCTCGTGGGCCATCAGCAACGGGTACTATAAAGTCGCTGCAGAATTGCAGGTACCGGATAACCACTATCGCCGAGAAGTACTCAGTTTTGCCAGAAGCTCTCTCAATCAGTTTTCCGGTTTTGATCCTGAGAGCCTCAACCCGAATACACGCACCGATCTTGCGCTGATCATCAATTTTCTCAACGAAACCATCTGGAAACTCACAGAATTCAAGCCGCATGAGTGGAATCCGGCTGATTACAATGTCTCCCATGGATTCGCACTGATCCTGAATACCGATTACGCCCCCCTTGACGACCGCCTTCGCACATTCAGCGAACGGCTGGTAAAAGTTCCAGCCTATTATGCCGCCGCAGAAAAAGCCCTCAGCAACCCGGCTTCTCCACAGTTGATTCTGGCGATTCAACAAAATGAAGGGGCGCAATCTGTTTTCGGTAAGGAACTGGAACAAAAGCTGGCGAACAGCGGGCTCAGCGACCGGGAGAAAGAACAATTCACCAACCGACTACAGGCCGCACGCAAAGCGATCGACGAATATGTGGTCTACCTGCAGACGCTCCATGCTCAAATGGAACAGGCAGACAGTTTCCGGGATTTCCGAATTGGCAAGGAAGCATACGAGAAAAAATTCCAGTTCGATATTCAGATCAGCATGAGTGGCGAAGAACTGTATAACCGAGCAATGAAAGAAAAAGACCGACTTCATCTCAAGATGGATGAATTGGCGGACAAGCTCTGGCCAAAGTATTTTCCGGATGAAAAGCGGCCCGATGACATCCTGGAAAAGATTCACAAAGTACTGGAAAAGCTCTCTCTGAATCACGCCTCCAAAGAAACCTTCAAGTTCGAGGTGGAAAAGCAGATCCCGGAACTGGTCGCATTCGTTAACGAAAAAGACCTCCTCTCCCTCGACCCGGAAAAACCCCTCATCGTGCGTACGACACCTCCGTACATGCGCGGCTTCTCGGTTGCGTCCATCAATGCACCCGGCCCCTATGACAAGAACGCCAATACCTACTACAACGTCATGCCCGTCGATGAGCTACCCGATGATCGCGCTGAAAGCTTCCTCAGAGAGTACAACACCTACCTGATGCAGATATTGAACATCCACGAGGCCATTCCCGGACACTATACCCAGCTGGTGTACGCCAACCAGTCCCCAAGCCTGATCAAGAATATTCTGGGCAACGGTGCCATGATCGAAGGCTGGGCAGTGTATACCGAACGTATGATGCTCGAAGCCGGCTATGGTGACTTTCAACCGGAGCTGTGGATGATGTACTACAAGTGGAACCTGCGCACTGTCGTCAACACGATTCTGGACTATTCAATCCAGGTAAAAGGCATGACAGAAGAGCAGGCCATGGAATTGATGATGAAACAGGCTTTCCAGCAGGAAACCGAAGCGATGGGTAAATGGCGTCGCGCCACCCTAAGCCAGGTGCAACTGACCAGCTACTTTGCGGGATATATGGATATCATGGAACTACGGGAGGAGATCAAGCAAAAGCTGGGAGATGCATTCGATCTAAAAGCATTTCATGAGAAATTCCTGAGTTACGGAAATGCTCCCGTTCCGGTCATTCGCGAACTGATGCTCGCAGACATCGAACCCTGAGTTTGGCTACTGATTTACATACTGAACGGGAGCACTCGGAAAGATGCCCCGGGGACTGGGTATTCTTTCCGAGGACGCCGTCCCGACCGCGCACCTCACCCGGACCATTACGGCCCACCGCGATTTTTGATGTGCCGTTCAACGTCAGACCTCCAGCCACCGCAGCGCTTCTGCAATTACCGTCTCCACGCGTTTCTGCAGCCCTTTCTCCCGGCGCCCACACAGGTATAACGTCTCACTCACGGGAGTGCAGAGCGGGTGCACCCGGATCTGCTCAGGCCTGGAAAATGCCTCCACAGCGTGAGCCGGCAGTACCGTAAAGCCCAGGCCTCGACTGACAGGCTCTAGTATTAATCCGATCTGGTTGGAAAATCCGCTTAGCGGAAATTGACCACTATGGCGAAACTCCGGGTAATTAGGTCCAAGCAACAAATTCGCATGGTGGCGACCATCCGGGTGATCAATAAATCCCAACGTCATCAAGGCGCTCCAATCCGGCGCAACCGTATTGGCTGGAGTCACCAATAACAAACTTTCCTGAGCTACGGGTCTGCATCGAATCTCCGCCGAAACGGATTCCGACGTCATAAATCCGATATCCACCCGGGAATCGATCAAAGCGGCCTCAACTTCCGCATTCGGCGCGAAGCGGTATTCAATGACGAGTTTCGGGTACCTGCACTGCAAAGCCAACAAGTGCCCGTACAGCTTAAGGCCCACACTGCCCGGGGACATGACCCGGACCACCCCCTCAAAGGGAGTATCTTCCTGGACTTTATCAGGCAACCCCGACAACGCCGCCAATATGCCCTGGGCCTCCGCATACAGCCTTTCTCCGGCATCGGAGACAGAGAAACGCTTTCCCTCTCTCACCAGCAGCTGAACACCAAGACGTTCTTCCAGCTTGCGTACGTGCTGACTGACGCCCGATTGCGTCATGTGCAGGCGCTCCGCGGTCCGAGTGAAGTGCCCCACCTCAACCAGCGTACAGAACGTATTCAGCCAAACTGCATTTATCATTACACAAAGTGAACATATTCATTCGAAATGATAATTATATGTTATCGAAAAGCCACTGTAACCTACTGGCAACATTTACTCAGGAGAGCGCAAAATGACCAATCCGTACCCAAGAAATTTCTCACATATCGGGATCTCCGTCCCGGATCTAGACCAGGCAGTCAAGTTTTATACCGAAGTGATGGGCTGGTACCTCATCATGGAACCCACCGAGATCGAAGAAGATGACAGTGCCATCGGCGAAATGTGCACAGATGTGTTCGGTGCCGGCTGGGGAAGTTTCCGAATAGCCCACTTATCCACCGGTGACCGGATCGGCGTGGAACTTTTCCAGTTCCCGAACCAGACGAACCCCGAAAACAATTTCGAATACTGGAAAACGGGCATCTTTCACTTCTGTGTACAGGACCCCAACGTCGAAGAGCTGGCCGAAAAAATCGTCGCTGCCGGCGGCAAACGCCGGATGGAAAAACCACGCTACTACTACCCAGGCGAAAAGCCCTATCGCATGATTTACATGGAAGACCCGTTTGGAAATATCGTAGAGATCTACAGCCACAGCTACGAGTTGATCTACAGTGACGGCGCCTACTGAACCAAAAGCTATTTCAGCTGGATTCGCGTATCTCAGGGTAAAACCTGAGTACGCGAACCGGGCGATCGAAGGGCGAGCCTACCTGTCCACACAGCCTTGCCCTGCTCCGCCCAAGAGAATCGGTGTGAGAATATCACTCAAAGTCAGGTGGCCAAATTCAGTGTACCACTACACTACACAGCCAACGCGGAGCTCTTTTTGTGTTAATGTTTGAGCGCCAGCGAGTAACACAAAAAGTGCGTAGCGTTGGATGTCGCTCTGCCGCTGCTCGTTATGTGCGCCCACCTACGAAGTAACCCTTTTCTTCAAGCGTGAAAACATACCACACAACGAGTCCGTAAATTATCCAAGTAATTACGGAAGCATACTTCATCAGAGTTAATTGATTTTCTGGAAATTCATGAGTGAAAAGCGTGAAAATTCCCGATACAACAGAGAAAATAAATAATCCAAGAAACAACCAACGTGACGCTGACTTTCGTAGAAATAGAAGAGTTGCAGCGAGCAGCATAAGAACTACGCCAAAAATTCCTTTGAAGTAGTAAAGCATACCCTCAGGCTTTTCCATACCTGCAGGAATTTCAATATTTCCAGAATAAAGCGCGTACAACTGATAGAGACCAGAAATTCCTGTCACTACGAACAATAAAAATATTAGCCAGACTAGAACCGGCCTCTTCTCTGACGACTTCAACTTAATCTCCTACTGCACATAACGAGCCTGTAGAAAAACGACTCTCACAATCGCTCTCTCTTGGCTGCTTTCAATTGACATTTCTTGATCACAATTCAATCACACATCTTTAACATAATCACGCTTGTGTGTATTTTTCGCATATTTCGGCGACACAAGTGTGGATAACCCTGCTAATCAGTGGATAGCGCCGTAATTCATCAACTTCTCGATGTTGTGCACCAGACAAAACATCTGCCATTGCCCCTGCACCTTGCGTTTGCCACGCAACGAGAAGCGATTTAATCGCTTGTTGGTACCGATATTGCCAAAGACCGGCTCCACCACCGACATGCGATGACTGTAAATCGTTTTCCCTTCCAGGCTATCAATCCGCTTCTTCATCCAGTCCATTGCGGTTTTGCCATTGGTCCAGGTAAAGGACACCTGTCGGCCGTGGCCGTCTCGGGTATCGGCCGAAGCCGGGTTACGCATGCACTGGTGTTTTAATGGGCAGTGGCGACAATCCGTCAGCCGACCTTCAAAGAAAAGCTTTTGCTTGCCTTCACTGACGCGCTCCTCGCGATAAAGCAACATTTCATTGCCAGCGGGGCAGATACAGGTCTTGCTTCTTTTATTAAGCTTGAACTCGCTCGCAGGAATCACCTGCTTAACGCCCTTTACGGTATCTCGATGACGCTTGCCATGTTTCTCTTTTTGCTTGGCAAACGCCTTGTCGCGGGAGCGGAACTGGTTATCGGGGATGTAAGCGTTGATACCTTCGCCTCTCAGCAACGCATTATTGTCCTCACTGGAAAACCCGGTATCCGCGGTGACAATCACCTGCTCCGCAAGAATGTCCTCGGCGATGCCGGCATTCCGATAGCGCGTATTAATGCCATCGAGAATTGGCTTTAATGTGTGGGTTTCCTGCCCCTCACCAAAGGCCTGCGCCTCGACAATAATCTGGTGTTTCTTGTCCACCGCCGCGACACCGTTGTACCCCTGGATGGTACCTTTGCTGGTGGTCATCTTGGCCGACTCGTTGTCGGTGATGTTACTTTTGACTTCTTTCGGCTTCTTACCCTGCCCCATCCTTGGGGCTTGCGTCTTTAGGAAGTTGTCAATCTTTTCAAAGTGCTTCTCCAAGGTTTTATTCGCCTGCTCCAGACGCTGCTTCCGCTCCCGTTCGGCGGGCTTCCTTCCATCCAGCTTCTTATGTTCCGATAGACAATGACGGATCTTCTTGCGGATCTTTGCCTGCTTTTCCTCGAGCTCTTTAAAAGTTCCAGAGTGTGACTTGCTGGCATTCGACGACATCTTGCAGCCATCAATGGCAAAGAGTTCATTACCCAAAAGACCTTCCTGGTCGCAAACCATCAGCAACTGCTCGAAGACAGACTGTATGGCATCGGGATAACTACTCACAAAGCTGGCAATACTGGTGAAGTGCGGCACGCTGTCACAGGACAGAGCTTTGAACAGTATATTATGCTCACACTGCCATTGAATCTCCCGGCTGGACGTGATGCCTTTGGAGTAAGCGAACAGGATAATCTTCAAGAGAATAGCCGGATCATATGCAGACCGACCACCACCTTCATTCTTATACTTATCGTAGAAAGCGGAAAGATTGATACGGTTTTCGATCAGGTGATGCAGCGTGTACTCGAAGGTATTCGGCTGCAATTGATCTTCGAAATTGATTACAACCATTGTGTCCTGGCTGTAATTATAGGGCTTGAAGTTAGGCATGACGGGACCTCGAAACCGGGCCCGCAGATTTTATCAAAATCCACTAGGTTTTAAGAGTTTTTCTACAGCCTGAACGCCCGCAGTTGCGGCTGACTTGGAGCGCAGCGGAAAGGCAGTCCGGCAACCTGCGATTGTTATGAGTGGACACTTACCATTTTCTCAACTGCATAAAAGTAGTTTAACTCTTCAAAACACAGTGTCTCCCGGTAATATGGCCGCCTGTTTAATCCAGCTCGCTATGCGATCTTCATCAAAACTATCATCCTCGTATATGTTGAGATACCGCACACTTTTATCCTTCGACTCTTTGGGCGGCAAAGGATCAAGCTGTGATCCATTCAGGAAACTGATCTGGAAGTATTTCTTATAGCAGTACATCGCCAGAAACCAGCCCTTTCCTTCGACACCATAAAACGGAGTATTCCAACGCACAGCTTTTTGGACGCCCGGCACTTCTCGAGTGACCAGTGCATCAAGTTGACGACCAAGCGCTTGCTTCCAACCAGGCATAGCCGCAATATAAGCTTGAATAGGGGCATCACCATCGCCCTTGTCGATATACGGATTGCCCCCAGCATTCCGCTTCGGATCTAAATTCACTTTGTTTGTTGACAATGCGCTATCTCCTTTAAAAGGTCTGAGGATATTCTATTACACACACGATCAAGATTGATGCATACGAAATGGTACGTCTCATTAGGTAATTGACTCATAACGAGGCTGTAGAAAAACTCCGGCCTTTACTTGCTGCTCATATTTCACCCAGAAAATCGCGTCTCTACGTGAATTCTGGATCTACTTTACATGGCGAAAAGCATTTCAGGGCACTCTCCGCACGAAAAATTTATCTACTAGAGAGAGGCTCGAGTTTTTCTACAGCCTGAACGCCCACAGCAGGGGCGGCTTACCTTTTGCGCATTTTGCGCGAAAATGGGAGCGAAGCGACCGCGCAAACTGTGCATAAGGTAAGCCGTCCCGCGGAGGCCCGAAGGGCCGGAGCTTCACTGCCTGTGATTGTTATGGTGGAAACTTCCCACTCAGCTACGACGAACACAACATTTCTATTTTATAAATCACTATCTCTAATGCCTATTGCTTAAGTAAAGTGAATGCGTGTAGGCCGTAAAAAGCTCCCAATAATCCAGCCATTAGGCACGACAACGAGTAAAAATCTTCAGAAATTCCACGATTTACCACATCAATAAAAAACGCAACGAGCAATCCAAATAGCATTCCCGCCAACGTAAAGCTCAAGAACGCCAGCAAAGCCAGATATTTCTTTCTTCTATTTAGATTCATCTCGAACCATAACGCCCAGCGTAGGCGCAGACAGCGCGGAGCGCTTTTTGTGTTAATGTTTGAGCGCCAGCGAGTAACACAAAAGGCGCGTAGCGTTGGCTGTCGCTCTGCCGCTGATTGTTATACGCTGAACTTTGCAACAGCGTGCTCATATATGGGCCTGTATTTACTAAAAATTGGTAGCGCATGCTTTCCGGCCTCTTTCTCTGCTTGCTTATGCCAGCCAAAGTAATCTTCAGCGATGTATAGCTCTTGGCGCTCTTCTTCGGGCAAATCCAAATCAAGATCGAAAAGTATGAGCGTTACAGCATCGTACAATGACAATTTTCCTTTTGAACATTTACTGGCAACTTCACCAGCAAGAAATTCTTGGCTTGGCTCTCCGTGCACTTGGAACCCGTTGCTTATCAATTCTAAAACCTCAGAAATATCAGATGCCAAAGATATTTTCTCAACAAATGGATCAACTCCCTCATCCGTGTATTGGGAGTACGCCCATTCGACAACTTTCTCGTAAGAAATAGCATTCTTCTTCAAGAGATAGCTCAGAACATTGTATTCGTCGGCACTATGTTTCATGTTGGTTGCGTATAACGCCCAGCGCAGGCGCAGCCAGCGCGGAGCGCATTTTGTGTTAATGTTTGAGCGCCAGCGAGTAACACAAAAGGTGCGTAGCGTTGGCTGTCGCTCTGCCGCTGCTTGTTAATTGCTTGGCGTGGCATCGGAGCTCTTGCCGTCCTCTATGTACGTTTCCATATAAGCTTCAGTAGTAGCGTATGGAAAAGAATTGACCATCACATCTAGGAGCTCATAAATCTCAGTATCTTTGATAGAGGCAGATTTTTCTTCCAAAGTGGTCTGAATATTATTGTAAGTGTCCATATCTTGGACAATTAATTTTTCGCCCCACTCATACATTTTTTCCTCCTCTCCCCGCCTTGAAAACCCGAGGAGAAGAGCAATCATATTTGCTTGATCTACCGACCGTCCTGACTGCGCAAACACTGCTGAGATTTCTACACCTCGCTTTAACCCTCTCTGCTCTCCAGCAAAGTAAGCAGCTACGACCAGACAAACAACTACCACAATCCTAACAATATTTTTATACGGCATGACTTCTCTAGGGCAATTAACAGTTTTATTCATACGCCACAGGCTTCTTTTGCAAACACGATTATTCCTTGGCGCGAAAAACAACAGATTGGGAAATCCTATTTAAAACAAGCCTTTAGACACCCCATATCAAAAACATAACTCGAAAAAGAAGCCAGTGGCTTTTGTTCTTATCGAAAATATGGCTCTTATTATTTTCCCAATCGTATAAATATCAATGAGTTAGATTATCCCATTCCCTGCACACAAGCCATAGGCTGCTGATCTCAGTATTTCGGTAAGGTTCGCCATTCACGCTGGTTACTTTTTCAACCAGCTATAAAAAAGCCGGCCCCAGTTACTGGGGCCGGCTTTTGGTGGTCCATCAACTTGACCGGGGTGTTTACACAGCACCCTCTTCGATCTTTTGTTTCCAGATTACCGGGCCGGTGTTATGAACGGACTCACCATTGCTGTCCACCGCTACGGTGACCGGCATGTCTTCCACTTCGAACTCGTAAATGGCTTCCATACCCAATTCCGGGAAAGCAATGACTTTGGCGTCCTTGATGGCCTGGGCCACCAGGTAAGCTGCGCCGCCAACGGCCATCAGATAAACCGCTTTGTTATCACGGATCGCGTCAATTGCGGTCGGACCGCGCTCGGCTTTACCGATCATTCCCAACAGGCCGGTTTCTTCCAGCATGGTACGAGTGAACTTGTCCATACGTGTTGCAGTGGTAGGCCCGGCAGGGCCGACAACTTCTTCGCGGACCGGGTCTACCGGGCCTACGTAGTAGATAAAACGCCCAGTCAGATCCACCGGGAGCTTTTCACCTTTGGCCAGTATGTCGACCATTTTCTTATGCGCGGCATCGCGGCCGGTGAGCATTTTGCCGTTCAGCAGTAGCGTGTCACCGGGCTGCCAGCTGAGAACATCTTCTGCGGTTACTTCATCCAGATTTACACGGCGAGTAGTGCCGCCCGCTTCGCGGGTGATTTCCGGCCAGTCTTCGAGTTTCGGTGGCGTCTGGCGCGCTGCGCCAGATCCGTCGAGGGTGAAGTGGGTGTGACGGGTGGCGGCACAGTTGGGGATAATCGCAACCGCTTTGTTGGCAGCATGGGTGGGAAAGTCTTTCACTTTCACATCCAGCACGGTGGTGAGACCACCGAGTCCCTGAGCACCGATGCCAAGTTTGTTGACCTTGTCGAACAATTCCAGGCGCAGTTCTTCAGCGCGGTTAGCTGCGCCCCGCTCCTGCAACTCCTGGATGTCGATGGGGTCCAGTAGCGACTCTTTCGCCAGCAACATGGCCTTTTCCGCAGTTCCCCCTACCCCGATACCGAGCATGCCGGGCGGGCACCAGCCAGCACCCATCTTGGGTACCATTTCCAGCACCCAATCCACCACGGAGTCCGAAGGGTTCAGCATGGCAAATTTACTTTTTGCTTCGCTGCCGCCGCCTTTTGCGGCCACATAGACGTCGACATTGTCGCCGGGGACGATTTCGTAGTGAATCACCGCTGGGGTGTTGTCGCCCGTATTTTTACGCGCACCATCGGGGTCCGCCAGAATGGAAGCACGCAGTACATTATCCGGGTTCTTGTAAGCGCGGCGGACACCTTCGTTGACCATGTCGGTCACACTCATTTCCGCATCCCACTGAACATTCATGCCCACTTTCAGTTTTACGGTCACAATGCCGGTGTCCTGACAGATCGGGCGATGGCCCTGGGCGCACATGCGGGAATTGATCAGGATCTGCGCCATGGCGTCTTTCGCCGCCGGGTTCGCTTCCTTTTCGTAGGCTTTGTTGAGGGCCTGAATAAAGTCCTGAGGGTGGTAGTAAGAAATGAACTGCAGCGCGTCGGCCACGCTGTCGATCAGGTCGTCCTGGCGGATAATCGTCATTGCCGGCTCCGGTTGTCTCTCGTCTCGAAGGCGGCGATTTTACACGAATTGTCTACTGGTGTTGGAACGGACGATGGTTGAATTGACTTATCGCCCCCGGAATCGCAAATGAGAAGCAATTATAAAGAGGGGGTCCAGAACAATGAAAAGCGATGGGCACCAGGGGCGATGCCCGGCGGGGTTCTGTGGCTACCTGACTGCGGTGCCGCACTGAACGACCAGTGCGGCACCTTGATCAGGCTGGCATCAGGGCGCGGATGCGGTGGTAGAGCTGGACTGCAGGCTGCGAATGGCATCCCGCAGCTGGACAAGATCCTTGTTGACAGTACGACGATAGCTGTCGATGGACTGGACCGCTTCTTCGTTGGCACCCACCCGTGCGGTGAGGTCGGCTCGTACAGAATTCAGCTGACGCTCCAGACTCGCCACCTTGTCTTTGGTATCCCGAGAAGCGCTGACGGTGGACTCTTTCAGCTTGTTAATCTCTCCCTCGAGCGCAGCCACTTTCTTCAGGCTGCTCTCAAAACCCTTGACCTTGCTGGAAAGTGCGGCCACTTGTTTCTTGGCGGCATCGGCTGTCGCTTTATTCGCGGCAATGCTCTTGCGGTTGGTATCGTAGGAAACCCCCCACAGTTTGCGAATCTCCGAGGCATTCTCTTTCACTTTCGCGTTGAGCACCTCAACGGAGGCAGCAGACTCCTCCCCGGACATCTCAAACCGCTTTTCCAGCTGTACGATGCGCGCATCGGCATCCTTCAGCTGGGCGACCGTATCCTGCCACTGCGTATACAGGAACCCCGCACCACCCAGACCGGCCAGTGCCAGCATCAGTGCCACGATCGCCAGGAAAGAAGAACCACCGCCACTGCCGGACTCCGCAACCGGTAAGGGCTCGGGCTGGGCACTGTGACGGCGCCCGCCTATCGGGCCATTGGGGATCTGAGGGTCCATAGAGGATGAACTGCTGCCATCGAATGTGGGCTCTCTGCGTTGCATGCTGTTGTCCTGCGTTGGCGCGGCCCCGGGGCCGGCGTGGGAAACCGAATTTGGAGATGAAAACTGCGGCAGTTATACCAAAAATTGACGAAAAAGTAAGCGGGTTCAGTTATCAGAATAGGACAACGACGG
Source organism: Microbulbifer elongatus (assembly GCF_021165935.1). Lineage (NCBI taxonomy): Bacteria > Pseudomonadati > Pseudomonadota > Gammaproteobacteria > Cellvibrionales > Microbulbiferaceae > Microbulbifer > Microbulbifer elongatus. The sequence continues at coordinate 2,071,729 of NZ_CP088953.1, read as the reverse complement.
TAGACGGTGGTTTCGCCATTGAGAATCATTCGCGACATTTAATCGCCAATACCGCGCCTTTGGCGACATTTGAATCGTTTTCGGCCCGTCCCATGGCTTAATAATGACATCAAGCGCGTGTAGAATGCGTGCCACCAACAACTGACCTGCTACTGTACTTGGGTCGGTACAGGTCCCAGACAAAGGAAGGATTATCACATGGCACATGTTCTCCCCGAACTCCCCTATGCTATGGACGCGCTGCAGCCGCACATCTCCAAAGAGACTCTGGAATTCCACTACGGCAAGCACCACAAAACCTACGTCGACAAGCTGAACGGCCTGCTGGAAGGCACTCCAGAAGCCGACAAGTCTCTGGAAGAAGTGATCAAATCTTCCTCCGGCGGTGTTTTCAATAACGCGGCTCAAATCTGGAACCACACCTTTTACTGGAACTGCCTGAGCCCCAACGGCGGCGGTGCCGCTACTGGCGCGGTTGCCGAAGCGATCAATGCGGCCTTCGGTTCTTTCGACAAGTTCAAGGAAGAATTCACCCAAAGCGCCGTAAACAACTTCGGTTCTGGCTGGACCTGGCTGGTGAAGAAAGCTGACGGTTCCGTAGCCATCGTCAACACCTCCAACGCCGAAACCCCGCTGACCGACGACAGCGTCACCCCGCTGCTGACCTGCGACGTGTGGGAGCACGCCTACTACATCGATTACCGCAACGCGCGTCCGAAGTACATGGAAGCCTTCTGGGCACTGGTCAACTGGGACTTTGTGAACCAGAACTTTGCCTGATCACTGACCGCAACTCAGTGAGACCGAAAGCGGGCCTAGGGCCCGCTTTTTTGTGCCCGCCCCCGTCAGTGCGCTGCTCCCCTGCTGGCTGTCTGCGACCACAATGACCACGCAACCCCTTGCCCGACCACGGGCATGCGCCGAAAAAATGACCAGCCCGCCATAAAATTTGCAACTCTCCCCGCTTCTGGTTACAACTCTGGACCGAAAATACATTTCCATTCACTGACACTGAGATAACACCATGAAGCTCAAGTTGACTCTGCTGGCAGCCGCCATAAGCGCGCTCGCCCTATCAGGTTGTGACCAGAAGCAAACCACTGAACAGACGGACGCCACCCCAACCGCAACCTCCGAAGCAGCGCCGACTACAGACCAGGCCAGTGTCAGCGGAGCAGCGGGTGATCCGGACGTGATTGCGAAAACCAACGAGTTGTTCGAGCAACAGTTTCAGACTCACGTCAACCGCAGCCCCGAATTCAAAACTTTTCTGGGGATTAAAGAGGACTACGGTAAATGGGACGATATCTCTCCCCGCTTTGAAAAAGAAACCCACGAGATCAACAAGCGACAGCTCGAGACACTGAAAAAAATTGACCCGGCTCAACTCGACGAAGCTACCCGGCTATCGCTGGAACTGGCCAAGCGCAAGCTCGAGCAGGACATTGAAAGCTGGAAGTGGCGCTTGCACACCTACCCCGTCAATCAGATGTATGCCGCCCATACCAGTGTCGCTTCGCTGCTGATCAATCAGCACCGGGTAGACGACGTATCCGATGCGGAAGCCTATATCTCTCGCCTGAACGGCTTACCTGCGTATTTTGATCAGCTGGTTGAAAACCTGAAAGAGCGCGCGGACAAGGGCGTCGTCGTGCCCAAGTTTGTGTTCCCCTACGTTATCAGCGACGGCAAAAACCTGATTACTGGCGCGCCCTATGACGATGGTAAAGACAGCACCCTGTACGCCGACTTCAAGGGCAAGGTGGATAAGCTGGAAATCAGCGACGAAGAAAAGTCCGCGCTGATCGAGCAGGCCAAAACGGCCATGCTGGAAAGTGTCAAGCCCGCGTATGAAAATTTGATCGACTACCTGGGTGAACTGGAGAAAAAAGCCACCACCGATGACGGCGCCTGGAAACTGCCAGATGGCGATGACTTCTACCAGCACCGCCTCAACGTCTACACCACCACCGACATGACCGCCGAGGAAATCCACCAGAAAGGCCTCGAAGAAGTGGAGCGCATTCACAACGAAATGCGTGAAATCATGAAGCAGGTGGAGTTTGACGGGGATCTGCAGGAATTCTTTGAATTCATGCGCACCGATGAGCGCTTCTACTATCCGGAAACCGAGGAAGGCAAGCAGCGCTACCTGAAAGAAGCCACTGCGCTGATCGACACCATGAAAGGCCGCCTCGACGAACTGTTCATCACCAAGCCGAAAGCCGATCTGGTGGTAAAAGCAGTAGAGCCTTTCCGCGAGAAATCCGCGGGTAAAGCCTTTTACCAGCGCCCGGCCCCGGACGGATCACGCCCGGGTATCTACTATGCCAACCTGTACAAAATGAGCAGTATGCCGGTGTACCAGATGGAGGCTCTGGCCTATCACGAAGGCATTCCCGGTCACCATATGCAGCTGTCCATCATGCAGGAACTGGAAAATGTACCCAGCTTCCGCAAATTCGGTGGTTACACTGCCTATACGGAAGGCTGGGGACTCTACTCTGAGTTGGTGCCCAAAGAGATCGGTTTCTACCAGGATCCCTATTCCGACTTTGGCCGACTCGCCATGGAACTGTGGCGCGCCTGCCGATTGGTGGTAGACACCGGTATGCACAGTAAAAAGTGGACGCGGGAAGAGACCATCGACTGGCTGGCAGAAAACAGCCCCAACCCCCATGGCGATGTGGTCAAAGCCATTGAACGCTATATCGTGATGCCAGGACAGGCCACCGCCTACAAGATCGGCATGATGAAGATTGTCGAACTGCGCGAGAATGCCAGACAGGCACTGGGCGACGCATTCGATATCCGCGAATTCCACGATGTGGTACTGGCAAATGGCGCCGTGCCACTGGATGTACTGGAAGAACTGGTCAACAACTGGGTGGCGGAAAAGAAAGGCAACTGATACCCGCTCGGGGAATAAGAAACCTCAAACGTTGAAAAGCCGGGACGGAAACGTCTCGGCTTTTCTTTTGGGTGCTCTTTTAATTCACTGGGCGCTATTTACAATAGTGCCGCGCCCGCTGGCGATAACAACAAAAACTGAATTGAAATGGAATACGTAAATGGAATTTCGGCTTTTCAAATTTCCGCTGTGGTTACTGGCCGGCGGCGGCCTGATCCTGACCGGCTGCACGCTCGCCCAGAAGCTCTTCGAACCCAATATCACCAGCGAAGCGATCACCGAAATCCGCTATCTGGACCAGGGCTGGACCGATGAAGATCGTCAGCTTTTTTACAATACCCCCCAGGGTACCGAGCTGCAGGGGCTTCATTTCGCCTGGCTGCAGGCACTGGAACTGCCTTTTTCCCGAGAGAAACTCGCAAGCCCTGAAAACATGCGCGGTTGGGGGTTCATCATCGACCCCACATATAGCCCCAAATCCACTGCCGGTGCGGTCTACCCGGTGGGTATGGGGAGCCACCTGAACCCCGAGGACGGCTCTCAGCGCCTCGACCTGGGCTGTGCCCTGTGCCATACCGGCGAACTGCATTATCGGGGTACCGCATTGCGTATTGACGGCGGCCAGGCCATTCACGGTATGTCCACCAGTGACTTTGGTGAGTTTATTCACTCTCTCGGAGCCACCACCGCTGAAATGCAGGTCAACCTGCTGAAATGGAACCGCTTCGTCAAAGAGGTTGCCGGTGACGATCCGGAAGCGCGCACCCGGTTGAAGCGGGACTTTTCCGCCTTCCGCAACCGCTTTTTCGAGTTTGCCAAAGGGCCGGGGCGGGACAAGAACTTCCCGGTTGCAGAAGGTCGTGGCCGCACGGACGCGGTAGGCCGGATCGGCAATGTCGTATTCGGTTACAACCTGGGTATCGAAGAGAACTACAAAAAAGCCAATGCCCCGGTCAGCTACCCTTTCCTGTGGGATATCTGGCGTTTTGACTGGGTGCAGTACACTGGATTTACCAACCAGGCCATGGCCCGCAATGTCGGTGAAGCACTGGGCGTGATGGCGCCGGTAAAATTGATCGACGAGAACGGCGAGCTGTTGCCGGAAGGGGAGTTCGGTCAGTCCACTATCGACGTGGAAGGTATGCAGTGCGTTGAAACCACTCTGCGCAAGCTGCGACCGCCGAAGTGGCCGGAAGATGTGCTGGGGGAAGTTGACATCACCCGCGCCCGCCAGGGAAAAGATCTGTTTGCCGACCAGTGCGCCCACTGTCACGGCCCACACATCGCAGAACCCTACCAATGGACGCTGGCCGCAGGACCCGGGGATAACCCGGCCAACCAGCGAGACGTCAATTGGCAATGGGACATGTCCGGCCAGATCGACTACGACGCTGACAATCGCCCGGTACGCCAGGACTGGCGGGAATCCATCTGGGCGGTTCCCTGGATCGATATCAGCGTCATCGGCACCGACCCCACCGCGGCAACGAATTTTATCGAACATAGGTTCGACCCGGGGCCCCTGGTTGCACGCAATCCGGCAGACCCTGAGGATGCTGAAACACGCCGGGTCAACGCGGGAGACGGTTTGCAGCTGCTGATCAACAGGCTGGTGCCGGTGCTTTACAAAAATCGCGATATTTCCAGTGACGGCAACGCAATCGCCGACTACGACGGCTTGAATGTGCCCTTCCGAATCGCCAACAAGGCGGCCTACAAAGCGCGCCCTCTGCATGGGGTATGGGCCACCCCCCCCTTTCTGCACAATGGATCCGTCCCCACCATTTACGACCTGCTTTCTCCCAAGGAAGCGCGCCCGGTGCGATTTGGGGTCGGGCACCGGGAGTACAACCCACACAAGCTCGGCTATATCACCGATATGCGTCCCGGCAGTTTTGCTTTCGACACCCGGAAAACCGGCAACAGCAACAGCGGCCATCTGTTTACCGACAGCGATCAACCCGGACGTATCGGCCGGCGCCTGAAAGAGCACGAACGCCTGGCACTGATCGAGTACCTGAAGGTGATGGGCAACCCGGATTACGCCGAACGCCTGGGCGGGGACCCACAAAACTGGGCGCAATACCCAGAGCCGCCCGCAAGTGCCATCGGAGAGCAGGCCTGTGCGCCGTACCGCCACACTCGTGTTCCGCAGCTGGCGAGCCAGCAGATTCACGGGGAGGCCGCACCGTGAAAGCACGCATTCTGCTGGCGACCGCCACTGCGCTCTGGACACTCGGTAGTGCAGCGCAAGAGCCACCCGCCGTCGACCAGGCATTGCCCAATCCGGACAGAATCAATCCAAACCCCAATGCCTCCCCCGCCGTGGCGCCCCACACTCTGGATATGCTTGGCATGGAACTGTCCGAAGCGGAGCAGACTGCGATTGCATCCGCGATTCAATCGGCGCGCAAAATCTCTGCTGCCGCCCATTCCTTGAACAGCCCCAGATACGGTAACCACTACCGTCGAGACGCCCACGCCAAGGCAACCGGCTGCCTGCGCGCGGAATTTGAAATTAACGGAGATATTCCGCCGCGCTTTCAGCATTCCATTTTTTCCGAACCCGGGCGCAGTTACCGGGCCTGGATCCGTTTTTCTAACGGCGATATGCAGGTTCAGCCAGACAGCCAGGGGGACGCCCGGGGTATGGCGATCAAGGTAATGAAATCCGGCGGCACACCCATCGCTGCCGAGTTACCCCAGGGCGCCGCTGCGAACCAGGACTTCATCATGACCAATACCCCGGCGTTTTTTCATCGCAATATCTTTGATTACGCCGAGAATATGCAGCACCTGGCGCAGCTGGATCGCCGCGGCTGGTTTTTCAGCCTGTGGCCGCCGCGCCTGCGGGTAAAGGAAATGTGGCGGGCGTATCAGACCGTATCCTCCACCATCGATACCCCGCTGGCAGAGCAATACTTTTCCATGCTGCCCTATCGGCTGGGGGAAACACCCATCAAATTCTCCACACGTCCCTGCGCCGGTAGTGACTTTTCCCGGGCGCGAGCCAACAGACAGCGCGGGGAAAACTATCTCACCCGGCAGATGAGCGAAACGCTCACGTCTGCCAGTGCCTGTTTTGACTTTATGGTGCAGCCACGGCTGTCCGGTGCGACCGGTCAGGAAATGCCCCTGGATGACGGCACTGTGATCTGGAAAGAGTCCAGGTCGCCGTTTATTCCCATCGCGCGCATACATATCCCGCCACAGGAGTTTACCGGCAGGGCGCAGCGGAACTTTTGCGAGAATCTTTCCATGAACCCCTGGCGTGGGGTGGGAGAATGGGAGCCCCTTGGCAGCCTGAACCGGGCCCGGCGTCTCGTGTATCACGCAGTGTCGGATTTTCGCCACCGCAAGAACGCCGCCACATATCAGGAACCCGATAACTGGTGTATTCCCGGGGCAAAAGTTCCCTGTTCCGATACACAGGGGCTCAAACTCCGCAAACCGCGCTGGCCACTGCCACGCTGTTTCGATGGGCATTTTCGCCCACGAGACGGAAGTGCGGTCAGCAGCCAGTGCGATGGTTACAACACCGGCCGTCGCTCACTGGATAACGCCACAAGCAATACGCGCGCCGCCGCCACCTAGCGGTTTCGGCTGATCCGAATAGTTATCACCACCGGCGTGGATCATCAGTGCACGCCCTTTCAGGTCTGACTTTTTCAGACGCGGAGCGAGCACCGGTGTCACCGCTTTGCCACCGCGGTCCACGTAGAGTGCGGGCAGATCCCCCAGGTGGCCATCGCCCCAGGGCATACCGTGCTTGCCGGTATTATGCGGGTCATAATGGCTCCCGGCCGCCAGGCCCGGCACCATCTTGCCCTTTTTCTCGGCCGGCTCACAGCTACCATGTTCGTGCAGGTGGAAACCGTGCAACCCTTTCGGCAGCCCATTGAGATTCGGGGTAAATACCAGGCCGTACGCCGTCTCGGTAACGGACACGGTGCCCAGCTTGGTGCCGACGCCTTCTTTATTGAGCTTCAGCACCGTCACCACCGTATCCGCTGCTGCGGGCAATACCAGGCTACTGCACAGCGCAACAAAGGCGATTGATTTGAGTGTTCGGGACATGCGGGCACCTCCATCAGGCCACCAACTGCGCTGGTGGCGCTAGAAATTACACTATCCCACTGAGTGTAGAAGGAAATGCCAGAATCGCAGCACCTCAGATATTGAGGACCTGCTTGACGAAAGGAATGGTGATTTTGCGCTGGGCCTGCAACGAAGCCCGATCCAGCTGCTCAAGCAACGTGAACAGCGCACGGGTGTTGCGCGGCGCGCGATGAAGAATATACAAAGCTACATCTTCGGGCAGGTCGAACCCCCGCAGCTTGCTGCGACGCACCAGCGCGGCAACCTTGTCGTTATCGCTCAGCGGATGCAGCTGGAAAGTAAGCCCCCACTGCAGCCGGGATTTAAGATCGGCCAGGGTCAGGGGCAGATTCCGTGGAGACTGCCTCGCGCCCAGTAATAGTTGTTTGCCACTGTCCCGCAGACGGTTGTACAGATGAAACAACGCCGTCTGCCAGTCGGTGCGCCCTTCGATCTGTTGCAGATCATCAATGCACACCAGATCCAGACACTCCAGCCCCTCGACAATGGCTTCGGGGTCATTGTCGATCAGGTCCGAGAGCGGTAGGTACTGAAAACTCCGTCCACTCGCCTCCGCCACCTGACACGCAGACTGTAACAGGTGGGTTACCCCACTGCCGGGCTCCCCCCACAGATACACCACCTGCTCGGGGCTCTGCCCGCAGGCAAAGGCGTTCAGCATGCCCACGACCTGCCGGTTACCGTCATCGGGCGACTGGAAAAAATTGGCGAACGTGGCATCGTCCCGCAGGGAAACACCCAGAGGCAATTGCTGCGGAACACCGCCGGATTGGCTACTACCAGACACGGTTTACTGCCAGCTGTAGCGCAGCGGATTCTGGGCGCTACCGAGTGGCGCGCGGTAGCCGGATAGATCAACCAAGCCATCATCGCGCGCCAACTGCAGGTTGCGGTTCAATGCCAGCACATTCTGCAGGGTCTTGAGCTCGGTGCTGGAAGTAAGCGCCAACATCAGGCGGTCACCGTCCACTGCCAACACCTCAGCGCTGCTGACCTGCGCCAGCCCCTGCAGATATTTGGTCGCCTGGGAGTAGTGCGCGAAGCTGCGAATACCGGAGATCTCCACCATGACCGCGCTGGCCACTCCGGTATCGGAGCTATGCACCGCGTAACGCTCTGCCAACAGGTTGGCGGCCTCGTTGACACCGCGCAGAGCCACTTCTTCCATGGTGGTACCGCTGGCGTCGAAGGCATAGCTGCGGCCACCGTGGATCAGCAGCCAGTTTGCCTGCCAGCGCTGACCAGAGGTCTGCAACAGGCGGCCCATCAGCGTCGCATCCGGGCGATAGCGCACACCAGCGCGCTCTGCGGCACCTTCATCCTGGGCCCAGAGGCTGCCCAGGGGCATATTGCGCTGGTCATTCAGATCCATAACCGGGAAGTCGAGCGGTAGCCCACGCTCCATGGCGAGGCCGTCCAGTAATCCGAACAACTCCGGGTAGTCTTCCTGGCGCAGGGTATCGCGGCCGGATTGCAGGGTGTCCACAGCCATCCATACCAGTGTACCCGGGCGGTTATTCGGCCACAGGGGCAGTTGCAGCTTGTGGACCAGATCGTTCACCGCCTGGGGATCAAAAGCCAGTTGCAGGTACAGCTGATTGTCGTCACTGTCGTAGCGGTAGCTCTGCACAAATTTCTGAGACTGCGCCAACACCGGCGCAACCTTGGGGTTGTTGGCGATATTCTGATCACCGGTAACCCGCACGAATACACGCTCCAGGCCGCGGGCAGTGGCGTCAGCGCGGTCGGTGTTGCCGCGGCTGGCGACCGCTTCCCGTACATCGTACAGATCCGGCATGACCCGCGCACTGGCGGGTGAGACCAACAGCGTCGCCGACATTGCTGCCAACAGCAGCACAAACCAGAGCAGTGCGCGGGGGGTTATGGTCAATGGCATTGGCTCTCAGTCCCCTATTACCTCTTTATATGTATCAGTCGCCCGCCCAAACCGCTGGCGACCAGGTATTCTGGCCGCCAGCGGTGGATTACACGGTGCGTTCCTGCGCCGGAGTCGGGTCCCCGACAGTCAATTACCGGCTATTGTATCAGTGTCGGCTGTTTCTCCCAGCCTTCAGTTCGCACATTCAGGTAATTTTCTACTAGAATACGCGCCCCTCCAATTAGGCCCTTATCAGGTTGAACCATGAGCGACTCCAAGCCGAACTCCTCCAGCCCCTCTCTCAGCTACAAAGACGCCGGTGTCGATATCGACGCGGGCAACGCCCTGGTTGAGCGCATCAAGCATGTGGCCAAGCGCACCACGCGCCCGGAGGTCATGGGTGGCCTCGGTGGATTCGGCGCCCTGTGCCAACTGCCGAGCGGCTATAAAGAGCCCGTCCTGGTCAGCGGCACCGATGGTGTCGGCACCAAACTGCGCCTGGCCATGGACCTGGGCATTCATGACACCATCGGCATCGACCTGGTGGCCATGTGCGTCAACGACCTGGTGGTTGCCGGCGCCGAGCCCCTGTTCTTCCTCGACTACTACGCCACCGGTAAGCTGAATGTCGATATCGCCGCGGACGTGGTCACCGGTATCGGCAAAGGCTGTGAGCTGGCCGGGGCCGCCCTGGTAGGCGGTGAGACCGCGGAAATGCCGGGCATGTACGAAGGCGAAGACTACGACCTCGCGGGCTTCTGCGTAGGTGTGGTGGAAAAATCCGAAATCATTGACGGCAGCAAGGTACAGACCGGCGACACACTGATCGGTCTCGGCGCCTCCGGCCCCCATTCCAACGGCTACTCCCTGATCCGCAAGGTGCTGGAAATCAGCGGCGCCGACCTGAACAAGGATCTGGAAGGCAAGACGCTGGCCGAATCCCTGATGGCTCCGACCCGCATCTACGTCAAGAGCCTGCTGGGTCTGATGAAGGAAGTGCAGGTCAACGCCCTGAGCCATATCACCGGCGGCGGCCTGCTGGAAAACCTGCCCCGAGTTCTGCCAGAGAACGCCCGCGCAGTCATTGATACCAAAAGCTGGGACCTGCCGCCGGTTTTCCGCTGGCTGCAGGAAGCGGGCAATATCGAAGGCCGCGAGATGTACCGCACCTTTAACTGCGGGGTGGGTATGGTGATCTGTGTACCGGCGGCGGACGCCGACAAGGCCGTTGCCAAGCTGAAAGAGCTGGGTGAAGACGCCTTCATCGTCGGTAGCATCGAAGCCACCACCGGTGGCGAAGCGGTAGAACTGGCCGGTCTGTAATACCTGATGTCCATTAGCGATACCCCCACTCCGAGCGGGAACTGCCGCGCCGTCGTGCTGATCTCCGGCAGCGGCAGCAACCTGCAGACCTTTCTGGACGCCGCCGCCAGCGGTGACAGCGGCTATACCGTGGAAGCGGTCATCAGTAATAAGGCCGACGCCTACGGGCTCACCCGGGCGCAAAACGCTGGCGTGCCCACCGAGGTGCTGAGCCACCGGGACTTCAGCGATCGCGACAGCTTCGACCAGGCCATGGCCAAGCTGATCGATGGCTACCAGCCGGATCTCGTCATCCTCGCCGGCTTTATGCGCATCCTGACGCCGGACTTTGTGCGCCACTTCAGTGGGCGCCTGTTGAACATTCATCCCTCTTTGTTGCCCAAGTACCAGGGCCTGTATACACATCAGCGCGCGCTGGATGCCGGCGACAGGGAACACGGCGCCACCGTGCACTTTGTCACCGAAGAGCTCGACGGTGGTCCGCCCATCCTGCAGGCGGCGGTCCCCATCGAGAGCGGCGATACCGCCGAATCCCTTGCACAGCGCGTGCTGGTGCAGGAACATAAAATCTATCCAATGGTGGCCAGCTGGTTTGCCCAGGGCCGTCTGCGCATGGTGGGAGACCGCGCCGAGCTGGATGGAGAGCTGCTGCCACGCAGTGGCAAACGGTTGTAGGGCCGGACTGCTAGACTTCCGGCCAGACACCCGATCCCAAGTGAATGGAAGTCGAAAATAAGGCCGGAGGTTGTCCCTTGAATCGTTTCGCCGTTGCTACCGCATCAGTCTGTTTCTTTCTATCCACCCTGCTTACTGGCCTGCCGAGCTACGCTCAGAGCGAAGCCGATAGTGCCCCCCCCGCCACGAATACCGCTGCCTCCAACGTGCTGGTTCCGTTCACTGCCATTTACGAGGCAGAGTTCAGTGGGTTTGGCGTCAAAGCCGAACGCAAATTAACCGGTAGCCCGCAAAGCTGGCGCCTGGATTTTTCCGCGCATTCCATGTTTGCGAAAATCGAGGAATATTCCCGCTTCGCCCAACAGGGTACCCGGCTCACTCCCCAGCACTACGATTATCAGAAATCCGGACTGGGCCGGGATCGTCACACAGCCCTCAGTTTTGAAGACGACGGCAAGCGCATTCTGAACATCTACGATAAATCCCGCAGTATCGAAAACGCGCCAGCAAATACCCAGGACAAAATCAGCTACCAGCTGCAGCTGGCGCTGGATATCGCCAATGGCAAAAAACCACTGAAGTATCAGGTAGCCGATGGAAAAAAAATCCGCGACTACGAATTTGAGGTGGCGGGCGAAGAAACGATCAGCACTCCCATGGGCAAAGTAAAAACCATTAAAGTACAGAGAGTGCGCGACGAGGATGCCGCGCGCGTCACCAACATCTGGTTTGCCCCCGAGTGGAACTACGCACTGGTAAAGCTGATGCAGCGCGAAGAAAATGGCAAAAGCTACCAGATCACCCTGACAAAATTATCCATTAATGGAAAACAAATCAGCGCGCAAAAATAATTAGAAATTTTTTTCACATCTATACAAAAAATTTACGACAAACCGTAGACTTTTCCGCTACAGGCTACTATAAAGTCGTCGCATTCTCCCCGTGCGTAAAATTCGCACTGCTAGAATCAAGCTACTGGGAATTTGTTTGCTTGAAGCAAAAACTTTCTGGAAAAGCTTCTTCGCCAGTATTGGGCCAAATTCCCGCTGGCATAATTTTCAGCAAAAGAGTGGGACCTCATGACTATCAAAACTTTGCGCAGAGCCGCATTAGCGGCAGCAATCTGTTCCGCATCCAGCGGCGCCATGGCGGCTGGCTTTGCACTTCAGGAATCCAGTGTCAGTGGCCTGGGCCGCGCCTATGCCGCCGAGAACACCATCGGTGATAACGCCGCCATTCTCGCCCGCAACCCCGCAGGTTCTGCGCTGTTTGACCGCATCACCATCACTGGCGGCTTCAACTACGTGGACCCGGAAATCGATGCCGCCGGTTACACCCAGTTTTTCGCCCAGACCCCCAATGGCGAGTTTCCGCTGACCGAACCTCTCTACCAGGAGGCCAACGATTACGCCACCGATGCGATTGTGCCGTTCGGCTATGTGGCGGTACCCATTGATGACTGCTGGTCGTTCGGTTTTGCGATGAATGCCGACTACGGCCTGGAAACCGATTTCGACTCCAACTGGCTGGTAACCCATATCTCCGATAAAACGGAGCTGCTGACCGTCAACCTCGCACCGTCTGTGGCCTACAACTACCGCGACGTATTCAGCGTTGGGGTATCCGTCAACTTCCTGTATGCGGACGCCACCCTGAACACTAAGGTCCCCAATGACTTCCCGGTGGACCCGTCACTGTCCAATGCCAAAATTCTGAACGCCAGCGGCGACGACTGGGATACCAGCTGGGCAATCGGTGCCCTGTGGAACATCACCGACCGCACCCGCGTCGGTATTTCCTACCAGGCTGAGTTCGACCCGAAACTCGATGCGGATGTCGACTCGGATCTTCTGCCCTCCGTGATAAACGGTTTGCCATTTGACAACGAACCCGCCGACCTGACTCTGGATCTGCCGGATGTCGCGGAGATCGGCCTGTATCACCGCTTCAACAAGGAGTGGGGCCTGGCGGTGGGCGCCACCTGGACCGACTGGGACGATTTTGAGCGCCTGGAAGCGTTTTTCCCTGACCAGACTGTTGGCGGCGAGCCCTACCTGCCGTACAACCCGCTGCACATCAAGGAAGAGAACTTCAAGACCGGCTGGCGTTACAGCGTAGGTCTGGAGTACTACCCCTGTGAAGAAGTAACCTGGCGCATGGGCTATGCCTATGACGAGGGTGCTGCCCGTGATGGTCTCTACACCGAAGAAAGTGAACTGGTAGGCCGTGATATCACCTGGCGTACGCTGTCTATTCCAGACAACGATCGCCAGTGGGTAACCTTTGGCGGCACCTACAAATTCAACAACCAGTTGAGCATCGATGGCGGCCTTGCGTATATCTGGGGTGACGATGCACCGATCCAGGAGTTTTCCAGCCTGCCGGTTGCGGCACTGGGCGGCGCACTCAACACCTACTTTGATGGCGGCACCACCAACCTGGAAGCCTGGATTGCAGGTGTTGGCCTGAACTACAGCTTCTGATCCCCGAAAGGACAGACGCAGGTTCATGCAAAGCCGGGTGGTAACACCCGGCTTTTTTATTGCCTCACGATAATGCCAGCGCACCAAAACAATTCGGATCTGCGCACCGAATGTGCACCACGATACACCGGAACAACAATCCGCCAGCGCACCGGAGCACGGAATCCAATGCCCGTTTACCATGTATTTAGCGCCAGTAGCCTTTTTCCTCCGGCATTCTCGGCGTCATGCAAACACACCACCGGCAGCCCAGGCGATTGCCAGCAACGCCCAAAAACCCCGTTGAAATACAACCACTTAGCGTAAAGCCCGCCTACACCGGGCGCCCCGCTACGGTAAACCTGCGCGACTGCGCCCCGCCCCTTCCGCAAAAGCTGTGCAGCAAAAGTTGGCACGGAGTCTGCAATACGACCTTTAACAGCGATCCAGACCGGCGACCACAGTAGGCACCAGATCGGATCACGCTCAAGTACGAAATTCATCTCCGTTGATAGAGCCCTTGGCGGCTCCGATAAAAAACAGTCTGGCAGCGCACCGGCGCTTGCCCCTGAGCAGAGGCGCTCACCAACCCCGTTCCAGGCAACGGGCGTTTGGTGAGCGTTTTTTTTTGCACTTTTTTCTGCCTTGGTAGCAACTGCGGTATCAACTGCGATCAACGGGTATACGGAACACAGAAAAAATCGAAAACAGGAACCTGGAGCATAAAAATTATGAGCTGGAAAAAACCCGTAAAAACACTCGCTGCATCGCTTGCACTGGCGGTGGGTTTCACCATCACGCCGGCCAGTGGGAAAGAACTGGGCTACCCCGAAAAAGAAGAGCTCACCTTCGGCTTTATCAAACTCACCGACATGGCCCCCATCGCCATTGCCTATGAGAAAGGCTTTTTCGAGGACGAAGGTCTCTACGTCACCATCGAGGCCCAGGCCAACTGGAAAGTGCTGCTGGACGGTGTAATCGATGGCCGCCTTGACGGCGCCCATATGCTGGCGGGCCAGCCTATCGCTGCCACCATGGGTTTCGGCACCAAGGCCGATATCATCACCCCCTTCTCCATGGATCTGAACGGCAACGGCATCACCGTCTCCAACGCCATCTGGGAAGAGATGAAGCCGAATATCCCCAAGATGGAAGACGGCCGCCCGGTACACCCGATCAAGGCGGATGCGCTGAAGCCGGTGGTCGAGAAGTACAAGGCCGATGGCAAGCCCTTCAACATGGGCATGGTGTTCCCGGTATCCACCCACAACTACGAACTGCGCTACTGGCTGGCCGCGGGCGGCATTCACCCAGGCTTCTACGCTCCGCATAAAGGCGATACCTCCGGTCAGATCGATGCCGACGCGCTGCTGTCGGTAACCCCACCACCGCAAATGCCGGCCACCCTGGAAGCGGGCACCATCTATGGCTACTGCGTCGGCGAGCCCTGGAACCAGCAGGCGGTGTTCAAGGACATCGGCGTGCCGGTCGTCACCGACTACGAGATCTGGAAAGACAACCCGGAGAAAGTATTCGGAATCACCAGGGAGTTCGCCGAGAAATACCCTAACACCACCGTACGTGTCACCCGTGCATTGATCCGCGCCGCCATGTGGCTGGATGAGAACAACAATGCGAACCGCCCGGAAGCCGTGAAGATCCTGTCCCAGTCCAACTATGTGGGGGCGGACTACGATGTGATTGCCAATAGCATGACCGGCACCTTCGAATACGAAAAAGGGGACAAGCGCGAAGTTCCGGACTTCAACGTTTTCTTCCGCTATAACGCAACCTATCCCTACTACTCCGATGCTATCTGGTACCTCACCCAGATGCGCCGCTGGGGCCAGATCTCTGAAGACAAACCGGATCAGTGGTACAAGGATCTCGCAGCCAAGGTTTACCGCCCTGACATCTACGCCGCTGCCGCCAAGTCCCTGATCGAAGAAGAGCTGGCCACCGCCGATCAGTTCCCGGATTTTGAAACAGAGGATGGCTTCCGCAACCCGCAAACGCATTTTATCGACGGTATCGTCTACAACGGCCAGAAACCCAACGAATACATTGAGAAGTTCGCGATTGGGCTGAAGTCCGGTCAGAAACTGTAACGCACTTTTTCGCCGATATATGAGCAGGGTGCTGACCGGGCGTCCCGGTCAGCATCGCCAAAACAAAACGATACGCTCACCCCCCTCTCAAAAATACTCAACTCGTGTGCAGAGGTAACAGGAATGAATACCACCACGGTGAATGCCGAAAAAATATCGGGCTTCAAGCTGCCGCAACTGAGCGAGCTACTCACTGGCGCTCTTGTCAGCAGCGCCATCCGACTGGTCGCATTACCACTCGCCGGCATCCTCGCGTTTCTGCTGTTGTGGTCGATCACCGCACAGAATATTGACACATCCCTCGGGAAATTCCCCGGCCCGGCGGCGGTAATGGAGCAGTTCAATGCCCTGTACGACGAACATCAACGCTCACGAGAGAAGGAGCAGGCGTTTTATGAACGCCAGGAAAAACGTAACGCAGAGCGTGTAGCCAAGGACCCGAGCTACGAACCCAGAATCCGCGCCTATACCGGCAAGGAAACTTTTCTCGATCAGATTATTACCAGTCTGGTAACCGTGATGAGCGGCTTTCTGTTGGCGGTAGCCATTGCCATTCCCCTAGGCATCGCCATTGGTCTCAGTAAACCGCTCAACAATGCGATCAACCCCATCATTCAGGTGTTCAAACCGGTATCGCCACTCGCCTGGCTACCCCTGGTCACCATGGTGGTTTCCGCGCTCTACGCAACGCCCGATCCAGTGGTAGCCAAATCCTTCCTGGTCTCCCTGATTACCGTCACCCTGTGCTGCCTGTGGCCCATGGTCATCAATACCGCCGTGGGTGTTGCCGGTATCGACAAGGACCTGGTGAATGTCAGCAAGGTACTGCGCCTGCCCGCCCTGCGCCATGTACAGAAAATCGTACTACCCGCATCGGTCCCGATGATTTTTACCGGTATGCGTCTGTCGCTCGGCGTGGCCTGGATGGTACTGATTGCCGCAGAAATGCTGGCGCAAAACCCCGGCCTCGGAAAGTTCGTATGGGATGAATTCCAGAACGGCAGCTCCAACTCCCTGGCGCGAATCATGGCCGCGGTACTGGTGATCGGTGTGATCGGTTTCCTGCTGGATCGCGGCATGCTCACCCTGCAGAAACTGGTCTCCTGGGATAAATCGGCAAACCAGTAACCCCTTCCGAACCAGTAACAAACTGTACCCGGTCACAAATTTTACGGAGAATGAACCAATGAGCGTACTTCTCGACATCAGCCACATCGATATGGAATTCCCGACCCCCAAGGGCCCGTTTACCGCTCTGCGGGATGTCGATCTGAAAATTGCCCAGGGAGAGTTTGTCTCCCTGATCGGCCACTCCGGCTGCGGCAAATCCACCGTCCTGAATGTGGTTGCGGGCCTTTACCAGGCAACCCGCGGCGGCGTGATTCTCAATGGCAAGGAAGTAGCCGAGCCGGGCCCGGAGCGCGCAGTGGTCTTCCAGAACCACTCTCTTCTCCCCTGGCTCACCGCCTATGAGAATGTGGAGCTGGCGGTCAAACAGGTTTTTGGTAACAGCAAATCCAAAACCGAAATGCGCGAGTGGATCGAACACAATCTTGATCTGGTGCATATGAGCCACGCCCTGCACAAGCGCCCGGATGAAATTTCCGGCGGTATGAAGCAGCGTGTGGGTATCGCCCGTGCCCTGGCCATGCAGCCCAAGGTACTGCTGATGGATGAACCCTTTGGCGCCCTGGATGCATTGACCCGCGCACATATGCAGGACTCCCTGATGGAGATCCAGGCGGAGTTGAACAACACGGTGATCATGATCACCCACGATGTGGATGAAGCCGTATTGTTATCAGACCGCATTGTGATGATGACCAACGGCCCCGCCGCCACCATCGGTGAGATTCTCGACGTTGACCTGGAGCGCCCGCGCCACCGCCTGGAACTGGCGGACGACCCGCTCTACAACCAGTACCGAACCAAGGTGCTGAAGTTCCTGCACGAACGGCACAGCAAGCCCGACGTTCCCGTTAAAAAGGCCGCCGCCAAACCCATGCAGACGACAGAAAACACCACAACAGGCCACACACAGAACGAAGCGGTGGAAGACGCCGCCTGATTCTATTGCGCCTTGCTGACCCGGCTTTTAATCTCCGCAACAGGAAAACAATATGAAAAATCAGAATCCTTTTTCCCATTTCTCACTGCGCAAGAACCTGCTCGCGCTCACCGTAAGTATCATCGCTACAGCACCTGGGTTCGCCCAGGAAATGTCCGAGCAGCAGGCACCGGAAGTGAACAGCTTCGCGGACGCCCTGTCTCAGGGGGACGTGACCCTCGGCTTCCGTGCCCGCTCGGAGTTTGTGGATGTGGACGGCACCGATGTGGACCTGACCAGCCTGCAGACCCGCCTGACCTTTACTTCCGCAGCCTACGAAGGGTTCAGCACGCTGATCGAAATGGACGATGTTACGCACATGACTGATTTTGAGGGTGGTGTGGGCGACCCCGAAGGCACCGAAGTCAATCAGGCCTATCTGGCTTACGCCACCGGTGGCACTACCTTCAAATACGGGCGTCAGCGCATTCTTCTCGACAACCAGCGCTTTGTCGGCGGTGTCGGCTTCCGTCAGAACGAACAGACCTACGACGCCTTCAGCGTGACCAATACCAGCCTTGCCGATACCACTCTGTTCCTGGCGCGGGTCAGCAACGTCAACCGAATTTTTGGTGAGGACAGCCCGGTAGGCGACCACACCAATGACACTTACCTGTTGAATGGCAAGTATGCCGGGCTGCCTGCAGGCACCCTGAGCGGTTACGCCTACCTGATCGATAATGAGGACGCCGCGGCCTTCTCCACCGACACCTACGGCGTGCGCTTTGCCGGTGGTCAGGGCGACCTCTCCTATGCGCTGGAA
This sequence comes from Microbulbifer elongatus, assembly GCF_021165935.1. Lineage (NCBI taxonomy): Bacteria > Pseudomonadati > Pseudomonadota > Gammaproteobacteria > Cellvibrionales > Microbulbiferaceae > Microbulbifer > Microbulbifer elongatus. The sequence goes on along the minus strand of NZ_CP088953.1, from coordinate 2,053,382 downwards.
TACGCCATGCAGTCTTCCGCGGCGAACAACCCTGCCGACTACGATGCGGACTATCTACTGGCAGAAGGCAGCTACAAGCTGGGTGCGGTCACTCTCTCTGGCGGCTATGAGCTACTGGGTGCCGACGGCGCCGATGGTCAGTTCATTACCCCGCTGGCCACCCTGCATAAATTCCAGGGGTGGACCGACAAATTCCTCGGTGGCGGCACCGGTAATATCGCCGGCGGTATCGAAGACGTCTACCTGTCTGTGGGCACCACTCTGGCTGGCGTCAAGGTCGCATTCAACTATCACCAACTGAGCTCTGATGACAGCGGCGTATCCGGTATGGACAAACTGGGAAGCGAGGCGGGATTCCTGGTGGCGGGCAAGCTGGCAGGGGTAAACCTGAGCGTGAAATACAGTAGTTTCAGTGCCGACGACTTCAGTGTAGACACCGACAAGCTCTGGCTCACTGCCGCAGCAAAGTTCTAACGGGAAGAAACCACTCACAGGGTTTTAATAACGAGAACCCAGCGCAACGAACCTTGATGTGTTGCCTGGAAAGCCAGAGATCATTCGTTGAGTATTTACCCGGCCGCATGGCCGGGGCTTTTTCTTCTTTCGGTTTCCTCTCGAATTCCTCCCCATTTTCCATTCAGGAAAGCGCCTATGAAATACACTTTACCCCTACTGCTGGTATTTCTGTTTTGTAGTACACCAGTTTTCGCCACAAAGGCAGACGTGCGAGATGCGGCGACAACCATCGGATTCAGTATGGGCGACGCCATCAATATCGCCGGGCGACAGCGTATGCTGTCCCAGCGGATTACCCAATCTTACATTCTCCAGGGGATACAGCCATCGGTAGAAAAGCACCGCCAGGTGTTCGAACGCTCCATGACGGAGTTCGAGCGCAACCTTGCGAAACTGGCCAGTTTCAAACCTGCAGCGCCGATTATCAGCACATTGCAGCTGGTTCAGGAGGAGTGGAGGGCCTTTGCCGATATTGCCCGCCAGCCGGTCAGTAAATCTACCGCAGCGGAACTGTTTCAGCGCAGCAACACACTGTTACCCGCAGCGCATACTTATGTAATGCGCCTGCAGGCGCTGGCCAATCACAGCAGCGCGGAACTGGTGAATGTATCCGGCCGGCAGCGGATGCTGTCTCAGCGTATCGCAAAAAATTATGTGGCCCAGCACTGGGGCGTGGCGGGCAGTGAGGGCACCCGTTTGCTGTATGAGGACCTGGCAGAGTTCGAGCAGATGCTCACCTTTCTGCTGGAAAGCCCCTTGAATACGCCGGATATCACACGCAACCTGAGAAAGACCCAGGGACACCTGAGTTACGCCAGTCGCGGTTTCGATGGGGAGATGCAGATGTCAGAGGCCCGGCAGATCCATGTCATCACCGGCACCACCGACATCATGCTGCGCAATATGAATGTGATTACCGGTCAGTATGCGCAACTACTGAACGCGGTGGAAATTGCAGCCCGCTGATAGCGGGCCTGTGCCGAACGAATAGGAAACGCGGCCAGGAAACGCTACCGGGCAGTAGACATGTAGGTAATCAGCTCTGCGTAATCTTCGTCAGAGCAGTGGTAGCAAAGGCCGGCCGGTGGCATGGCATTAAAGCCATCCCGGGCGTGCTTCACCATGGTGTCCATCCCCTTGGCCAGGCGCGGCTTCCAGGCTTCCACATCGCCGGTTTTCGGCGCACCAACCAGCCCCTTCTCGTGACAGCTGCCGCAGGTTTGCTGGTAGGTTTCCAGCAGTTCCGGCGAGATATGCGCTGTATCCACCTCGGTAACAGGCTGGCTCTCCACTTCATGAGCAGTCACTTGCTGAACCGCCGCTTTCTGCGCGGGCTCCTCAGGTACCTCAACGACTTCCTGAGACTTTTCTGTGCACCCGAACAACAAAGCACCAAACGCAAGTGCGGCAAATACACGCGGAAGATTGTATGTAGACAAGATACACCCCTCTTTTTATCTGTGATGCTCCGTTTTACTGGTTATCCACAAACGGGGCAAGTGCTGTTTTCAGCCAGGCTGAGGGCGCGCCATTCCAGACTCGCCGCTTCGAACAGCTGAAGCCTGTTCAGGCTGCTTACCGGCAGTCCCACAAGGAACTTGATTGCCTCGAGAGCCTGGGCGCTTCCCATCATCCCCAGGGCGGGGCCGATGACCCCCACCGTGGAGCAGTTTTCCGCTTCCGGCAGGTCACTCGCCTCAACGGCCGGCGGAAACAGGCAGGCGTAGCAGGGGCTCGCCTGAGTACGAAAATCAAAACTGACCAGCTGCCCGGAGAATCCCCGCACCGAGGCCATCACCACCGGGATTTTGTGTGCGCGACAAACCCGATTGATGGAGTGGCGGATATCGAGATTGTCGGTGCAGTCCAGGACCAGATCGAAAGACTGCTGGGAGAACAAATCGGTGAGCCAGCCCTCGTCGGCCATGCGACAGTAGGCGTGGAGGCGGATCTCCGGGTTGGCAGCGGTCAGCTGCTGCGCCGCCACCTGCGCCTTGTCTTTCTCCCGGTGGTTGGTTTTGTACAGCACCTGACGCTGCAGGTTGGAGATTTCCACCTTGTCCCCATCCACCAGATGCAACTCACCGATGCCCGCGGCGGCCAGATAGAGCGCCGCCGGGCTGCCAAGCCCCCCCAAGCCAACCATCAGTACCCGGGCGTTATTCAGCTTCTCCTGCCCCGCTTCGCCGATCTGCGGCAACATGATCTGGCGGCTATAGCGCTGTAGCTGTTTACGACTCAACACGGCTCGGCTTCTCTCGATCGGTTTCTGGCTAATCAATGACTGAGCGCAATTGTGCCACAGCGGTGCGGTAGTCTGGGGCCTGGGTGATGGCGGTCACCACCGCGATACTCCCCACGCCGCTTGCAGCCACCGCCGGTGCCCGCTCGAGACTGATGCCGCCAATGGCCACCAGCGGATATCCCGGGAGCAGCGCGGCCATGCGCGCGAGTTTCTCGGGCCCCTGCAACTGTCCGCTCATATCCTTGGTGCTGGTGGTATAGATGGCACCAATCGCCAGATAACTGGGGCGGAATTGATAGGCATAAAGCAGCTCAAAAAAGCCGTGGGTGCTGATACCGAGCTTGAGGCCCGCCTGCTGAATCGCCGTCAGATCCGCGCTCTGTAGATCCTCCTGCCCCAGGTGCACTCCATAGGCCCCGCACTCAATGGCGAGCTGCCAGTGGTCATTGATAAACAGGCGCAGGTCGTGGCGGCGGCCAATAGCGACGGCGCGCTCAATCTGTTCTTTCAGGTCCCTACCCGGGTGCTTGATACGCAATTGCAGGGTGCGCACCCCCTCTTGCGCCAGCTTCCCGATCCACTCCACGGTCTCCACCACCGGGTAAAGGCCAAGGCGGTGCGAGTCCGGTTGTGCGAACTCCGCGGCAAAATTCGCCGCCGCTGTCTTATCGAAGACGCCGAATGATTCTGCCCGCTCGCTGCCGGCCACCAGTATCTCAGGAAAATCCTGCAGCTCTACGGGCCAGCCACAGTGCCCCACCGGGCCGGGGCCCGCGCCGATATGATCGCTGTCGCCCTGGCGCAGTCCGCGGCGCACATAGGCGTTGGCCACCACACAGGCGTCTTTCAGTGGATAGCCCAGCGCCAGCAGCGAGGCGATGGCCGACGATAGGGTACAGCCGGTGCCGTGAGCATTGGGCGTATCGATTTTGTTACCGATCAGCCAGTCGTTGCTGGCATTCTCATCTGATCCCGCGCACAACAGATCGGCGGTGGTACCCGGCTCAATTTCAAAGTGGCCACCGGTCACCAACAGTGCAGCGCTGTGATTACCTCGCACTTGATGCGCGGCTTTGAGAATGGCTTCGGCGCTGTCTGCGTCAGTTCCCGCCAGCCATTCCAGCTCGATACTGTTGGGTGTGATCAGATCGCACAGCGGCAGCAGTTCCGTCAGCACCGCGGCGCCGGTGCTGTCTTCGGTCAACTGGGCGCCGCTGGTGGCGACGGCCACCGGGTCGTAGACCACAGGAATGGCTTCTGTAGCGGACTTCAGGTTGCGCAGAAAATCGGCCACCAGACGAACCTGCCCGGCATTGGCGAGAAGACCAATCTTGATGGCAGCGGGTTTGAGATCGGCGAGTAATGCGTCCAGCTGGGATTGCAGTACCTCACCAGATACCGCATTGATCGCCGGTACCCCGAGGGTGTTCTGGGCCGTATTGGCGGTAATGGCACTGCAGCCGTGCACGCCGAGATCGTGCATGGTGAGCAGGTCCGCCTGAATACCCGCGCCGCCGCCGGAATCGCTGCCGGCGATGGTCCATACGATGGGCCGATGGTGTTCTGCACCGCTCATGCCTTCTCCCCATTTTCTGCGGTGATCGACTGCTGCCAGAACGGCATATCCAGCGTCGGTGTACTGGGGCTGGCAGTCTGACGTTTGAGCATCAGTCCCGCATTGCGTGCGGCGCGGCCGGATTGCACCGCGAGCTTGAACGACTCCGCCATCAGTACCGGGTTCTGGGCTTTGGCGATGGCGGTGTTGAGCAGTACTGCATCGAAGCCCATTTCCATGGCTTCGCTGGCCTGGGACGGTGCGCCGATACCGGCATCGATAATCAGCGGGGTGTCTGGCAGGCGCTCGCGCAGGGTCTGCAGGTTGTATTTGTTCATCAGGCCGCGACCGGTGCCGATGGGGGAGCCCCAGGGCATCAGCACTTCGCAGCCCACATCCAGCAGCTTGCGGCACACCACCAGATCGTCGGTGCAGTACGGCAGGACCTTGAACCCCCGCTGCACCAGTTCCCGCGCCGCTTCGATCAGGCCGAAGGGATCCGGTTGCAGGTTGTAGTCGTCGCCGATCACTTCCAGTTTTAGCCAGTCGGTGCCGAAAATTTCCCGGCTCATTTCTGCCAGTGCGATCACTTCTTTCGGGGTTTTGCAGCCCGCGGTATTGGGCAGCAACTGGCAGCCGGATTCCTGGATATAGTCCCAGATCATTTTGCCCTGCTGCTGCTCAGGGCTCTGGCGGCGCAGGGACAGGGTGATGATTTCCGACCCGGAGGCGGCGACGGATTCGCGCATGATCGCCGGGGACGGATAGAGTGCGGTGCCTACCAGCAAGCGGCTGTCGAATTCTTTGCCGTAGAGTTTCAGTTTGTCGGCCATGTGCTCTCTCCTATCAGCCCCCTACTACCGGGGCGACGATGTCCAGACTGTCACCGGGGTTCAGCGCTGTCTGTTCGTAGGTTGCCCGGGGAACGAAGTCACCGTTGACGGCAACGGCGAAGGTATCGCCGCGATAGCCCAGTTGTTGCAATACTTCGGATAATGATTGTGCACTGTCAAAATTCTTTGGCTCGCCATTGACCAGTAGTTGCATCAGGTCACCTGTTCTGTCGTTTGGGTTAATCTGGAAATTTCAGTTTCGGCCTGTACTACCAGTGCAGGGGCCAGCAGGTAGCCGTGGCGGAACAGGCCGTTGATGCGGATCAAGCCCGGTTCGCTTTCCACTACCGGCAGATTGTCCATGGTGGCCGGACGGCAGTTGACGCGGGTTTCGATCACGCGGGCTTCTGCGAAGGCGGGATGAATCGAGTAGAGTGCGCTGGAGAGTTCCATGGTGGAGCGCAGGGAGATGGGACTCCTATCTTCGCTTTCGATTTCGGTGGCACCGATGACGGTCTGGTTGTTGGCTCTGGGTACGGCGTAGAGCTGGTACCTGGGATGCAGTAAACGCACGGGGCGGTTTAGTTGCACTTCGGGGGTTTCTACGACCATGACTTCGCCGCGGACGCCGCGCAGACCTTTGATCTGTTGTTTGGCCCCGATGCCGCGGGTGTCGATCACCAGCTCGAAGCGTTCGCTGCCGTTTTTGGTTTGGATTGCTTCGGGGGTGCAATCTACCGCGGTGTTTTCGCGGATTTCGATTTTGTTTTGCTTGAGTACTTTGTGTAGTACTGGCAGTAGTTTGCGGTTGTCGATGTCGGCCTCAGAAGAGAGGTAGAGGCCTTGGTCGAAGCGGTCGAGTTCGGGTTCCAGGTTTCGCAGGGCACTATTATCCAGCCATTGCAGTTGGTCGCGGTTTTCTGGGCCCAGTTTTGCGTTGAGTTCCTGTTGGAATTGCAGGAGTTCATTGCGGTCTTGTGGGTGGGCGATAAGGATGCTGCCCTTCTCGCGATAATCGACTTTGGTACCGGTGGTTTGTTCCAGTTGGGTTACCCAGCTTGGCCAGTGTTGCAGGCTTTGCATGCCCAATTGGTAGATTGGGAGTGGGCAGTGGAACAGTTCGGACAGCGGCGAGATCATGCCGGCGGCGGTGTGGCAGGCGCCCGCAGGTTTCTCGAGACAGCCGGAGTCGAATAGACTTATCTGGTGGCCTTTTTCGGATAAACGCCAAGCCAAAAGCCGCCCCAATAAACCAGCTCCGGCAATTCCGATATTAAAAAACGATTTGGTGCTCACTGATAGTCCTGCGGCGCACTTGGAAAGTCCTAGGCGGAACCGCTGCCGGTGAACCTTTGCGAGACACGCCGTAAACCCATCCCTGGGGGCTCTTCTAAAACGTCCCTGTTTTAGAAGGTCTCGCAAAGGTTCACCGGCATCGGCACCTTCACTTTTACCTTTATCGCACTTGGTAAACTTAACCCTTGTGGTAAATCTCGGCGCCTAGCTCTTTGAACTTGATGGACATTTCTTCCATTCCTTTGTTGGCTTCTGCTTCCTGTTTTGCCGCGTAGTCGCGAACGTCTTGGGTGATTTTCATTGAGCAGAATTTCGGGCCGCACATGGAGCAGAAGTGGGCGACTTTGCCAGATTCTTTGGGCAAGGTTTCGTCGTGGTACATGCGCGCGCGTTCAGGGTCGAGGCCGAGGTTGAACTGGTCTTCCCAGCGGAATTCGAAACGCGCCTTGGAGAGAGCGTCGTCGCGTTTGTAGGCGCGGGGGTGGCCTTTGGCGAGGTCGGCGGCGTGGGCAGCGATTTTGTAGGCCATGAGGCCTTCTTTTACGTCTTCTTTGTTGGGCAGGCCGAGGTGCTCTTTGGGGGTTACGTAGCAGAGCATGGCACAGCCCATGCTGCCGATCATGGCGGCGCCGATGCCGGAGGTGATGTGGTCGTAGCCGGGGGCGATGTCGGTGGTCAGTGGGCCGAGGGTATAGAAGGGGGCGCCGTGACAGTGTTCCAGTTGCTCGTCCATGTTTTCTTTGATCTTGTGCATGGGCACGTGGCCGGGGCCTTCGATCATGGTCTGGACGTCGTGTTTCCAGGCGATTTCGGTGAGTTCGCCGAGGGTGCGCAGTTCGCCGAACTGGGCTTCGTCGTTGGCGTCGGCAATACAGCCGGGGCGCAGGCCGTCGCCCAGTGAGAAGCTGACGTCGTAGGCCTTGAGGATTTCACAGATGTCCTCGAAGTGGGTATAGAGGAAGTTTTCCTTGTGGTGGGCGAGACACCATTTGGCCATGATGGAGCCACCGCGGGAGACGATGCCGGTGACGCGTTTGGCGGTGAGCGGTACGTAGCGCAGCAGTACGCCGGCGTGGATGGTGAAGTAGTCGACGCCCTGCTCGGCCTGTTCGATGAGGGTATCGCGGAAGACTTCCCAGTTGAGGTCTTCAGCAATGCCGTTCACTTTTTCCAGGGCCTGATAGATCGGTACGGTGCCGATGGGGACCGGGCTGTTGCGCAGGATCCACTCGCGGGTTTCGTGGATGTTCTGGCCGGTGGAGAGGTCCATGACGGTGTCGCCGCCCCATTTGATGGACCAGACGAGTTTTTCCACTTCTTCTTCGATGGAGGAGGTGATGGCGGAGTTGCCGATGTTGGAATTCACTTTACACAGGAAGTTGCGGCCGATAATCATCGGTTCCAGTTCTGTGTGGTTGATATTCGCGGGAATAATCGCGCGGCCTTCGGCGACTTCGCGGCGGACGAATTCCGGGGTGATCTGCTCGGGGATATGAATGCCGTCGCGGGCTTTCTGGTAGTCCGCTTCAGAGAGCTGCTCGGCCAGTTGGGCGCGGCCCATATTCTCGCGGATGGCGATAAACTCCATCTCGGGGGTGATGATGCCCTGGCGAGCGTAGTGCATCTGGGAGACGTTTTTACCGGGCTTGGCTTTGCGTGGGGCGGGCAGGTTGTCGAAGCGGATATGGTCGAGTCCCTGGTCGGCCATGCGTTTCTGGCTGTAGGCAGCCTGACGGGTGTCGAGAATTTCGGTGTCGCCGCGGGCTTCGATCCATTGTTGGCGCAGTTTGGGCAGGCCGTCGCGGACGTTGGGTGTGTAGTCGGGGTCGGAGTATGGGCCAGCGGTGTCATAAACCTGTAGGGGTTCGTTGGGTTCGAACACGGGGTTTTCTTCGTCGCCACCGACGAGGCTCTGACCGAGGCAGATTTCACGGACGCCGACCTTGACGCCTTCGGTCTCTCCCTGAAGATACACTTTTCGGGAGTTGGGAAATTGTTGGGCGGTGAGGTTGTCGAGAAATTCTTTGGCGTTTTTCTGCTGCTCGGCGCGGCTTTTTTTGTCGGCTTTATTTTGCGGTTCGGCGACTTGAGACATGCTGACCCCTTGCGTCATTGCTTGACGATCTAATCCATGAGTGGATTGCCGGGGGTACCAGTGAGGAGAGAGGCGTTCGGGCGCAAAGACATTTAACAAGCGCGCGAAAAAGTAGCGAATTCAGATCTTGTTCCCTACGCGGGGGTTACCCCGATCAGGTTCAACGGATCTCGCAACAGCGATCTCAGCCCAAAGGCACTCCGACAAGTTGGGGCCGAGTATAGTGGTAATTTGACCGGAAGGACAAGTCTTAGAGAATTTGAGGTGTGGTTCTGCGCCCTGAATTAGGTTTGTCGCGGCAGGGAGGTCCGTTGTACTTCGTAGCACTCCTAGTGGCGCCCGGCCACTGGGTAGTAGCTTTCAGGACCGCTGTAAATACGTCTCTGTACGCTGCGTCGGCGACGTCCATGTCGCCGACGCTCCTGAAAGCTACTACCCAGCGCCCGACCTTCGATTCAGACTTCTGACTTCGATTTCACCATCTGGCTTCGTAGTGGTTAGATCACCAATGTTTTCTGGTAGCTCATTTCTCGGATGGCGTAACTCACACCTTCCCGGCCCACACCGCTTTCTTTTACACCACCGAAGGGGAAGTGCTCCGCGCGGAAACCCGGGCCGTCGTTGACGGCGAGCAGGCCTACGTCCAGTTGGTTGTAGAGGCGTTTGGCAAGGGCGAGGTTTTGGGTGAATACGCCGGCCTGCAGGCCAAATGGGGAGCTGTTGATCAGCGAGATCAGTTCCGCTTCATCGTCGAATTTCCGCAGCGGCACTACCGGGCCGAAGGTTTCGTCCGCAACCAGTTCTGCGTCGTCGGGGACGCTGTCGAGGATGGTTGGCCAGAGGATATTGCCTTCGCGTTTGTGGCCATACAGTACCCGAGCGCCTGCTTTTACTGCGGATTCGATGCGCGCCTCCACTTCGTCGGCAGCGGCGGTGTGAATCAGTGGGCCAATGAAGGTGTCGTCCTGCATTGGATCGCCGACGTTGAGATTGGAGGTGGCGATAATGAGTTTGTTGCTGAAGGAGTCAAATACGTCGCTGTGCACGAACAGCCGTTTGGCGGCGGTGCAGCGCTGACCGGCGGTGGCGAAGCGTTGATTGATGGTGGCGTTGACCGCGGCGTCGAGGTCGGCGTCGGGCATGACGATCAATGGGTCGTTGCCGCCGAGTTCGAACAGCATTTTTTTATAGCCGGCGTTCCTGGCGATGGCGTTGGCCGCTGCGGTGCCGCCGGTGAAGTTGATGGCCTGGATTTCCCGGTGGGAAACAGCGTAACTGGTGGCTTCGATATCCGGGATCAGCATCTGCAGCACGGATTTCTCCATGCCCGCCTGGTAGCAGAGTTCGACCAGCAATTCTGCAGAGCGTTTGTTCTGCGGGCCCGGCTTGAACAGAATGGTGTTGCCGGCGGCGAAGGCCGGGCCGATTTTATGCACGGCAATGTTGACGGGGAAATTGAACGGGGTGATACACAGTACGGTGCCGAGGGGCTTCCACAGAACCACACCGATTTTCTCGCGCATGGGCGGGAAGGCATCGGAGTCGAGCGCTTCGCCGTTAATATTGTGGGCTTCCATGGCGCTGGACAGGGCGGTGTTGTAGGCGCGGTCAATTTCAATACGGCTGTCGCTGATGGTTTTCCCGGTTTCTTCGCAAATGAGGCGCGCCAGATCTTCCTTGCGCTCCAGTATCAGCTGGGCGAGCTTCATCAGAATGCCGGAGCGTTCGAATGCTGGGGTGGTCTGCTGGATTTCGCGGCCGGCAACCAGGGTCTGGATAGACTGCTCCACCTGCTCTTTACTGTGGAAATCGTAGGCTTCGATCTGTTCGCCGTTATACGGGTTGATAATCTGATAGTCGGCCATGGTGTGTACCTACTTTTACTGTGTCTATACCGCAGGGGCAACTAATTGATAAACAATGCGCGCACCGGCAATCAATAGTGCCGCACGCATAAGATTGAAAAAGACGTGGCTGTTGATCCGGTTTAACAGAGCAATACCGATACGGGTGCCGACCACCGCGGCGATGGTCAGCAGCAGAATCAGCCCCAGGTGTTCGGAAAAGGCGAAGCCAAGATAAATAAATGCCGGCACTTTCAGCGCGTGGCACCAGGCCTGCATGACGGATTTGTTCGCCACGATTTCTTTCGGCGTCATATCCTTGCGCACAAAGAACGCGGCCAGTAGCGGGTCTACGGCGCCGGCCACAATACCCAGGGTGCCGGTGGCAATGCCTACCCAGAAAAAATTGCGCGGCTTGAGGCGGATTTCCGGGAGCTTTTTTGGTTTGAACCCCGTGTAGAAAATCAAAACCGCCAGCAGCACCAGTGGCAGTTGTTGCCAATCGAGATTGGCCAGCCCCAGCGTCATGGCGGCGGAACCCAGGGTGCAACCGACAAAGAACGGAATGCACTGGTCCCAGCGGATATGCTCGCGCACATAAACCACACGTGCGAGGTTATTCATCAGCTGGACCGCGCCGTGAATCGGTACCAGGGCACGCAGTGGGATCACCACGTTGAGCGCGGCGAACATCAGGATACCGCCGGCGCCGCCAGTGACCGCGGAGATAAACGCACTGGCCACACACACCAGCAGCAACAGCGCCAGTGTCACCCCAGAGACCTGACTGGAAACCAGACTGAATACTTCCCCCAGCTCCCCCAACGCAGACCTCGACAATGATGGTTATTCGGATTATCAGAAGTCGCCAGTCTACGCGGCGGGACAGGGTCAAACCCAGTAGTCGCAGGCCCGAAGCTGGTCATTTAAGGACAGGAAAGGATGCGAGCATAAAAAAACCGGCATAAATGCCGGTCTTTTTATATCCACAAACAGCGACTGGTTTCAGCTCACCACGTTGCCGTAACTCATCAGGCGCTGGTAGCGTTTTTCCAGCAGCTCATCCAGAGGCACAGCGGTAAGCTTGTCCAGCTGCTCTGACAGACGATCCCGCAGGCGCGCCGCCATCAGATCCGGGTCCCGGTGCGCACCGCCCAGCGGCTCTGGCAGCGTCTCATCCACGATGCCTAGCTCTTCGAGCACACTGGAAGTCACCCCCATGGCCTCCGCCGCCAGCGGCGCCTTCTCCACAGTCTTCCAGATAATGTTCGCGCAGCCTTCCGGCGAAATCACAAAGTAGGTGGAGTACTGCAGCATATTCAGCTGGTCACCCACACCGATCGCCAGCGCACCACCGGAAGAGCCCTCACCAATCACCGTACAGATGATCGGCGTGCGCAGGCGAGACATCACCGCGAGATTCTTCGCAATCGCCTCGGAGATACCGCGCTCCTCACTGTCGATACCCGGATAGGCCCCCGGAGTGTCGATCAGGGTCAGCACCGGCATCTTGAAGCGTTCCGCCATCTCCATGACGCGCTGTGCCTTACGGTAACCCTCGGGCTTCGGCATACCAAAGTTGCGCTTCACCTTCTCGTTGACACTGCGGCCCTTCTCCTCACCGATCACCGCCACCGGACGGCCTTCCAGGCGGCCGATACCCGCGATGATCGCCTTGTCGTCGCCGAAGTGACGGTCGCCGTGCAGCTCATCCCAATCGGTGAAAATACGCTCGATATAGTCCTTGGCGTAAGGACGCTGCGGGTGGCGGGCCACCTGCACGATCTGCCAGGGAGAAAGGTCGGAATACAGCGACTCGGTGAGCTTCTCGCTCTTTTCCCGCAGACGGGTGATCTCTTCCGCAATGTTCAGATCGTTGTCGTCCCCGACGTGCTGAAGCTCCTTGATCTTGCTTTCCAGTTCCGCAATCGGCTGTTCAAACTCGAGAAAACTGAAGTTCATTTAATTCGCGCCTTGATAATTCTGTGGGCCTGCCAAATGTTGGAAAATGCGACCAAACTACCCCGAACGGTCGCAAACAGGCCTCGTCTACTGAAAATGGCGGCTAGCTTACCGGGATAGGACCACTCAGTCGAGTGCATGCGTTCACTTGACGAAATTTCGACAGTACCGGATAGCCTGAATACTCGCCCCGGCACCTCACCGCCACCAAATCTTTCGAACAGCCAACCACTAAAAATTACTGCCGTTGATTGTAGTTGAGCTGTACCCGCTCCCGGCCGATCACCTCCCGCAGGGACTGGATCAGCTGGTCATTTGGCTCCACTTTCCACTCATCCGCTAGGCGGAATGTGCCGCGAGCGTCGCTACGCTCCACTTCCACCAGCACCGGACAGGAGCCGCCCACATAGGGACGCAGGCAGGCACTCAAACGCTGCCCCATCTTCGGCAACGCCTGGGCACTGTCGATCTTCAGGGTCACCCCGATCACACTGCCCCTGCGCAGGTCATCCAGCGTGGACACACTGTTCACGCTCATCTTCAGACCGCCACTGTAATCGTCGTGAGAGATAGAGCCCTCCAGCACCAACAGCGCGTCCTTGACCAGCTTTTCCCGGTGCTCGCCAAATGCCTCGCTGAACACCGCCGCCTCGATCCGCGCACTGCGGTCATCCAGGGTCACAATCGCCATGGAATCGCCGCGCTTGGTCTTCATCACCCGCATGCCCACACACAGGCCGGCCACCTTCTGGTTTTCCCGACCCGGCTTCAGATCCGCGATGCGCGCCTTCACCAGATGTTTCAGCTCATCCTCATACTCATCGATGGGGTGCCCGGTGAGATACAGGCCAAGGGTGTTCTTCTCCCCTTCAAGGCGCTCGCGAATACTCCACGGACGGGCGCTGCGGAAATCCTCGTACACATCCCCGTCGGATGCGGAGCGTACTACCTCGCCAAACAGATCCATCATACCGGCGCTGTCGTTCTTGCTCTGCTGCTCGGCGGACTTCACCGCCTCATCCAGCGCGTTAAACAGCACCGCGCGGGAATAATCCAGACCGTCCGCGCTGTGAGTATCCGGGCCGATGCTGTCCAGGGCACCGGAGCGCACCAGTGCCTCCAGCGCGCGCTTGTTCACCTTGCGTGGGTCGATACGGGAACAGAAATCGAACAGATCGGTAAAGGGTCCATTCTGTTCACGCTCAGCAATAATATTGTCGATGGGGCCTTCACCCAGCCCCTTGATCGCACCGAGACCGTAGATAATGCGGTTATCCACATCCACTGAGAATTGATAGGTACCCAGGTTTACATCCGGCGGCACCAGGTCCAGCTTCATGGCCCGGCACTCTTCGATAAAGGTCACCACCTTATCGGTCTTGTCCATATCCGAAGACATGGTCGCGGCCATAAACTGCGCCGGGTAGTGCGCCTTCAGCCAGGCGGTCTGGTAAGACACCAGGGCGTAGGCGGCGGAGTGGGATTTGTTAAAACCGTAGCCGGCGAATTTTTCCACCAGGTCGAAGATCTTGATCGCCAGATCCGGGTCTACCCCCTGCTCTTTCGCTCCCTGCTCAAAGGTGGCACGCTGCTTGGCCATCTCTTCGGGCTTTTTCTTACCCATGGCCCGGCGCAGCATGTCCGCGCCGCCGAGGGTATAGCCTGCGAGCTCCTGGGCGATCTGCATCACCTGTTCCTGGTAAACAATTACCCCGTAAGTGGGCTCCAGGATCGGCTTGAGTTTCTCGTGCTGGTACTTCGCATCCGGGTAGGCCACCTGCGCGCGGCCGTGTTTCCGGTTGATGAAGTCGTCCACCATGCCCGACTGCAGCGGGCCCGGGCGGAACAGGGCCACCAGGGCGATCATATCCTCAAGGTTGTCCGGCTGCAGGCGCTTGATCAGGTCCTTCATACCCCGGGATTCCAGCTGGAATACCGCGGTAGTCTCAGCGCGCTTGATCATGGCGTAGGTTTCGGGGTCGTCCAGGGGCAGCGCCTCGATCACCAGTGGCTCTTTGCCCTCCCGTGCGCGCTGCTCGTCCACCATCGCCTTGGCCCAGTCGATGATGGTCAGGGTCCGCAGCCCCAAGAAGTCGAACTTCACCAGGCCCGCGTCTTCCACGTCGTTCTTGTCGAACTGGGTCACCAGACCCGCACCGGTCTCGTCACAGTAGAGCGGGGCAAAATCGGTGAGCTTGGTGGGAGCGATCACCACACCACCGGCGTGCTTACCCACGTTCCGCGCCACACCTTCCAGCTGCAGCGCCATCTCCCAGATTTCCTGGCCTTCCTCGTCGTTTTCGAGGAACTCCCGCAGCACTTCTTCCTGCTCGAACGCCTTGGCGAGAGTCATCCCCGGATCCGCCGGAATCATTTTCGAGAGCTTGTCCGCAAGCCCGTACGACTTGCCCTGCACCCGCGCCACATCCCGCACCACCGCCTTCGCGGCCATGGTACCGAAGGTGATGATCTGGCTCACCGCGTCGCGGCCGTAATGATCCGCCACGTAGCTGATGACCTGATCCCGCTTCTCCATACAGAAGTCGACGTCGAAGTCGGGCATGGAAACCCGTTCCGGGTTCAGGAATCGCTCGAACAGCAGGTCGTATTGCAGCGGATCCAGGTCGGTAATTTTCTGTGAGTAGGCAATCAACGAACCCGCACCGGAACCCCGCCCCGGGCCCACCGGAATATCGTGATCCTTGGCCCACTGGATAAAGTCCATCACGATCAGGAAGTAACCGGGGAACCCCATCTGGATAACGATATCCAGCTCGAAGCGCAGGCGGTCTTCGTAAACTTTCTTACGCGCTTCGTAATCCGGCGCATTCTTGTCGAGGATAAATTCCAGGCGCTCGTAGAGACCGTCGAAGGAAATCTTTTCGAAGAACTCGTTCTCCGTCATCCCCTCCGGAATCGGGAACTGTGGCAGGAAGTATTTACCCAGCTGGATCGGCGCGGAACAACGGCGTGCAATTTCCACCGTGTTCTCCAGAGCTTCCGGAATATCCTTGAACAGCGCCTGCATCTCTTCCGGTGTGCGCAGATACTGCTCGGATGAATAGCGACGCTCCCGGCGGGGATCATCCAGCGCACGACCCTCACGGATACACACCCGCACCTCATGGGCTTCAAATTCGCTGTCTTCCAGGAACCGCACATCATTGGTCGCCACCACCGGCAGATTCAGCTTGCCCGCCAGCGCAACCGCCGCGTGCAAATACTCTTCATCCCCTGAGCGTCCGGTACGTTGCAGTTCAAGGTAGTAACGCCCCGGGAAAATTCGCTCCCACTCCTGCGCCAGGGACTCCGCCTGCGCGTTCCGCCCGGCAATCAACGCCCGGCCCACATCGCCATACTTGGCCCCGGAAAGCATCAACACACCTTCCGATGCCTCCTCGATCCACTCCCGCTCCACGAATGCATGCCCGTGGTACTGCCCTTCCATCCAGGCGCGGGAAATCAGCTCGGTAATATTGCGGTAGCCCGTGGTGTTCATGGCATACAGCGTCAACAGCGTAGGCTGCTCTTCCCCACCCTCCTTCAACCAGAAATCGGCCCCGGTAATCGGCTTCACCCCGGCGCCCATACAGCCTTTATAAAACTTCACCTGGCCGTAGAAATTCGTCTGATCCGTAATCGCCACCGCCGGCATCTCCAGCTCGGCAACACGGGCAACCAATGGCTTGATACGCACCAGGCCGTCGATCAGGGAATATTCGGTGTGGATTCTTAAATGTACGAAGGGTTGGGTCATATTCTGTTCTATTTAATTTTAGCCCGGAGGTTTTATGGAGCTCTGTTCCGGGAACGCACCGAGGGGCGGTAAGCCCTTCCGGGACACGAGCTAGGCGCCCCCCGGGAGTACATCCATGTAGCTCTGCGCCGACATCCCTGTCGGCGAAGGTCCCGGAAGGGCTTACCGCCCCTCGGTGCTTAGTGCAATTCTGGTAATTTTTTACTTCGTAAGCCCAAGCAGTTCGAGACAGCCTGATTCCCAATAATTTCTGACGGAGTACTGTAGCCGAAGCGAAGGCGGAGCAGCGGGTACGAGTTTTCAGGAGCGTCGCAAACAGGGCCGCAGGCGCCGCGTTGAAGCGGCCGGACACTTTGCGCCGCAGCGCCCAGGGATGGGTTCACAGCAGTCCTGAAAACTCGTACCTGCTGATCCGCCGCCAGAGAGCCGAAAAAAACGGACCACAAACGGTCAGTCCGACCACCATACCCGCTTCATTTCCACCGCCCGCTCATGGCACAAACTCAATACCTGCTTTTTCTGAGCGTTAGACATCCGCCCCCACTGACTGATCTCAGTCCCGGAACGAAAACACCCTTCACAGATATCATCGCGATTCAATGCACAAACGGAAACACAGGGCGACTTCACCGGAAACGCAAACGCAGCCTCCGGCTCTTTGTCCTTCACCTTGCTCCAATCACTCTCGGCCATCAATCAGACCTCGACCAACTCTTCCGCAAACCGCCGACCGTTGGCCACATAAATCTCACTACTCGCCTTCAGCAACTCAAACGTCGACTCATCCAGCGTCTTCACCACCTTACCCGGGCTCCCCAGCACCAGCGAAAAATCCGGAACCTCCGCATTCTCCGTCACCAGCGCATTCGCCCCGATAATGCAACAGCGACCAATCTTGGCCCCGTTTAACACCACCGCATTCATCCCCACCAGCGAATACTCACCAATCTGGCAGCCGTGCAACGTCACCTTGTGCCCCACCGTCACCCCAGTGCCCACCGTCAATGGCACACCCGGGTCCGTATGCAACACAGAACCGTCCTGGATATTCGCCCGCTCACCAATCGTAATCCGGTCATTGTCCCCGCGGATCACCGCGTTGAACCACACCGAACTGTGGGGCAGCATCCGCACATCGCCAATCACCCGAGCACCGGGCGCAATGTAATGGCCCTCGCCTTCAAGGGTCGGCTGCTTATCGCCCAACCTGTACAGCATTTAACCTCCCAGGAATGGTGTGAGTAAAAGCGGAAAAGGGGTGAAATTCAGCCCGGCATTATCCCGCCCAAGGCCCCCGATTGCCACCCTAGAACCACCCTGACCAGCCGGACAGGTCAGCCAATCAACGCCCCCTCCAATGCCAGCAGGCGCGCCTTCATCTCCAGCCCGCCCGCATAGCCCGTCAGCGTGCCATCTGCGCCAATCACCCGGTGACAGGGCACCACGATCGACAGCGGATTGGCTCCGTTGGCCCGCGCCACCGCGCGCACGGCTTTGGGATTGCCGATCGCCGCCGCCAGTTCCCGGTAGCTGCGGGTCTCGCCATAGGGGATGGCGCAGAGCGCCCGCCACACGGACTGCTGAAACGGAGTACCGCCGGCGTCCAGTGGCAGATCGAACGCCTGAATCTCACCACCAAAATAAGCGGCCAGCTGCTCGGCGGCCCTGTCCGTCAATGCACTCGCCCCCCGCTGCCAACCATCCCGCACCGGCAGCGGTCGCTTGCCCGCCTGCAGGTCAATACCCACCAGCCCGGATTCACTGGCAGCGATACCGAGTTCACCAAAGGTACTGGGGTAGATTTCGTAGCAGATCACTTGCAAGACCTCTTATTCGGGTTGGGTTTAGGTTTGGGTTTCGTTTGAGGTTTGGCCTTGAGGGACTGCCACAGCAACAGTGCGGCGTAGGCCCGCCAGGGACGCCAGGCTTCGGCGCGGGCCAGGGCCTGTTTCCGCGTAGCCTTGCGCTCCTCGCCGCCCTCGGCTTTACCCAGGGCGATCAGGATTCCCAGGTCCGATGCGGGAAAGGCGTCCGGCATGGAGAGGCCGCGCATGGCGGTGTAATGGGCGGTCCAGTCGCCGATGCCGGGGAGTGCGGTCATCTGCTCGCAGAATGTCTCGAGATCCGGCACAGTGAAATCGATTTCGCCATTCAATGTGGCCGCAACAAACGTCTGCAGGGTGTTAGCCCGTGCGCGGGTGACACCGATATCGGAGAAGTCCGCGTCGCGCAGCTGCTCCGCAGTAGGGAACAACAACAGCGGCTCTCCCTCGGGCCCGCTGAATGGCTCGCCGTAGCGGCTCGCCACCCGCCCGGCAATGGTGGTGGCCGCGGCCACCGAAATCTGCTGGCCGAGGATCGCACGCAGCGTGTACTCAAACGGATCCCAGGCACCTGGCAGGCGTACCCCGGGCGCCGTCTTCAATACCTCTTTGAGTAACGGGTCCGCCTCCAGATGACCGCGGATTTGATCACTGTCCGCATCCAGGTCAAACAGGCGGCGCAGATTCTCCCGCAGGGGATAGAGCACCGCACCACAACCGTCGCCGTACACGCTAACCCGCAAGCGCCCTTTTTCCGGCTCGTGCGCCACCCGCAACAGGCCGCGCTGGCCAAGCAGCTCGAAACTGCGCTGGTACTCCCCCCGCTCCGGGTCATCGGCGATATTCACCTGCTCCACACCGGGGAGGGTACGCGCAGCAAAGAACGCAAGCAGCGCCGGCCAGTCAAACGGGGGCCGATAGCTCAGATAGAACCGGATAGATTTGACACCCCGCTCGCGGGGCTTCGCTGACGCCGATTCGCGACGAACCTCGCTCGGCGTACGTTGATAGATCTCCTTGAATACCCCATTGAAGCGTCGCAGGCTATTGAAACCCGCGGCAAAGGCGATGTCCCCCACCGGCAGACTGGTATCCCGCAACAGGCCGAAAGCAAACAACGCCCGCTCCGTCTGCCACACCTGCAGCGGACTGAGCCCTACATGCTCGGAAAAAAGTTTGCGCAGATACCGGCTGGTGATACCAAGACGTGCGGCGAGCTGCTCGACGGACAGAGATTCCCTCTCCCCGCGCATCAGTTTCAGCGCCCGCTGCACGGTGGTGGAAACCAGTCCCCAGGCCGGACTTCCGGGGGCTGCATCGGGCCGGCAGCGCAGACAGGGACGATACCCCGCCGCTGCCGCTTCTGCGGCGGTTGCGAAATACTCCACATTCTTTTCCAGCGGCGGGCGCGCCGGGCAGATGGGGCGGCAGAAAATTCCGGTGGTCTTCACCGCGGTATAGAAGCGCCCGTCAAAGCGCTTGTCGCGGGCGAGGCGCGCACTGTGGCATAGGTCTGGATCAGGTCGCACGGTCGGGTCACTGGTGGTGTATGTGCCCTCCAGTGTATGGGCCCAACCGCCCACAGACTAGTCAGATTCGGAACTGGCTGGCAGGTGCCACAAACACTCTTCCCACAATCTTCCCACAACGAAAAAGCGGGCCACCGGGGCCCGCCTTGCACGATTTACGCAAACCGTATCACTGGATACCCAGCACTTCCTTACCCTGAATGAAGGTGACATCCACCGGAATATTGGCGTCTTTCAGTCGATCCAGATCCGCCTGCAACTCGGCACCGACCACGCCCATATTATCGAGCAGGTCCTTGGACTTTTTGTAGTCGCCGTCACCCTGGATGGTCAGGATCAGGTTTGACAGTTTGGTCATCGCCGCCTGCATCTTGTCGAAGTCGACACTGTACTGCCCGGTGGCTTCATCGCGGGTAAACGCGCCTTCCTGTTTGAAGAAGTTGAAGCGCATCATATTGGCCTTGCCGTGGGCACTGGCGGCACCGAAGCGGACGCTGCGGAAAATACCGGCGAGAAAGGTGACGTAGTTGTCCATCAGTTCACCTTCTTCGATCTCCCCTTTTTCGTGCAGCTTGGTGATCATGTAAAGACCGAGGATATCCGCCTTGCCCTCTTCCAGCGCGGACGAGGTTTCCTTCAGGGCCTGACGCACATTGGCGCCATCGGTGACGGTTTTCTTGATGCCCAGGCCGTGGGCCACTTCGTGGAACATGGTGTTACCGAAGAAGGCATCGAAGGTGATGTGCTTACGCTGGTCTTCCGCGATCAACACGCCGCTGATGGGCACCAGGATCTGGTCGAACTTCGCGCGCATGGCGTTCTTCAGCTGCAGGCGGCGGGTACCTTTTTTCAGCTGGACTTCTTCGTCGTTCGGCAGGTTGATGGCGATGGTCTTGGAGCCGGCATTACTGTGGCCTGCGTAGTAGAGCACGTCGTAAGCGTTCAGATCGGAATCGGTTCCCGGGGTTTCCGCCTTGTACTTGTCGTCTACCGGCAGGCCGCGCTGCAACTCTGGCAGGAAGGCGGCGAACTTGGACAGTTTTTCGCTCCACGCCATATCTTTCAGCAGCACATAGGACTCGTACGCTGTGCGGTAGGCAAAGAGTTGATCTTCGTAATTTTCGATGGGACCGATCACCACGTCGATGCGGTTGTCTTTCATATCCATCCACGCCATATCGCTGTCACGGAACTGGTCGTCCAGCAGCGCGTCGGCGCGGAGTTTCAGATAGGCGGAAAAATCCTGATCTTCCGCCAGCTCCGCCGCTTCACGCAGCAGCGCAGAGGCTTTCTCCAGCTCGGTCTTGTAGGCCTCGCTGTATGGCACCAGCATCAGCTTGCCGTTACTGTCGCGACGTACCAGTGAGTAAAGGCCTTCTTTCCCCGGCTGCTTCCAGTTCTCAAATTCCTGTTTGGTCATGTCTTCCGGGTAGAACTCGGCACCCAGCGGTTTGTCACCGTAGCCTTCAATAAACGGCTTGTTGTCGTTGAGTCGATCCCAGGGGCCGTAATTGATGTCGGCGAACTTGCGTGCGGCGCTATCGTCGATGCCACTCAGCAGCTCCTGGGCCGGACCGTAGGACTGTAACCAGAACAGCTGATCCATGATTTTACTGGCATCGATCAGCTTGCCGATCATCTGACGCTGGTTGTCAGACAGGGCGGAGAGATCTGCATTCAACTCCACCGGCGCGTAAATGTTGAAGCGGGAAGGGTCCACGCCTTTTGCAATACCACCAGCCTGGGGACCGGTGTCCGGTTGAGCCATTTTCTGCCCGGCGTCGGCTCCCTGTTGTGCAGTACTCTCTACGGGTACTGCGGATTCCGAAGTAGCGGTGGATTTTTCGTCAGAAGAACAGCCGGCAACCATGGCCAGCGCCAGAGCCGATGCGGCAAAAAATGCAGATTTCATTCAGGTTCCTGCCTGTTGTTTTATTGGATAGCGCGAGCCACATTAATTGTGGCCACGAAAGATGTCCAGGCGCGCCATTTCACCGGGCGGGCGCCGGATATTTGACTGCAATTATGGGCAAGGATAGAAAAATACGTGGCACCTTTCCGGCAGAGAAAAACATATGGCGCCAAAGTATGCTTTCGGGTGCCACAGGAGAGGCATCAGGTAACCTGCGGCGTCGCGTCCTCCCCGATCTGTGCCGCCCTTTCCTGCTGCTGCATCCGCCACAGTGTGGCATAGTGCCCCTCTGCCGCGATCAGATCCCGATGGCTCCCCTGCTCCACCACCTGCCCCTGATCCATTACCAGAATCAGATCCGCATCCACCACGGTAGACAGGCGGTGCGCAATCACCAGAGTGGTCTGCTCCCTGGCGATCTCCTGCAGGGCGTGCAGAATGCCCTGCTCCGAATGACTGTCGAGACTGGAGGTCGCCTCGTCAAATACCATAATCGGGGGATGCTTGAGAATGGCGCGGGCAATGGCAACACGCTGTTTTTCGCCCCCCGAGAGTTTCAGGCCGCGCTCACCGACGGTGGTGTGCACGCCTTCGGGAAGCTGTGCGATAAAACTGTCCAATTGTGCGTGGCGAATGGCTTCCCGGACTTCGTCGTCCGTGGCATCCACACGGCCATAGCGCACATTTTCCAGAATGGACTGATTGAACAACACCGTATCCTGCGGCACGACGCCGATGGCGCTGCGAAGAGACTCCTGACAGACCTCGCGCACATCCTGTCCATCCACCAGAATACTGCCCCGGTCGACGTCATAGAACCGGAAAAGCAGCTTGAACAGGGTGGACTTACCGGCGCCACTCGCTCCCACAATCGCTACCTTCTGCTTGGGCGCCACACGAAAGCTGACCCCCTTCAGAATCTCCCGCTGCGGGGTGTAACCAAAATGGACATCGCGAAATTCGATGGCGCCCCGCTGGATATCCAGTTCACTGGCCCTGGGCGCATTCTCGATGGCCGGCTTCACTTCGAGAATGGAAAACATTTTCTCGATATTTGCCAGTGCACCTTTCATTTCGCGATACACAAAACCAAGAAAATTGAGTGGAATGAAAATCTGCATCATCACCGCATTGATCAGCACAAAGTCACCGATGGTCATGTCGCCGCGGGTGACATTGACAGCGGCCATGACCATGGCGCCACACATGGCCGCGGCGATAATCAAAGCCTGCCCCGCATTCAGTCCAAGCAGGGACAGTCGGTTCTTGCGTCGCGCTTTCTCCCAGGTGGCCAGCTCGCGATCGTAATGGCGGGCTTCGTGCTGTTCGTTGCCGAAATATTTTACCGTCTCGTAGTTCAGCAGGCTGTCCACTGCGCGGCTACTGCTGCGGGATTCCGCCTGGTTCAATTCCCGAACAAATCCCGTGCGCCACTCCGTTGCAACCACCGAGAAGCCGATGTACGCGGCGACAGCACCGAGTACCAGCAGCGCAAAACTGACGCTGTAATTCCACCACAGCAACCCCACCACCATCAGGATTTCCACCAGTGTGGGCACGATGTTGAACACCATAAACCGCATCAGAAACCCAATGCCGGAATTGCCCCGCTCGATATCCCGAGATAGGCCACCGGTACGGCGATTCAGGTGGTAATCCAGATCCAGCCGGTGCAGGTGCTGAAATACTTCCAGCCCGACCCGGCGCTGGGCGCGCTCGGTCACGCGCCCGAAAATCGTGTCCCGCAGCTCGCCGAAAAGCACCGAGGAAAACCGGACAAAGCCATAGGCCAGCAGCAGCCCCAGTGGCAACGCCATGGCCGACGCGACACCGCCGGCACCGTCCAGGTCATCGACAATATGCTTGAGCAGGAAAGGCAGCCCGACACTGGCGGCCTTGGCACCCACCAGGCACAGCAGCGCCAGAATAACCGGACGCTTGAACTCCAGCAGATAGGGGAACAGGGTTTTGAGCGCACTCCAGTGGACATCTTGCAGAGCGACGGCGGACTTGGGTCTGGGCATGGTCTGTCTCGGTAACTCAGAGGCGCAGTATACCTGACCGTGGCCCGCACTTTCTGTAGGTGCCTTGAAGGCTCCTACAAGTAGCGCATTAGCTCAGGGCCCGGACTGGCACGTCGTCCCGGCGACCAATGGGGACATCCAGTACCCGAACCAGAAATTCCGTCAGCACCCCGGCGGTGAACCCCCAGATCTCGTAACCCTCGTATTCATAGGCGGGCAGGTAGATGCGGGTCTGGTCGATGGTGATACGGTCGGTACGGATACGTGGATCATCGAAAAACCAGGCCAGCGGCACCCGGAAAATGGCGTCCAGCTCACCGGGGTTGGGCGTCAGCGGCGCATCGGCGGGTACAATACCGAGCCAGGGCGTCACTTCCACCTGCCAGCGTGTAGTCCGGGTCCACAGGGGGCCAAGCATACGCACCTGATCCGCGGGCAGGCCGATCTCTTCATGGGTTTCGCGGAGTGCGGTGTATTCAAGAGAGGGGTCAGTATCATCCCAGCGCCCACCGGGCAGGGAGACTTCCCCGGAATGACTCGATAGTTGCTGCGAGCGCAGCGTCAGAATGACCTGCGGGTCGGGCTCGTCCGTCAGCGCCAGCAGAACCGCCGCGTGGCCGTGTAAATCCGGCCCCTGGGGAACCCGTGCCTGCAGCTCATCCCTGACTGCAGAAAATTTCTTTTCTATGGTTTTCAACATGGCTGTTTGAGTGCTGCCTCCAGCTCACGGTATCTTTTTCACTATACACCGAATCCCACCCCCGTTCAGAGAATCAGCCAGCATCCGGCTTGTGCACCGGTTTGCTTTCGCCCTGCCCTTTATCCATGGGTTGGTGGCCGCCTTTCACTTTCTCGCGCAGGGATTGCACCAGCGCGTAATAGATGGGCACCAGGAAAGTAGAGAAAATACTTGCAGCAAGCATGCCACCAAATACCGCAAGGCCGAGGGACACGCGGCTGGCGGCGCCGGCACCGGTAGCGATCACCAGAGGAAAAATACCCAGCACAAACGCCAGTGCCGTCATCAGCACCGCGCGAAAGCGCAGACGCGTGGCCTGCAGCGCCGATTCTTCCACGGATAGTCCGGTGTCCCGCTGCAACACTGCAAATTCCACCATCAGAATCGCGGTCTTGGCCGCCATCGCAATCAGCAGTACCAGCCCGATCTGTGTGTAAAGGTCGCTGTCGCGCCCCATCACAAAACTGGCCAGCAGGCCACCGCCGATAGCAATCGGAATCGCGAGCAGCACCGCGATGGGAATGCTCCAGCTCTCGTACTGCGCCACCAGAAACAGGTATGCGAATACGATCGCCAGTGCAAACAGAATGGGCGCCAGGTTGCCCGCGCTGATTTCTTCCAGGCTCGACCCGGTCCACTCGTAACCATAACCTTCGGGCAAGTGATTCCCCAGCAATTCCATGGCCTGCATGGCCTCACCACTGGAGTACCCCGCCGCAGCGGCGCCGTTGATGGTAATACTGTTGTACAGGTTGTACCGCTGTACCGTTTGCGGCGCGACGATGGGTTTCACCTCGGCAACCGAACTGACCGGTACCAGGCCACCACTGTTAGCGCGCACAAAAAAGCCACTCAGATCTTCTTCGCTGTCGCGGTACTCCGCATCCGCCTGGGCGAGCACCTGAAACACTTTACCGAAACGATTGAAATCATTGACGTAGTAACTGCCCAGATAAGTCTGCAGGGTGAGATAGACATCGGAAAGCTGCAGACCGAGAATATGCGCCTTGTCCTTGTCCAGGTGCAGTTCCAGTTGCGGCGATGCAGCCTGATAGGTGGTAAACGCCTGGGCAATTTCCGGGCGCTGATTTGCCGCACCGAGCAAAGCGTAGAGCACCCCCGCCAGCTCCTGAATGTCTCGCCCCTGCAGGTCTTCCAGCACAAACTCAAAACCACCGATGGTACCCAGCCCCGGCAACGCGGGCACCGGGAAGGCGCGTACCTGCGCTTCCGGTACCGCCGCACCCAGCTTCTGAACCTTGTCCAGAATCGCGAACTGATTGAGTGCCGGTGCGGCCCGCTCCTCCCAGGGGTGCAGAATCACAATCATAAAGGCGGTGTTGGATGCGAGACTGTTGGACAGCAGACTGTAGCCCGGCACTGCCATCACATGGGCGACCCCGTCGAGCTTGTTGATCTCCGCACTCAGTTTTTCCACTACCGGCGCGGTACGCTTCAGGGAGGCACCATCGGGAAGCTGCACGTTCATCATGAAGTATCCCTGATCCTCATTGGGAATAAATCCCGTGGGCACCACCCGGAATAAAACGAAACACAGCACGCCGACACCAACAATCGTGGCAATCCCAAGCAGCGGCACGCGCACGAAAAAGCGCACGATACGCATATAAAACTGGGTCGCACGCTGTAAAAAGCGGTTGAAAAATCCGAATACGCCCGTCAGTTTCTCACCGTGCTCGCCCTCTCCTGTCGGTGCCCGTAGCAGAACAGCGCTAAGCGAGGGGCTCAGAGTAAGGGCATTTACAGAGGAAATAAAAACCGCGATCGAAATAGTAAAGGCAAACTGCTGATACATTTTCCCGGTCAGCCCCGGCATCAGCATCACCGGCACAAACACGGAAAAGAGCACAGCGGTAGTGGCAATGACCGGGCCGGTAACCTCGCGCATGGATTCCATGGCCGCTTCTTTGGGCTCCAGTCCCTCTCCCAGCAGGCGCTGGGTGTTTTCCACCACGATAATGGCATCATCCACCACAATGCCAATGGCGAGAATCAACGCAAACAGAGTGACCGTATTGATGGTCATTCCCAGCGCCAGCATCACCGCAAAGGTACCGATCAGTGACACCGGAATGGCGATGGCGGGAATCAGTGTGGCGCGCCAGTCCTGCAGGAACACGAACACCACCAGGATCACCAGCAACAGTGCAATGACCAGTGTTTCCACCACTTCCTCAATGGAGGCTTTTACAAACCCGGTGGTGTCGTAGATGATCTCCGATTCCAGGCCTTCCGGGAAATGTCGCGCCAATTGATCCACTTTTTCGCGGATTTTATTCGCCACATCCAAGGCGTTGGCGTCAGGTAACTGATAGATCGCCATTACCGCGGAAGGCTGTCCATCCAGTTCCCCGTAGGCGCTATAACTCTGGCTACCCAGTTCCACGCGGGAAATATCCCGCATCCGCACAATACCGCCATCCGGTCTGGAACGAATGCTGATATTCTCGAACTCCTCGACGCTCTCCAGACGTCCCTGGGCGAGAATGCTGTATTGAAACTGCTGATCCTGCTTGATGGGTGGCGCGCCGATTTTGCCCGCGGCCACCTGCAGGTTTTGCGCGCGGATTGCCGCGATCACATCATTCGCGGTGACATCCAGGGCGGCCATTTTGTCCGGATTCAACCACAGGCGCATGGCGTAATTCTGCGCCCCAAGAATCTGTACGTCACTGACCCCATCGATCCGAGACAGCTCATCTTTGACAAAGATGTCGCCATAGTTGGCGAGAAACAGTGTGTCGAACTTGTCGTCCTTTGACAGCAGATTGACCACCAGCAATATGGTGTTGGACTTTTTCTCCACAGTGACCCCGCTGCGGGTCACCTCATCCGGCAGGCTCGGTGTCGCCTGCTGTACCCGGTTCTGCACATTGACCTGGGCAATGTCGCCGTCATAACCGCTTTCAAAGGTCACGGTCAGGGTATAGGTGCCGTCATTGCTGCTGGTGGACGACATGTATTTCATGCCCTCCACCCCGTTCACCTGTGCCTCGATGGGCTCGGCAACACTGTCGCGCATCACCTCCGCGCTGGCGCAGGGATAGGAGGCGGTTACCACGACAGTCGGTGGGGTGATGTCGGGGAACTGGGCAATGGGGAGCAGCGGCAGCGACAGCACGCCTGCCAGGGTGATCAGGATCGAGATCACCAGCGCAAAACGCGGACGCCGGATAAACGTCGCACTGATCATTGCGTCACCCCCCTGATTCGGGGGCCAGGAAAATTACTTGCCATCAAAATAGGCATCCGGTTCCTGTTCCTGCCCCAGGGGGTCGCCGTGTTCACTGTCCGGCTCCGGTAATTTCTGCCCGCTGCCATCCCGCATTTCCGCCTCGATCTGCTGCAGATCAGAGCCGGTGCCGGACGCGCCGGACTGGCGGCGTTCCCGGGGAGAAACCTCGCCTTCACGGAACTCGGTCACTGGGCTGGTCTGGGTGGGAGGGCGCTCGGTCTTGATGCCTTTATAGGGATCCAATGCCACATTCTGCGGTGCTACCGGCTGCTCATTGCTGATCCGCTGCAGACCATTGACCGCAATCCGCTCCCCCGGTTTGAGGCCGTCTTCCACCGCCCACAGCGCGTTTTCCCGCTGTCCGAGTTTGAGAAAACGTTTCTCGGCAATATTCTTGTCGTCGATCACGTATACGAAATGCCCCTGCATATCCTCGAGCACAGCCGCCTGGGGCACCAGCGGTTTGACCGCTTCGGCGCCGGCAAACACGCTGATCACGACGCGGGCGAACTGCCCCTGTACCAGCAGGCGCTCGGGGTTGGGGAAGCGCGCCCGCACCAGCGCGGAACCGGTCGCCTGGTCGATCTGGTTATCCACAAACACCACCAGACCCGGGTACGGGTAAAGCTTTCCGTCCGGCTGCTTGATACGCACTTCCCGTTTTACCGGCGCCAAGCCCTGCTGACGCCGCCGCTCCGTTTCCTCCTGTACCGCAAACAGACGGTTCTCCGGCACCTCGAAGGTGACGTAGATCGGATCCATGCGCACGATAGAGGTCAGCGGTTCAGTGCTGGGCCCGACGAGGGAGCCCTCGGTATACTCCGTGCGGCCGATAAGACCGGTCAGCGGAGCGCGGATTTCGGTATAGGAAAGATTGAGCTGGGCGGATTCCACATCCGCCTGGATCGCGGCCACCTTGGATTCCGCTTCTTCGAAATTGCCGGTGAGCTCATCCATCTGCATCTTGCTGATGGCGCCGGTTTTAATCAGCTCTCTGCCGCGCCGGTAATTGCGCTGTGCCACCTGCAGGGCCGAGCGCGCCTGTGCCAGGTTGGCGCGCTGGTTATCCAGCGCCGCAATAAACGGCTTGGGATCAATCTGATACAGCAGCTCGCCTTTCTGTACCAGCTGCCCCTCCACGAAATTGCGCGTCTCGATATACCCCTCTACCCGGGGGCGCACCTTGTATTCATCCGTCGCTTCCACCCGCCCGACATACTCGTAACGGGGGACCACCTGATGCGCGCGCACCGCCAGTACTTCAACCGGGGGCGGTTTGGGCTTGGCCTGTTCTTCTTGCTTGCCACAGGCCGACACAAGAATGGCAATCACAAAAACGAGAAAACGCGCCATGGAAAATCAGCCATCGCTACCGCACAAAAATCCTACTTACCACTATAGAAGGAAGATGGCGGACAGACTGGCGCTCCCTGCGACCGAGGGTATACTTGCGCCATGAAATTTTGCAGCCATTGCGGCCACACCGTTGTATTCGAGATCCCCGCCGGGGACGACCGCCCCCGGCACCTGTGCCACGATTGCGGGGCCATCCACTACGTAAACCCCCGGGTCATCGTCGGCACCCTGCCCTATCTGGGGGATCAGGTATTGCTATGCAAACGCGCCATTGAACCCCGCTACGGACTCTGGACCCTGCCTGCGGGGTTTATGGAAAATGGCGAGAGTAGCGAGCAGGGTGCACTGCGTGAATCCTGGGAGGAGGCCCGCGCCAACCTGCGTGTGGACGAGCTGTTTTCCGTTTACGACATTCCCCATATCAACCAGGTGTACCTGATTTACCGTGGCGAACTCACCGACACCAACTTCGGTGCCGGGCCGGAATCACTGGAGGTGGCACTGTTTGACGAGGGGGATATCCCCTGGGAAGAGATGGCATTTCCGGTGATGACGCAGACGCTGAAACACTATTTCAGCGATCGGGAAAAAGGGGCCTTTGGGCTGCACCGGGGGGTGATTGAGCGCAAGCTGTGAGCTTGCGCTCCGGAACTGGATCCCGGCCTTCGCCGGGATGACGGGATGACGGGATGACGGGATGACGGGATGACGGGATGACAGAAATGCTAGCCGCAGCGGTCGTCCAGCTTCCACAGATCGAACGCCGGCTCCTCGTAGGGATGAGCGCCGCGCATTGCCGCCAGTACTTTATCCACCACGTCGTCCGCGCAGACGGTTTCCACCCGATATTCGGATACCTTTTCCACCTCGCCCTGTTGCCCGATAAATGGCTGGCTGCCATCCAGCGGGCGAAACTGGCCGGTGCCGAGCACCTGCCAGCAGCAGCTGTCGTAGTCACCGATACGCCCGGCGCCGGCGGCGAAGATCGCCTGCTTCACCGGCTCCAGGTGTGATTCGGGAATGTAAAAGCACAGTTTGTACATATCGCCTTCTTATCATCCAGCGATCAGAACATCAGCGTCATCAGCTTGCGCTGATAAGTGGTGGCCACCGGGTCACCGGCACCCAGCGCCTTGACGATATCCAGGTAGACCTGTTTGGCAGCGCCATCGGCAAAGCCCAGATCCTTGCGCAACAGGTTCAACAGGATTTCCAGCGCCTCTTCGTGGCGGTCTGCCTGGCTGAGCTGCACCGCCAGCTTGTAGGCCGCCTCACTGTCTTCCGGGTTTTCCGCCAGCGCCTGTTGCAGGGCCTTGATCTCGGGGGAATCCGCCGCTTCCAGCTTCAGCTCCAATTGGGCCATCAGCTGCTGATAGTCCGAATCCTGATCCGCCATCAGGATTTTGCCCAGCACCTCTTCCGCATCCTTGGTGCGGTTTTTCTCCAGCAGCACCGCAGCGTATTGCTTGGCAATATCCGCGCGCTCCCCGGAATCCCCGTAGGCCTGGCGCAGTAACGGCAGCGCTTCGTCGAGCTCGCCTTCTCCCACCAGCTTCTGCGCCTGCTGGAACTGCAGCTCCCAGGCCTTCGGCAGGTACTTGTCCAGCATTTCGCGGATTTCTTTTTCCGGCTGGGCACCGGCAAAGCCGTCCACCGGCTGGCCATCTTTCAGCACCATCACTGTGGGCAGGCTGCGCACCCCGAGTTGACCCGCGAGCGCCTGTTCGGTATCCGCGTTGAGCTTGGCCAGCAGGAATTGACCGGCGTACTCCTTGG
Source organism: Microbulbifer elongatus (assembly GCF_021165935.1). Lineage (NCBI taxonomy): Bacteria > Pseudomonadati > Pseudomonadota > Gammaproteobacteria > Cellvibrionales > Microbulbiferaceae > Microbulbifer > Microbulbifer elongatus. The sequence continues at coordinate 2,022,864 of NZ_CP088953.1, read as the reverse complement.
CCAGCTTTTCCAGCACCGGCATCAGCTGCTTGCAGGGCTCGCACCACTCGGCCCATACATCCACCACCACCGGCCGCTTCATGGACTCTTCGATCAGAACCTGTTGTGCGTTCTGGGTGGTTACATCGACGATATACTCTTCCACGACTACTCCTAGTGTTCTACTGGCAGGCCGCCCGATTCGGTTCACATCCGGGTGCGGCCATCAATTGGGCGCATGATACCTGATTCGGCGGACTTTGCGCCTCCCCACCCCATCGGTAAAGCGCGCACGGAAAGCAGACCACCGGTTAAGGACTATACCGATCGACCCGTTGTACTTCCCCCGTATACGCCAACTGCATGGCTCTGTTCAGCGGTTGCACCAGCAGGTCCGATTCACCCAGCCGAATATCCGGATGCAGGTAAGGCTCAAATGGCTGGGTATCCTCACCACCCTGTAGCCAACGGGTGACGAACGCCGAGTCCAGCGGCGCAATCATGGGAAAACTTTTTTCGTGAAACCGTGCCGTATCCGGGTGCGCCGCCAGAGTAATGATCGAGCAACTCAACACGTCTCCCCAGGTCTTGTACAGGCCACAAAAAAAGAAGGGTCGATCGAAACGAAACTCCACCGGATTCTTGCCGTGCTGGCTTTCCACCCAGGCAGTGGCGGGAATCAGGCAGCGGGATTTGCGGTACTCCGGGCGCTGGCCGAGTTTTTTCCAATTACTGTTGATGGACCAGTATTTTTTGTGGGGCTTCCAGCCATCGGTGGATTTTTCCAGATACAGGTGCCAGATGGCATTCTCCACTTCCGGTTCACCGCATCGCGCAGTAACGATACTAACCTTGGTGGTGGGGCGCCGGCGGCGCCCGAAGATCATATTCTGGGGATGGTGGACCCCGTACTCCTCGAGAAAGCGCTCGACACCCGCATCGTCATCGACGTCGAATACGCTGCACATCGTCGCTCTCCGAAATTACCAGTTCAAAGACGAAGGCAGGCGTGGAGAGGACAGCAGGCGCGCGATTTTTTCCCAGCGCTCATCCTGTGAACCTGTCCCATTCTCTACATACTCTTTTACCAGCTGCTTGCCCCAGTTGTAGTTGATGACGTAGGCACCGTAAGTGTCCACAAATTTTACCCGCTGGGCGGCTTTTTCCGGGCTCATGGCGGTGTACTTCTGGAAGCGCTCAATCGCTTCGTCGCGATCGATTTCCCCATCGATATATTCACGGGCGACAATATTTTCCGCAAACTTCAGCTTTGCCAGCAGATCCAGCACCTGCTGGTATTTTTCCGCACCTGCGGGATCCAGGCCGGCCAGAGGATAGAGTGTTTCTTTTTCAAAGCGGGTTTTCTCGTCACCGGGGAAGGCGAGTTCAATGCCGTAGTTGGCACTGCCTTCGGCAATCAGTGACTGGGGACTGAACAGCGGGTAGACGCTGTATTCAGCCCACCCCTGATCGTTGACCAGCTTCTCTTCCAGCAAGGCGTTGTAGGTATGGTGGCCGGGGTAGCCCTCGTGACAACCAAGGTCCACGGCACGGTCGATATGAATGGGCAGACCGCTATTGATCTGAATCAGACTGTGGGCATCCCCCTGATACCAGTTGTAGCCACTCCAGGGTTTGTCCTTGACGTATTCCAGCCGGAAGCTCTCCTTCGGCGGTAACTGGATGTAGGCCTCGGTGCGCTTTTTACATTCATCGATGGCGGCTTTGAATACCGATTCCAGTTTGTCTTCGGGAATCCGGTATTGCTCGCGGAATGCCTGCACCCGCAGGTGCAATGGTTCTTCACCCGGAAGCGCTTGGTTCAGTGCCGCGAGTACCGGCTCGAAGTCCGTGTACTGCTGCACCGGTGGCTCTGTGTCGTACAGTGCGTTGGCTTCTTTCTGGAAATTGCGGAAGCTGGCATCGGCAATATGGTGGGCGTGGGCAGCGACGGCGTTCAGCTGGGTTTTCAAATAATGCCGGCGCAAGGTCTGCAGATCGCCGGCCGGCTCACTGTCGTCCGGCAACTGGGCCAGCAGGCGCTCGGCGCGGTTGGCCAGCTCCGCTGGTGAAGCGCGGTCCTCGCCGGCTTCCGCCCTCCATGCGGCCGGCCCATAGTAGGCGTCCACATAACTCTTGTCGTGATTTCCGAGCGTCAGCACCAACCGCACGTACTGCTCTGCCAGTGCATCCAGCGCGTCATCCGCTTCCGGCGTCTGTTCTGTTGCGGCCTCGGTGGGCGCCCCGCCCCGTTGCGCGGAGGGGGACTGCTGAGCGGGTTTGTCTTCATCAGACTGGCGTTCGCAGGCAACCAGTGTGGCAAGCGCAAGCCCCAACGTCAGAATACCGATTATTTTTTTCACCACTCTCCCTCGTATCATTACCTGTGAATAGGGCGTGTATTACACCAGCTTTCCGATTTCCGGCGATAGCCGCGCCAGCTCCTGCTTGATCCAGCGCAGAAACAGTTGCACCTTGCGGGTACGGTGCATATCCCGGTGGGTGACCAACCACAGGTTAGTGCACCATTCCGGTGGCGGCTCGATCAACCGCTGCAATCCCGGGCGGGCTTCCGCGCACCACTGATTGAGGGCCGCGATCCCCACGCCACAGCGGGCCGCATCTTCAAACCCGGAGAACTCATTGCAGCACAAAACGATCTGCTCGTCCGGGACCTGCCGGGTGATCCAGTGCAGGCTGGGGATAAAATCGTAGGCTTCGGTGGGGCCGATAAACCGGTGCCCGGCGAGCGCATCCAGCCCGTTGAAGGGCCCGCATTCGCGCAGGTATTCGGCGGAGGCATAAAGTGCGCTGTTCAGCGAAATGCCGGGCTGCACTACATAGTCCGGTTCCGTGGGCTTGGCGCCGGGGCGGATGCCGATATGCGCCTCGCCGTGTTCCAGGCGCAGATGCCGCCGGTCCGCTACCAGCTCAATACACACCTGCGGATTGTCTCGCTGAAAGCCGCGGATCATCGGCATCAAGAGTGGGATCAGCGTGTTGACGGTGGTGATCACCAGAGAGCCCTGCAGGGTTTCCTCAACCCCCTGTATTTTCCCCACCAGCAGATCCAGCTGGTCCTGCATGTTTTCTGCCGCCCCCATCAGCATATGCCCGGCCTCGGTGGGCACGTAACCCCGCGGGTGACGGATAAACAGACGGGTTTGCAGGGCCTTTTCCAGGGCGTCGATACGCCGCAGCACCGTGGAATGGGACACTTCCAGTTCCAGCGCGGCGCCGGACAACGTGCCCGCTTTGGCCACCGCGAGGGCGTAATGCAGATTATTCCAGTCCTTGACCGAGCTCCCCGTCACCCGTTGCCTCCTACGCTCCGTATCCGCTCTGACACCTGCCCGGCACTCTAGCCGCGCCGGGCCCTCTGTGCAAAATCGCACAGAACCATTGCAAAAACATCATTTCTGTTCCCTCACAGATTCTCCAGAATACGCCCATGCCCGCCCCCCGGGGCCCTATTGTTACAGGAGAGCCTATGAACACCCGATCCACACCCCACCTGCTGGCCCTGTCCGGTAGCCTGCGCAAAGATTCCTGGAATCGCCAACTGGCCGCCGCGGCGGCATCCTTTGCCCGCGCAGGCGGTGCCGAGGTAACCGAGATCGACTTGCGCGACTTTCCCTTGCCGCTGTTTGACGAGGATATTGAGGCGGCCGGTGTGCCGGAATCGGCAGGCCGCCTGAAGCAACTGTTTGCCAGCGCGGATGGATTTCTGATCGCCAGCCCCGAGTACAATGGCTCGATCACCGCGGCGTTGAAAAACCTGATCGATTGGGTGTCGCGCCCGGACGGGCAGTTTGCACGCGCGGAGGTCTTCCAGGGACGTCGCGCGGCACTGTTTGCCACCTCGCCGGGGGGACTGGGGGGCATGCGCGGGCTGAATCACCTGCGGGATATTCTTCAGCCCCTCGGTACCTGGATAGCGCCGACCATGCTGGCAGTGCCGTCGTCAATGACCGCCTTCGCCGATGGTCGGCTGGTTGATGCAACGGCAACTGCGCAATTGCGCACACTGGTAGAGGACACCCTACGCGCGATCGAGACCGAATCCCGCGGGGCCACCAACGCCGCCTGAGGTCGGCATGGAGGGCTAGCCCTCCTCCCGGACCACCCAGAAACGCTGCATTTTCAGGAACAGGAAAGAAGCGGTCCAGGTGATCATCACCAGTCCGGTCAGGGCTTCGAGCCCTGCGGTAAAACGCAGGGCGCCATGGGCTTCGATATCGCCATAACCGAGGGACGTGTAATTGGTGAAAGAGAAGTAGACACAGTCCAGCATGGCGCCATTGAAATTGCCGGTCAAAGTGCCGAACAGTGGCGAGTGGTACATAAAATAGTACCCTACCGCGAACATCCAGATCTCCACCACATGGGCCACAAGGGCACCGAACACACCGATCAGAACCGTCACATTGCGACGGAATTTCCAGCGGTGTGACACCCAGAAAAGTGCGTTCAATGCTTCGTGATGGATCACCACCGCGAATGCGACCAGGCACGCATTGATCAGGATTGCTACCAGCATTTCAACGTCGTTTCTGAAAAAATTCCCGTACCAGCGTCGCGGCCTCGTCCTGCAGTACGCCGCCTTCCACCAGCACCCGGTGATTGAAAAATGTCTGTTCCGGAAGCTGTAACTGGCTGGCTACCACGCCGGCGCGAGGCTCGGCGGCACCGTAGACCAGTCGCGCGATACGCGCGTGCACCAGGGTGCCGAAACACATGGTGCAGGGCTCGATGGTGACATATAACGTGGCTCCGGGCAGTCGATAATTCTGCTGGTGCCGGGCGGCGGCGCGCAACGCCATGACTTCGGCGTGGGCACTGGGATCGGACGCGGAGATTGGCTGATTGAAACCTTCACCGATCACTTGCCCATCCAACACCACGACCGCGCCCACCGGAACTTCGCCCAGTTCGGCAGCTTTGGCAGCCAGCCCCAGCGCCTGCTGCATAAACATATAATCACGCGGTGTTGCCACGGTTAAGAGTCCTGATTTCTGGTCATTCTGCGCAACAGAAAATCTGCCTCCAGTTCCAGCGATGTTTCTGCTTCCAGCTGCAGTCGCGCAGCATTATTTCCTTTCCAGGCAAAAGGCGTCATGGTCAGAAAATCCTTTACCGCCTCAGCCCCATCAATCCGCAGGGGAAATTCACAGCGCATTTCGTTTTGCAGGGTAAACCCGGTAATTGCCGCCGGGACACTATGCTGCTGTGGTTTCTCGTAGAGCCGGGATTTCAGACTCCACAAATGGTCGGGCCCGGGGGAGACATCAAGCAGGACGCCGCCCGGCTTCAGAACACGGCACAGCTCCGTCGCCGGGCCCGGCGCGAACACGCGCAGCACCGCATCCACACTGGCCTCGGCCACCGGCAAATGGAAGCTACTGGCCACGGCAAAGTGTGCCTGGGGCTGCTTTTTCGCCGCCAGCCGCACGCCGGCTTTGGCGATATCAATGCCGTAAAGGGATGATGCCGGCCAGCCACCACTTTCCAGCGCCCGTGTGTAATAGCCTTCCCCGCACCCGAGATCCATCAATACCTGCGCACCATCATCCGATGCGAGCGAAGACAACTGTGCACCGATGGCCTCCGCCAGCGGCCGGTAATGACCGGCCTCCAGAAAGCGGCGCCGTGCATTCAGCATCTCCGCCGAATCCCCCGGTTCGCGGCTGCGCTTTTGCTGCACCGGCAACAGATTCACATAGCCTTCCTTCGCCTGGTCGAAGCTGTGGCCGTTGCCGCAGCGCCAGCTTCGCTGCTCCAGGTGAAGGGGTTCTCTGCAATGGGGACACTGCCAGATCATGCGCTTTCGCTGACTTCCTGTAATGGTTGCATCGTCGACTTGTTCAATATCAGCTCCGCCGCTTTTTCTGCAATGGCGATCACCGGTGCATTGGTGTTACCGCTGATGAGGGTGGGCATTATGGAGGCATCCACCACACGCAGTCCATCCACCCCACGTACGCGCAATTCGCTGTCCACGACGGCAAGCTCGTCCTGCCCCATCTTGCAGGTCCCTACCGGGTGATAAATCGACTCGGCTTTCTGCCGGATAAAATTGGCAATCGCCCCTTTCGTGGTAAGGGGCTGCTCCGGCAGCCACTCGCGCTTGTGCAGTTTTTGCAGGGCGGGCTGCTGGATAATTTCCCGAGCCATTTCAAAGCCCTCGATCAGCACCTGCAGATCTTCCGGCTCTGCCAGATAGTTCGGCTGAATAGCGGGCAGCGCTCGCGGGTCACGGGACACCAGCGTAATCTGGCCACGACTTTTTGGCCGCAACGCACAGGCGTGCAGGGAGTAGCCATTGCCCGGACGCTTGTCGAGGCCGTGATTGAACAGCGGCACCGCACTCAGGTGAAACTGGATATCCGGGTGCTCACCGGCGAGACTCGAGCTGGCAAAGCCACCCGCCTCAGCCACATTATTGGTCAGCTTGCCGCGATTCAGCAGCAGGTATTCCGGAAAATGCATGGCCGCGCCCAGCTTTGACAGGAATGCGTCGTTGAAGCCAACCGCACTATTCGTCTCGACGACCTGGGTAATATCCAGGTGATCCTGCAGATTGCGACCCACACCAGGGAGGTGGCACTGGGGCACGATTCCGAGCTTTTTGAGTTCCGCTTCCGGGCCGATTCCCGAGAGCATGAGCAGTTGTGGCGACTGAATGGCACCGGCGCAAAGAATCACCTCTTTATTGGCTACCACACGCTGCCCATTGATCAGGGTAACCGCACACACGCGATCCCCCTTGAACTCCAGCCCGGCTACCAGGGAGCTGGTATAGAGACTTAGATTGGGGCGCGCCTTGGCCGGGTACAGGTACGCTGTGGCAGAAGAGCAGCGACGGCCCGCGCGCTGGGTCACCTGATAGAAGCCCACACCATTTTGCTGATGACCGTTGAAATCCTGATTGTGGCGATGCCCCGCCTCCTGGGCGGCGCTGACAAAGGCGCGTCCGGCGGGGGACTTCCACTTCAGGTCAGACACCGACAAGGGGCCAAACCCGCTGTGCCAGGCATCACTACCGCGCTGATTGACTTCCGCCATCAGAAAATACGGCAATATCCCGTCCCATCCCCAGCCGGGGTTCCCCGCCTTTTCCCAGGCGTTGTAATCCCCGGCGTTACCGCGGATGTACAGCATGGCGTTGATAGCACTGCTACCGCCAAGGACACGGCCGCGCGGCCAGAACAGACGGCGGTTATCCAGATTGGCCTGGGGCTCGGTGTAGTGATGCAGGTTGAAACGCTTTCCCGGGACCAGATACCCAATCCCCACGGGCATTTGAATCAGAAGGTTGTGATCGGACGGACCGGATTCCAGCAGGCAGACGCGATTCTGTTCATCTTCACTGAGACGGTTGGCCAACACGCAGCCTGCGGATCCGCCCCCGACAATCACGTAGTCATACACTTTGCTTCTCGCCATGGTCTTCTCTCTTTTTATGCTTGTTATGGTGCCACTCGCTCGGTTCAAGGGTTGGTGGCGCCCAATCTAGCATCGAACGTTCGTCAGCATGCCTTGATCCACGGGAAAAACACGAGCAATTCCGAAATCCGTGAGAGATATGCCGGCAGCAGCTGCAGTCAATCCAGCAATTGTAGACCCGGAACAGCGCGGCTTTCGCGCGCGGCGCGACGGGGGAACCGACCGTTGCAGAGCAGGAGGGAGCACACGCAACGCAGGCACCCCACAAAAAAAGGGGGCAGCCGTGCACGGCTGCCCCCTATTCCGTCAGCACTGCCTTGGCGACAGTGCAGGCTCAGGTGATTTAGAGCGCCACGGCCCTACCGGCACGCTGACCGTCGGCACTGCGGGCGCGAACGGACTGGACCGCTTCTGCCGACACTTCGCCGGTAAGCGACTGCCATTGCTGGCCATCAAAATACTCCACGGTCAGTCCCGGGTAAGGCAGTGCGGTCTTCACTCGCGCGTCCTCGACCACAGCACCCGGCACCGGCACCCGGTAACCGATACCGGCACGATCCAGCTTGAGCAGCTCCTTGTTACCCAGGGCTGCCGCAAAACCGGACCAGTCTGACGCCAGCGCCGCTTTGTTCACAAACGAGGACTCAGCATGGAAACTCTGTCCTTCCTGCAACGGCAATTCCCAGTCCGCCTGGTGCCAGGCGCGCTCCGCCAGTGCCAGCAGGCGCGGGAAAACCTGATATTCCACCGCTTCATCGGTGCGCACCACTTCACTCCAGAGCTGCCCCTGGATACCGCGCACACTCTCCGCGAAGTGCGCACTCGGGGAGGTCGCCTCCCAATTCTGGCCATCTCGATTCCGGTAGAGTTCCGCCAGCTGCGCGGTGTTCAGTGGCGCATAGCTGAAGGTCTTGCGCGTATCGGTATACCGGGACGCCCAGTAATAACCCCGCTCTTTCGGATCGACTTCCTGGGGCATGTCGAAGTACAGGAAGTCGGAGTGGGACTGCACCAGGTCAAAGCCGGTCTCGGCAAAGTGCACACTCTCGTCACCCCCGCCCCAGAACAGCGGTGCCCAGGAATTCACATAGTTGTTAGGGGTTGCCAGCTCGGCACTGGCATCGCTGATTTTCTTTACCCCGTCGTTCCACGCCGCCATGGTGGGAATGCCCGCATCGGCCACCAGTCGACTGACCCGTTTGGCGTACAATTCGCCCAGTTCATCCATCGCCTTCACTTCACCACTGGCAATCAGCTTCTGGCACTGGGGAGAATTGGTCCACGGTTTGTTGCGCTGTTCCGCCGTGACATCGCCCTTCTCCGGGTTTTCGCCCGGCCCCACTTCAAAGGCATCCGCAGCGAGGATATTCACCGCCTCGTCACCTCCGAAGTGCCAGGTTTTCAGCGGATGGCCAGCGCGGTCGTGCATGGCTTTGACCTCGCCAATCAGCTTGCCGACAAACGCGTAAGTGGAGTCCACACATGGATTGATATAGCTGTCGTTGTAGAACTGCACCGACAGGTACCGGGTGTCGTCCTGTGGGTCAATCAGACGGTAGGCAGACGCCGCTTCCGGGTCAGCATCCTTCAGTTTGCGATAACGGGCCTCCATCGCCACTACCGCGGAACGGGCGTGGGCCGGCATATCAAACTCCGGGACCACTTCGATATGGCGGTCCGCTGCATAGCGCAGAATCTCCACGTAGTCGTCCACGCTGTAGAAACCACTACCGAAGTTATCTGCGAAGGGGCCGGAACCCAGTTGCGGCAGCAGACAGCGATTCTCCTCCAGGTCGAAACAGCGCTGGCTACCGATCTCGGTCAGTTCCGGCAGCCCCGGAATCTCCAGGCGCCACCCTTCATCGTCGGACAGGTGGAAATGAAACCGATTGAGCTTGTAGGCCGCCATCTGATCCAGCAGCTTGAGAATCACCTCCTTGCTGTGGAAGTTGCGGCCCACGTCCACAAACATGCCGCGATGAGGAAAGCGCGGGGCGTCATCCACAACCACCTGGGGCAGACTGCCACTTTTCAGGTCCACCAGGGCCAGCAGAGACTGCACCCCGTAAAAGGCACCGCTGGCATCCACACCGACCACCTCGGCGCCCTGTTCCGCCACATTCAGGCGGTAGGCTCCCGCCGGCCGCTTACTGAAGGCGCCTGGGTCGATGGTCACGGAAACCCCATACGCCTCATCACCACTGGCGGACAGCTGCAGGGTAGCCAGACGCTGCTGCAGTGCAGCCACACTGCCGGCATCCAGGCCTTCCGCCTGCAGCGCAATACCGGCGTCAAGCTGAATCAGCGGCGCGTCCGTCAACTGCACATTAGCCGGTTGCGGGATAATACGGCCGCGCCATTCCTGCGCATCCACCGCTTCCACATCGGCAGTGAACTGCTGGAAACGGCTATCGGCCGTGGCCAGTGTATTGGCATCCTCCGCCACACGTTTCCAGTTGTCGGGATGGTTTTTGGTAATCGGCAGGACAATATCCGAAAGGTCATCGGTATCGGTGGAACGGATGATGTGGGGGGCACCGTCACCATCGACCACGAACAGGCGAGGCTGGAAGTCCGATTCGAACTGCATCCAGCTCTCTGCGAGCAGGTCCAGCTGCAGAGTTTCACCGGAGCCAATGCCGGTAAAGCGCTCGTTGGGAATCAGGCGGTGCAGGTCGCCATTCACTCTTTCCAGCGTGAACGCGTCCGTATTCAGCAGCGCCAGGGAGCGGCGCACACTGTGAAAATAGAGGGTCCAGTCGCGCTCATCCGCGGCCACCGCAGGGCCGTTGTTGATCAGGCTGATCCGATAGGTAGAACAGGTCGCAGCACTGCCGCCGGCCTGTTTGCACTGCGCTCGCAGCGCGTCATCCACCCCCTGAAAGTTGAGCAGCACTTCCTGGGTAACGTCAAAGTTGGCGGCGATGCGCTCCGGTGCAGACAGTTGGGCATCGGCGGCCGGAGGCTGACTGGACTCGGGCTCAGCGCAGGAAGCAATCAATGTGGACAGGGCCAGGCTGGCAAAGAGTGGGATCCGTCTCATGGATGATCTCTATTTTGATGGGCCCTCGCCGCTCTCGCAAACCGGAAAGGCGCCCGTGGATTCTTATCGTGGATGATCGGGTATGCCGGTACTTCAGAATCCGGCCAGTGCACCACAATAGCGAAAAAGACAGCGCTGTCAACACGATACCCGACTTACCGGGAACAGCCTGCCCGTACACCGGATCCTTACCGCGACAGACGGTGCGATAGCCACATCGGGGGTCAGGGCTCAAAGATGACCAACTCTGCGCCAAACGTATCCGACCGGGGAACCACGGTCCAGATTTCTCCTCTCACTAATGATTCCGCGCTTCCGTCACTAGACAATGTTTTTATAAGTGACACCGTGACCATATGGTTTTTATATTAAAAAACATTGGCGGAATCATCCCCGCAGCCCCCGCAAACTGGGCAAAACTCTATACATCCAGCACTGGCGGGGCTCGCAGCGAAATGACCATATTTCACATAGAATTCACAACCAGCATTGGCACTTTTCCGGATTTTGTGAGATACAACGTCATGTTCAGGGTGAGCCATAATAAATTCAGTGGTTGTTCAGTAACCAACTGAGCCAAGCAAATACTCCCCGGGGTGGAAAAATGGATTCTCGCAGTACTCGGTATCTTTCCTCTAAGCGCCAGGCTCGTGCCCTGCCAGCGGTGCTTGGCCTGCTTCTGCTTCCATTTTCCTCCACCCTCCTCGCCGACGATATTTTTATCCCCGATTCCAACAGCGCTCTGAATCTTCAGGCCGACAACGCCTTTTTCATCGACAGCGCTTTTGGCATGGACAACAACGCGCTGTACGAATCCGCGGAAAACCTGCTCAACAACTCCATGGGTATGATCCACCGCCGCCTGAACCATCAGTGGCTGGAGCAGCACACCCGCCCCAGTGAATATGTGGATAAGACCGGTGGCCGCGCGGTTAACGAGATCCTGAAAATGGGTTTCAAAACGTACATGGAGCAACACAAACGCAGTAAACAGCACCCGTTACTGCGCTATACCCAGGGCGGCGGCAAGTTCAACTTCAATGACGCACTGGATTACGATGTCCGCCTGTCCGATGACAAGTTCAAAATCTCGGTCGAATACGAGTTCTGAAGTCCGGCCTGATTCTTCCCGCTAACCTGCTAGAATCTCCGCCACGTTTTTCACAGGCGGAGATTCCCGTGTCCGACACCGTCAATACCCCGACCCAGTTCAACCAACTCCCCCGCGCCGGCGTGGTCCCGCGGCTGATCGCCCTGCTCTACGACGGGATGATCCTCGCCGGGCTGTGGATGGTGTACGGATTCTTCGCCATGCTGGTAGCCTCGACCTTTGGCGGGCTGCACTGCCAACCGGAACATGTAGATTACACCCCCTGCGTGGGTGGCCCGCTGTATCAGTTTGGCCTCTTCGCTGTGACCGCGGGCTATTTCTTCTGGTCCTGGCGCGCCGCGGGCCAGACCATCGGGATGCGCGCGTGGCGCCTGATGGTGGCCAACAACAACGGGGTGCAGCTGAGCTGGTACCAGTGCTTCATTCGCGCACTGGTAGGCCCGCTCTCAGTGGCCTGTTTTGGCCTGGGTTACTTCTGGGGATATTTTCGTGCAGACCGCGCCAGTTGGCATGACCTGGCATCGGATACCGAAGTGCGGCAGCTGCCGAAAAAGAAGAAGAGTAAGACCTGAGACCCGTACAGTAGCAAAGTGCGAAGGTGCCTCTCGGGGCACCCGATAGCGGCACCACGCCACCAGACTGGATAGTATTCCGCCAGCGAGGTTTATCTCGCCCGCTTCAAAAGCGCCCACCCCAGTAAAAAGCTCGCCAGGATCGGCACCATCACCGCAATAAACGGCGGAAACCCGAACACCACTGAAGACGGCCCGAGCATATCCTGAACCGTCTGGAACACGATCCCCACAATCACCCCGGTAAATACCCGCAAGCCAGTGGTGACTTCCCGCAGTGGGCCAAAAATAAACGAGATCGCCATCATCACCAGGCCGGCAATCGTCAGCGGCTGCAGAATCTTTTTCCAGAAGGCCAGCCAGTAGCGTGCAGACTCCTCGCCCTTGCGGTCGAGAAAACGCCCATAGGACCAGAGGTTGCGCGGCGACAGGTCCGACGGCAGCGGCACAACCAGCGAGAACAGATCCGGTGACATATCGGAGTCCCAGGTGGACTGCGCTTCACGGGTGCTGCTGGCACGCTCCGGGGTCAGGCTTGTCTGGCGGCTGTTCTGCAGCTCCCAGCGGTCATTGGCAAAGTGCCCACGCTCGGAAAACACCACCTGCTCCAACTGCTGATCCTGATCGAACTTGTACCGGGTAATACCAAACAGGGTACCGCCCGGCAGCGCCGCATTGAAATGCACAAACTCTCCGCCCTCGAACAGCCATAATCCCTGCTCCAGCCCCGCATTATCGAGCTCACCCTGGGCAATCGCCCGCTGGCTTTCGGCCGTCTGGTTCGTATACGGAATCACCAGCTCCGCCAGTGCCAGCCCCAACACAATCAACACCAGCACCGGTTTCATCACCGCCCAGGCAATGCGGCCGATGGATATCCCCGCCGCACGCATCACTGTCAGCTCGCTGGTCCCGGCCAGTGTACCGAGGCCGACCATACAGCCCACCAGTGCCGAAAAGCCGAGCTGGCTGTAAATCCGCTCCGGAAGCGTCCACACCACATACTCAAGCATATCGGCAAACTGATAGTCCCCCCCCAGATCTCCCAGGCCATCGACGATGGCGGAAATCACATCCAGACCAAGGATAACCATCAGCACCGCGAGAATTGCCAGCGTCACGGTACGGGCGATGTAGCGATCAAGCAGGGACATGGGCACCTCCTTTATCGGCACCATCGCCACCGCGCTTGCGTGGCTTTTTCAGTTTACGCCCGCCCAACAGGAACAGCCCGAGGATCAAAAATGGCGGGTGCACCAGCCAAATGGCCCAAGCCTGTTCGATCTTGCCATCCTCGATCGCACCGCGCACACCCTGCAGCGCCACCAGATAAATGATGTACAGCAGCACTGCCGGTATCATTTTGGCGTAGCGCCCCTGGCGAGGGTTAGTACGGCTCAGCGGCACCGCGAGAATCGCAACCACCAGCACCAGCACCGGCAGGCTGAAGCGCCAGTGCAGGTTCACCCGCTCACGCGGGTCTTCACTTTTCCACAGGGCCGCGGTGGACATGGATTGCAGCTTTTCACTGGCCTTGGAGCGCAGGCGTGGCACTTCGAGCAGCACCTCGTAGCTGGAAAACGCCATCTGCCGGTAATCACTCTGACCGGGTACGCCCTCGTAGCGATAGCCATCCCGCAGCACCAGATAGCGGAGACCGGTTTCCGGGTCTATCTGCTGCACACCTTCCCGGGCCACGGTGACGATCTGGTGGTCCGTCTCGGTGTCTCCACGGGAATTACCCAGCTCCGCCAGGAACACCTTATGCATGGTGGAGCGGTCTTCGCTCAGCCCCTCGGCGTAGTAAACGGCGCGCCCGCCACCGGTGGCGACAAATTTCTTCGGCACCAGGTGATCAAACTCGTTGCGGGTTTTGTCCGCCGTCAGCAGGTGGGAGGTCCGTTCGATCCCGGTGGGCGTCAGGTACAGACTCATGGCCCCCACAAAGGCCGCCACCATCAGTGCCGGCACCAGGGTATAGCGCAGCAACTGGCGCTCACTGAACCCGCAGGCGTGCAGTACCGTCATTTCACTTTCGATATAGAGGCGGCCGTAGGCCAGCAGAATGCCCACAAAAAAGCCCAGTGGGATCACCAGCTCAAGGAATCCCGGCAGGCGGAAACCCATCAGAGAGAACAGAATACCCGCGGAAAGATCACCCGCCGCAGCTTCCGCCAGATACTTCACAAAACGGCCACTCATGACCATCAGTAGTAACACGGCACTGACCGCCAGGGTGGCACCGAGTAACTCGCGGCAGAGGTAGCGGAAAATAATCACTGAACGACCAGCTTCCCTGATTGCACTGTTTGGATTGGACGATTGGAAATGCGATTCCGGTTTATTGGCATCGTCGGGTGTCAGAGTAGAACACCTGATCAGAGGTTCCCGAGCAAAGCGATGCGACTCGGGTTAAACTTGTGCGGCGCATTATCACCAAAAAGCCCGGCAATGTCTCGGCCCACCACTGTTTCTCTGGCCTGCTGACAGCAAGACACTACTGAGCCCTCGATTTTGGGGCCAAACATTTCGTCTGCACTGACGCCGCGGCACGCGAAAAAACCACCAAGGAACCGAATACATGCAGTTTACCGCCAAGGTCACCGACATTCTGAAGCAGCGCACTGCCTGCGCGATCATCGCCGTCGACAACAAGAACCGCCTCACCGACAGTGGCAGCGCGCTGGACAAGGCGAACGACGGCGCCCTGGCCAAACTCCTCAAGCGCGGCGACCTGGGCAGCACCATCGGCAGCACCCTGATGGTCCCGAACCTGGAGAGCGGCTGTGATCGCATACTGCTGGTACGCAGCAGCAAGGCCCCCATCTCCCAGCCAGAGTTCCGCAAGCTGGCCAACAACAGCGCGCGCGCCATCAAATCCCTGAAAGACGCCACTTCGTACCTGACGGAAGTAGCCGTAAAAGACGCTGACATCACCTGGCAGGGTGCGCAACTCGCCCTCGCCGCTGGCCTCGCCAGCTACAAATTCACGCGCTGCCACAGCGACGCCAAACCCAATCCACTGGCCAAGTTCACCGCCCACGCACCGGAAAAAAAGCAGCTGAAAGCCCTGCAGAAAGGCGTGGAGTTCGGCGGCGGCCAGGCCCTCGGCAGTAATGTGGCGCGGGAACTGGGCAACCTGCCCGGCAACATCTGCACCCCGAGCTACCTGGCGAGTGAGGCCAAGGCGCTGGCGAAAAAACACACAAAGCTCACTACCACGGTACTGGATAACAAGAAAATGGAATCCCTGGGCATGGGCGCTTTCATGAGCGTGGCCAAGGGCAGTGACGAACCGGCGGCGATGATCGCCATGAACTACAAGGGCGGCAAAACCGGCCAGAAGCCGATTGTGCTTGTCGGTAAGGGCATCACCTTTGACACCGGCGGCATCAGCCTGAAGCCCGGTGCCATGATGGACGAGATGAAGTTCGACATGTGCGGTGCCGCCAGTGTATTCGGCGTGATGAATGCACTGGTGGAAATGAACGCCCCGGTCAACGTGGTGGGTGTTGTCGCCGCGGCGGAAAACATGCCTAGCGGCCGTGCCAGCAAGCCGGGGGATGTCGTCACCTCGATGAGCGGCAAGACCATCGAGATTCTCAACACCGATGCGGAAGGCCGCCTGGTGCTGTGCGACGCCCTGACCTGGGCGGGTAAATTCAAGCCCAGCGTGGTGATCGACGTGGCCACCCTCACCGGCGCCTGTGTTATTGCCCTCGGCCACCACGCCACAGGCCTTTACGCCAACCAGGACAAACTGGCTGAAGACCTGATCGCCGCCGGCGAAACCGCCGGTGACCGCGCCTGGCGCATGCCGCTGTGGGACGAGTACCAGCCCATGCTGAACTCCAATTTCGCCGACATGCAGAACATTGGCGGCCGTGAAGCCGGCTCCGTGACCGCAGCCTGCTTCCTTGCCCGCTTCGCCGAAGACTACAACTGGGCCCACCTGGATATCGCCGGCAGCGCCTGGAAATCCGGCGCCGCCAAAGGCGCCACCGGACGTCCGGTTCCGCTGCTGCTGCAATACATTCTGAATAAAAAGTAAACACAACTTAAATCGAAGTAATTAACTTCGGGCGAAGGTCCTGATACCGATAACGGTTCACAGGACCTTCCGCGAGAGGGACCTCGCGGAAGAGCCCCCAGGGATGGGTTCACGGCGTGTCCTGTGAACCGTTATCGGTAGCAGGGCCGCCACCTATCCAGGATCAGCGCTTTTTCCTGATCAGGTGGCGCCGCCACTGCCCGGTAAACCCTTGCGAGACACGCCGTAAACCCATCCCTGGGGGCTCTGCAAAAACATCCTGTTTTTGAAGGTCTCACAAGGGTTTACCGGGCAGCGGCGTCTTCGCATCGACCGATTGTGCATTGAAGATGACCCGTATCGACTTCTATGTTTTGGCCTCCGAGAATCCGGATGAGATTCAGAACTTTGCCTGCCGCCTGGCCGAGAAAGCATTCCGGAACGGTCTGCGTGTACTGATTGCTGTGGATAACGAAACGCAGGCCGCACAATTGGACGACCTGCTGTGGACTTACAGAGAAGACAGCTTCCTCCCCCACGCACCACAAAACCTCGATCAGCAGGCCGCGATTGAGATCAACAGCGGCGAAGATCCCGGCCAGCACCACGGGCTCCTGATCAACCTTTGTGCAGAGATTCCCAGTTGGTTCAGCCAGTTCGACCGGCTCGCCGAAATCGTCTGCCAACAACCGGATTCCCTCGCCCGCTCAAGAACGCGATACAGTCACTTTCGCGACAGGGGATATCCGTTACAATCCCATAAAATCGCCCATTGACCAGAGCCCGAGCCAAGCGCCATGTCCGGCCGAAAGAAGAATAGAAAGCACCGCCACGGCCAATCTCAGCCGCCGCACGAACTGCTCAGCGAACTCAACTCGCTGCACGAGCTGCTCGGCAGTGACATGGAAGCGGACATTCCTCTGCTGGATCAGGTGGCCAGCCCCAACGGCGGCCAAAAAACGACACCCCCGGCACCGAAACCTCAAGAGCCCCGCAAAGCCGGTGGCCCGCAGGTACACGCACCACTGGCCCCGCCACCGCCGCTGGAAGAAGCCGATCTGCCGATTCTGTTCAGCCCTATCGATGAAGAGCTGACCGAAGAGTACGCGCCAGCTCTCAGCGAAGCCGACAAGGCGCTGCTGCGCCCACTGCAGGACCTTCCACGCACGCCGGTCCGCGATATCGAAGAAGTCGTGCCCCCAACGGAAGCGCTGATTGAGCCGGAACCGGTTGCGGAAACAGTTCCCGAGAAGAAGGCTGAGGCCCGCGCGGAGTTCCAGCCGGGTCTGTTCGACGCGCCGCGCAAGCAGGCGGTGGCCAAGGAGGATTCAACGGACGAAAAACCTCCGGAATCACCCGATAAGCCGACTTCAGCCAGCTCCCACGCCACCGAAAAAGCACAGAAACCTGTGGAGAAGGCAGCGCCTGAAGGGAGCGCACCAGAAAAGGCGACAACGGCCCAACCCCCACTGGCCCGGGCGGCATCCGAAAACCCATTTCTGCCACCGCATATCCGCGCGCGTCTCACCGGTGGGCGCATCCCGAAACCGGAGCCAGAGCCTGCGGTAGAGGCGATGGATGCGACAGAGCCGCAGCCCGACGCCGAAGACACAGCGGTAGCAGCGCCAGAAGGTGAGCCCGGCATACGCGAGCAGCTGATCGAGCAATTGATGGCCGAACAGCTACCCGAACTGGAACGCCAGCTGCGCGCCAATATCACCGCCCTGGTCGACGAGATCTATCCGGAAGAAGATTGAGCCGTCAGCACCCCTACACCGCCTCATTGCACGACACTTTTGCCCTCTTCCACCCCAGCGGTATAATTCCGCCCCTTTTATTTATTCACTGCCCCCGGAAGCCATGGTGACCGGGCGGCCATCCCAGACAACGCAAGGCATTCCCCCGCGCATGGACAAGACATATCAGCCCAACGCCATCGAACAGCAGTGGTATAAAACCTGGGAAGAGAACGGCTATTTCAAGCCCTCCGGCGACACCCAGGCCGCCCCCTACTCCATCATGATTCCGCCGCCCAACGTGACCGGTAGCCTGCATATGGGCCACGGCTTCCAGGAATCCATCATGGACGCGCTGATCCGCTACCACCGCATGAAGGGCGACAACACCCTGTGGCAGGTGGGCACCGACCACGCCGGTATTGCCACCCAGATGGTGGTGGAGCGCCTGCTGGCCGCGGACGGCAAAAACCGTCACGAGCTGGGCCGCGACAAGTTCATCGAAAAAGTGTGGGAGTGGAAGGAAGAGTCCGGCGGCAACATCACCCGCCAGCTGCGTCGCCTCGGCGCCAGCCCGGACTGGTCCCGTGAGCGCTTCACCATGGACGACGGCTTCTACAAGGCGGTGCAGGAAGTGTTTATCCGCCTGTACGAAGACGACCTCATCTACCGCGGCAAGCGCCTGGTGAACTGGGATCCGAAACTGCACACCGCGATTTCCGATCTGGAAGTGTTGAATGAGGAAGAACAGGGCAGCCTGTGGCACTTCCGCTACCCGCTCACCGATGGTTCCGGCCACCTTGTGGTCGCCACCACCCGCCCGGAAACCATGCTCGGCGATACCGCCGTGGCGGTGCACCCGGAAGACGAGCGCTATAAGCACCTGATCGGCAAGACCATCACTCTGCCCCTGGCGAACCGTGAAATCCCGATCATCGCCGACGACTACGTGGATCTGGAATTCGGTACCGGCTGCGTGAAGATCACCCCGGCACACGATTTCAACGACTACGAAATGGGCCAGCGCCACGATCTGGAAATGATCAATATCCTGGACCAGGACGCCAACCTGAACGAAAACGTGCCGGAAAAATACCAGGGCATGGAGCGCTTTGCCGCGCGCAAGCAGGTGGTGGAAGACCTGGATGCCCTGGGCCTGCTGGAGAAAATCGAACCGCACACCTTAAAGGTTCCCCGTGGCGACCGCAGCGGTGTCGTCATCGAGCCCTGGCTCACGGATCAGTGGTACGTAAAAACCCAGCCGCTGGCAGACGAAGCCATCAAGGTGGTGGAAGACGGGCGCGTGGAGTTCGTGCCGAAGAATTACGAGAACATGTATTTCTCCTGGATGCGCGACATTCAGGACTGGTGTATCTCCCGTCAGCTGTGGTGGGGCCACCGCATCCCGGCCTGGTACGACAACGACGGCAAGGTCTACGTGGGCCGCAGCGAAGAAGAAGTACGGGAGAAGTACAACCTCGGCGAGATCGAACTGCGTCAGGATGAAGATGTACTCGACACCTGGTTCTCCTCCGGCCTGTGGACCTTCGGCACCCTCGGCTGGCCGGAACAAACCCCGGAGCTGGCGGCGTTCCACCCGACCTCGGTACTGGTTACCGGCTTCGACATCATCTTCTTCTGGGTCGCGCGTATGATGATGCTGACCCTCTACTTCAAAAAAGAAGTGCCGTTCAAGACCGTGTACGTACACGGTCTGGTGCGCGACAGCCAGGGCCAGAAGATGTCCAAATCCAAGGGCAACGTACTGGATCCTATCGACCTGATCGACGGTATCGACCTGGAAAGCCTGGTGACCAAACGCACCGCGGGCATGCAGGTGCCGCGCCTGCGCGAGAAGATTGAAAAGCAGACCCGCAAGGAGTTCCCGGAAGGTCTCGCCGCCTATGGCACCGACGCCCTGCGTTACACCTACTACTCGCTGGCCTCCACCGGTCGCGACATCAAGTTTGATGTGGGCCGGATTGAAGGCTTCCGCAACTTCTGCAACAAGATCTGGAACGCGTCCCGCTACGTGCTGCAGAACTGCGACGGCCACGACTGCGGACAGGACGGTAGCGAAGATTTCGAACTGAGCATTGCGGACCGCTGGATCATCTCTCAGCTGCAGCGCACCGAGATCTCGGTCAAGGAAGCCATCGAAAGTTACCGCTTCGACCTGGCCTCCCAGGCCCTGTACGATTTCGTGTGGAGCGAGTACTGCAGCTGGTATCTGGAACTGTCCAAGCCGGTCCTGTGGGACGACAACGCCAGCGATGCGATCAAGAAAGGCACTCGCCGTACCCTGATCCGCGTACTGGAAACCATCCTGCGCCTGGCCCACCCGCTGATGCCGTTTATTACCGAAGAAATCTGGCAGCGGGTAAAAGATCTGGCGGGCAAGGCCGGCGACACCATCATGCTGCAGCCCTACCCGGAAGCCAATGCGCACCGCATGGACGAAAATGCCGAAGCGGCGATCGCCTGGCTGAAGGATGTGATCGAAGGTGTGCGCAATATTCGCGGCGAGATGAATATTTCTCCGGCGAAAAAGATCCCACTGATTCTGCGCAACGGTTCCGAGCAGGACGAAAACCTGCTCAAGCAGACCCGCAGTCTGCTCACCAAACTGGCCAGCCTGGAATCCATCGACTGGCTGGCAGAAGGCGCTGAAGCACCGGCCTCCTCCACCGCCTTTGTGCGCGAACTGGAACTGCTGGTGCCCATGGCAGGCCTGATCGACGTGGAAGCGGAAAGCGCGCGGGTTCAGAAGGAGTTGGACAAGCTGGACAAAGACCTGAAACAGGTTGCCGGCAAACTGCAGAACCCGAACTTCGTGGATAAAGCACCGGAAGCGGTGGTGAACAAAGAGAAGCAGAGACTGGCGGATCTGGAAAGCACCCGTACGCGCTTTGTCGAGCAGCTGGAATCGCTGAAGAATCTGTAACCGGGTCGGTTGTTCCGCCGCAAGGCCCATGTGGAATGTTATGTAGGCATTTCCATGGGCCGTATATATTCCCGCCCGTCATCCCGGCCTTGAGCCGGGATCCAGAATTGCACGGTGCCCAAACTCAGTACTGGATACCGGCCTTCGCCGGTATGACGTCTTTAGGCTAAAGCCCTGCCATCAAGCGAAAGGCTTGTTATAGCGCTAAGGGCTTGTTATAGCGCTAAGGGCTTCGCCGCAAAATAATCCATCGAATACGCCACCCGCTCATCCACGTTTTTCTCCAACTTCTCCAGATCCATACCTTCGATATGTTCCAGGCGCGTGCGCAAGCCCACCCCATTGGCAATCTGGATCGCGAGCCCGGGGCGCGCATTGGCTTCCAGTAGCAGCGGCCCGCGTTTGCGGTCCAGCACGATATCGCAGCCGAGGTAGCCAAGCCCGGTCATTTCGTAGCAGCTGGCCGCCAGGCGCACCAGCTCTTTCCAGTCCGGCACCTCCAGATCGGCGAAGGGCATCTGGGTATCCGGGTGAATCTCCACCCGCATCCCCCGCTGCACCGCGTGGGCAGCCTTGCCCGTGGCGAGATCCACGCCCACCCCCACTGCGCCCTGGTGCAGATTGGCTTTTCCGTCGGAATCGTGGGTGGAGCAACGCAACATGGCCATGACCGGGTAGCCGCGGAAAACGATCACACGGATATCCGGCACCCCCTCAAACGAGTACTTGTCGAAGACAGGGTCGAAATCCACCAGCGCCTCGATCATTACCCGGTCGGGCTTACCGCCAAGGCTGTAGAGACCACTGTGGATATTGCTCACATGGCGCTGGATATCCAGGGCAGTGACCTTGCTGCCCGAGGGTTTTCGATATTCATCACCGTCGCGGCCGACAATCACCAGAATGCCCTTTCCACCGGAACCGCGGGCCGGTTTGATCACGAATTTTTCCAGCGGCTCGATGACCTCCATCACCCGCTTGCGGCTGGGCTGGGTCTCGAAGGCGGCAATCAGTTCCGGGACGGGAATCCGGTAGCGCTTGGCCTGGCGCTTGGTGTTGAGCTTGTCGTCGACGATGGGGTATTTATCGCGATCGTTGTAGCGCGCAATGTAGTGCACATTACGCGCATTCATGCCCAGTACGCCGAGCTTCCGCAGCGAAAAAGGCGAGACCAGGCCACCGCGAAAAAAAGTCGGCAGATGCATCAGCGCACCAGCTGGCGGAACCGCGCCAGTTCACCGAGGCGGTAACCGGTATAGTTACCGACGATCATGATAAAGCCGAGCAGCACCAGTAACAGCTCGGGGAAATTGAAGGTCCAGTGCTCGATGTAGCGGTTGGTCATCACCCACCAGGCGATCACCGCCACCAGCAGACTGCCCCCGGCCTGCACCACTACCTCATAGGGGCCGTCCTCTTCCCACACAATAGACATGCGCTCGATGGTCCAGGCAAGAATAATCATCGGGAAGAAGGTCACCGTCAGCGCCTGCTCGATGCCGAGCTTGTAACTCACCACACTGATGGCACCCATCAGAATCACCACCGTGACCACCACGGCGGCGATCCTCGCCACAAGGAGCAGGTTGAGCCGGCTCAGATAGAAGCGGATCCACAGGCCGAGAATCAGAATCAGCACGAAAATAGCGAGACCGGTGAACAGCTGTGTCTCGATAAACGCAATGGCCAGCAGCACCGGCATAAAGGTGCCCGATGTGCGCAGCCCCACAAACACCCGCAGCAGCACCACCACCAGCGCGCCCACCGGCACCAGCAGGATCAGTTTGAAGATACTCTGCTGTTCGATAGGCAGGCTGTAGATGGAAAAATCCACCAGGGCTTCTTTTTCCTGGCTGGTACTCAGCATGGCCACGTCGCGGGCCGGTACATCATTGGAAATCACCGAGAAGGTCACGCCAGAGTTGCGGCCGCCTTCCACATCCAGCAGGCTCTTGCCACCGCGCTGCCAGATAAAGAAATTCTTCGGCACGCCCGGTGAGCCGCTCTGCGGCTCGAACACTATCCAGCGCTCACCGTCGTAGATTTCCAGCAGGTCTTCCGGATCCAAGCGGCGGCGGTCGTCTTCCAGATACAAACCGCGAATACGGTGCGCCGGGATATCTGCAGCGGCCAGCACCAGTAGTGCCACATCCACATACGAGCGATTTTTGTAGTACCCGAAGATCAGATTGCTGTCCTGATTGCGGTTATCGCTCAGTGCGGTGAGCAGCTCCGAGGTAAAGGTGCTGGTATCAGAGGAGCGTTCGCGCGCGCTGCCGACCAGGGAGTAGATAGCCTGACGTACCGCTTCCTGCTCAGCGGCACTGAGCAGCGGTTTGACCACCTCAGTGCTGAGATCCAGCGGCTGTTCCAGAGCGGCACCCGGTGTCTGGTGCACATCCAGTTGGTAGAAAAGCGACTGCACGCCGCTGGCCTGGCGTTTGGCCCAGACCGCGCGATACTCGTCGTCTTCGCTAATGATATTGAAACCGTAGCCGGAAGAGCTGAAGGTTTCTCCTAGGACTTCCATATTGCGCTGTTCCCGGGGCAGAGTCAGCGCTGCCTTGGCGGGGCCGCTATCGGCATTGAAGCGCACCTTGGCCTCGATCGTCCAGACGGTGCGGTATTCCCCGGGCAATAGCGGGAAGCCCAGTTCGACATTTTTGTAGATGGTTAGGCCGGCGCCCATCAGGGCGAGTATCGCGGCGAGAATATAGACCTGAGCCCGTGGCGACATTCGCCATTCCCCGTTTCAAAATGGATTGCAGCTTTTGGCCGCGTATTTTGCCGATTACTGCGCGTTCTGCCAGTAACGGCGCCACATTTCCGAGGTTTCGTGTTTACTTGCCAACCGCCGGTGCGGTGCCGTTGCCCTGCACCAGTTTGCGGCTCACATCCACCACTGCGGCATCTTTGAGAAAGTTGCGCCCCACCAGAAGCGGAAACTCAAACTCCCCCCGCTCCACCAGGTTGACTTCCACCATGTGGGTCACCTCACCGATGGAAAGACTCATATTCACGACCGGTCGGCGCTGGCGCTCGAACCCCGGGCGCGCCACCCGCACATGGCGCTTGATGGGCAGCTCGATTTTCAGTGGCTCTGCATCGCCACCATCAGAGAGGTTGAAGCGCACCCAGTCGTTACCGTCGCGCTCGAACGGTGTCATATCACTGACGCTCAGGGAGCAGGTTGCAGCCCCGGTATCCACCAGCGCCTTCAGGCGCAAAGCGCCGGGCTCGATGACGAAATACTCTTCCGACCCCAACACCAGCTTGTCTTTGGCCACCGGTACTTCGACGATCGTCTCGAACTTGCGCTCGATCACCCGCTCCACCACTTTGACTTCGGGCTCGGCACACACCACCGCTTCAACCGGCGGGCACTGACCGGTTGCATCGGGAGCCGCCTGGGCCGGGGGCGTTTCCTCAAACACATTGGGCGATTCCGGGGGAGCTGGTTGCGACAGGCGCAGCGTCTCACAACCGGCGAGCAGCTGAACAAGCAGCAACAGGGAAATACAAGGCAAAAACCGCATCTGTTCTTATTACTACCTTAGGGCGCGGGGTTGGCCCTTTGCACTGTTATCAAGTAATCCTGGCGGTATGGCAACGGGTACTCCATGTACCCTGAATTTTGCAAAGCCCGGATATTACCTTATCCACTTCACAACTGCACCGGGGGCCCCATCACCCTTTTTCAGTGTTGTGGCGTACAGATGAGGAACAGGGTAGCCGCTAAACGGCGAGACGCGATGGTACCAACTGGTCACAACGAATCAAGCGACAATCGGCGAAACCCGGCGCGGAAGGGACTCAGCCGCGAACCAGTCGCTCGTCAATTTCAGTCAGCTTGGCAACCAGAGCCGCCCCCGTCTGGCTGCTACCGCGGAAGTGTTCCTCGGCCATAGGCGCAATGCCACACTGCTGCGGCAAGGGCTGCTCAAACTCCACCAGATGACTCATACGCGTGAGAAACACGAACTGCAGCCACTGCGGAAACGTCAGGGTATCTACACAAAAAGGCTGGGTGCTGGCCAGGGCTTCGGCACTAGGCGGAGTGTCTTCCCACAGGTCCAGTGCGCGCAACTCCGCCTCGAGCTCCAGCAACAGTGTAGCGATGTCCGAATAAATGGATTTCATAACAAAACAAATCTAGTTGATGGCGCGTCGAAACGGCGGCAGTGAGTCCAGCATGGCGCGGCCATAGCGCTTGGTGACAATTCTCCGGTCCAGCAGCGTGATCGTGCCGCTGTCTTTCTCGGTGCGCAGCAGGCGGCCACAGGCCTGCACCAGCTTCAGGGCGGCATCCGGCACCGTGATCTGCATGAACGAATTGCCACCCTTGGCCTCAATCCACTCCGCCAGCGCCGCTTCAATCGGATCATCCGGCACCGCAAAGGGTAGCTTGGCAATGATTACATGGCGGCAGTAGTTCCCGGGTAAATCGAGGCCTTCGGCAAAACTGGCGAGGCCGAACAGCACACTGCGTCCGCCCTTGTCGACACTTTTCTTATGACTGTCCAGCAATTGCTGGCGGGATTGCTGCCCCTGCATCAGGATGCGGTTGCGCCAGGTACCCGGCAGGGATTCATAGACGGTTTCCATCTGCCGCCGCGACGCAAACAGCACCAGGGCCCCGCCCTCCTCCTCCGAATCCAGCAGCGCCGGAAGCGCCTCGATCACCGCATCGGTGTGCAGATCCGCATTGTTGGCCTCCACCGCATCTCTTGGCACGCGCAATTCCGCGCGGGAGAAATCAAACGGGCTGGGGACAACCTCGTAGCTGGCGTTATCCGGGGTACCGGCGCGCATCTTGAGGCGGTCAAAACGTCCCAGCGCCGTCAGTGTGGCGGAGGTCAGTACGGCGCCGTAACAGCGGCGCCACAGGCTGTATTCCAGGGTTTTACCGGCGAGAATGGGCGAGCTGCACACTTCAAAATCAAAGGAACCACCCCAGTCCACCAGAGTGATCCAGCGCGCCTGGGGCACAGAGCCCTGATCCTCTCTTGAATAATTGGCCCACAGTTGCAGGTTGGCCTCGGCGCGGCCGTGCCAGCCACCGAGTACCGGATACCAGCGCTCCAGATCCACAATCGGCACCGGGCTATGGGCATCTTCCATCATGCGCTGGACCACCTGCACCATCTTGCCCAGCAGCGCCTCCATCTCGTCGAAATCCTCGCGCAGCTGGTCGGCGATCTGCATCAGGGACTCCGGCACCACGCCGCCTTCAAAGCGGTGGCGGGCACTGCGGGACTGCTGGCCGCCGCGGCCGCGCTCCTCCTCGAATTCACACAGATCTTCGATCAGCGGCCAGGCCATTTCCAGCTTCTGCTTGGCGGAGGTGAAGAGTGCCGGAAGGTCCTCACCGGCGCGATCCAGCTCGCCACCATCGCCAATCTCCCCCAGCAGCTGGCTCAGATTCTTATTGGCCTGATCCAGCCAGCCAGTGGTGGCGCCGACACGACTGTGGTGGGCAAAGTGATTGAGCGCCTTGTCCGGCAGGTGGTGCGCCTCGTCCAGTACATAGATGGAATCTTCCGGCGCCGGCAGAATCGCGCCGCCCCCCAGGGCCAGGTCCGCCAGCAGCAGGTCGTGGTTGGCAACGATTACGCGGCTCTTGCCGAGGCTCTCGCGGGCGCGGAAGAAGCTGCAGCCGCTGACATGGGGACAGCGGCGGCCGCTGCACTGGCGGTGGTCGGTGGTGACCCGGCTCCAGTCCTCCCCTTCCAGGGTGTCTTTCCAGTTGTCGCGGTCGCCATCCCAGCCTCCACTGGCCAGCTCGTCGGCCATTTCCCGATAGAGTTTGATCCCGGCCTCATCCACCTGGGGCTTTTCGTCTTCGTACAGTGCCAGGGAGGCACCGACACCACTGGAGGTAAGCTCGGTGAGCAACTGGTCCAGTTTTGACAGGCACAGATATCGCCCGCGCCCCTTGGCGAGGGCAACGTCGAACTTGAGACCCGAGTGGCGCACCAGCTCCGGCAGGTCTTTGAGGATGATCTGTTCCTGCAGGGCCACGGTCGCCGTGGACACCACCAGGGTTTTGTCGTGCGCGATGGCCATGGGAATGGCCGCCAACAGGTAGGAAACGGTTTTACCGGTACCGGTGCCGGCCTCGACCACGCAGATATGCTGGCCGTCGGTCTTGCTGTGATCGCGTTCGCCGGCACCGTTGCGCTCGATACCGCCCAACGCACGGGCAATGGCCGCAATCATCAGTTTCTGGCCGTAGCGGGCTTTCAGCTCGCGGCCGTTGAGAAACTGACGATAGGCAGTCTGGATGGATTCTTTGTCTTTATCGCTGAGCACTGGGGACCGGCTGAACCTACAAATGATGGGGAAATCAGCCGGCCATTATCCACGCTTGCTCAAGGGAGCGCCAATCGGCTTTCGGCTCACTGTTCAAAAGCGAGACGGGAAACCACCGGATTGGCGTAGCCCTGGATGGCCTTATCCCGCCAGCGCTCGTCTATGGCGGCCATACGCTGCTCGAACTGGGCGCGGATCTCCTGATGCTCGTCCGGGTGCCAGGGCTTGGGGGGATACCCCACCGGCACCTGTGGCGCCTCTCCGTAAATCATCTGATAGGCGATGAGATTGGTGGGGTGCAGCACATAATTGCCGATAATCTGACGATCGATCTCGTCGGCGAGCGCCGCCACGTCATTGAAGTCCTTTTCAATCGGGGTACCGAAGGCGGCATGGACATGTCCCTTCTTGCCCACAACCCCTTTACCGATGCTACCCAGATCCTCGTGGGCTTCCTTCTGATATTCGTCCTTGTGCTCCTTGATATAGAGCTCCCGCGCCTTGTAGCGATCACAGGGATCCCACTCGTAGGAAATGGATAGGGGCACAATATGCAGTTCCCGCCAGAAATCGGCGAACGGCTGCTCCTTGGGCTTGGCCATGGCGAACATTGCCGCCAGCGCCGGGTTGGTGCGGTCCAGCCCGTCTTTGGCACGGCCGGCACGCTGGGCGATCCACACGTGCTCATTGTCGTTGACGATGGAGTGGTGGATGTAGTTCGACAGGGTGGTCGCGGCCATCAGCTTCTCCCGGCGGCTGCCGGAACTGCGTTTCACCACAAAACACTTGTTGAGCTTCATGATATCGGTGGCAAACTGCTTGGACAGCAGATTGTCACCAATCGCGATGCGAGAGGTCTCGTGCCCTTCCTTGAACATGGCGAGAATCGCCAGCGCCGGGTCCATGGCAATGTCCCGGTGATTACTGACAAACAGACAGGCGCGATCTCGCGGCAGAGTATCCAGACCGGAAATGGTCAGCCCACAGCTGGTGCGGTTGACCGCTTTTTCCAGATACTTGGCGATCACCTCCTGTACACCGCGCACATCCCTGGCATTGCGAAACTCAAAGCGCACAAACTGGCGTACCAGCCAGGCAAGGGGGCGCTCCAGCTTGCTGGCCGCGCCGGGAAGGAGGGAATGGGCCACAACCCGGGACATTTCCGGATCTTCTACCAGGCGGCGCAGTACCGCGCGCACCTCGTCGTCCCGGTAGGGGCGAATTTCATCAAACAGACTGGGGTCGATATTTCTCGCATTCATGGAGTAGTGCTACCTGCCAACTTCAGCGCGCCGAGGATTCGGGCCCGCCACGCTCTGGCGCTTTCTTATTTTGGCCCAGTGCGCGCCCCCCGATACCAGTTTCGGGGATTGCCGGGCGAAACCGGCGCAGAACATACCGGATGCGGCGACGAACTGCCAGCGCCAACGCCGACTCCCGGGTAACCCGCGCCTGTTTACCACTGCCGACCTCACCGGCATCACTATAGACATATGGGAATCCGCCCCCGAGAATAGGCCGCTTTATAACAAGAAACTGACCTGGCTCCCCGGTCACAAGCTGGGAGTCGGATACTTGCCTGCCACTAGGAGACTGCCTTGAGTCACACCAGTTCCAGCGAGTCGCACCACGACTCCCGTACCCCCAGTTTGCTGGATGCCCTGATCCCGCTCCTGATCCTGATCGCCCTGCTGTCCCTGTCGGTCTTTTTCTACGGCGCAGATTCCTCCTACGGCCCCAATCAGATTGCCCTGCTGCTGTGTGCCGGGGTCGCCGCACTCGTGGGCATGAAAAACGGTTTTACCTGGAAGGAAATGGAAGGCGGCATGCTGCACGGCATGAGTCTGGTGTTTGGCGCCATCCTGATTTTGCTGGCGGTGGGCGCGCTGATCGGCAGCTGGATTCTCGCCGGCACCGTGCCGTCGATGATCTATTACGGGGTACAGATGCTGTCTCCCCAGTGGTTCTACGCCGCCAGCTGTATTATCTGTGCCATTGTCGGCCTGAGTATTGGCTCCAGTTGGACCACCGCGGGCACCCTCGGCGTCGCCTTGATGGGTATTGCTGCGGCCCTCGGCCTGAACCCGGCAATTACCGCCGGCGCGGTGATCTCCGGCGCCTACTTCGGCGACAAGATGTCGCCGCTTTCCGATACCACCAATGTGGCCGCCGCAGTCACCTCCAACGACCTGTTCCTGCACATCCGCCATATGCTGTGGACCACCATCCCGGCTTTCACCATCGCTCTGGTCGTGTTTGCGGTCATCGGACTCAGCTCCAATACCGGCCACGCTTCCGCGGAAGACATCCAGACCCTGCTGGGAGCCCTGCAGGAAGAGTTCAGCATATCGATCGTCAGTATGTTGCCACTGGTGCTTTTGCTCGCCATGGCGTGGAAGAAAGTACCCGCTTACCCGACGCTGATTATCGGCGCGCTGGTTGGCTGTATGATCGCGATGATTTTCGAACCCAACGCTACCCGTCAGCTGGCCGGCGGTGAAGGGCCACTGAGCTTGCTGAAAGGCGCCTGGCACAGTCTGTTCGATGGTTATAAATCCACCTCCAGTAACGAAGCGGTGGCTTCACTGCTGTCCAAGGGCGGCATGAGCAGCATGCTCAACACCATCTGGCTGATTATTTCCGCCATGGCGTTCGGCGGTGTCATGGAGCGCGCCGGTTTCCTGGAGCGCATTGTCAACTGGGCTCTGTCTGGTGTGAAAACCGTGGGTAGCCTGATCACCTCTACGGTACTCACCTGCTTCGGCATGAATGCCGCCGCAGGCGACCAGTACATGGCGATCATCATTCCCGGTCGTATGTTCCGCGAAGCCTTTGAAGGTAAAGGGCTGCACGGCCTCAACCTGTCGCGCACCCTGGAAGACTCCGGCACCATCACCTCGGTACTCATCCCCTGGAATACCTGCGGTGCCTACATGAGCGCCACCCTGGGTATCGCCACCTTTACCTATGCCCCCTTCGCCCTGTTCAATATCATCTGTCCACTGCTCGCCATCGCCTATGGCTGGCTGCACTTCAAGCAGATGCCACTGGGCGCACAGCAACCCCTACAAGATGCAGAAAAAGCCTGAAGTATCCGATGGCCAACACCCTGACCGACCTGATTACCGATGCGGATTTTGATCTGCGCTGGTTCGACCTGGGGCGCCGGGTGCGCCCTGTTTCCAGAAAAGCCGCGCAAGCGTTTGAGGATGGTGCCAGCCCCTGGCCGCACCCCTATCTGCGCCAGGCCTGGTGCGGACTGCTGCTGACCCCGCGACGCACTGAAAATGAAAACAGCGCCGACGAACCCGCCGTGTGGTTCCTGCGCCTGCCACTGGATGAGCAGGGCAAACTGCTGTTGCCAATCCGCGATCGTTTCCTGCGAGCGCTGCACCAGGCATTGCACCCTGCCAACGAGGCGGCAAGTAACGGTCAGGCCCCCGCCAAGGCACTGCAACAGGCACTGGAAAACAGCGGGCTGATGTTTACGCCGGCAACCGACAAGCGGGCGGTGTTTCACGCGCAAGCGGCAAAGCTACTCGGGCACCCGCCCAGTAACCACTATCCCGCCGCCAAGGCCTACGCCAAAGATCCCGCTGCGTTTCCCTGGGAGCAGCTGGCACTGCAGGGGCTGGCAGATCTGGCGGTGCGCTGGGACAAAGAGCAGGAAAACCTGGCGGCAAACCTCACTCGCTTCGCCGCACCAGCACTTATTTCCCTCAGTCAGGGCTTTGAAAGCGAAGCCATTGAACACCAGCTGGTGGAACCACTGATTGCCCGAGCCAGGCAATCTCTGGAGTCCGATACACCGGATTTCGCCCTGGTGATTGCGGTGATTCGCGGTATCTCCCACAGCCCGGCAACGGGAATGCGGCAGCAGTTTCTACGCTGGATTCTGCAGCAGAACCCCGCTGGAGCCGCCACCCAGCCGGAAGTACTCGCGGCAATTGGCAGCCGCTGCAACGAGGATCTGTCGCAAGCGGTGCTGGCCAAAAGCTGGCTGGAACGCCTCAGCGCAAGCCAGCCCCAGGAAACCTTCAACCTGCTGCTGAGCGACCTGCTGTTCCTTCCGCAATTGCGCAATGTGCTGCTGGGGGTATTGCGCGACCCACAGCGTCAGGAATCGGTGGCCCTTTCGTTCGGCCGGTTTTTGCAATCCGGAACCTGAGCCACCGTCGATTCCTCTCTCCCGCCCGGAAAATGAATGTCCCACAGAGCGCGCACCTGGTGCGCGCGTGAAAAAATGCGCGAAAATCGACGGGTGAAAACCAGTCCTTCCCCAGCCCCTGCCCAGCCAACCAGTATTTTCTGGCGCCGCCTTCTTCGCGAATTCCGCTCAAAGAAGGAAAAAAAATTCTTTTTCACTTTACTGAAAAAAAATAATACCCACTCTGCAATGATGCAGTGTGGCTGTTAAACGTAATTTGGCGTTTAACCCTTTAAATTCAGGCCCACTGGGACGACAAACTGGCGGCGTTTTTATCCTGAATTCACCTGTGGCGGCTATTTTAACCGCGCGCCTATTACACTCCATTGGGCGGTATGTTTGTAGAAAAGATTTTTACAAAGCACACCAAACAGGTGACGTTTTATTGTCTATGCTATTGACTAACATCAACGGAAAGGAG
The DNA here is from genome assembly GCF_021165935.1 of Microbulbifer elongatus. NCBI lineage: Bacteria > Pseudomonadati > Pseudomonadota > Gammaproteobacteria > Cellvibrionales > Microbulbiferaceae > Microbulbifer > Microbulbifer elongatus. The sequence goes on along the minus strand of NZ_CP088953.1, from coordinate 1,991,063 downwards.
TTAGGGGATGAATTTCACTCCAGCCAAGTACTTAACCGGAATTATTTGTGCACTGGTCCTCGCAGGTTGTTGTGCACCGGCTCCGATGCCGGCCGCCTGCCCTCCAGGATCAGAGCAAATTCCGACTTCCATGGCTTGTCCTGCGGACGCGGATTGCTGGATGGCATCCGATAATGTTCGCTGTATGAAAGTGGTTAAATAATCACTCTCTGACAGGTTCATGCAAATGCCGCTTTTCGAAGCGGCATTTTGCATTCTGGATCCCGAAAAATCACGCCCGCGATTTCCTGCACCCTCCGTTACCAGCCCTCCGCGCCCCAAAGGCGATCCACTACCAGAGCACCATTTTTGTAACAGGTTGCTGTTTTCCTGCACCTGAATTGCACAGGTATTCCCAATCTGCGCCGCACTGGCCGCGACGATCGTTTGTCGCTAATATCAGCAACTTTCCTGCCGAACATAACACTTTCAGCGAAGATATTTTGACCATGGATGCTCTCCCCCTGTCTGCCGCCATCGCCTCTCTGCAACAACACAAAGACCAACAGCGCTGGTCCCTGCGCGATCTGTTCGCGACTGACCCGGAGCGCGCGCAGACCTTCAGCGCGGAAGCTGCCGGTATTTACCTGGACTACAGTAAAAACCTGCTGAGCGCAGAAACACTGCAACAGCTGCTGGATTACACCGATACCGCACAACTCAAAAGCCGTATCGATGCCCTGCTTGCGGGCAGCAACATCAACAACACGGAACACCGACCGGCCCTGCACACAGCACTGCGCTTTCAGGGCGAGCCCCAGACCGAACATGAGCAGGCGGTAGCCGACTGCCGCGCGCAGATGGCCAAGTTCGTTGAACAGATCCACAGCGGAACCTGGACCGGCTTTAGCGGCAAGCGCATCCGCCACGTGGTCAATATCGGCATCGGCGGGTCGGATCTGGGGCCGCGCATGGTGTGGGAAGCACTGCGCCCCTGGCATAATCCAGAGCTGGCCGTGCACTTTGTGGCGAATATCGACGGTGCCGACCTGAGCGATACCACCGCTCTCCTGCCCGCTGACGAGACGTTGTTCGTCGTCGCCTCCAAGTCCTTCTCCACCCTGGAAACCCGCCAGAACGCCCTCTCAGCGCGCCAGTGGGTGCTCGACGCGGGCTGTGCGGAGTCCGATCTGGAAAAACACTTTGTAGCGGTGAGCAGCAATATCGTCGCCGCCCAGGACTTCGGGATCGCGGCACAGAATATTTTTCCCATGTGGGACTGGGTGGGAGGCCGCTACTCTCTATGGTCTGCCATCGGCCTGCCGATTGCCCTGGCCTGTGGATTTGACGTTTACAACGACCTGCTGAAAGGCGCCAATGCCATGGATCGCCATTTTGCCGAGGCGGAGTTTACGCAAAACCTGCCGGTACTCATGGCATTGATCCACTTCTGGTATCGCCAGTGCTGGGGTGCTGGCAGCCTCGCGGTACTGCCTTACGCCCAGCGCCTGGCCAAATTCCCGGCCTGGCTGCAGCAGCTGGATATGGAGAGCCTGGGCAAGAGTGTGACCCGCGGTGGCGAGCAGCTCCCCTACCCGAGCGGCGCGGTTATCTGGGGTGCCGAGGGCAGCAACGGTCAGCACTCATTCCATCAGTTGCTGCACCAGGGCACCGACATGATCCCGGCGGACTTTATCGCGATCAAGGAGCCCACCTCTGAGCTCAAGGAACAACACCAATGGCTGCTCTCCTGCTGCCTGAGCCAGAGCCAGGCACTGCTTCAGGGCAAGTCCCTAGCAGAGGCGCGCAAGGAGCTGGAGGCTTCTGGCCACACCCACAAAGAGGTGCACCAGCTGGCCCCCCACAAGGTGGTGCCGGGCAACCGCCCCAGCAACACTCTGGTTGTGGAAAAGCTGGACCCGTTCCACCTGGGCAGTCTGCTGGCGCTCTATGAACACAAGGTGTTTACTTTTGGCTGCCTGCTGGATATCAACCCATTTGATCAGTGGGGTGTGGAGCTGGGCAAAATCCTTGGCAATGGCGTTCACCAGGCCATGGATAGCGGTATCCCGGAGACATGGGACGGCTCAACCGCCGCACTGTTCAGACGCCTGCTGAACAAATAACCCCGCAAACCGGGCGGACCTCCCCGCCCACTGCGTCCCCCACCGTGAAAACTGACGCTTGAATCGACAGTATCAGTTTTCACCGGCTTGCCCGTCTTATCAATGGCCGCCCCGTGACGCGGCCCTGTTGCGCCACTCAAGCACACAGTTTCTCTAGCACGCCATTTCGAGTACGCATTGCATGAAGAAAAATAACAAGACCCCCGGTAAGAGCCACCCTCCCCGCCGCAGCCAGCTGAGTTACGGCAAATCCGATAAAGACGGCTTTATCCACCGCTCCTGGATGAAGGCCCAGGGCTACCCGGACCATATTTTCGATGGCCGCCCCATCATTGGCATCTGCAACACCTGGTCCGAAATCACACCCTGCAATTCCGGCTTGCGGGAGATCGCTGAGTATGTGAAGCGTGGTGTCTGGGAAGCGGGCGGCGTACCGCTGGAATTTCCGGTCACCAGTCTGGGCGAGACCCAGATGCGGCCCACCGCCATGCTGTTTCGCAACCTGCTCGCCATGGACGTGGAAGAATCCATCCGCGGCAACCCCATTGACGGCGTGGTACTGCTCGGTGGCTGCGACAAGACCACCCCGGGCCAGCTGATGGGCGCCGCCAGCGTCAACCTTCCCTCAATTGTGGTCTCCTCCGGCCCGATGCTGAATGGCAAGTTTCGCGGTCGCGATATCGGCTCGGGCACCGACGTGTGGAAATTCTCTGAGGCAGTGCGCGCCGGTGAAATGAGCCAGGAGGACTTCATCGCTGCGGAAAGCGGCATGTCCCGCTCCCGGGGGGTATGCATGACCATGGGCACCGCATCTACGGTATCCAATCTTGTGGAAGCCATGGGTTTGTGCCTGCCGTACAACAGCTCGATTCCCGCGGTGGACGCACGCCGCCAGGCGATGGCACACATGAGCGGGCGCGAAATCGTGCGACTGGTGCAGGATGACGTGCGCATAAAAGATATCGTCACCCGCAGCGCACTGATCAATGCGATCAAGGTGAACGCGGCAGTTGGTGGTTCGACCAACGCGGTCATGCACCTGCTGGCTCTGGCCGGGCGTCTGAAGATTGACCTGCAACTGGAAGACTTTGACCGCTACAGTCGCGACCTGCCACTGCTGGTCGACCTGATGCCGTCGGGCCGCTTCCTTATGGAGGGCTACCACTATGCCGGTGGCCTTCCCGCAGTGATGAAAAAGATTGGCAGTCATCTCGATTTGTCCGCGGTGACGGTCAGTGGCCACACCCTCGGTGAACAGATTGAAGAAGCCGAGTGCTACAACGATACCGTTATCCGCAACCTGGACAACCCGGTGACGGAAAACTCCGGGATCTGGGTATTGCGAGGGAATCTGTGCCCCCGTGGCGCCATCATCAAGCCCAATGCCGCCTCACCGGCGCTGCTTAAGCACACGGGACGCGCGGTCGTCTTCGAATCTATTGAGGACTATCACGCGCGCAAGGACCTGCCGGAACTGGAAATCGACGAGCACAGCATCATGGTGCTGAAAGGCTGCGGCCCCAAGGGGTATCCGGGGATGCCGGAAGTGGGCAATATGGCGCTACCGAAAAAACTACTGGAAAAAGGGGTCAAAGATATGCTGAGGATCTCTGACGCGCGCATGAGTGGCACGGCGTTTGGCTCGGTGATTCTGCACGTTGCCCCGGAGGCCAGCGCCGGTGGCCCGCTGGCCGTGGTGCAGACCGGCGACCTGATCGAATTCGATGGCGAAGCGCGCAGTCTCAACCTCAAAATTTCGGATGAGGAATTGCAAGACCGCCTGCGGCACTGGAACAGTCATCGACCCGCACCAACCTATCAACGGGGCTACGCAAAACTATATATCGATACGGTCTTACAGGCAGACCAGGGCGCCGACCTGGACTTTCTGGTTGGAGCCTCCGGTGACGAAGTATCGAGGGAATCCCATTAGGGGGTTCCTTCGCCACCGGTCTGGCCGCCTTTCAGCAGCGGCTTGATCAAGTCCATGGGCAACGGAAATACAATCGTCGAATTCTGCTCTCCGGCGATATCGATCAGGGTCTGCATGTAGCGGAGGGTAATCGCATTCGAGTTCCTGGAAAGCTGATCCGCCGCCTCCGTCAGTTTTACCGCTGCCTGCGCCTCCCCTTCCGCATGAATCACCTTCGCCCGCCGTGAACGTTCCGCCTCGGCCTGACGGGCGATGGCGCGGATCATGCTTTCGTCCAGGTCAATGTGCTTGATCTCCACATTGGTGACCTTCACCCCCCAGGCATCCGTCTGCTCATCGAGGATTTTCTGGATATCCACATTGAGCTTATCGCGCTCTGACAGCATTTCATCCAGCTCGTGTTTACCCAGTACCGAACGCAAGGTCGTCTGGGAGAGCTGGCTCACCGCCTCGTGGTAGTTTTCCACATTGATAATCGCCGACTGTGGATCAATTACCCGGTAGTACACCACCGCATTGACCTTGACCGAAACATTATCGCGGCTGATGACATCCTGAGTAGGCACATCCATCACCACCACCCGCAAATCCACCCGCTCCATGGTCTGGATCACTGGAATGATGATGATCAGGCCCGGCCCCTTTACCGACTGGAAGCGCCCCAGAAAGAACACCACCGCCCGCTCGTATTCCCGCAGGATACGGATCGCATACATCACAATAAATACGATCGCCAGTATCAACAGACTGGCAAAGTAACTGATCATGAGCAACGCTCCCTTTTTGGATTGGAGTGAAATAGGGTGGAATGGACCACCGCGGTGGGTGACTTACTCCGGTCGAACCTGCAGTATCAGGCCCTGCTCCTCCGTCACGGTCACCAGCTGGCCTTCGGTCAGCAGGTTGTCACAGCAGGCGCGCCAGATTTCGCCGTCAATTTTCACCAGTAATTCCGGCTCCACATCGATCACCACCGCAGTGCGCCCCACCATGGCTTTATTCGCGGCCACCTTGGGTTTGCGCAGACTGTGGCCGACGGCGTACAACAGGCCCAGCAGCCCCAAGCCGCTGATCGCGGCAATAGAACCAATCAACGCCTTGGAAACCCGCATACCCGGCACATCGCTGTCGATCAGCATCACTGAGCCGATCACCAGCGCAATAACGCCGCCAATACCCAGCGCCCCAAAACTCGGCACAAACAGTTCCGCAGCAATCAACAACGCACCCACGATAATCAGCGCCAGCCCTACGTAATTGATCGGCAGCACCTGCAGTGCATAAAACGCCAACAGCAGGCTGATCACACCGACCACGCCGGGCACTATGGCGCCGGGGCTATAGCCTTCAAAGATAAGGCCGTATATACCGATGAGCAGCAGGATATAGGCGATCTGGGGATTGGTGATCAGCGACAGCAATTCGTTGCGCCAGTCGGGTTCGTAAGCCACCGCCGGCAGCTCAGCGACATCGCCTGCGATCGGCTGTTTTTTACCGTCCAATACAATTTCGCGATTCGGCAACTGTTTCATCAACTGTTGCTGGTTCTCCGCCACCACATCAATCACGTTTTCTGCCAATGCTTCCTGCGCAGTCAACGTGGCGGCATCCCGCACCGCTTTTTCCGCCCAATCGGCGTTGCGTCCGTGGCGTTGCGCCAGACCGCGGATATAAGCCACGGAATCGTTGATCACCTTGCGTTCCATGGCACTTGCGGGCTTGCTGTCTTCACTTTCACCACCGCGCTGATCACCCGCGTCCGCTTTTTCACCACCATCGCTGTCTTTCGGCGATTTGTCGGGTGTTTTCTGCGGAGCCTCCTGTTGCCCGGGCACGCCGCCCATCTGAACCGGTGTCGCCGCGCCCAGTGTGGTGGATGGTGTCATTGCCGCTACATGACTGGCGTAGAGGATATAGGTGCCGGCGCTGGCGGCGCGGGCACCGGCAGGCGTGACATAGGTGACGTAGGGGATTTCCGAAGCAAGAATATGCTGAATGATGTCCCGCGTCGCGGCATCCAGCCCCCCCGGGGTATCCATATTGACGATAATCAGTCGCGCGCCATTTTCCTGCGCCGTCTCACTGGTGCGAACCAGATAATCTGTGGTGGCGGGGCCGATAGGGCCATTGATGGACAGTTGCGCGATGTGCGGCTGATTCTCGAGTTCGGGCTCGGCAGCCCCCTCTATTTCCTGAGAAAGCACAGCAATAGAAAACGCCTGCGCCAGAATCAGCAGCAGGCAGGCGAGTACCGCTTTCGGACACCACTGTTTCATCGGTGTTATCCCGGGTGCGAAAGAACAGGAAACACAAGCGTAACAGAATCGCAGAAGCGGGCAGGGAAAAGCGCGCCGGTTGCGGCGAGTTTATAGATCGCAACCGGCAATATGGATTGACTATTTAACTTGCCGCCAGATACCGCCTGGCAAACTTGGAGTCCATTTTCTCCAGGTCCACTACCACCAGACCATCCACCGAATCGCAGAAATCCGGATCGATATTGAATGCGTGGAAACTGGTGCCGCCCGGGGTGGTCACTGCGGTGTATTTTTTGAAAAGCGGCGGCAGTACAACGCCCTCTTCTTTCAGAATCTGTTTCAACTGCAGCATGTCGCCAGTGGCATCACCACTGAGTTCCGGCAGGTCTGCACGGGCCTCAATAAAGGGCAGACGCGCGTTACCCATGGGTTGACTGGTGGAGAAATGGTGCAGGAAATAGCGCACAATGGCGGACTTGGCGCGGCGGGAAAAGTTGCCGGGCATGGAGACCGGCCCGAACAGATAGCGGCGGTTGTTGCGCAGAATCCACTGACCGATACCACACCACAACAGATCCAGGCCACGGCTGCGCCAGTACTCCGGCAGCAGGAAGCTGCGCCCCAGCTCCGCCGATGCCGGCAGGCACTCTTCCGGCGAACGGGAATAGTTGAACAGGGTGGTGCTGTATATCTTGTCTGCGGTGAGACCATCGGTACTTACCAGGCGATAAGCGCCGGCTATTTGCTGGCGCTCTTTGTCCCATAGCAACAGGTGATCGTACCAGGCGTCAAACGCATCCCAGTCGCGGCTGTTGCCGGTACCCTCGCCCACCGCGCGGAAGGCGATCTCCCGTAGACGGGACAGCTCCCGCATCACCGGGCAATCCGGGCGCTGGCGGTAGAGTTTTACCTCAAACTCACCCTGTGCCACCAGCGTCTCACAGTCGCCCAGTACCGCCGCTACTTCGGGAGCGGCTTCCGCTGCGGCGATTGGCTCCGGCGCCAATCCCTGGGGATTTTTGTGCAGGCGGTAGACCTGTTTCTTCCACAGCTTGGCCTGCGCGCGGGGCGCCATAGGCCAGTCTCGGTAGTGCTCCGGGGTTACCGGTGTGCCAATGCGGATATCAATCCCTTTGCTGACCTGCTTGAACATTTCGCGAATCAGCCACAGCGTCGACAGCGGCTTGTTCACCATCGACAGACCACACCACCACAGGGAATTTCGTCCGCGTACCTGTACCGGCAGAATTGGCGCACCGGTCTTGTCCGCAAAGCGGATAAAGCCGGGGTTCCAGCGACCATCCCGCACGCCCTGAGGAGTCAGGCGCGAGACCTCGCCGGCGGGGAATACGATAATCACACCGCCAGCACGCAGGTGGCTGTAAATACCTTCGACATCTTCGCGGCGAGTACGACCGTTAAAGTTATCCACCGGCAGCAGATAGCCGCGCAGGGGTTCGATATTCCACAGCAGCTGACTGGCCACCGCTTTCACGTCTTTGCGCACCCGCGCCACCATGTCGATCAGGGCCAGCCCATCGAGACTGCCCAGGGGGTGGTTGGACACGATCACCAGCGGGCCGGATGTGGGAATCCGCTCCAGCTCCGCGAGATTGACGTCGTAGTGGAAGTCAAAGGAGCGGAACACCTGGCGAATAAAATCCAGACCACCCAGGTGCGGAAAATTTTTTCCAAACTGCTGCAGCTGTTGCTCACAGCAGATTTTTTTTACCGTGGCGGAAACCAGCCGGCGTGTGGGGCTTTTCGGCGCGGCGCTGTACCAGGGATTTTTCTGCAGCAGATTTTCGAGCTGGATCATGCGGCTACCGCCTCTGTCATAATGCGTGCAATCTTCGGTGTCCGGTGCCAGTGCAGTACGTTCAGGGCGCCATTTTTCTCTTCCACAATGGCGGTCATGGAATCCACCCAGTCGCCACAATTGGCATAGGTCACCGCGTTCTCCTGAGAGGCGCTGTGACGGATTCCCGCGCGGTGAATGTGTCCGCAGATCACGCCATCGTAACCACGGCGCCCGGTCTCACGAATGGCGACTTCCTCGAACTTGTTCATCATTCGCCGGGCGGCGTTCACCCGATTTTTCACGTGGTTGGCGAGGGACCACCAGGGCTTGTCAAAACGACTGCGCCAGTAATTGATCCAGCGGTTGATCCGCAACATCAGGTAGTAGCTCTGGTCACCGATGTGGTAACTGACGGGATTGATTTCGATATCGTGTTCAAACTGATCCCCGTGCGTCACCCAATAGCGCTTGCCATCGGCACTGGTATGGGTCCACTCACGTTCAACACGGATATTGCCGAGGCGCTTGCCGGCCCAGCTGCGCATGGGGGCATCGTGATTGCCGGGCACGTAGATGATTTCCGGTACGCGGGTGCTGAGTTCAGACAACATTTCCAGCAACATGCTGGAAGCCTTGCACCAGCTGCCCTTGCCCTGGGACATGGCCTTCATGTCAAAGATATCGCCCACCAGATACACGGTATCTGCCGTATTCTGGGCGAGGAAATCCGCCAGCCGTTGCGGCTCGCTGTCCCGACTGCCCAGGTGAACATCGGAAATCCACAGGGCGCGATATCGATTACTCATTGGCAAGTTCCATCCAGATTCCATCAGGGGTTCGGACTACTTCAGATGGATAAAACTTTGCTTGAGTTTTCTTACAAACCGGCGGCTGTTTCTTGAAGCTTCTATTGCAAACCGGCCACAGGGAGGAAAATAGTGACGAAAAGTGCTGTACCGGGGAATAACGGTGTGGTCAGCGACCTCAGTTGCGCACCCGCTGAATGGTTTCCAGCCGCGAAACACTGCCCAGGTAATCCTGCCAGCTGGCCTCCAGTTCCGCGGTCTGGTAGCGCTGGTACTTCTCGCGATCCAGCCAGTAAACCCGCGTCCGTGCGCGGCGCAAATCGATCAAGGGCAGTTGGTCAATGGCCGCGGAACCACGCTTGAATACGGAACCGGCGCGGGAGTTCTGAATCATGTCACTGACAATCGTGAGGTGCACATTCTCGGCGGCCGGATCCAGGTGGTTGAGTGCCACCACATCCGACAGCGCCTCGTAAATGGGCGATACCGGCTGCTCGCCCCCGGAAACCGCGCGGCTGATGGCGTGATCCAGAGGCTGCTCAAAGCGCTGCTTGTACAACGCCTGTACAAACTGCTGGTTGGCGGTGAGGGCACTGACATCTTCCCCGGAGTGCGGTTTGCACAGGTTAATGACCGGTTCGGAAAGTCCGTTGTAGTGATCGTCCAGCACGAAAATGGAAAAACGATCGTTGACCGCTGCCGACTCGAGCAGACCCGAGAGGTGGGTTTTGAGAAAGTGGGTCTGGTGGGCCGAAAGCGTATCCGAAGCGTCAATCACGACCAGGTGCTGAGCGAACCGCGGCAGGTGCGGGTTACACAGCGTGACCTTGTCGAAATCCCGCGCAGGGGAGCGTACGACCTGCAGGGCAAACACAAGCAATGCCGCCAGGATCAGGGCCCCCAGGGCAAAAATCCATGTGCCTTTTCTGTCTTCGGCGGACAATTGGCTCCAAATACGACTGCGGCCGCGACTGCGACGGGAGCGGCGACGATACATCCCTCCCATCATGCTCTCCGCAGACCGTGGTCCAGCTCCAGCGTATCCACAAGGGCGGCCAGCGAAGCCTGTATCGACTCACAGCGACGGTTGACGACCCCCAGCGCTTCACGGTAGCTCTGATCGAGCGCATCCATCACTTCCTCAAAGGTCGCGAGGTCCCGCTTGTGCTGGGCCAGCCCGGTGGTGTTCAACTGCGGCAGTTTATCCAGCTCAAACCGCAACAGTTCGCCGAAATAGGCGGAGCGCCGATTCATCATGCGCGCGGAGTAGGATTGATAGTAACGCACCAGCTCATCCAGCAACCCTTGCGCTTTGATGATGTCTTCGTGGTAATGACGATGGATTTCCTCACTGCGCTCAATACTCGCCTTGAACTGGATAAACTGGGCGCGAATGGTTTTTTCCGTCTCGGAAATGGATTCCTGAATATCCTCCGCCATCTCGTTTACACTTTCGATCGCATCTTCATGGGCTTCCCGCCACATCCGCTGCTGCTGTTTGACCCGACGGGTTATGGCGGTGTAACCGGGGTAGCGGTCATCCACCACAAAAAACTTGGCCGCCAGCAGAACCAGTGCGATGCCGCTGACCACCACCATAATCCACGAATTAAAATCCTGAATCCCCAGTGGTTGCGCCTGCAAGGTCGTCATCGCCACCTGTGAAGCCGTAAATGGGTTGGCTTCCAGTGCCTCGCGATAATGGCCGACACCGAGCACAAAGACGATGGCGGTAACCAGCACCCCAAGGAACAGGGTGCCGGCGCCGATTTTTCTCAGCGGGTTCTGATGAAAACAGTGGCGCAGGGAAAACGCCAGAAACACGGCGAAGCCGAGGTTAATCATGGAAATGATAAACGCCTGAAAAAAGCCACCCACCAGTCCAAGGTCGCTGCCCTTCGACAGGAAGAACGCATTCAGCACCGTTTCCATGATCACGATAAAAAAGATCAGGGCGTAGTGCAGCAATTTCGACTCACGATAAATCGCTTCGCGGGTAAGCCCATTGCGCTGGCGGAACATTTCCAGATCCATGCGCAGAGCGGCGTACTCCTGAGCCCGCTGCTTGAGACCGCTGACCAGGTTTGCCAGGCGGCCAGCCGTGCTCTTCTCCACCAGGGATTCGGTATTTTTCATTTCCTGATGGAGCTGGCGAATATCCACCGCACTGCGGTCCGCCAGTTCCTTGTCCAGTTCCCGCTGCCGGTTCTCATGCACCCGGCCGATTATTTCCCGCACCACATATGAGCGCATACTCTCTTCGCTCTCGGTATGGTTGCGGCGATCGAGTTCGGGAATGCCCGCTTTCACATCGCGCTCGACACGCTGTTCGATTTTAAGGGCAGAGATGGCGGCTTTGGTGGCCGGAATCGAGGTCATGCTGTCACCTAAAAACTTCCACTACATTTTAGGTTTGGGGAGAAATGGGTCCCTTATTCAGCATAGCTGGCAGTGTTTCGACGGCACCCCCGATGCGACAAATGGCGCTCACATAGAAATTGGCGCGCCAGAATTTAACGGCTGTGTCGCCCGCCTCTACCCACCGGCGGATATTGCCCCCTCCCCACCACACACCCGCCCCAAATTCCAGGCATAAAAAAACGGGCCAGTGGCCCGTTTTTGCAACCGCATCCGACATCTCGTCAGTCGGAATCCGTCGGATGGCGCATGGGGGTCGGAAACGGAAACTGCGCCACCTTGTCCCCCTTCACTTCATGTACCTTACCGACGCCCTCTTTCTCCACCTCGTCGATACGCACAATGCTGTGCATGGGGATATAGGAACGCTTCACCGAGGAGAACTCGGTCTTCAGCTTTTCTTCGCTGGGATCCACCACCAGCTGGGACTTCTCCCCAAATACGAACTCTTCCACCTCGATAAAGCCGTACATCTCACTCTGATAGATGGCACGGGCGTAGAGCTCGAACACCTGATTCTGGTTGTGGAAAATGACTTTGTAGATTGGGTTTGCCATAGATCGCTCAATGAGGGGGGCGGAGACTTGCAGAAAGTTACGAGAGCCCCGGATATTCTAGTGTACAGGCGGGCTGGGCCCGAAAAAGCGCGGAAGGTTAGCACTCTCAAAGCGCCCCGTCTATGCAGCCCCAAACGCGGCCGGTATAATGCCCCACCTTTTTGAATTGACCAGTTTTTAACCAGGCCCACCATGTCTATTGAGTTGTCCACCGAGAAGCCCTCCGAACCGACCGAAAAGCCGGTGAAGAAGCTCTTTATCAAGACCCACGGCTGCCAGATGAACGAGTACGACTCTGCGCGCATGCGGGATCTGCTGGGCGAATCCCATCAGATGGTCCCGACCGACGATCCGGAAGACGCGGACGTGCTGCTGGTGAACACCTGTTCTATCCGCGAGAAAGCGCAGGAAAAATTGTTCCACCAACTGGGCCGCTGGAAGCACTTGAAGGAAAAGAACCCAGATCTGGTCATCGGGGTTGGCGGCTGTGTGGCGAGCCAGGAGGGTGAGGCCATCGCCAAACGCGCCCCCTATGTGGATCTGGTGTTCGGCCCGCAGACCCTGCACCGCCTGCCGGAAATGATGGAAACCAAAAAGCAGCAGAGCGGCGCGATCGTGGTGGACGTCTCCTTCCCGGAGATCGAAAAATTCGATCGCCTGCCGCAGCCGGAAGCGGACGGCGTGAGCGCGTTTGTCTCCATCATGGAAGGCTGCTCCAAATACTGCACCTTCTGCGTAGTGCCCTACACCCGCGGTGAAGAAGTCAGCCGCCCGGTGGCGGACGTTCTGGAAGAGGTGGCACACCTGGCGGACCAGGGAGTCCGTGAGGTCAACCTGCTGGGCCAGAACGTAAACGCCTACCGCGCGCCCGGCGAAGACGGCCAGATGGTGGATTTCGCCGAGCTGATCACCTATGTTGCGGCCATTGAAGGTATCGACCGCATCCGCTACACCACCTCGCACCCCGTGGAGTTTTCCGATGCGCTGATCGATGTGTACGCGGAAGTGCCGGAGCTGGTAAACCACCTGCACCTGCCGGTACAGAGCGGCTCCGACCGCATCCTGATGGCGATGAAGCGCGGCCACACTGCACTTGAATACAAGTCCAAGATCCGCCGCCTGAAGGCGATCCGCCCGGATATCTGCCTGTCTTCCGACTTCATTATCGGTTTTCCCGGTGAAACCGAGCGCGACTTCGAGGCCACCATGAAGCTGATCCAGGATGTGGGTTTCGATATTTCCTTCAGCTTCATCTACTCCGCCCGCCCCGGCACCCCGGCGGCGGACCTGCCGGACGACACCCCGGAAGAGGTGAAAAAACACCGCCTGCAACTGCTGCAACACCGCATCAACCAGCAGGCCGCGGAAATCGCGCGCCGGATGGTGGGGAACGTGGAACGGGTCCTGGTCAGCGGCGTCTCCAAGAAAGACCCGGGCCAGCTGCAGGGTCGCACCGAAAATAACCGAGTGGTCAATTTCCGCTGTGACCAGCTGGAGCTGATCGGTAAGTTTGCCGATGTGCTGATTGAAGAAGCACTGCCGAACTCCCTGCGTGGGACTTTGGTGGCTTCTGAGCTGGATGGGCCGCTGAGCTGATTTAACCTTCGGGGCAACCGAATAGTAGGCCCCGAGGCGGCCCTGCTGTCGGGATTCGTTTCCGGGACACGCTACAAGCACATCCATGTGCGCTCGGACACGGCCATCCATGGCCGCGTACGGTCCCGGAAACGAATCCCGACATCAGCGCCTTAGCTTTTGACAACTGTGATTTTCGACCTGTTCAGGGGCGAAAATACCGGGAACTCGGGGCTAAGGCGCCGATACCGATAGCCCTTTGTGAGACCTTCCGCGAGAGGGACCTCGCGGAAGAGCCCCCAGGGAAGGGTTCACGGTGTGTCTCACAAAGGGCTATCGGTAGCGGGGCCGCCACACCACCACCTACGAAGCACCGAATTCCAGAAGCGACCTAAAACCGTCATACTCCCCTGTTATAAGCCGCTAGACCGGTTAGAACCCATTCGTCACAAACCAGCCTTTCCCATACCGGTGAAATGGGTATAACCTACAGACTGAACCATCAGACAAAGGTGCATGGAACCCAATTTGGAAACACAAGCCCTCGCTCACAGTATCACTCTTGAGCCAAACGACGCCCGCCGCCTGGCCAACCTCTGTGGCCAATTTGATCAACACCTGCGCCAGATAGAACAGCGACTGGATATCGAAATCCGCAATCGCGGCAATCAGTTTGCCTTCTACGGCGATGCCAAGTCCGCCCGCGCCGCCGGCGAGATATTGAACAACCTGTATCAGGAATCCGGAGCCAACGACGAAGTGACTCCGGAGCAGATTCACCTTGCCCTGCAGGAGTCCGGAGTGGAAGAGCTGGTCAGCGGAAAGCAGCAAATCGAAGAAGGGGAAGGCGATCAGGTAGTACTGATCCGCACCAAGAAATGTTCCGTGCGCCCGCGAGGGATCAACCAGCGCAAATACGTACGCGCGGTGCAGACCAACGATATCAACTTCGGCATAGGCCCCGCCGGTACTGGTAAAACCTATCTGGCCGTGGCCTGCGCCGTAGAAGCCCTGCTCAAGGATTCTGTGGAGCGTATTCTGCTGGTACGCCCGGCGGTGGAAGCCGGTGAGAAGCTTGGCTTCCTGCCCGGTGACCTGAGCCAGAAGGTCGACCCCTACCTGCGTCCCCTGTACGACGCCCTGTATGAAATGCTCGGCTTCGAGACCGTGGGCAAGCTGATCGAACGCAACGTGATCGAGGTGGCCCCGCTGGCCTATATGCGCGGCCGTACCCTGAACAACGCGTTTGTGATTCTCGACGAGAGCCAGAACACCACCCGCGAGCAGATGAAGATGTTCCTGACCCGGATCGGCTTCGGCTCTACCGCGGTGATTACCGGTGACCCCAGCCAGATCGACCTCCCCCGCGGCCAGGCCTCCGGCCTGAAACACGCGATCGAGGTGCTGAGCAACGTCAACGGGATCAGCTTTACTCACTTTGGCGCCAAAGACGTAGTTCGCCACCCGCTGGTACAGCGGATTGTGGAGGCTTACGGCGAGCACGAAGCGGAAGTGGAAGCCCAGCAGGAAGCGGAGCGCGCTGCGCGCAAGGCTGCGGCCCTGCAAGCCGCCAGCGGCAGTGGAGAAGATGCGGCCTGAGGCCGCGCCCATGAACGCCAACCTGTCCGAGAGCCAGTCGCGCTCGCCCGCTGACGTCCTTCTGGATGTGCAGCGGGCCACCTCCTGCTCCCAGCTCCCCGCGGATACCGATCTTGCCCTGTGGGCATCAGTCGCTGTGGGCGAGCACCGGGCGCACGCCGAGATTGCCCTGCGCATCGTCGACGAAGACGAGAGTCAGGCCCTGAACCACCAGTATCGCGGCAAAGACAAACCCACCAATGTGCTTTCCTTCCCAGCGGATATCCCGCCGGAGCTGGGGTTGCCCCTGCTCGGCGACCTGGTCATCTGCGCGCCTGTCGTGGCGCGGGAAGCGGAACAGCAGCACAAAGCCCTGTCCGCACACTGGGCACACATGGTGGTCCATGGCACACTGCATCTTCTGGGTTACGACCATATCGAGGACGATGAGGCCGAGATCATGGAAAATCTGGAGACCCGGATACTGGGCAGCTTGGGAATCAAAGACCCTTATTTGCCCGCAGAAGAATCAGCTGACGCGCCGGCGCACGATGCGCGGGCCGAGAAAACGACCAACGGAACCGACGAGTAACGCGGAGTATGGCCACTTCCATGACCACCGACGAACCCCCAAGTAGCTCCTCTTCCAACCGCCCCCGATCGGGGGAGAAAAACTGGTTGGAGAAAATACTGGGTGCCTTCTCACAAGAACCCAAATCCCGCGATGAGCTGCTGGACATCATCAAAGACGCCGCCGAAAACAAGGTGGTGGATGCGGAAGCCCTGTCCATCATCGAGGGCGCGCTGGATGTATCCAGCCAACAGGTGCGGGAAATCATGATTCCGCGCTCGCAGATGGTGGTGGTCAGCATTGAGGACTGCCCCAAAGACTTCCTCCCCAAGATCATCGAATCCGGCCACTCCCGCTTCCCGGTCGTGGGCGAGAGCATCGACGATATTCGCGGTATCCTGCTGGCCAAAGACCTGCTGCCGCTGGTGCTGAAAGGCGTGGACGACTTCCGCCTGGAAGACCATATCCGCCCCGCCAATATCATTCCCGAGAGCAAGCGCCTGAATATCCTGCTACGGGAGTTCCGTGAAAACCGCTATCACATGGCTGTCGTAATCGACGAGTATGGTGGTGTCTCGGGCGTGGTGACCATTGAAGATATCCTTGAGGAAATCGTCGGCGAAATTGAAGACGAGACCGACGAGGAAGAAGCGGACAGTTTTATCCGCAAAGTGAGCGACAACGACTTTGTGGTGAAAGCGCTCACCCCCATCGAGGACTTCAACGAATACTTCGAGTGTGAGTTCAGCGATGACGAGTTCGATACCATCGGCGGTCTGATCATGCAGTCCTTCGGCCACTTGCCAGGGCGCGATGAGATGACCAAGCTCGGGGAATTCCAGTTCCGCGTCCTTTACGCCGACAACCGGCAGATCCATCTGCTGCGTGTAAGTCGGTTCGACAGGCCCGCTGAAGAAGATGGCTGATGCGTGACTCTCTGCTCTTCTCGAGGGTTCTGCCCTCGGTAGCCGCCCTGATTGCGGGCGGCCTGCTGACCCTTTCCTTTGCCCCCTACAACCTCTGGTGGTGCGGCCTGCTTTCGATCGGGCTGTTCGCCTGGCTGCTGGCACCGGGACAGAGTGCCCGCGCGCTGCAGGGGAAACAGACCTTCTGGCTGGCGCTGTGTTATGGCTTTGGCCTGTTCGCCACCGGCGGTTCCTGGGTCTATGTCTCCATCACCGATTTCGGTAATTCGTCCCCGCTACTCGGGGCCATACTCACCGGTGCCTTTGTGGGCATCATGGCGCTGCTGTTCGCCTTGCCGTTTATTCTGCTGGCGCGGTTCCGCGCGCATCCGGTGTCCTTCGCACTCGCGTTTGCCGCGCTATGGTTTATCAGCGAGTGGTGCCGCACCTGGATGTTTACCGGCTTCCCCTGGCTGTTTGCCGGTTATGGGCATATCCATACCTGGCTGGCCGGCTGGGCGCCGATTCTGAGTGTTTACGGGATCGGTCTGCTGCTGGCATTTACCGGTGCGGTGGCCGCACTGTTCCTGCGCAGGGCATTTACCCGGAAAAGTTTCCGCAGCGCATTATTACTGGCAATCGCTGCGCTTCTGATCTGGCCCGCCGGACTTCTGCTGAAGTCGCTCGAATGGACGCAGACCGAAGCGACCGTGCGCACCGTAGGTTTGGTGCAGGCCAATATCCCCCAGGACAAAAAATGGTTGCCCGAATTTCGCGGGGAAACCATCCGTCGCTACCAGTCGGCCACCGAGCAGCTGCACCAGCGGGGCGTCGATCTTGTCATCTGGCCGGAGGCCGCCCTGCCCCTGCTCTACCATCATGCCCCCAACCTGATGGAGGCCTTGCAAAACAACGCAAGGGACGCGGAGACGGACCTGATTACGGGGATTCTGTACGACACCGAGCAGGACTACCGCCGGGTGATCCATAATTCGGCCGCGGTTTTCGGCAGTGAGCAGCAGCTCTACCACAAGCGCCACCTTGTACCCTTTGGCGAGTATGTTCCGCTGGAAGACTGGATTCGCGGCACCATCGAATTTTTCAATCTGCCGACGTCGTTTATCCGCCCGGGCCCAGAAGGCCAGGCGCCACTGAATGCCGGCGGGCTCCGCTGGGCACCACTGATCTGCTACGAAATCGTTTACCCTCAGCTGGTTTCCCAGAGTAGTGGCGAGGCCCAGGTGTTGCTCACCCTGAGTAACGATGCCTGGTTCGGAAGATCCATCGGCCCACTGCAACACATGCAGATGGCGCAGATGCGCGCGCTGGAAACCCGACGCTACCTGGTGCGCGGCACCAACACCGGCGTTACCGCCATCGTCGCGCCCGACGGCAGTATCACCGAGCAATTGCCGCAATTTGAACAGACCACCCTGATTGGCGAAGTACAGGGGCGCAGCGGCCTCACGCCATTTATGCTCATGGGCGTATGGGGTCTGCTGGCACTGTCATTACTGATGCTACTGGCGGCGGTACTGCTGCAACGCCGCCCCGACACCGCCACCGAGGGCTCCGCCAGTGAAGGGACCGGCGCGCTTCCGCGGGCGTCCGACTGACTCCACGCCGGCCCGCCCTCGCACCCCGGCGGCAATTGCCCTCATTTGCCGCCGGGTTTCACCTCTCTAACGGATATTCCCCGAGAATCCACCGCAAGCGACTTGCGACTGCTATTATCGTGAGATATTCACCGGGTAACACGCCCGCAGGCCTGGCGGCTGCCAGCGCCCCCGAATGCCACGGCACAGGAAGTGTCACAGGCCGCAGCGGGAACGAGATAAATTTGCACTTTTTTTACTGCACAGATCTTTTCCAGGCGCCGCTATCACCCACCGGCGCCGGCAGACAAAGTGCGGCACGGATGCCAGATATATGCATTGCTTGATGACCGGCGGCACCGGATTGATCGGTCGCCAATTCAGCGGGAAATGGCTGGAGCGGGGACACCAACTGACGGTACTGAGCCGCAGCCCAGAAAAAGTTCACCGTATATGCGGCGAGTCCGCCCGCGGCGTGAGCGATCTCAGCGAAGTCGAAGGCCCCGTCGATGTGGTGGTGAACCTCGCCGGCGAAACCATCTCAAAACGCTGGACCGAGTCCCGCAAACAGGAGATCCGCCGTTCGCGCCTCGACACCACCGCCGATCTGGTGCGCTGGGTTCTGTCGCAACCACAACACCCCCGGTATGTTTTGTCCGGCTCCGCGGTCGGCTATTACGGCGACCGCGGCGGCGATCTCCTGAAAGAGAGCAGCGGCCCGGGCGGAGGCTTTGCCGCACAGCTCTGCCGCGACTGGGAGGCCGCTACCCTGCCCCTGCAACAGGCCGGTATCTGTGTGGGCACCATGCGCACCGCCATTGTCCTCTCCACCCGGGGGGGCGCGCTGAAACAGATGCTACCTGCGTTCAAGGCCGGACTCGGCGGCCCGATGAGCTGTGGCGAGCAGTGGATGAGCTGGATTCACGAAGCGGACATCGTCGGCCTGATGCTACACGCCATCGAGCGCCATCTGTGCGTACCCTTCAATGCCTGTGCACCGGAACCGGTCACTAACAACAGTTTCTCGCGCCTGCTGGCAAAACAGTTGCACCGGCCGTGTCTGGTACGCACGCCCGCGTGGATGTTGAAAATCCTGCTTGGGGAAATGGCGGAGGAGTTGCTGCTGGCAAGCCAGCGCATGGAACCGCGTACCGCGCTCGACAGCGGCTACAGTTTTCAATACCCCACGCTGGAAAAAGCCCTGGAAGACCTGCTGGCGCCCGCGGGCAGTAATGGCAATGCCCACGCTTCATCGCGCGGACACTGAAGGGCGTTACGCCGCTGCGTCACTTCGCAGCAGTACTTCGTCGAGGTAACTGCGCGCAGACTCGGAAGTCACTGGATCGGCCTTGCACTCCATTGGCGCAGACCCCACCCACTGCGCATGCCAGCGAAACCAGCTGTGCGTGGCTCCAGCGGCCGCGCCCTCGCTTTCCGCCTTTTCCTGACGCAGTTCAACAAAATCGGTGTGCTCCGGATCCAGCTTGAATTCGCGCACAATCTGACCGACAAACGTTTCAAAATTCTTATTGAGCCTGGCACCACTGTCGGCGCCTGCGGACAACATGACCAGCTGACGACTGCCGCGCCGGGCAATTTTAAAACCGACCCACACAGGACGGTTCAGCCGGTTGTGCAACTGAATTGGGGAAAATGACGCAGGAAACTCTGACATCAATCCGTACCTCAAACTTTTTTGTTGTTATTCGCTGGGTAGCCTGAAACGCCTCCGACCGGCTTCCTCTCGGGAAACCCGCAGCCCGGCGGCGACGGCAGCCATATTAGTTTTATCTGAAACTACCGGCAACCTCACCCACTACCCAGAACTCACGATTCCGTTCCGGTCAGCCCGACGCACCACGCGCCAGTCAACAGTGCCTGCGCGCTGGCAGTGACCGCCACCGGTACCACTGCAGGCCCAGCAACTCACGCCAGTACACCTGACTGCGTATCAGTGCCGCGGCACTGGGCAACCAACGCAACAAGCCACTCTCGCCCCGGGGCACCAGCTCTCCCGGGCCGCCCACAGCCAGTGGTTGCACCTGCAGGCCGGCGCGGGCGAAGGTTTCCGCCGCCCGGGGCATGTGCCACCAGTGGGTAACCAGCAGCACATTTTCGACTCCCGAATCATGCAGAAGTGCCGCCGAATTGGAGGCATTCTCCGCCGTGTTGCGACTGCAATTCTCACGCCAGGTTACGCTGCGACCGAACAGTTTCTCCAGCGCGTCCGCCATCAGGTCGGACTCCGGCAGTTTCTCATGGGTGAATACGCGGCCACCGGTTACCAGAATCGGCAGCTTTGGTGGCGCTTCCGCCACTGCCCAGGCCACCCGCTCGAGACTCGCCGCCGATAACCGCTCGACCCCGCTTGCACTGTCCCGGTAGCGTCCGCCACCGAGAATGACCACGGCCGCTGGCGCCTTCTCCGGGGCCGCAGGCATCTGTTTCACCAGGCGTTCCCCCAGCCATCCGGAGAATGCCGGCGTCGCGCAAATCCACAAGGTAAGAAAACACAGGATTGCCAGGGGCACTGATAACTTGGCGAGAGCGGACGAAGAGGGGAAGAACCAGAGAATGAGTGCCAGCAACATCCCGGCCAGAGGTGCAAATGGTGGCATGACCAGCGTTGTAAGTGCAGTTTGCAGTTCCATTATTGCGTGTGCCCGCGATCCGTTTCGGTAAGTGGGTCCCCGGGCGCCCCCTCGCCGCAGAGGCGCGCGCCGGGCTTTGTCCTTTATGGCTGCTGGTCGCCGGAACTGGCGACGATCTGCCGAAAGCAGCCATAACCACAGCGGTGGCAGGGTGTCACTTCCACCCCGGTGTCCGGCAAGGCGCGGTAGCCACAGGCCAGACACTGCAATTCCTCGCCCTCACCGACGGTCTCTCCCGCCAGTGCCCAGGGATCCCCTCGCTTGATGCAGGCCATTACTGCCGGCCAAACGGTCCTGGTGGGGTCGGCAGCGTCCAGTAGCCACTCTCCGACGCGCTCTTCCTGAGTCAGCAGCTCGCCGCCCAGGTCCTGCAGGTAGTCTTCTGCACGGTGAACATCATCCTTGATCCAGGCATTGAGGAAGGCCGCCTTGCGCGCGGTGAACTGTTCCACGTCCAGTTCTTCGCCCACCAGCTTCTCCAGCTCGCGCTTGGCCTCGGTGGAGAGTTTGCCATCTTCCTCGGGCAGATCGGGATTCGTGACCTTACCGGCCTCTTTAGGTTTCTTACTCACCCTATCCCTCCTATAATTCGCCGTTTTCCCGCCGGACCTTAAACCACCGGCCAGAACATCCCAATAGATCGAGTCACAGAGTATAGGTTCCCCACCGATGGAAGAGCAGTACAACCCCTCCGCAGTCGAAGCCGCCGCCCAGGAGCACTGGGCCGAGCAGAAAAGCTTCGAGGTAAAGGAAGACCCCAGCCGCGACAAGTTCTACTGCCTGTCCATGTTCCCCTACCCCAGCGGCAAGCTGCATATGGGGCACGTGCGCAACTACACCATCACCGACGTGATCTCCCGCTACCAGCGCATGCAGGGCAAGAACGTCTTGCACCCCATGGGCTGGGACGCCTTCGGCCTGCCGGCGGAAAACGCCGCCATCCAGAACAAGACCGCACCGGCCAAGTGGACCTATTCCAATATTGACTACATGAAGGGCCAGCTGAAGTCTCTGGGCTTCGGCTTTGACTGGTCCCGCGAGCTGGCCACCTGCCAGCCCAGCTATTACAAGTGGGAGCAGTGGTTCTTCACCCGCCTGTACAAGAAAGGCCTGGTGTACAAAAAGATGGCCACGGTGAACTGGGACCCGGTAGACCAGACCGTACTGGCCAATGAACAGGTGGAAGACGGCCGCGGCTGGCGCTCCGGTGCCCTGGTCGAACGCCGGGAAATCCCTCAGTGGTTTATCAAAATCACCGACTACGCCGAAGAATTGCTCAAGGATCTCGACCAGCTGCCGGACTGGCCGGAACAGGTGCGCACCATGCAGCGCAACTGGATCGGCAAATCCAAAGGTGTGGAACTGGCCTTCGCCCTGCCGAAAACCATTGCCGGTGTCGACCACTTCGACGTCTACACCACCCGCCCGGATACCCTCATGGGCGTGACCTATGTATCCCTGGCCGCGGAGCACCCGATCGCCCAGGAGCTGGCGGAATCCAATCCCGAGCTCAAGGCGTTTATTGCCGAGTGCAAAAAACAGTCCCTGTCCGAGGCCGATATGGCCACCATGGACAAAAAAGGCATGGATACCGGCCTCAAGGCCATCCACCCGCTTACCGGCGAAGAAGTGCCGGTATGGGTCGCCAACTACGTGCTGATGGATTACGGCTCCGGCGCCGTGATGGCGGTACCCGCCCACGACCAGCGCGACTGGGAATTTGCCAGAAAATACGACCTGCCGATCAAGCAGGTGATCGCCCCCACCGGCGATGAATCCATCGATCTGGAAAAAGAAGCCTTCACCGAAAAAGGCGTGCTGGTGAATTCCGGCGGTTTCGACGGCCTCGACTTCGACGCCGCCTTCAATGCCATCGCCGACGGTCTGGAAGCCGCCGGCAAGGGCCGCGTCACCACCAACTACCGCCTGCGCGACTGGGGTGTCTCCCGGCAGCGTTACTGGGGTGCACCGATTCCCATGTTCAACCTGGCAGACGGCGGCGAAATTCCGGTACCGGCGGAGAAACTGCCGATCCTGCTGCCGGAAGACGTCACCCTGGACGGCACCACCTCCCCGATCAAGGCCGACCCCGAGTGGCGCAAAGACGAACACAACGGGGAAGCCGTCGAGCGTGAAACCGACACCTTCGACACCTTTATGGAGTCCAGCTGGTACTACGCCCGCTACACCTGCCCCGACTTCGAACAAGGCATGCTCGACCCGGACCGCGCCAACTACTGGCTGCCGGTAGACCAGTATGTGGGCGGTATTGAACACGCCATCCTGCACCTGCTGTACGCGCGCTTCTTCCACAAACTGATGCGCGACGAAGGCCTGGTAAAAAGCGACGAGCCCTTCAAGCGCCTGCTGTGCCAGGGCATGGTACTGGCCGAATCCTTCTACAAAGAAGACAACGGCCACAAAACCTGGATCTCTCCTGCAGACGTCGACGTAGAGCGCGACGACAAGGGCAAGCCGATCAAAGCCATCGAGCGCGCCACCGGTGAAGAAGTCATCGCCGGCGGTGTGGTCAAAATGTCCAAGTCCAAGAACAACGGCATTGACCCCCACGCTGCCGTAAAGGAATACGGTGCCGACACCGTACGCCTGTTCACCATGTTCGCCGCGCCCCCCGAGCAGACCCTCGAATGGCACGACTCCGGCGTGGAAGGCGCCAGCCGCTTCCTGCGCAAACTGTGGAAAACCGTCCACGGCCATATCCAAGCCGGCGATGGCAGCAGCGAGATTGACGTAAACAACCTCAGCGACAAACAGCAGCAACTGCGCCGCAAGACCCACGAGACCATCCAGAAAGTCAGCGACGACTACGGCCGCCGCCAGACCTTCAACACCGCCGTTGCCGCGGTCATGGAGCTGCTGAACGAAATCACCAAAACCGCAGAGCGCGACTCCGCCAACGGCCTCGCCGTAGAACGCGAAGCCCTGCAAGCTGCCGTCATGCTCCTCGCCCCGGTCACCCCGCACATCAGCCACGAACTGTGGAAAGCGCTGGGCAACCGCGGCGAACTGGTCGACGCCCCCTGGCCGAAAGTGGACGAGAAAGCCCTGGTCCGCTCCAGCATCACCCTGGTGGTTCAGGTCAACGGCAAACTGCGCGCAAAACTCGAAGCGCCCGCAGACGCCGACAAGGAAACCCTTGAAAAAATGGCCTTGGCAGACGAAAACGTACTGAAATTTACCGAAGGTAAAAACGTGCGCAAGGTGATTGTGGTACCACGCAAGCTGGTCAACATCGTCGCCAACTAACCAACCCAACTCGCTTCGGAGCAATAAAGCCCGACGCGAAGGGCGGGTGCCGGGTACAGGTTTTCAGGAGCGTCGCAAACAGGATGTTTGCGCCGCAGCGCCCAGGGATGGGTCTACAGCGGTCCTGAAAACCTGTACCCGGTGCCCGACCGCCACACGACAAAAAACCACCGGACCAAGATGAAAAATACCGTGCTCCGCATAATTACTATACTCCTGGCCATCACAATCTCAGCCTGTGGCTGGCACCTCCGCGGCGCACCGAAAAACTTCCCTCCGGGCAGCAAGCTCTACATCACCACCGAAGATCCCAGAAGCGAACTGGCCGAAAGCATCACCCGCCTGCTGCAAACCAGCGGCCTGCCCCTGGCAGAAGAACCCAGCGAAGCCGACTTCACCCTCACCATCCACAAAGAGATCGAACAAAAACGTACCGTCTCCGTCGATGCCCAGGGCCGCGCCTCCGAATACGAACTCATCACCAGCGCCGAATACAGCGTACGTGACAACACCGGCCGCGACCTCCTCACCCAGGCGCGCGCCGACGTCTACCGCACCCTCGAATGGGACGACGCCGAAGTCGTCAGCAAGGGGGAAGAAGAGCGCCTGCAGCGGGAAGAAATGCGCCGCGAACTGATCGGCCGGATCATCGACCGTCTGCGCCGCATCGAAATCAACGCCCCCGTCCGCGACAACCCGGCGCTTCCCTGATATGCCACGCATCAACCCGCGCCAGCTCCCGCAGAACCTCCGCCAGGGATTAGCCCCCATCTACGTCGTCACCGGCGACGAACCCCTGCTGGTGCAGGAATGCTGCGATAGCATCCGCGAAGCCGCACGCAATCACGGCTTCAACGAACGCGACCTGCTGCACGGCGAACACAACTTCGACTGGGACCAACTGCTGTCCGCCGCCGGCAGCCTGTCCCTGTTCGCCGACAAAAAAATCATCGAACTGCGCCTGCCCGGCGGCAAACCCGGCGACAAGGGCAGCAAAGCCCTGCAGGAATTCGCCAGCATGGCGAACGAAGAAACCCTGCTGCTCCTGGTACTGCCCAGGCTCGATCGGTCGCAACTGAACAGCAAATGGGTCAAGGCGCTGGAAGCCAAAGGGGTACTGATCCAGATCTGGCCCGTGGACGCCTCCGAAATGCCCCGCTGGATTCATCAACGACTGCGCGCAAACGGTCTCGATGCGGAACCGGAAGCCATCCAGATACTCGCCGAGCGGGTGGAAGGCAACCTGCTCGCCGCCAGCCAGGAAATCGAGAAACTGAAGCTGCTGGCGCAGGACTCGGTGATCACCGCCGACACCATGAACAACGCCGTCGCCAGCTCTGCCCGCTACGACGTCTTCGGCCTGATCGACAAAGCACTGGCCGGTGATGCCGCCGGCGCCGTGCGCACCTTGCAGGGACTGCGCGCCGAGGGCGTAGAAGCGCCCGTGGTGCTCTGGGCCATCGCCCGGGAAATCCGCACGCTGCTGGAAACCCAGCAGAAACTCGACCAGGGCCAGCCGATCAATCGCCTGGTACGCATCCAGAAGCGCCAGCCACTGGTCCAGGCTGCCTGCCAACGCCTGCGCCCCCGCCACCTGGAAAACTTCCTGATGCGCGCAAGAGCCGTGGATAACGCCATCAAAGGTGGCAAGGAAATGGATCCCTGGGCAGGGCTGCTGGAACTGACCCTCAACCTCTCCGGCAAACGCAGTATCTAATCACGATCCCCCTGTAGGAGCCTGCTTGCCAACGAACCGAACAACGCTCCGATTCTTTCGCCCGCAAGCAGGCTCCTACAGGGAGTTACTCTGCGGACTTGACCGAATAGATTGCATCCAGTAGTTCGCCATCATCACTATCGCCGGGAAGTTCCCAGAACATAATCCCCCCCAGCCCCAACCGCTTTGCGTACGCCATTTTCAACTTTACCGATTTTGGGGTATCAAAGGTCGCATACCGTTGCTGCTGCGGGTTATACGCAAACGCAGCCTTAGCATCATCATCCCACGCCAGCTCGAAGCCGGACTCCGCTCTGTAAGCGGATTTCAGCTCACGATACTTCAGGCCTGGAACATGCTTGCCCTTCTGGTAACGTCCCGTATTTTCCGCGGCCACTCCGTCCCAGACGCGTGAATAAAACGCCGCCCCAATCACGATTTTCTGACTGGGCACACCGGCATCCAATAGATAGCGCACCGCATTGTCGGTGGACTGCGTCTGCTGGTCCGTTGAGTACAGTGGTGTATGGTGACCGGTCACGGTGCTGAAGCCATTCACCAGGTCATAGCTCATGAGATTAATGCTGTTGATCAACGGCGTCACCGCCTGCCAATCCAGCGACTTTTGCAGGAACTCATCAAACCCGCCCGCAGCGACGGTGATCAGGTATTCCTCACCAAGCTCCTCACGCAGTGCCTGAACCAGCGCGGTGAAATTTTCACGATCCTCCGCCTTGTAAGGATGTCCAGGGTGCCCGGCAATCGCAGGATATTCCCAATCCAGATCCAGGCCGTCGCCGCCAATCTCGTCCAGCGCCACCTTCACCGACTGCGCAAAGGCGCGGCGGTTTTCCGCCGAAGAAAAGACTTCCGAGCAGGGCTCACAGCCACCCCAGCCACCCAGGGCCAACATCACTTTGAGATGTGGATACGTTTCTTGCAGGGCCAACAGCCGGCGGTAAGATGCCTCCGCAGCCTGGTCACGGAACGCCAGTTCATTTCCTTCCAGATACACAAAGCTGTAAATCAGATGGGTCAGCTTGTTGAAGTCGTAGCGCTGCAGGTCTTTCCCATCGCCGGTGTAGTAGCCCATCACAACCAGCTCGTTCGCACTGACCGGAGGGGCTTTCGGGATTTCCGCTGCCACCAGCGCACTGCCCGCCATAGCCAGCCACAAACCACACCAACGCCGCCAGTTTTTCATTGGGTACTCTCCTTCAATTATTTTTGTCGCTCACAGCTAGGGGCCGCAGCGGCCAGCCCGAATCCTATCCTGTTACACAGCAGGGTGACAACGCTGTTAAGAGGTGTGTGACAGCTCCAGGTTCCTACAGATTCCACTTTGGCGCGGCAAGCCAAGTATTCCGGTGTGTCCCGACAAGCCTCACCTCTGCCAAGCCGCTAGGATATTCGGGAAGCCACATTCCAACGGCCACCGGCCCGCGCAAAAACCAGTCATGACGAATAAAACAACGACAGCCGACCTCGCCGCCACCCATCAGGTGCTCAACCAGCCCGCGCCGCTACAGGGCCATAATCTCTACGCTGGTGACGCCGCGTTGAAAGAGGCGGTAGCGCGCAACGGCGGTCACTGGGGTGAAGATGATCTGCAGCGCTACGGCGAAGTCTGTGGCCGTCCCGAGTGGATCGAGCGCGGTTTCCAGGCCAACCGCTATAAGCCGGAGTTTGAACCCCACGACCGGGTGGGCAACCGCATCGATCAGGTGAATTACCACCCCGCCTACCATCAACTGATGCAGCTGGCGAAAAGTGAGGGACTGCACTCGTCGCCGTGGACGGACCCAAAACCCGGTGCTCACGTGGTGCGCGCCGCCAAGTACTACCTGCACAGTCAGGTGGAATCCGGCCACGGCTGCCCGATCACCATGACCTTTACCTCCGTCCCTTCGATCAACCTCACGCCCGCGCTGGCAAAAGTGTGGTTGCGGAAAATTACCGATCGCGGTTACGACCCCAGCAACCGCCCGTACACGGAAAAATCCGCGCTCACCATCGGTATGGGAATGACGGAAAAACAGGGGGGCTCCGATGTGCGCGCCAACACCACCACAGCCACCCCCACTGGTGACGGCGCTTACGAGATCGTTGGCCACAAATGGTTTACCTCCGCGCCCATGTGCGATGCCTTTTTGATGCTGGCGCAGACCGATGCCGGACTGAGCTGTTTTCTGGTGCCCCGCTGGTGCCCGGACGGGACGAAAAACCCCATTCAGATACAGCGCCTGAAAGACAAGGCGGGCAATGTCTCCAACGCCTCGTCAGAAATCGAGTTGCGCGGCGCGCTCGGTTGGCTGGTGGGCGAGGAAGGCCGCGGTGTACCGGCCATCATCGAAATGGTCTCCACCACCCGCTTCGACTGTATGATCGGCTCTGCCGGTGGCCAGCGGCAGGCCACCCTGCAGGCGATCTACCACGCCAGTCAGCGCTGTGCGTTTGGAAAACCTCTCATCGACCAGCCATTGATGCAGAACGTACTCGCGGATTTACAGCTGGAAGTGGAAGGCTCGGTGGCCATGACCATGCGCATGGCCCAGGCCATGGATCATCTCGACGACGAGCAACAGAAGCTACTGATGCGCCTGGGCACCGCAGTGGGGAAATACTGGATCTGTAAACGCACCCCGCACCATGCTTACGAGGCTATGGAATGCCTGGGTGGTAACGGCGTGATTGAGAACTTTATTACCGCCCGTCTTTACCGGGATGCACCGATCAACGCCATCTGGGAAGGCTCCGGCAATATCCAGGCGTTGGACGCGCTACGCGCAATCGCCAAAACTCCAGTGGTGTTAACCAACTGGTTTGATGAGCTGGAAAGAAGTAAAGGCAGCGATCTGCGCTTTGACCGGGCCCTGGCACAGCTGAAAAACCAATGTGCTGATCTGGATCAAATGGAATACCGCGCGCGCCATCTTATTGACCAGTTGGCGCTGACCATGCAGAGCCATTTGTTGATACAGGCGGGCAATACTGCGGTTGCGGAAGGGTTTATTGCTTCCAGGCTTGGCGCTCAGGGCGCGCACAACACAGGTACCCTGCCGGTGGATATCGATGTCCAAACAATTATAGAGCGTGGTAACCCACTGAACCTCTGACGATCGCCTGCAAAGCAGGCTCCTACGTGTACCCGCTCAATTCGAATAACTTTTAAAAAACTGCTCCGCCGTTCGCCCACTGTGGCTGGCCCGGAGCATGGCAAACTGTTTCGCAGCGGTGTGTAGCGCCGCGCGATCGCCCTCATAATCGCAAAATAACTGATCAACCATCTGCAGGTATGTTTCCCAGTCGCCGGGGTAAAA
The DNA here is from genome assembly GCF_021165935.1 of Microbulbifer elongatus. NCBI lineage: Bacteria > Pseudomonadati > Pseudomonadota > Gammaproteobacteria > Cellvibrionales > Microbulbiferaceae > Microbulbifer > Microbulbifer elongatus. Next base: position 1,962,006 of record NZ_CP088953.1, on the reverse strand, counting down.
ACTCAGCCAGAGCCCGAAGCGATCCGCAAGAGAGAGGGTCTCCTCAACCTGATCGCCGTGGTGCAGCTCGCCATGGACAATACGCGTATCCTGGTTCGCCGACGCATCCTCCGGTAACAGGTGACGCCGGTTGGAGGTTGCATAAAGCAATACGTTTTCCGGGGGGAGCTCCAGAGAGCCTTCAAGAATACTTTTTAGCGCTTTGTAGCGGGCATCGCCGCGGTCAAAGGCCAGATCGTCGCAAAAAAGAATAAACCGGTAATCCCGCGCATCGCCGTGGTCCAACAGATCTATGATCTCGGGAATGTCGCCGAGGTCGTGAAAGTTGACTTCCACACAGCGCAGGCTCGCCCCGGCAAACGCATTCAGTAAAGCCTTGATCAAACTGGATTTGCCCGTGCCGCGACTGCCCCATAACAGCGCGTGGTTAGCCGGCTCTCCACGCAAAAAACGGCGGGTGTTATCGAACAGCAGCTGTTTCTGGGTATCGATACCCAGTAACTGCTCGGCAGATATCGGGTCTATCCGGCGCACCGGCTTCAGGCTCGCCGTTTTCGGGCGCCAGATCGCCGCGTAGTGATTCTTCCAGTCCAACCGTATCCACCTTCCGTTACCAGGGTATGTGCGTTCCATCCCAGAACAACAACTTGCCAGAATCAGCATCGCTCAATTGTTCCAGTACAGAAACAATTCTGTCGGCGCTCTGCGCCGGTGTATACAGTTTACCTGCAGGGATATTCTGTTGAAAAGGTTTGGAAAGTGCGGTATCGGTCGTTCCCGGATGAACGGCCACCACGCGACAGCAATCGAGCTTTCTCCCCCACTCAATCGACAGGTTGCGCACCAGCATATTCAGCGCCGCCTTGCTCATCCGGTAGCTATACCAACCACCCAGCTGGTTGTCCTCGATACTGCCAACCTTTGCCGAAAGCGAGGCCCAGGTGAATGGCGATCGGCGCTGCAACAGCGGCGCTACCGCCTGGGCAAGGTGCACATGACTCAGCACATTGATCGAGAGACTCTGCAACAGTGCCTCATCGGTGCACTGTTGCACATTTTTTTCCGGCCGGTGATTCTGCCAGTGCAGCACTCCGTTGCAGACGATCACCCAGTTGGGAAGTGTCCTCGCGCCTAGCCAGTCTTTCACGGCGGGGGTAGCCGCCGGATCACTGAGGGAGAGGGTAAGATGGTTCTGCGCATCCACCGGCGCCGCACTATTCGCGCGACTGATCGTGAGCAGTTGTGCCCGGGGGTAGCGCCGAGCAACCTGCCCGACCAGTGCACGGCCAAGGCCACCGCCCACGCCCGCGAGGAGAATACACTCTGGTGCTGGATTTCCGGCTTGCTGCATCGGCTTTCCTGTCCACCTGCCTTCCCTGTGATTACCGTTTTCGAGCCGGCTGCGCCGCACTATTTTTTCGAGCGGTTCCCGGCGTTGCTGACCTTGTTTTCCGGTGAAGCTTTCCCGGTCTGCTGCATCACCCGCAACATCGGCTCATCCGAGCGGAAGATGAGCCCGTGAATTTCCGTGGCATTCTGCCCCTGCAACAGCTGCTGGAGGAACTGCACAATCTGCGCAGAGATTTCCTGTCCTGGCACGAGTACGGGAATTCCCGGGGGGTAGGGCACGATTTCATCGGCGCTGGTACGACCGACCAGTTTTTTCTCGGCTGCCACACCGTTATCCATCAGTGGGAGCTCTTCCGTTTCAGAAAAGTACGCGTCCGCCGGCAGGCAGCTTAAATGCGTAAATTCCGGTAGTTGCCGGGTACTGCACACATGGCTGCGCTTGCGGGGTTGTCGCGCCAGCTGCTTGAGCGCATGCACCAGGCGCAGCAGCTTGCTCTCGGTGCTGCCAAGGGTCACCAGCACGGTCACGGTGTTGTAGGTGGTTTTCTCCACCTGAATACCAAACTGGTCGAACAGTTTGACCTGGATCTCTTTACCGGAGTAGCCGCTGCCGGATACGTCGATGGTGACCTTGGTGGGATCCAGGCGAATATTGTCCTGGGCCAGCGCCACCGGAACCAGATCATCCAGAGTCAGCGCACGAAACACACCAGTGGCGTCCACTTCCCGGCGCAGAGTGGCCACCATCTGCGCACAGTGACGCAGGCGGCCGTAACCTTCCATTACCATCTGCTTACGCGCCACATCCAGGCTCGCAATCATCGAGTACTGTGGACTGGTAGAGGCGTACATATTCAGGTTTTCGCGGAAGCGGAACTCGTCGAAATCCGGGTCCTGAACATGGATCATGCTGGCCTGGGAAAAGGCCGACAGCATTTTGTGGGTGCTCTGGGTGACGTAGTCCGCGCCGCACTCCAGCGCGGTCGGGCGCAATTCGGTGTGGAAATATCCGTGCGCGTACCAGGCCTCGTCGATCAACACCTTCACGCCGCGCTCGTGGGCGTAGTCGATGATCGGCTTGAGGTCATAGCGCAGCCCGTCGTAGGTACAGGAGGTGATCACCAGCAGGCCGGCATCCGGATGCTCGTCCAGTGCCAGCTCGATGTCTGCACGGCATACCGGGCCATAAATACCGAACTGCGGGTGCAGGGTGGACTTGAGATACACCGGCTCCACCCGGTTCATCACGATCGCGTGATGGACGGATTTGTGGCAGGCCTGATCGACAATAATCTTGCCGCCTCCACCCAGAATCTGCTGAATCACCACCTTGTTCGCGGTGGAGGTGCCATTGGTGAGGAAAAAGGTCTGCTCCGCACCAAACGCCTGGGCCGCCAGATCCTGCGCTTCCTGAATCACCGAGTGGGGCTCCAGCAGACTGTCCAGCACCTGTACCGATACGGAAAGGTCGGTGTTGAACACATGCTCCCCCATAAAGCGGTAGAAATCACCGACCCAGGGGCTGTTGCGCAGGCTGTCACCGCCGGAGTGGCCGGGGGTATGCCAGGCATCCCGGGCGGAGAACACATACTCTTTCAGGGTGTCTGCGAACGGGGTCGAGGCGCGACGGGCGATAAAAGCCTGCACCAGGCGGAACATATGATTGAAATTGCATTCGCGGCGGTCGAACAGTTCATCAAAGCGCTTGCGCACCGAGGCGGGGGCTCCCCCCTGGTCGTTCAAGAACGAATCCTGCGCCACCAGAAACACGTTCAACTGCGCGCGCAGGGCGTGCATCCGGTCCGCCAGCTGCTCCGCGGCCTTGAGTTCATCCGGGTTGCAGCCACCGTCAATGATGAGGGCCTGCAACTGGTCTTCCTCCCGCAGGCATTTCTCCAGCGCACTGGTGGCCACGGATTCAAACCGCAGGCCATAGGGGTTCTCATGCTGCGCGGCGGTGGCATTGAGCGCGCTGACCCAGCTGCTGCTCAGATCGCGGTCATTACTGACCAGCGCTACACGGCATTCGAGAGGCTGGCGCTGTTCGCAGAGATTGCCCAGATCAGGCATGGTCAGTTCTACACCCATAACATTTCTTCTTATCTTTCAGCATAGGAGACAGATACTAAATGACGCTGGCGCCGTTTAGGTGGGGGCGGCTGAAATTGGCGATATGCACCAGAAAGCGGTGGGGATACGAAATCAATGATCGAAAAATGTGATCACATTAGAATTTTGCGCTCTGAACTTCCCCGTTAAACTGCAAACAGTGCAGCACACGCACACGCTGCACCGGGGACAGGTCGCAGAGGGGGAAGTAATCGAAAGCAGAGTGCTCAGACGACAGCGTGATATCGCCGTTACTGTTGCCCACGCCATGGGCTTTAAGGTGGGCACGAAAAATAAATACGTGAGAGTTGTATACCCGGTGGTAATAGACGCCACTCAGATAGTCGATGACAATTTCCCGGCCCAGCTCTTCCCGGCATTCCCGGTGCAGGGCCTCGTGAATCGTCTCCCCAAGGTCCAGGGCACCACCGGGCAATCCCCAGCTTTTGTCCGCGTAGGTGGCGCGTAATTGCAGTATCTCTCCGGCCTCGTTGGTGATGACCGCATGAGCGCTCAGTTTGTAGGTGTCGTCAAATCCCATCCCTGGACCTTTTCCGTCATTCCCGGCACCGTGCAGACCGCGTCGCCGCCCGGCGCACCCGCCGCCGGTTCTGACCGCGCCGTTTAGTTTCCGGTCCCCCGGGCCAGCTCAAAACCAATCCCCAGGGTCTGTACCGATTCATCGTAGTCGATCAGGCTCTCACCATGCCCATTGAAGTACTTCACATAACCGCGCACACGGTTACCCATGGGAAAACTCCAGCGCAGCTCACCGGCGCCCTTGTTGTCAGAGCGTAGATTGTTGCGCACCATGATCGAGATATTGTGGTCGCCCCGCTCGATTCCGCCGACCAATTCAAAGTGCCCCAGGTAGAACTCCAGATCCGGGTTATCGTCGTCTTCTCTGTCTTCGGGGATGCGGTACCAGGGCTTCACGGTGAAATAGACATCGTCTTTTTCAAACGCAAAATTGGCGTAGATCCGGTTCCAGCTGCGTGACAGCGGCTCACTGCGACCGTTGGACTGATGGTTGAAGGCGATCTGGTTTGCCACATTCTGGAAGCCGAAAATGGTCCAGTCATTGAGCCAGGTCATGATCAGCTCCGGCTCGTGATTGGTCTCGCGAAATGGCGCAGAATCATCGGAGTTGTAGGCCTGCCAGAAGGAGCGGTTGGTGTAGGCAAAGCTCATAAATGAGGCCTTGCCAAGAAAACCCCGCCATACCGGTACCTGCACCGAGAGCTGGAACTGCACCTCGATGGAGTCCAGATCGGTTCCTCTTTCCGTGTCGTAGTCTTCCAGCCCCCCCTTGTTGGGCTTGGGGTTGTAGGTCACCGGCAGCAGATAGTTGGTTTTGTGGGAGGCGAGCGTGAACGGGTTCTGTGCGGCATCACGGATCGCCTGGGCGCGCTCACTGACCAGCGCCTCGGCGGAATCCTGCGTGGCAACTTCCGGGGTGGTCGCGAAAACCGGCGTTTCCTCCACACGGCGGCCCTCGCGAATCACCGCCAGTTCGCAGCGAATACGCATTTCCTCCAGCGTGATATTGGCGGGGGCGGTAAGTAACTGCTCACGCAGACAGTTCTGCTGGCGCCGCTCTTCACTCTGCAGGGAGTCATCCGTCTGCAGAATCTCGATTTCCTCAGACTCATCGTCCACGGATATCTCTTCGGCGTAAACCAGCCCCGGCATCAACAGAAAAGCCGCGGCAAAGCGCCGGATAAGGGGCCACACGGGGAAATCGGGGACAGATACAACAGAAAACAAAAATGGCGCTCCTGAATCATCAAAGAGCGCCAGTTTACATGGTTTGGGAACCGATAGTGTGCGGTGAGTCAGCCAGCTGCTCACTGCCACTCACATCAGGGAAGCGAGCTCCGCCGACCACTCCAGGTCACGCAGGCGTACCTGCCACAGGCGGCCGGTGCTACTGGGCCAGTCATAGCCCACCAGCAGACCGCGCGGGTCGACGAAGCAGTGGGCGTCCCGTTCAGCTTCATCGCCCTGATAGGAAAAAACGGTAATATCGGAGCCGAGATCGTGGACCCCCTGAATATTGGCATCACCGGGCATGACCTCGGCGCGACGATGGCTCACCCGTGGCGACAGTAACTTGCCACGCTGCGAGGGATCTACGATATCCGGGGCAACCACTTCACAGCCATACTCCATATCGCACAGACGCTGCAACAGCGGCCCCATAAAAATGCGCATCAGCGGAAACAACAGCCTGTTGTCGCCTTCCAGCACCATCTGCTGGGGGCCATTGGGGCCGGTCCAATCCGCCTCGATGGGATCCCCCATGGCAGCCATGGCGTCCCCCCTCGGGACGAGGCGATAGTGGGCATTCACCTCGTCTACCTCGTCTTTCCAGTTCACCAGACACTCGGTGACGAGACCCGCGTCCATCAGCGCGCGCACTTCAATACCGTGCCCCTGCTCACCCACCAGCCTGCGACTGATCAGCAGTTGCCGGCCCTGCTCATCGCGCCCCAGCTGCCATTCGTCCTGTACCGGCATGACTCTGCCATCACAACTGTACTGGTAGCGGCCCTGAGCGAGGTTAGCGGTCATTCGCATATCGTCTTCATCCATGATTTCGCGAGGTACTTTCGGGGATAACCCGGGTGCAAGCGCACAAAATTGATGCATATTTTCTGCTCGTTCGTTGGAGAACTCGGATGTGCAGATACGGCTTCAGCATCTTGTGGGGAACTTTTTCGATGCCGGCCGACAAGACACGCAGGCACCTGCAAAAAGTATTGCACAGCCCCCCAAATTTGCTGCGCTTTCATGAAATTTTTACGAAATTTTATGGAACTATTTTTTAGGCAAATCCCCCTGCCCGGGCAGGATAACCACATTTTATCGGGCGGCCACTTTTCACCCACGTACCCTTCCATGGCCTATCCCGCGCGCGCGTTAATGCTTTAAGGCATAATCACGAAATTGCTCATTCAATTTGGCAGCAAGATTCAACGTATAACACAAGGAGAAAAGCCATCATGCTGGAATGGCTGAACGCACATATTGCCTACTGGCACTGGCTGGTACTGGGGCTACTGCTGGTCACCGCCGAGATTTTTGTATCCGGCTTCATCCTGTTCTGGTTCGGGCTCGCGGCCGTGTTTATGGGGGTCCTGCTGATGCTCGTGGGCATGCCGATTACTGCCCAGCTGCTGATCTGGGCGGGACTGTCCATCGGGCTGGTGTTTCTTTGGCAAAAATTCATCAAGCCCAACTGGAAAGATCGCACCACATCCGGCATGGCCATGGAAGCGCTCACCGGACAGGTGGGCTCGGTCATTGATTCGAATATTGGCAAAGCGCGCGGGCGCATGCGCTTCCCGGCGCCCATTCTCGGCGAAGACGAATGGATGTTTATGAGCACCAGCGAGATAGCCGTGGGGGAGCGGGTCAAGGTGACGAATATTTCCGGTAACACGCTGGTAGTCAGCCCGCTCTGACACCACCGCTTTCAATCCAAACACACACCTTATTTTGGGGAAATTTAAATGGAAGGATTATCCGTAGTACTGGCACTGGTCGTGCTGGTGATTATTACCGTAGGCATGGGGGTACGCATTGTGCCCCAGGGCTCCAAACATATCGTGCAACGCCTGGGTAAATACCACAGCACCCTGAACCCCGGAATGAATGTGATCATCCCCTATGTCGATCAGGTGCCCTACAAAGTCACCACCAAAGATATCGTACTGGATATTCCATCGCAGGAAGTGATCACCCAGGACAACGCCACCATCATTGCCAATGCCGTGGCCTACATCAATATCGTCTCACCAGAAAAAGCCGTGTACGGCGTTGAAGACTACGAAATTGCCATCCAGAACCTGGTGCAGACCGCCCTGCGTTCCATTGTTGGTGAAATGTCTCTGGACTCAGCGCTGTCCTCCCGCGACCTGATCAAGGCCAAACTGAAAGAAGCCATCTCCGACGATATCGCGGACTGGGGTATCAACCTGAAAACCGTGGAAATTCAGGACATCAACCCTTCCACAACCATGCAGAAAGCGATGGAAGAACAGGCCGCGGCCGAACGCCAGCGCCGCGCCACGGTTACCCGGGCAGAAGGGGAAAAACAGGCTGCCATTCTGGAAGCCGACGGCCGCCTGGAAGCTTCCAAGCGAGACGCCAAGGCGCAGGTGGTACTGGCGGACGCCAGCCGTGAAGCCATCGAGCGCGTCACCCAGGCCATTGGCGACCAGGAAATGCCGGTAATGTATCTGCTGGGTGAGCGTTACATTAACGCGCTCGAGGAGCTTTCCACCTCGGCCAACGCCAAGAACATCCTGTTGCCGGCGGACCTGCCCAACGCCGTAAAAGGGCTTCTGAACCGATAGAACCGACTAACCGATAGAACCGACTAGTTAGTACTGACGGCAGCGCCCCTGTATTACAGGTAGCGCTGCCAGAACTCTGCACGGCCGAACTCTTCATCCAGGGCGTAGGGTCTGAACCCCACCTTGCGGTAGGCCGCCTGCGCCGGCAGGTTTTTCTCCAGCACCTCGAGCGTAATCTTGCCGCAGCCGCGCGCCCTGGCCTCCGCCACCACCTTCTCGAACATCAATGTGCAGATACCTTCGCCTCGCGCAGAGGGGCTCACGGTCACATCGTGGATATTCACCAGAGGCTTACACATAAAGGTGGAAAACCCCATAAAGCAGTTCACCAGCCCTACCGCCTTATCTCCCTGATACGCCAGTACGGAAAACGCACCGGGAAACGCCGCAAGGCGCTGCAGCAGTTCCTCGTGACAGATTGTCGGCAGGGCCTCGCCACCGCCACAGGGATCCAGCGCATACTCATTCAACAGCGTCAGCAGATCTGCCCCCTGCTCAGGATCACCATAGTCCGCAATTACCGTCTCTACCTTGTTCTTCAATTTCTCTCCTACCATGCTCCCTCTTCCGGTTCTTCCTCACAGGCATTTTGTTCAGCTATTCGCTCGCGCCGCTTCTGCCCGCGTCACCAGCGCACTCTGCGTCTGGAAAAAACGGCGGTAATTTCGTACCCGCGCCCGCTGCGCCAACAGCCAGCGCACTTTTTTCCGCCGTCGCGTCAGAGCGGCGTTGTGTTTGTTGAAGCGGCGCGGGCGGCGGATACTGGTTCTGCGAAATCCCATGATCAATCTCTGGTAAAAGCGTAAAGAGCGCGAACTGCCGTGGAATGGCGCAGGGTAACCGAAGGTGATTACCAGTGCAGTGACGCCCCGGGCCCCACCCGGAAACCGGCGAAAATCACCCGACCGCAATATGCCACAGGCATTCCACGCCTGCTCCAAACAGGATATTCTGCGCAGTCACCGCACACCAATGGAATGATTGCCTTGTCCCAACTCCAAGACCTGCTGGAAAAGAACCGCTCCTGGTCGGAAACCACCCGCAAGGAAAAGCCCGACTTCTTTCTCAAGCTTTCCGAGCAGCAAACCCCGGAATACCTGTGGATTGGCTGCGCCGACAGCCGCGTGCCCGCCAACCAGATCGTCGATCTGTTGCCGGGGGAGTTGTTCGTCCACCGCAATGTGGCCAATGTGGTTGTCCACTCGGACCTCAACTGCCTGTCGGTTATCCAGTTCGCCGTGGAAGTGCTCAAGGTCAAGCACATCATGGTTGTGGGGCACTACGGCTGCGGTGGCGTGAAGGCTGCGCTGGAGGACACCCGCCTGGGGCTGATCGAAAGCTGGCTGCGGCATATCAAGGACGTGCGCGACAAGCACCATACCCTGATCGAGCTGTTCAAAGAGCAGGATCGCGTCGACCTTCTGTGTGAACTGAATGTGCTGGAGCAGGTGATTCATGTATGCCAGACCACCCCGGTGCGCGACGCATGGGAAAACGGTCAGGCGCTATCGGTACACGGCTGGGTCTACGGCCTGTCCAACGGGCTGATCAATGACCTGCAGATTACCGTAGAAAGTACGGAGCAGATCACCGAGATGTATCACCGGGCACTGACCAGCATCGCACAAAGAGGCAAAGACTAGCCCTTGCCTGCCTTTACCCTGGTAAACACACCAGCGTGCCACTTCCTTAACTTTCCCCGCGTTTTTCCCTAAACTCCACAGCCTTCAAAGTCGACCACTCGACCTTAACGAATAACGCTGTTTCCAGGGGTAATCATGTCCGACTTCCGTGTGTGGGAATGCCAGATCTGTGGCTGGATTTACGACGAGGCCAAAGGCTCGCCGGACGACGGTATCCCCCCGGGCACCCGCTGGGAAGACATTCCCGATGACTGGGTCTGCCCGGAATGTGGCGCTACCAAAGACGAGTTCGAAATGCTTGCGGTAGTGGGCTCTGCACCAGGGCACCAGCCCGCGGTCGACGCCAGTCAGGATCAGGCGACAGCCCCCCAGTCAGTAAGCTCCGCGGCCCCAAAGACGGCCGCAGGTCGCATCTGGGAGTGCATGGTGTGCGGCTGGATTTACGACGAGTCCAAGGGGGCGCTGGAAGAAGGCATTCCTCCCGGCACCCGCTGGGAAGACATTCCCGACGACTGGACCTGCCCGGAGTGCGGTGTCAGCAAAGAAGATTTCGATATGGTGCTGGTGAGCCAGCCAGACGCTGAGGAGCCATCAGAACAGCCCGCTGAACACGTCCGCCCGCTGCTCGACGATACACTGCCCATCGTCATTATCGGTACCGGCCTCGCCGGATACCACCTGGCCCGTGAATTCCGCAAACTGGACCAGCGCACGCCACTGGTACTGATCACCGGGGACGACGGCACCTTCTACTCCAAACCGCTGCTGTCCGCGTCCCTCGCCCATGGCAAATCCCCGCAGCAGCTGGCCACCGCCACGGCAGAAGAGATGGCCAAAGAGCTGAATGCAGAAATTCTGGTACACACCCACGTCACCGACCTGGACCGCGCCGCCAAACGCCTGTCCCTGGTCTCCGACAGTGGCGGCATCACTGCCGAGCTCGCCTACGCACGGCTGGTATTGGCCACCGGCGCCAACTGCGCACCCTTGCCTCCCATCGAGGGCGATGGTCAGTCGCGCCTGTTCCGGGTCAACAGCCTGGCGGATTACCACCGCTTCCGCACGGCGCTGGCGAACCGCAAGCGTGTGCTGCTGATTGGTGCAGGCCTGATCGGCTGCGAATTTGCCAATGATCTGATTCAGGCGGGTTTCACCGTGGAAGTTGTAGACCTGCAACCCTGGCCCCTGGCCAACCTGCTGCCGGAGGCTGCTGGCCGGGATATCCAGGCATCACTGGAGAGCGCCGGTGTGCGCTTCCATTTTGGCCACAGCGTCCGTCAACTGGACCGGCAGGCAGGCGGTATTCGCACGCAATTGAGCGACGGCACCACCATTGAGGCCGATATCGCCCTCGCCGCCCTCGGTCTGGCGCCCAACACCGGTCTGGCAGAGGTGGCAGGCCTCGAAACCGGTCGCGGCATCGTTACCAACCGCCAATTGCAGACCAGTGACCCGGATATTTTCGCCCTGGGAGACTGCGCGGAAGTCGATGGACACAACCTGTTGTATGTTGCCCCGCTCACCCAGAGCGCCCGTGCGCTCGCACAGACACTGGCCGGCACACCAACCCCGGTAGAGTACGGCTGCCTGCCGGTGGCGGTGAAAACCACCTTGCGCCCCACCGTCGTCTGCCCACCCAGAAACGGGCACAACTCTGGGGACTGGAAGGTCACCAGGCTGAGCGATGGCATTGTCGCGGAATATGTGGACAGCAGCGGCCAGCTCCAAGGGTTCGCCCTCACCGGCAGTGGCATCGCCCAACGGGACGCGCTCAGCCAGCGCTGCCAGCCCCTGATGGCCGCACAGGACTGAAACCCGGCAGCCGCTAAACCGGCATACATAAAGAAAGTCACGCAACGGCGGCGCTTTTCCCGTAGAATGGCCGCCAGCACAAATTTTGACCACAAATTGATGAAGTATGACGGCATCCTCTAATTCCGCCCCTTCCCCAGCCAGCCCGGCAGCCGCCCAGGCCGGCGCCGACCGAGCCCGTGCCCTGCGTGATACCCTTGGCCAGTTCGCCACCGGCATTACCGTTGTTACCACTCTGGATGCCGCCGGCCAGCCCGTGGGCATGACCGTCAACAGCTTCAACTCTGTCTCCCTGGACCCGGCGCTGATTCTCTGGAGTATCGACCGCGGCTCCCTGAGCTACAGTGCGTTTACCGAGTGCGAGCGCTTTGTGGTGCATGTACTGAAAGGTGACCAGCAGCACGTTTCCAACCTGTTTGCCGGCCGTGGCGCCGATAAATTCGGCCAGGTGAAATGGCACCGGGGCCCCGAGGGCATCCCGCAACTGGACGATTGTGCGGCCCTGTTCCACTGCCGCCGTGCGCAGAATATTGCCGGCGGGGACCACACCATCCTGCTGGGTGAAGTGCTGGAATTCTCCGCCGCCGGTGGCGAACCGCTGATCTTCCACCGCGGGCGCTACCGCGCCCTCGCAGGGGAATAGCGCGAATGACCAGTCGCCGGGCCGCAATGGCCCGGTTTCCCCAAGCGGCCACAGGCCCCATTCCGTTATAACCCCGCAACATATTCACACCAAATAATCTAAGAATCCGCCCCAAAATCCCCCGGTATCATTGTGACCCTGTCACCTGATAGTCATACTTTTAAATCATCATTGGGAGACCTCCGCCACCGTGGACGTCGAAATGCGATCAGCCGATACCCTCTTCTGCTTTGCTCACCGCGGCTATCCCAAGCGGGCCACGGAGAACACCCTGCAGGCGATCTCCCACGCCCTGGAATTTGATATCGACGGGGTTGAAATCGACGTATGGAATGTGGGGGGCGAGCTGATCGTCAAACACGACCGTCGCCTGGGTCGCCTGCTGGCGGGGCAGGACCTGCTGACGGATATGGCACCCGGTGCCCTGCGCAAAATGCTGCTGCCCGGGGGCGAACAGGTACCCACCCTGAGGGAAGTGCTGGAACTGATCGGCAATCACGTGCAGCTGAACATCGAGCTGAAGGGCCCCGACTGCGCCGCGCTCGCCGCCCGGGAGCTGGAGTCCTACATTCGCGATAACGGCGCCAGCTATGAACAGTACATCCTCTCGTCTTTCGACCATCGCCAGATCTACGAGTGCCTGCAGCGGATTCCTCAGGTGCGCCGGGGCGTGCTGATCGACGGCGTGCCACTGGACCTCGCCGCCTGTGCGGAGCCGCTACAGGCCTACTCCGTGCATCACAGTCTCAACTTCGTGTGCCCTGAAATCATCGCCGATGGCCATCAGCGCGGCCTGAAGAGCTACGTCTTTACCGTCAACCACCCCCACGACCTCGCGCTGGTGGTCGCCATGGGTGCAGACGGGGTATTTACCGATGAACCCCAGCTGATCATGGACTACAACGCCGCCAAAACCGTCGAAGTACTGGCGGAACAGATCCAGCCGCCCAGCGGGCTCAAGGCCGGCTGACACCAGCCCGGCTCTTTTCTGGGTGACCGGGCACAAGCGTTAGTTGCGGCCGTCCAGCATCTGCAACAATTGCGCGACGCTGGGGCGGGTTTTGTAGTCTTTGGATACGTGGGCCCATTCCACGGCGCCCTCTTTGTTCACAAGGAAGATGCCTGGTGCAGCGATCTTGTGATGATCCCGACCGGACCAGTCCTCCAGCACAATACCGTAAGTCTTGTATTTTTCTGCCGTGGCGTCGTCAATCTGTACCACTACATCAAATGCCTCATGGGCCTTCAGATCCGGGTCGGACAGTACCGGGAAGGGAATCTCGTAGGTGGCCTTGGCCATAGCGCCGGCGTCCGGTTTATCCGCGCTAATCAGTACCGGGGTTACCCCACGCTTTTCAAATTCAGGCCAGGCTTCGGCCAGCTGGCGGATCTGCACATTGCAGTAGGGGCACCAGCCACCACGGTAGAAAACAACCAGTATCGGCGCCTTGTAGGCGACCAGGGAGCGCAGGGAAACCTCATCTCCCTCGTGGTTACGCACGGTAAAATCCGCGGGCTTGTCCCCCTGCTGTAACCCGGTATCTGCAGAGCCGAGATCAGCCTGCTCGGTGGTGGCCAGTTCCGGCATTTTCTCGGGAAGCTTGATCTCCTGAGCAGACGCTACCACGCTGGTAAACGCGCAAAGTAGCGCCAACAAGATTGGTGTTTTCATATCCATTCCTCTATTGTTCCGGAAATTCAGGGCGGTATTTACCATGAGCGATCAAAACATAGACCACATGCTGGAACAAACCTGCGAGGAACGCTACGAATATTTTCTCGATGCGGTGGGTGAAGAACGGGAAATCTGGATACTGATCAACAGTGAACAGCACTTCCTGAAACTGCACAGCGACGAAGATGGGGGCTATGAGTATTTACCCGTCTGGCCCACTCAGGAATTTGCCGAGGCTTACGCCACCAACGATAGTGACCTGAAGCCCAAGAGCATCCCACTACCGCAGTTTCTCAACCGCTGGCTGCCGGGACTGAACAAAGACAGCATTGAAGTGGGTGTTTTCCCCGGTGCAGACAACAGCGTGTGGATCACCGAGCCCACAGATCTCGAGCAAGATCTGCGGGATACACTCTCTCAGTTTTAATCGGCTATCGGTTTAATCGACTCAGTGCGGTTGCTCTTTCGCCTGCTGGGCCTGTTGATATAGCTGATCTTTCAGGCGCGCGCGCTTGGTCTTCAGGGCCCGGAAGTGATGATCGTCCGTGGCCACGCCTCGCTCCTCCAGACCGCGAATGGTCTTGTCGAGCTTGTGGTAATCATCGTGGGCGCTTTTGTATTGAATACTGTCCTGAACCAGGTGGCGGATACTGTCGGCAAGATCGGGGAATTCGGTTTCCAGGGTGCGCATGGTCATTAGCTGAGGCTCCTATTGGCGTGGAGGATCACCCCTTAATTCTAGTGTCGACACAGGCTGCTCCACATTATCCACAACCTGCGGGTAATTCTCCCGCCCCTCCTTCCCGACCCCGCACTGCCCCGAGTCTATAGTTAGCGAAACGCCTGCGGAGCTGGCCAAGGACACCTTAATGACAGAGCCTCACCACGAGAACAGCTACCGAGCACAGCGCAAGCCGAGAGCCGCGTTTGCCACCCGCGAAGCCTACCTGGAACACGAACTGCAAGTCATGGCCCCGCGCCGCTGGGCCCCCAATTATCCGTTTCGCGATTACCGCTTTGAGTGGGAAGACTGGATTCCCGCCATGGCCGCCACGATCGGCAAGGTCGTCATGGTGGCGGCTATCGTCGCAGCCTTCGCCACCCCACTGGGACTGTCCGCGGAATTTATGACGGAGAATATCCGCTTCGAGATGCTGATCGCCGCGGTACTGTTCGCCTTCTTCCTTTCCGGATTTCTGAACCCCACCGCCAACCTGCCCGGCACCCACGGCCCGCTCATTCCCATGATCCCACTGGTGGTCGCCTCCGGTGGGCACCCTATGGCGCTGGGAATCATGATCGGGATACTGGGCTTTATACTGGGTATCACCAAGGGCGGAAGCCTGCTGACGCGACTGACCAGCAATGGAGTAACGGGCGGGCTGCTACTCTATCTCGGGTTTATTGGCGTCACCAGCCAGGTGGGTCGCCTGTTCAGCTGGGCGGAAAGCTTCGACAAAGGGCACATCGCCTTCATCGTATTGCTGGCCACCATTGTCATGTACGCGTTGCTCGAGCACTTCCGCAAACGCTGGCTCGCCATTCCGCTGGGTTGTCTGCTGGCCGGCCTGATAGCTTTTGCACTGGGGGCGCCCTTCGAATTCACTACCGAACCCGGCCTGCCGAACATGAACCCGGCGTACTGGTGGGGAGAATCCACCGGCTGGCAACTGGGTTTACCGGACTTGAAGGCGTTTCTGGCGGTCACCCCCTTCGCCATTCTCGCCGTCGCCATGTGGTCCCCGGACTTCCTCGGCCACCAGGTGTTCCAGCGACTCAACTACCCGAAAAACACCGACCGGGTAATCATGAATATCGACGACACCATGATCGGCGCCGCATCCCGGCAGATGGTCGGCAGTGTACTGGGGGGCGCCAATATCACCTCATCCTGGGGCACCTATATCGTGCCGGCGGCAATCGCCAAACGGCCAATCCCCGGCGGCGCCGTGCTCACCGGTATCCTGTGTATCGCCACAGCCATCCTTGGGTACCCCATGGATCTCGCCGTATGGCCGCCAGTATTGAGCATTGCCCTCATCGTCGGCGTCTTCCTGCCACTGCTGGAGGCCGGCATGCAGATGACCCGTAAGGGCAAGACTACCGAATCCGCCGCCGTGGTCATTTTCTCCTCCGCCATCGTCAACCCAGTGTTTGGCTGGTCATTGACGGTACTGCTGGACAATCTGGGGCTGATTGGGTGTAAGGAACGTGGGAAGGAGCTTGGGCACACTGGCCGCTGGATAATTCCCGGGATTGTTTTTGCTCTGCTGTGTGTTGTGATGTTGGCGATTGGGATGTTTCCGGGGGTGCCGGCGATGGTGGAGACTTTTAGAGTGGAGTAGGCATAAGTGACCGAGTATCAAAGGCTGGGAGAAAGTTGCCTTACTCCTCTTCTATTCGACGCCATCCTCAACGCGCAGTAGAAGTACTCCGGGGTTCGCGGTACAGTGCCGGGTACAGCAATCCCAACCAATGCCGTACGTCTATGACCTCAGCAAATGACGTCCAAACAATCAACGCCATCAAAAATCACCTGCAATCGGTGGACAACCTCGCTGCAGCCTGGCTTTATGGCTCGCGAGCCAGAGGCGAACAAACCGAAGATAGCGACTACGATATCGCTATCGCGGTGAACAACTTTCAGCAATCCTATGCTGAAAGGCGGCTATTACCTGAAACCATCGCTATAGACTTAACACAGCAATTCCATGTGCCTGTTCAAGTAATCGATATCAACCTCGCTCCCATACCGCTAGCCATAAATGTGATCGAGGACGGCACACCGCTATTAATCCTCGACGAACTCCGCTACTGCAAAGAAATCAGCCGAATAGAAGGGCTATGGGCAGACCAGCGGTGGCACCTGGAATCACTACAAAAGGTCACCAAGTAATGAATTACCAGGCATATTGCACAGCACTCATTGAGCAAACAAAAGTCCACGAGCGACTACTGGATACCATCCGAAGCACACCGGAAACTGGTCTGTTAGAGCGCACAGCCGCAGAGCGCAGCCTGCAAATACTGATAGAAGCCGCTATCGGCGCAACCAAACATGCCAACAAGAAACTGAATTACCCCGCTCGAAGTGAAGCCGCGAGCGCCATCGCCCAGCTACTGGAACACCACCCCCTGACGAACGTGAGCGCACAAGAAATGAAGGGTGCTGTAGGCATGCGCAATGCCATCGTGCACGACTACCTCAACCTGGACTGGGAGCTAATCAGAGCCGTGCTGGAAGAACAGAAATACAAAAAGGTTGGTCTTTTTGTGGAGCATTGTTGCGAGCTGCTTTGCGGCAGCACCGACTAACCCATAGACGCACGACAAGCGCCGACCGTAGGGCTACACCTCAATGATTGACAAACTTTGAAGCCCATCATATCCCTCATGGCACAAATTCAGTGTGCCACTACACTATACCAATGTGATGGCAAGGCCTGACGCCAGTGAATTATTCAAGCCGCGGGCTTTACGGGCACCCGAAAAAGTAGGCTTTTTTTCTCGATTTCTTCGTGAAATGAATCCGGTAACCGAGCCCAATCATGCACTTCAACCAGAATCGGAATAGTACTTTGGCTCAGGGCCTCTATGAGTGCCCCTAGACCAGATAAGGGCGCAGTAAGATCACCAGGGTTGCGAAGCACCAGATCCAGGTCACTGCCTTCATGAGCCCCGCCCACCACCCGGCTACCGAATGCCCAGACTTCAGCCTCCGGAACCTGTTCATCGAGAATACGCAACACGCCTTCCGCGTATCGCGGTAACAAATCAAGCTTGGGTGCCATCAGTCATCTCCGACAATACCTTGGCTAGCGCCCTGGCATCCTCAACATAACGGGGTAAGAGCACTAACGTTTCATTAGCGAATTGCTCGCCATAGTCCTGCGCCGTGGTGTTCCGGTCGGCGCGATACTCGAGCCAACGCTCGACCTCACCTATACTCAGCAAACCATGAGTCCCAGCGTTTCTCAGTACATCATTGAAAACCAGCCTATCAACTTGTCGCGGGCTCCCAGAAAATGCCTTCAACGCCTTACGCAACAACTTTCCTGATGTTTCCAGCGACAGCGCAAAACTCTTGATGGCGGCATTACGAAACAGATCGTATTGAACACTGCCCGGCGATACCTTACCCAACTCTTCGAGCGCAACAGCCAGTGTATCCACCGTCCGGCACAGATGATCCACGTTTAGAGTCATTTTCCCTTCCAAGAGTCATAAAAATCACCTTCCGGCCGATTATAGTGCTTGCTCACTTAGTCACAACGGGTTCAAGCCGACACACGGCATCATGACTCACAGGTCAAAGTCAATCTCACAACCCGCGTCCCGAAACCTTAACCCTTGCTGCTTCAAACAGGCGACTCAATTCGGCGCTTCCCCTCACCTTCTCCTTTATCCGCCGCACCGCCTGACTCACCGCACTGTAATGCACACCACCAAACACCTCGCCAATCTCTGGCAGCGTCATCCCCGCCAGATCCTGACAAAGCCACATAGCCACCGCACGCGCCGGATTCGCGCCAGAGCGCCCAGGCGCCGAGCGCTTATAAAGGTCATCAGCCTGCCGCTCAAAGACCATTGCAACAACCTCCACAATCGTCACATACCCAACCGAAGTGTCGCCGTCACCGGCCACGCCGCTCACCTCGGGCGGTATCTCACCAAGCCGTGAGCGCATTTCCTCCTGGAACACCTCACCGCCAAGAAATGGCGACTGCCGCTGACGCTCGTAAAATGCCGCCACCTCCTCATCCACACCCTGCTCCACGAACTGCCGGTAGCCCCGGTACTTGTCCCGGCGGCCCAACGCCGCGTAGGTAAAATCCCGATACAACCAGCCCGGGGATTTGCAAAGGTTTAGGTACGCGGGATAACTGGACCAGGGGTATTCCTCCAACTGATCCGCCAGCGGACGGCGTGTCTCAATGGGATTGCGGTGAATATATCGGGTTAGCGACAGATGATATTGATCCGCCTCCACCAGAATTGCCTTATAGCGCCCCCGAAACAAAGGGCCATCCCGCCCATGCAGCCGGTTAAAGCGCTGCGTGTAAACACCATTGATATGGCGCATCGCCCGGCTGAGATTGCCCTGCGGGGTATGCAGAAGAAGATGGTAGTGATTGCCCATCAAACAATAGGCGTGTACATGAACCTGAAACCGCTGGTGGGACTCAGACAGCGTGTCGAGAAACGCGGAATAGCAATCCGCACTGAGAAAGGTTTCTTGCCGGGCCAGGCCGCGATTCATCACGTGATACCAAGCTCCGGGGTATTCCAGTCGTAAAGGTCTGCTCATGTCATAAAGGTAGACCTGAATACTGTTATGTCAAGATTTGACCCCTAGACGAGCCGCTTGTACAAGACCACGAAGCCATTGCGCTCCCAGTACAGAAGCTTGATCTTGTCGCGGCCGCGGTTGCAGAACACGAAGATAGCTTCTAGCGCAGGTGATAGGTCCATCTCCTGTTCCACCAGCGCCGCGACCCCATCAATGGACTTGCGCATATCCACGGGCTCCATGTACAGGTAGACTAGAGCGGACTGCGCTGGCCTTAGCATGTGCTCTGTTCTCGCAGCATGCGCCACAGTACTTGTAATGTTTGCTCCAGGGCGGAGACCGGAAGCTGAAGGTGGATGCCGCCCGGCAGTGAGAGCTCAGCCAGCTCGGTGACTGTTGGCATCGTTACCGGCATCAGCTTTGGCCGAGATTTACTCTGCTTGCTGCGCCAGTAGGTGAAGGTGCTGAGCTTGAGATTGTGCTGCTCACAGTAGGCTATCTGCGATAGCCCGCTGGTTTGCCAGTCCGCGATATGCTTCTACCAGAATTCGGATTTTCTTTGGTTGGTCATGTGGATCTCCTGATCGTTAAAAATCAGGAGCGTACCGGGAAGAAATTCTGAATTTTAGATGGGGTTTATTGAGCGCTTACATCAATATAACCGGGCAAAAGCTTAAGAGTTTCATTCGAGGCACTGCTGCCGTGGAATGTCAGAGCTGCTGAGTCACAGGAAGCTCGAACTTCTCTCCAGGGTGGGGAAGACTGATCGCTTACTGGGATTTTAGAAGGGTTTTATTGAGCGCTTACGAAAGATTGAAATATTAATGCACCGTGAAGCCGTGTACGAGAAGAGGCGAAACGAAAGAATCCGAGACGGTGGCCGTGCCAGACCAGGAACTGGAATCCTATGGGAGGTGTCTGGCTGAATCCTGCAGCAGAAGAGCAGCCTGCTGACGGGACGAAATTACAGGCTGCTTAACCGGTGAGCGCGACATCTTCTTTGACAAACACCGGATTGCTGATCGCTTGCGTCACTTTTCGAAGCGGGATTTTTCAGGAAACAAAGAATCAAGACAATCAACAATCAAACTCCGAGCAGCAAAAAAGCTGCTTTCGGGTAAATCAGGTGTATCATTTATGCATACGTGGGTGTATTTTTGGATATGCGCCACGCAAAACTCAGCATCGCGCAAACTGGCCAAGTTGAACGTATTACATTTCGGTGGAACTTTCGGATAAAACTGGCCGGACGCCAACTGAACATATCTGAACAAATAATGTGTAACGTCTTCTCCACCTCTGAACTTTTGAAAAGTTGTTCTCGTTACATCTTCAGAAAACTTTCGTAGCGCCAACTCCCACGTAGACTTCAAATAGGGCTGGGGATGGTGAAAATGCTCAATAAACAAGAAGCGCCCAAAAAAGAGCGACAGGAAATTACAAAAATTCCCCCAAAAACCATAGGACCGATCCAAGTACTTACCTGTTAGAAATAATTCTGATAAACGTTTCTCGTACACTGAATTCAAGCGAGCATGATTTCGCCTAATGCAAGAAAACCAAGTACTATCTGCCTCCGCCAATCCTAGGAGTTTGATCGCGAGAGCCTTAAAGGGGTTGTCAATAAAAAAATCACACGGAAACGCGCCGTTAAAAAAGTCTGACTCCTTGACCGGATTGACCAACAAGCAATCGTCATTGAAAAGCACAAATTTTTCGCTTAGCCCCACAATTTTGCTCAAATTCATCTCAATGGCATTTGAATTAAAAACCGGAAGCGCCGCCAATTCAGTAAAAATATCACTATGCCGAACACAAACTAAATTACGGCAAGCAGGATCTAACCAGTGCGGGATATGTCCCTCTGTCACCAAATATACTTTATTCACCCAGCTGGCATTCTTTTCAATACTCCGAAGCAAATACTTCAATACTCCTATATCCCGATACCTAGCTGATGAAGAATCCCCTGAGCCTTCTACTCTCTTAAAATATTCCAAGTCTCGCACCCAACTCGGATCTTCACCATCCACCCAAGTGATAACAAAGTCAATCATTTATACTTAACAGTACCACGATTAATAATTAAAAGAAGCTTTTGTAGCAGAAGCCCCGAAAGCAAATAACACCGAGAAAGAAACTATATACGAGACTACAGCACCTAATACACCAAACTTTGGCACCAACAAGGCCAAGCTAACCGCCAGAACAAAAAGTGCACTAACATTAATAACCAGTACAATTCGCAGCTTTTCCAGAACAGTCAAAAGTGCGACAAAAAATCCGCTCAACCCGTATAGAACCATACCCACCAATAATAACTGCAAGCCCACGCCGAAGCCCAAGCCAACGTAATCAGGCACCAACACCGCAATTGAATATCGACCAAAGAAAAGCATGAACAACGCGACACAGAACATCATCACACCAGCTCCTCCCATGCACTTAAGAAGAAGAATCGTTAAGACTTTGGGTGGAACTTTTTTCGCCCTGAGAACAGCCGCATTCCGAACAAAAACAGCAACAATTGGCATTTGAACGATTAAAACTATTGCTGCCACCCTCTGCACAATTGAAAAAATTGCAACATCCTCAGAATCCGACCAAATTGAAAGTGAAAACACCCCTAAGGCGTTAATTGCCGCAAGACATGCAACGCCGCCCAACAGAGGAAAAGATTGCCGCAAAAGATCCAACCAAGATTGCTTGAAAGACTTAAAGCTGGCTTGCAAGGACTGCAATGATAGCAGCCGCAACCTTGATTTATGAAGCAACCCAAGCGATAGCACCGCCACTAGCCACGAAGAGAAAACAATACTACCCCCGATGATATGTTCCGTTAGTGTAAGATATCGAAAATGAAGATACAGGAGCCCCACCAAAACCAATACATTGAATAGCGTAAATTGAAATAAGCTTCTAGATGAGTACCACCCAAAGCCGTGAAAAACAAGTGAGGCTAACCAGTGGATTGAAAATGGAAAAGCTAATGCCACACCGTACAAGAAAAATACCGGAAACTCCAAGGGCCAACTAAAGAAGTGAGAACCCTGCCAAGCAATAAAAATCAAGCCCAAAAACAATAAGTATGATAACAGCGAAAACAAGAAATAGGAAAAATACATCGAAGCAGCTATCACACCAGAGTCGGAGAATGATACCTCTGCAACTCTTTTAGCAAGGTAATTATCAGCACCAAATCGAAGGCAGCTGCTTAGCAAAGCTGCCACCGCCAAAACTTTGAAGGAAAATGCAGCTAGCTCAATGGGCAGCATTTTTGCAATCAATATAGTGAGAGCAAGAGTAGATATAGCAGATAAAGCTTGGAAAGAATAGGATCTACCAACCTCCAGAAAGAAGCGCTCTCGTCGACCAAATTTAACAACACTTAAGCGCCCCCTAAAAATTAGCATCCCATCAGGCCACGCAATGGTTTTTTGTATTTAACTAACGAGAAGACTCGATACACAAGTGACTGAGGAACGAACATAAAAGAAAGTTCCACAAAAACAATTAGTAGACCCAGAAATGAAAAATATTTCCTAGTGAAAATCCAGGGTAATTTACAACGTATCGTATTCCATAGCTTTCTTCGAACTGAGTCGCGAACTACCGACGAATGCTCTCTATATTTGATTAAATGTGAATTTAGGTTTTTACCATTTCCATTCTGGAGCACACGGATCCAAGCCCAGTAATCTTCAACAGTACTCTCTCCAGAACTACCAAACCCACCGACTGCAACTAAAACCTCCCTTCGAACCATCACAGCAGAAGCCGCGAATGGGTTCGCCAACAGAAGCGACTTTTCAATTTTTTCTGCGCTTCTAGGATAACTCCGAAAGCCGAGGACGTTATCCTCACCATCGATTATTTGCGTATTGCCCCCGCAAATTACAACATCGGGAAATCTATTAAATGTTTTGACTTGCAGCTCTAACCGTTTTGGAAAGCTCACATCATCGGAATCCTGTAATGCAATGAAGCGACCTCGAGCTTTCAAAAGAGCGAAATTTCGAGAGTAAATAACGCCTTTATTGACTCTGTTACGATAGTAACGAACACGAGGGTCTACCCGGCTCGCGGCTAGCGCAAATTCTGAACTACCGTCTGTAGATGCATCGTCAACAATTATCAGTTCAAAATCACGGAAGGTTTGACATAAAATGCTTTCAATTGCCTGAGGGAGGTATTCCACTGAATTAAAGCATGGCATTATCACAGAAACCGTTGGGGAATTCATATTGATACCCTGGAAGCATGAACCAATATTATTGGCACATTACTTTAGTTATCGAATAAATTAAGCAGGAACGCGCAAAAAAAGTGTTGAAATGCAACTAATGATAGCGCACCAACTAACGAAAGCTCCCTGATCGCATTTAGATTTTGATAATCCTGATCACTCCACCCATGAAGTATACAAACGAGGGCAACTAATGCCGAGACCAATAAAAAGATGCTTTGTATTAGCATAAACTCCAACCTACATAAGTATTTCAACAGGTTGGCCCCTCGAGAGTCTTCCCTATACCCGCTCGCCAAAGAGTAGAAGTAAGAAGCCGCTCCAGTCAAAAATAATGTATGTGAGAGCGATAAAAACATTGACGCTGGCACCACCCAATGATCCCCAAAACTCAAACCAAGAGTAGTCTGCATCGAGTCACTAGCGCCAGAGATAAGAATTGTATAAATCGCGACACCGAGAATGAAAAAAAATAAAGACGGAAGAAAGAAAACTTCGGTTGGTGCCAGCGAAAGCATATATTTTAAATGTCGCCAACCATCTCGAATAGGACGAAGATGTGGCTCGCGTGTTCGACCTTCGACATGTTGCGTCACGGCCAATTCCGCAAAGCGCATCTTCAATAGAGATCCTTTTATCAGCATTTCACTCGCGAACTCCATTCCCGAGGAGCTAAGCTTTAACTTACCAAAAGCTTCCCGAGTAAAAGCGCGAAGTCCACAATGAGCATCAGACATGCCACTTCTAAAAAGTGCATTCAACACACCTGTCAACAAAGGGTTTCCGACATAGCGATTCCAAAACGGCATACTTCCAGGAGAAATATGACCTTTAAAGCGCGACCCCATACATAGCTCAATTCCACTAAGCAGCTTACCAATCATAGGGACTGCATCATGGAAGTTATGGGCACCGTCCGCATCGCCCATGATGATAAAACGCCCTGTAGAGCCAGCAATGCCACCTCGTATTGCAGCCCCATAACCTTTCTTAGCTACGTATTCAATTCGGGCTCCAGATTTTTGAGCCAGTTCAACACTCCCGTCAGTACTACCATTATCAGCAACAATAACCTCACCACTTAATTCGTATTTCTTCTGGATCAAGCGTAAAGCAGACCGGGCATTTTCAACCACTGAACCAATAGTTTCCACCTCATTGAGACATGGAATAACAATTGAAACATCAATAACAAGAAATCCATCTTCTCGATTTACAACTTTCTCAGTTGGCGCAAGCGCTAAGCTCATATGTTCACATAACCTCTAAATTAGCTGCAAGGCTGATAATCAAAACTTCAGAAACTAGTAGCTATAAACATTTTTAAAAAAGTGTTTTTTTTCACAACTTGTACTTCCAGCATTGTGAACATCGAGGATATCCCTACGAGTATTAGCTACGTACACACTTCCACAATAATGTACATACCTCTCGTCTATCCACTCAACAACTTTTTCAGGGAGTGATCTAATTCTGTAGTTATCAAGCACAACAACAGGTGATGCATGCTGCAATTCACTAATGATGGTGGACGGATTGACACCTTTCAGACTTTCCAACCCAATTGCATCAAGCCAACGCATCGACTTCGGTTGCTCTTTGCGTGGTAGCAAATTCAACCCAGCCAAGTAATATTCCTGCTGGCCAAGTATATCTTCCATCACGTCTAACTGGTGCAACTGGTAAGAGGCTACACTGGGATTTGACTGGACCTTCACATAACGATCGTAGGCAACACAACCCTGATAGAGAGCGACGACACCGAGAAAAAAACGAAGCCGGGAGAACCCTTCCATATCTCTGAAGCGACTGGAAACATAAAGAGTGCCGACATCAGCAGGAAAGGAACGAAATAGGGCCATGGTTGTTTATGTGACAGACAGAGCAAAACGTATATAAGCGAGAAAACTACTAACTTCCAATGCTCATCACTTAAACGATTAAGGTTAAGTATTGCGCTGCCAAGGGAAAAAAATACAAAGCAATAGAACAGCAAGTTCCTTTCGATTGATTGATACCAAAACCTTGACAAATCACCATACAGATCCCCAAATGCGATATCTGCGTGCGTGAAAAATAGTGCATCCACTACCCGCTCGAATGACCCAGAAATCACACCGAATACAAGAATATAAAGCAATATCACTATCGCACATCCGATTACGGAAAAGCTGCCATACTTCAGCAGCGAATAGGTTCGATCTTTTAGAACCCAATAGAGTGATAATGCCCCTGCCCACGCAACACCAAAGAAGTATATTTTCTGTGAAACGAGAAAACCTAATCCAATTAGCGTTCCCGCAAAAAGATATCGCTGCTTAACAAAAAGTATGCTTGAAAACATGCCGACCCAAACAGTTAGCATGTCTACTCTCAGCTCCGCACTCCGCTCAATAAAAGTGGACACCAAAGTAACCACAACTAGTGAATATACTACTGACCAACTGGCGAATACGTCTTCCATCCTTAATAGAAGCCAACAAAGTATTCCGAGACAACATGCATTGACCAACCGAACCCCAAACTTCAGATCGACAATATATTGAGAAGCGGACTCATAACTTCCAGCAAAAATAGACTGAAACCAATAACCCAATACTGGCTTGTATGGAACAAAGTTGAGATAGGGGATAGAGCTCACAGACTGATAAATTGCACTAGCACCTTGAAACTCATCCATAACTAATGGAAGGTGGGGAGCGAAAAGCACTTGGAGGGCGAAGTAAAAAGAACCGACTGACACAGATAGCAGTAGAATGGCCATCCTTTGGGACAACGTGAGATTTACTCCACTTACCCAGCGCTTATTCTTCATTAAAATCATAATTCACCAGCCTTATCACAGACCTCTAAAGGCTCCACTTCACTTCTAGAGCGATAGTCACAAGCGACCATTAAAAGCTTATCGTAATCGACTCCATCAAGGTCTCCTCCATGAGCAGACATAGGCCACCAATTATTCTTAGACACATCCAATATAATTGCGTCATCCGACATATATGGCAATAAAGGCAGTAAGTACCCCTCAGATATAGCGGCATACTGCTTGGACTTCATCAAAAGAGGGAGAACCTTATCCTTTAAATGAACACGGGCTTGAACATCCACTGTGTAAAATTCCATGCTCTCCAACGCCACCATGAATTCATTTATTGCCGATTGATTGAGAGCATCGACATAAAAACTACTTTCCATTACCAATGTTCGATCAGGGGCAACTGCGGCAGTCAATGGCTTAGCTTCTTTCCCACCAATCGGCGAAACCCCTGCATCAATCGCTATAGTAGGCCCTACATCGATTAAGCTTCGCAAACTCTCATCCACTAAAGAGGCTGGATTCCTAAAGTCCACTCTCGATAAAACTACCTTGTTCTGTACCGTGTTAAGCAAATTTGTCCCATGGCCGGCCACTGTTAAATCTAATGAGGCATACGGATTGCGACCTTCAAGCTGCTCGGCATCTATCGACAGCCCTTCGCCATGGTCTGACACCAAGTAAACGATACTGTTATTCAGTTTACCCATAGCCTTTAGTTGCTGAATCAAACTTCCCACTTGTTTATCGACCAACTGCAGCATGGACATATATAGATATTCGGCAGGATCCGTTTTTCCGCTAAACCTATAGCCAACAGGGTCAGACATCATATGGTTAAGAAACGGGTAGTGGGGCATGGTTAGATGCACTGCAAGAAACACGGGTTTGGAAGATACGGCAGCAACCCTATCGGAAACTTTATTAACGAACGTGTAGGGGTTATAAACCTTGAACATTGCCCGATTTGAGTGAACAAACGGGAACAACCAACTCCCCATTTCGGAATTAATTAACCAGTTGCTCAGCGGGTTATCATATAGGAACCCCAAAATAAAGTCGGCCGCACCCAATTTCGGCCCAACTGATTCCAAAAACCCGTATTCTTCTGAAAAGTTATTGAAACGTCGCTCATCTATCGCCCAAATTGTGTGATAACCGGCACTATTTAACTCCTGTAACAGAGGAATTTTTCGCTCGATCAAGTCTTTGTCACCGAGATTGAAGCGTAGCCCATGGCTCTCGGGGTACTCGCCACGCAACATCGAATACCAAGCAACATGTGTACGTCCCATCGGAGAGTATGCGTTCGGAAATCTTTCCGCCATGGCCAATAACCGATCAATATTTGGCGTAACCGAGGGCGAGCGACCGTAAGCACCCACATAGTCTGGGCGTAAAGCATCCACACCGATAACAAAGATGTTTGGCTGAGAGAGCGTTTCTGCGCCCAACGACTCCTGACTAGTAAGCGCATTAGAAATGGAAACATAGAGGGGGAACCCCAATAGCAACACGGAAGCCCATTTCACCTTATAAGCATGGCTCCAGCTTACTACAACGCCACCAACCACTAAAAACACCCAAACAGCGCCTGTAACTAAAGCCACATAAGGGTATAGCTTTGTTGCCACTTCCCACGTGAAGGTGGAAAGAGGAAACATATATGCATTTAAGGAGAAAATAAAACAAAGTGAAACTGCAAAGCAGATAATGACAAGGACCGGCTTCCGCAAACCGGGAAATATTCGGCCTAGCCCCAAAAAGGAAAAGCACAGCAGTAAATTCCACACTACAAGCAAGACGATATTTGCCAACACAAACCACGTGAGATCAAACCATAAAGCTGGTACAGACAGGGTGGTGAGTAAATTGGAGGCTAGGTCGCCACTTGGACCGGCTTTACTGAGCACTACCAATAGTTGGTATACATAAACCAAAAATATGCTGACTAGCGTTGGACGGGAAAACAACTTGATCATTATCTTTCTTTCAAAAATAAAAAAAGGGGCTTTAAAAGCCCCTTTCCATGGTGCGAGATCTTACCGGCAGCGCGAAGGCAGGTATTTCGGATCCAACGAACCGTCGTTACATACCCAAGAAATTGAGCCGCCTGTATCACTTCCGGTCAGAATCAGAGTTGCGTCATCAGTAACTTTCGCATTGAAAGTAACAGTGATCTGACTATTCAACACTTCCACAGATTTTACGGAAGTACCAGCGATAAGAGTCTTGGAAGCCAGACCTGCGGCACTGTTATTTGCTGGCCACACTCCCTCTGAGGAAAAATATTCCTGCACCGCAGCTTTAGCACCAGAAGCGAGAGCTAGCCCCTCCGTCACGTGCGAGCGCTTGGTGTAGTCCTGGTACGCCGGCAGTGCTACCGCGGCCAGAATACCAATGATCGCAACCACGATCATCAATTCAATAAGAGTAAAGCCCTGTTGCTTTTTCATTGTAACCGTCTCCATACAGACTGTTGTTTTTGAAAGAAATCCCGTGAGGAAGTCGGCTATTACAATACCGGGTTTGTGGCAAAAGGCGCAAGCGTGAACTGCCCCCCAGGTAGTAACTTTGAGGCAGACTTTACCAGCCCAAAAGAACGAAATTAAAGCACAAAGGTCAAATTTCAACCAAAACTCATCTCTTGGTGACACATATTGTCAGCCCTTCGCCCGCGCACCAGTTAACTCCAATGAACTACTAACATGTTGCTTAATACACATCTTTAAGTTTCTCCATTAAGGCTGTGATCCAATTGTCTTTTCAGCAATTGGCGGTCGCATGTTATTTCGTTATATTGTGAGATTGGCGCACCCGTGCAATAAACCGCCAGCATAGATCATAAAACAACCATTGCGAATAAATTCTAATGAGCAGTACCTCCCTCAGTGGACTTGCGAAGCGATTAGTTATCGACAAAGCCTTGGACGAACCTACAGCCCAGTCAGCTGTAAAAGCAGCCAAGCGGGAAGGGCACAGCTTTGCTCAGCACGCTGTGGAGGCCAAGCTGATCAAGAGTCGAGAGCTTGCTAATATTGCCAGCCAAGCGTTTGGCTCTCCGCTATTTGACCTCTCCTGCTACAATTTTGACCTTTTACCCAAAGATGTGGTTGATGAAAAATTAATCACCAAGCACTTTGCACTGCCACTGTATAAGCGGGGAAGCAGGCTCTTTATCGCGGTGGCAGATCCTACTAATCTCGCGGGCCTTGATGAGATCAACTTTAATACCGGACTCAATACCGAGGCTGTCCTTGTAGAAGCAGATAAGCTCTCCAAAGCTATCGAGAGTTTCCTCTCAAATAGCGGCGACATCAGTGGAGGACTGGAAGGGCTTGATGACGATGACTTGGACAGTCTAGATGTAGATGCGAGCGATCAGACACGTGACGACGAGGGAGATGTCGGGGGTGATGAAGCTCCGGTTGTTCGATTCGTTAACAAGGTACTGCTGGATGCGATCCGTACGGGTGCATCAGACATTCATTTTGAGCCCTATGAAAAGGCTTACCGAGTACGACTGCGTACCGACGGTGTGCTGCACGAAGTGGCCCGTCCACCGATTCAACTCGCCACAAGAATTTCAGCGCGCCTCAAAGTAATGTCCAAGATGGATATTTCTGAACGCCGTGTACCCCAGGATGGCCGTATCAAGATGAAGCTGTCCAAAACCAAGGCCATCGACTTCCGGGTCAACAGCCTTCCTACCCTGTGGGGAGAAAAGATCGTACTGCGGATTCTCGACCCTTCCTCGGCCAAGCTGGGTATTGACGCGCTGGGCTACGAGGAAGAGCAGAAGAAAATTTACTTAGACGCACTAGGACAACCCCAAGGGATGATATTGGTTACCGGCCCAACCGGTTCGGGTAAAACCGTATCGCTGTATACCGGCCTAAACATCCTAAATACACCAGAGCGCAACATCTCCACGGCAGAAGACCCTGTTGAGATCAACCTGGAGGGGATCAACCAGGTTAACGTCTCCAACAAGGTAGGATTAAACTTTGCCGAGGCCTTGCGCTCTTTCCTTCGCCAAGACCCGGATATCGTAATGGTGGGCGAGATCCGAGATCTTGAAACCGCAGAAATAGCGATCAAGGCTGCTCAGACCGGTCACTTGGTGCTTTCTACCTTACACACTAATTCCGCCCCGGAAACGCTAACGCGATTAATGAATATGGGGGTCCCAACCTTCAATATTGCTACATCAGTGAGTGTCATTATCGCCCAGCGTTTAGCACGGCGACTATGCGGCGAATGCAAAAAACCGACCGAGCTCCCGGAAGAAGTTTTACAAGAAGAAGGGTTCGAAGCCGTTACCATCCCTAAAACCGAGTGGCAGATATACCAGCCCGTAGGCTGCGAACACTGCTCCAAAGGCTACAAAGGGCGCGTAGGTGTGTATGAAGTAGTTCGCATCACCGACGGAATTTCGCGCATTATAATGGAAGGTGGCAATTCCATTCAGATTGCTGACCAAGCGCAAAAAGAAGGCTTCAACAACCTCAGAACCTCGGCTCTGCGCAAAGTGGTGATGGGAGTCACCAGCCTGGAAGAAGCCAACCGGGTTACCAACGATTAAACCAGCCAAACGATAAGAAACCGGGATTACTACAATGGCCAAAGCCGCCGCTACAGCAGTGACCTATATTTATAAGGGTGTGGATGCCAAGGGCAACAAGGTTGAAGGGGAAGTAAACAGTGCCAACCCCGCCCTGATTAAAGCCCAGCTTCGCCGTCAGGGAATTATTGCCAATAAGGTACAAAAAAAGCCAAAGCCATTATTTGGCGGCAATAAAAAAGTCAAGCCCGGTGATATCGCCGTGTTCACACGGCAAATGGCAACCATGATGAAAGCCGGTGTACCCTTGGTGCAAAGTTTTGAAATCGTCGCCGACGGTCTGGATAATGAAGGTCTAAAAGATCTCATCTACAAAATACGTGATGATGTCGCTTCGGGCACGGCGTTCGCCGATGCTCTACGCAAGCATCCTCTTTATTTCGATGACTTGTTCTGTAACCTTGTTGCCTCTGGTGAACAGTCGGGTGCGCTAGAAACCATGCTCGGGCGTATCGCCACATATAAAGAAAAAACCGAGTCTTTAAAAGCCAAAATCAAAAAGGCGATGACTTACCCGATTGCTGTTTTGGTAGTAGCTGTCGTGGTGACTGCAATTCTACTCGTTAAAGTGGTGCCTCAATTTGCCGATACCTTTTCCAGCTTTGGTGCTGATCTGCCGGCATTTACACTGTTTGTATTGAGCATTTCCGAATGGATGCAAAACAACTGGCTTTTAGCCTTTATTGCAATTGTAATTGGAGTCGGCGGAACCTTGGAGGCTAAAAAGCGCAATAAGAAAGTCGCAAATTTTTTCGACAAGCTAATGTTACGCCTCCCAATCCTTGGGCAAATCACTTACAACTCAATCGCCGCTCGCTTTGCTCGAACGTTGTCAACCACGTTTGCCGCGGGCGTACCATTAATTGATGCATTAAAGTCGGTTGCTGGAGCTACCGGCAATGTGGTTTATGAAAAGGATACATTGAGAATAAGAGACTCAGTCGCTACTGGTGTCCCACTGAATGGTGCGATGAGAGCATCGGGGCTTTATCCAACTATGCTAGTTCAGATGGCCGCAATTGGTGAAGAGTCCGGTGCACTGGATGAGATGCTTTCTAAAGCTGCCGACTTCTATGAAGAGGCAGTGGACAACATGGTAGATAACCTTACCACGCTGCTAGAGCCAATGATCATGGCAATCCTTGGAATTCTCGTCGGCGGCCTGATGATTGCCATGTACCTCCCGATTTTCCAATTGGGCAACGTGGTGTAAACATAATAGAAATTAAAATGTTAGAAACCATCAACTCCCACCCAGCGCTGCTAATAAGCAGCGCTTTTATTTTAGGCCTGCTAATCGGCAGCTTCCTAAACGTAGTCATCCACCGCCTCCCCATCATGATGGAGCGGGAATACCAGCGGGACTTTTACGCTTACTTTGAGAAAACGCCTTCCCCAGAAGAACAGAAAGCACTGGCGCAGCCCTACAATCTGATCCTCCCCCACTCCCACTGCCCCGGCTGCAAGCAAGAAATCAAGCCCTGGCAGAACATCCCCATCATCAGCTACCTGCTGCTGCGCGGAAAATGCGGCAATTGTGGTACAGCCATTTCAAAACGCTACCCACTGGTGGAGCTGGCCACCGGTATTCTTACCGCGGTGGTGGTATGGCAACTGGGCTTTACCTGGCAGGCCTTGGCCGGGGTATTTTTTACCTGGGCATTGGTGGCGCTGACCGGGATTGATTTTGACAAACAACTGCTGCCAGACAGCGTCACCCTTCCCCTATTGTGGGCGGGGCTGTTGATTAACCTGTGGGGCGTATTTGCCCCACTGCAGGATGCGGTGATCGGGGCTATTGCCGGTTACCTGGCCCTGTGGAGCGTGTTTCATATTTTTAAGTTGGTGACCGGCAAGGAAGGCATGGGCGCGGGGGATTTCAAGATTCTGGCGGCCATTGGGGCCTGGTTTGGCTGGCAGGTATTGCCATTGGTGATTCTGCTTTCTGCCGCTGTTGGCGCACTTGCCGGTATTACCTGGACACTGATCTCCGGGCGCGACAAAAACCTCCCCATCGCCTTCGGCCCCTACCTTGCCGGCGCGGCGTGGATTGCCATGTTGTGGGGTGAGCAGATTATGGGGTGGTATTTTCGTGTTTCCGGGTTGAGCAGCTGAACGCATGTTTACTGTTGGGTTGACCGGCGGTATCGGTAGCGGCAAATCTGCTGCTGCGGCTCGCTTCCGACATCACGGTGTCAAGGTGGTCGATGCGGATCAGGCAGCACGGATCGTAGTCGAGCCGGGGCAACCCGCCCTGGCTGCAATTACGGAGCATTTTGGTAAAAGCGTCATATTACCCCAAGGCGGGCTGGATCGAGCGGCCCTGCGCAAGTTGGTGTTTGATAACCCTGCAGAGCGGCGCTGGTTGGAACAGTTGACTCACCCGCTGATCCGAGAAGAAATTATCGCCTCTCTGACGGCAAGCGCAGAAACCCACCCTGCGCCTTACGCAATTCTTGAATCCCCGCTTCTACTGGAAACCAGCCAGTCAGAACTGGTGCAGCGCATTTGCGTGGTGGATATACCGGAAGACGTGCAACTGACCCGCGCCAGTGCCCGGGATGCCAATTCGGTGGATCAGATCCGCAAGATTATGGCCGCGCAGATGCCACGGGCGGAGCGGTGTGCAAGGGCGGACGATATTCTGGATAATAGCGGCTTGCTTGAATCCCTATACGCCCAGGTGGATGCCCTGCACCAGCAGTACCTCCAACTGGCGGTTCACCCTCAATAGTCGTCGCAATAGCTGTTTTATGTCTGATAAACCCACCGTAGCCTGCCCCACCTGTAAGAAGCCCATGGAGTGGAGCCCAGCCAACCCCTATCGGCCGTTTTGCTGTGAGCGCTGTAAGTTAATCGATTTGGGGGAGTGGGCCAGTGAGGGACACAAGATTCCGGGGCAGCCTGTGTTTGATGATGTGATGAGTGAGGATTTGGATCCTGGCAAGACGCGCCATTGATGCCACCTCATCGTTCCGGGCTTGACCCGGGATCCAGTGGTGTCGGGAGGGCCTGAGGTGCTGGGTGCCGGATCTAGTCCGGCATGACGAGTGTTGGGGCTCAGTTGGCTAACCAGAGCCTTGTTTTTAATCCAAGTCTTGAGGTCATTCCTGAGGTGACAGTACTGACATTGCCTTCGGTATCGACGATTGCGATGGTGGGGGTTACTTGTAGCCCCCAGCTAGCGCTCAGTGCACCCGCGGGGTCGTTGATGGTGCGGAACTTGAGGTTATGTTTTTGCTGGTAACTGGCCACTTCTTCCGGAGTGCCGGACTGGAGCGCGACGGTGATGACCTGGTGTTCTGTGGATAACTCGGAAACTGCAGGAGAGACGACACGGCAGTAGCCGCACCAGGTAGCCCAGAAATAGATAAGCACCGGGCCCTTTCCAGTCATTTTCTGCAGGCTGATAATGCGGCCGCTGATGTCTGGCGCTAACAGCTCCGGGGCCTGACCTTTGGGCATATGGTGGCTGTGGTACCAGGAGATGGCGCTGACCACCAGTGCGGCAAGTACAATAAATTTTGCCAACGACCCGAGTACCCGTTTCGCGCTCACCGGTCTTCGCCCTCGTCTAATGCATTGAGCCCTACCACCTGAATTGCTCCGTCCCGATAGCACCACTGCAGGTCGAACCCACAGAGTTTCATGCCATAGATACGTTCCGGGTCCGGTTTCTGATAGGCGGGTTTGGGGTCCTGGCCAAGCACTTGCTGAATAAGTTGTGGCAGATCGGTTCCCATCCCGTCGCGATACTCACGGGCCTGCCGCAGTATGTGCTCCGGAATATCCACCGTAAGCGGTGATGGCGGTCTCTCGGCGAGTTCACTGGTTGCCGACGGGAGGCTATCGGCGTAGGGGATATAGGGTTTGATATCCAGAATGGGCGTGCCATCGAGCAAGTCGGCGCCGGCCACTATAAGTTCCACCCTCGGGTGCAGTCGCACCTGGATCAGGCGCACCACAGATAGCCCGATATTGTTCGGACGGAATGGCGAGCGGGTCGCAAATACACCGATTTTTTTGTTGCCCCCAAGGCGCGGTGGGCGCACTTTCGCGGACCACTGCCCGGCCACCTGGTGGAATTGCCAGGTGAGCCACAAATGGCTGTGCTGCTCCAGGCCTGCGACCGCTTCCGGGTCACTGTACGGCGGCAGGAGTTCGATACATGCACGACTGGCATCCGCCAGCAGGGGCTGGCGGGGAATGCCGAACTTTTCGGTGAAACAGGAGTGGGTAGTGGCGATGGGAGCAATGTTCATTCTATTTTTTACGTCATCCCATACTTGATCCGGGATCCAGTGTGGGTGGTACGAAGCGGCCTCGGTGCCAACGCACTGGATACCGGCATTCGCCGGTATGACACGCTGGTATAGGGAGCGCTAAATCCCCCCCATGCACAGGTATTTGATTTCCAGATAATCACTCAGGCCGTACTTGGAGCCTTCACGACCGCTGCCGGGTTCCTTGATACCGCCGAAGGGGGCCATTTCGTTGGAGATGATGCCTTCGTTGATACCCACCATACCGTATTCCAGACCTTCGGCAACGCGCCAGATACGACCGATATCTCGCGAATAGAAATAAGAGGCAAGACCGAACTCGGTATCGTTGGCCAGGCGAATGGCTTCTTCTTCGGTTTTGAATTTAAACAGCGGTGCCACCGGGCCAAAAATCTCTTCCTTGAACAGGCGCATGGTGTCATCCGCATCGCCCAATACGGTTGGGATATAGAAGCACTCGCCCATATCGCTGGGGCCGCCGTCGTTCAGGGTTTTGGCCCCTTTACTCAGCGCATCTTCCACCAGGGCTTTCACATCGTCTACGGCACCCGAGTTGATCATGGGGCCGACTTCAGTGCCTTCCTCAGTGCCATTGCCCACTTTCAGTTGGCTGACAGCGGCGGAGAATTTTTTGGCAAATGCATCGTACACCCCCTCCTGCACAAGGATCCGATTGGCACAGACACAGGTTTGCCCGGCGTTGCGGTACTTGCAGATGATCGCGCCTTTGACGGCTTCGTCGATATCCGCATCATCGAAAACGATAAACGGTGCGTTACCGCCCAACTCCATGGAGGTCTTCTTCATGGTTTCGGCACACTGGGCTTCGAGCTTTTTCCCCACGGCGGTGGAACCGGTAAAGGTAAATTTTCGCACCAGGGGGTTGGAGGTCATCTCCGCGCCAATTTCTCGGGAACTCTTGCCCACCACGACGTTAAACACGCCTTTGGGGATGCCCGCCTGTTCCGCGAGCACCGCGAGCGCCAGCGCGGAGAGCGGGGTATCCGAGGCGGGCTTGGCAATAAAGGTACAGCCGGCGGCCAGTGCCGGGGCGACCTTGCGCGCGATCATGGCGCTGGGGAAATTCCACGGCGTGATCGATGCGGTCACACCAACGGATTGTTTGATCACGACGATACGTTTGTCGTCCGAGGGCGGTGCAATCACGTCCCCGTATGCACGCTTCGCCTCTTCAGCGAACCACTCCAGATATTTGGCGCCGTAGGTGATTTCGGTCTTGGCCTCACTGAGCGGTTTGCCCTGCTCCGCCGTCAGAATGGCCGCGAGATCATCGACGTGTTCAATAATCAGGTTGTACCAGTCGCGCAGTATTCTGGCGCGCTCTTTAACGGTGCGATTTCGCCAGTCTGGCCAGGCTGCGTTTGCGGCTTCAATGGCGCGACGGGTTTCCTCTGCGCCAAGGCTGGCGATCGTGGCGAGGGTCTCACCGTTGGCGGGGTTGGTGACGTCGAGGGTGTTGCCCGAATCGGCGTCTGTCCACTGGCCGTTAATATAGGATTGTTTGCGTAGGAGATCGGGTTTTTTAAGGTTTATCACGTGGGGGTCCTTGTGCCTTTGGGTTCGCCTGCAAGCAGGCTCCTACGAGTAGATTGGTGGATGCGCTTCGCTTATCCACCCTACGGGTTCGGTAATACGAGTTTGTGTAGGGTGGATAAGCCGAAGGCGCATCCACCATGGAATTCCCGGCAAGTTTAGTCTTGCGCAGAATTCTTTGCCCTTACCTTACGGGTATTGCGGCGCCCCCGTGCCGCTTCAACCGTGCTGTTATTTTTTCTTCTTCACAAACTTCATCAGACGGCGTTTCTTCGCTTTCTGACGATCGCTGAGTTTGTTTTTCTTGCCGGCGTAGGGATTATCGCCGGTCCGGAACTCGATTTTCACCGGGGTACCGTGCAGATCCAGGGCCTTGCGGTAGGTTTTCTCCAGGTAGCGTACATAGTGATTGGGCACCTGCGCGGTCTGGTTGCCGTGAATCACGATCACTGGCGGGTTCTGGCCCCCGGCGTGAGCGTAGCGCAGCTTGATACGGTGACCATTGACCAGTGGCGGTTGGTGCTCACTTACCGCCCACTGCAGAATACGCGTCAGATGGTTGGTAGACAGCTTGTCGGTAGCCGACTGGTACGCGGCCTCGATGGACTGGTACAGATTGCCGACACCGGTGCCGTGCAGCGCGGAAATAAAATGAATATCGGCGAAATCCACAAAGCGCAGGCGGCGTTCCAGCTCGGTTTTCACATAGTCCCGGTGATCCGGGTCCAGGCCATCCCACTTGTTCAGGGCCACAACCAGCGCGCGGCCGGACTGGATCACCGTGCCCATCAAATGCAGATCCTGGTCCACCAGACCTTCGCTGGCGTCGATCACCAGCACCACCACATTGGCGTCTTCCACCGCCTGCAGGGTTTTGACGATGGAGAATTTCTCCACGGATTCCTTGACGTTTTTACGCCGACGGAT
Source organism: Microbulbifer elongatus (assembly GCF_021165935.1). Lineage (NCBI taxonomy): Bacteria > Pseudomonadati > Pseudomonadota > Gammaproteobacteria > Cellvibrionales > Microbulbiferaceae > Microbulbifer > Microbulbifer elongatus. The sequence goes on along the minus strand of NZ_CP088953.1, from coordinate 1,924,674 downwards.
ACCCGCCGTGTCGATGATGGTGTAGGGCTTCTCATCGCGGGTGTAATTGATATACACACTGTCACGGGTGGTGCCGGGCTGGTCAAATACCACGACGCGGTCTTCGCCCAGCAGGCGGTTTACCAGTGTGGATTTGCCCACATTGGGGCGACCGACAATACCGATCTTGATACCGGTGGCTTCGTCCGGTTGCTCCTCTTCCACATTTTCCGGCAGATCGTCGACCAGGCGCTCCATCAGGGAACGCACACCGCGTCCGTGGGTGGCGGTGGTGGGGAAAAGCTCGCCGATCCCCAGTTCATAAAATGGCGCCAGCGCGATATCCGGGTTTACCCCGTCGACTTTGTTGGCCACCAGTATGGTGGGTTTGGAGCGGGTACGCAGACGTTCGGCGATCATTTCATCGGCAGGGGTGAGACCTGCGCGACAGTCCACCAGGAACAGAACAAAGTCGGCTTCTTCGATGGCCTGCATGGACTGCTCAGCCATGGCGGCGTCAATACCCTCTTCGCCCCCACTGATACCACCGGTATCCACCAGGATCATCTTGCGGCCGTCAAACTCAGCCTCGCCGTACTTGCGGTCACGGGTAAGACCGGCGTAGTTCGCCACAAGGGCGTCACGGCTCTTGGTAAGGCGGTTAAACAGGGTGGATTTACCCACGTTGGGGCGCCCGACCAGGGCGATTACAGGCAACATAATTCAAATATACTCAAAAACTGGCGGGTTGTTTTGGGCCCGACCAGAAATACGAACGCCCGCGGAATGCGGGCGATTGTTTAAAACCGGTGTGGCTTTGTCGTCGGCATCCCGGGCTCGACCCGGGAGCGGCCTGACAAAATCGTCGGTAAGACGAGATTCGAAATCAGCGCTCCAGGCGCAGCGCGACCAGTTCACCGTCATCGGACAGGGCGAACAGCAGATCGCCGTCAGCCAGCAGCGGAATCCGGATCGGGTCCCGGTCGATACGGGTGCGACCGACGAAGCGGCCAGAGCTCGGATCCAGTGCGTGCAGGTACCCTTCCAGATCACCCACCACAACCACATCGCCAAAATACGCTGGGCCACTCAGCTCGCGGCGCAACAGCTCGCTGTTGGTCCACTGAATCTGCCCGTTACCCACATTGTAGGCGTGCACACTACCGTCGGCGCCGCTCAGGAACACCTGCCCCGCGCCCACGGCTACACCGTGGTTGGTTGAGGCGTCGCGCGCCCACAGGCCACGGCCGTCTTCGCGGGACAGCGCAACCACGCGGCCCTGATAACTGGCGGCAAAGACCAGTTCACCGCGCACCAGCGGCGCGCCGTCGATATCCACCACCCGTTCCAGCTCCGCCGACCCCTGAGGGATAGCGACGCGCTGTTCCCAGCGGGTCAGGCCGTCGCTCGCGCTCAGTGCGATCAGCTTGCCGTTATCCAGGCCCGCAAAGACCACACCGCCGGTGATGACCGGGCTGGAGGTACCGCGCAGGGTCAGTACAGGCAAGGTGGTATTGTGGCGCCAGCGCTGCTCTCCGGTGCTGGCATCCAGTCCCAGAAGCTTGCCGTCTACGGTCTGTACCACCACCATGCCGGCACCAACGGCCGGGGTCGCGACAACCTCACCACTGAGCTGGGTACTCCAGCGTTGCTCACCGGAGTTCAGATCGAGCGCCACAACCCGGCCGCGAAAATCCGCGACCACCGCAATGCCCAGCCCGACGCCCACGCCGCCACCGATAGACTGATCGATGTCGGTTCGCCACAGGCGCTTGCCGGTAGCACGGTCCAACGCATACACGTCACCGTCGCTGTTGGCGGCAATCACTTTGCCGTCAATAATGCCCGGCTTCAGCATGGCGTAGCGCAGGGCATCAATATCACCGATATTGGTGGACCACACTTCACGCAGTTGTACACTTTCATGAATCTCCGTGAGTTCCACCGGGTCTGTGTCTTCCTTTTCTTCATTGGAAGCACAGGCACTGATCACCGCAGCAAGGGCCACGGCAAGAAATCGGTTGAGCGTCTTGCCCGTGGCGAACTGGTTACCGGTGTGCGTGCTTATCATTGCGCGTTGTTCTCCATTTCTGCATTGCCTGAATCGTTGTCGGACTCAGACACCGGCGCATCTTCCTTGGTTTCATCAATGGTTTCATTGGCTTGCGAATCACCGGCCGGGGCTTCGCCCAGGCTCTCAATTTTCAGGTCCAGCAAGCGGGAGTTGGCGGCCTGTTCCGGCAGGATCTGTGCGCGCGCTTCCTGATACGCGGTACGCGCGGCGTCTGTGTCGCCCTGCTGGACCAGAATGTCACCGCGGGTTTCTGCGTAGAGTGAAGCAAACGCCGGGGGTACATCGCCCTCCAGCAGTTTCAGTGCTTCTTTGGTTTCCCCACGTGCGGCTTTTACGGCTGCCAGGCGGCGCTTGGCGACAAGCTTGAGAGCTTCGTCACCGGTATTATCCAGCGCCCACTGCAGTTCTTTGGCAGCGGTTTCCAGGTCATTCTCTTTGGCCGCCAGCGCAGCCAGCTCGAGAGAGGCCTGGGTAGCGTAGATGCGATTGCCATAGTCGTCTTTCAGCTCGCGCGCCAGGGACTTGGCCGTGGTTACCTGCTTGGTGTCGGGGTTGCCTTCGTTGGCCGAAACCGCTTCGACAAAGCTCTGATACATATTGGAGGCCGCTTCCGCTTCGCCACGCTCTTTGCCCTGCCACCACTGCCAGCCAAAATAGGCGGCCAGTGCCAGGACAACACCGGTAACGATGCCGGTACCGTTTTCTTTCCACCAGCGCTTGATGGATTCAATCTGTTCTTCTTCTGTCAGATGGTCTGCCATTTGTTATTTGCCTTATTCCCGATACCAGGTCTTGAAAAGTTCAATCTTGTCGTTGTGCGCTGCGCGCACGGCCTATCAATTCTGTAACAGCGCGGCGAGCTCAGAGACCGCAACCGTCTGCTGCTCGACGTCTGCACGCAGGGATTTCACCGCCACCTGCCCATTTGCAGCCTCGTCTTCGCCGACGATCAACGCGTATTCCGCATTGCTCTTGTCGGCCTTCTTCATCTGACTCTTGAAACTGCCGCCTCCACAGTGGGTCTGCAGTCGCAGCCAGGGTAGATCACTGCGCAGCTGCTCGGCGGCCGCCAGGGCGGCTGATTGTACATCACCCACCGCAACCAGGTAGGCATCCACCTGCTGATCCAGGGCCTCCGGCAGCACTTCCAGGGTTTCCAGCAGCAGTACCAGGCGCTCTACACCGAGGCCAAAACCCACCGCCGGGGTGGGCTTGCCACCCATCTGCTCCACCAGGCCATCGTAGCGGCCGCCGGCACACACGGTGCCCTGGGCCCCCAGGCTGTCGGTGACCCATTCGAAAACCGTCTTGCCATAGTAGTCGAGCCCCCGCACCAGGCGCGGATTTACCTCATAGGCTACCCCTGCGGCATCCAGGAATGCGCGCAACTGGTCGAAGTGGGCGCGGGATTCGTCGTCGAGGAAGTCCAGCAGGCAGGGAGCCCCTTCCAACAGCGCCTGGGTGTCCTGATTTTTGCTGTCGAGGATTCGCAGCGGATTCTTGTCCAGGCGGCGCTGACTGTCTTCATCCAGCTGATCCTTGCGCTCTGACAGGTACGCTACCAATGCATCGCGATACGCGGCGCGGCTCTCGCTATTACCGAGAGAGTTCAACTGCAGGGAGACATGCTCGGACACACCCAGCTGCTTCCACAGGCGCGCGGTCATCATCAGAATTTCAGCGTCGATATCCGGGCCTTGAATACCGAAGACCTCGACACCGAACTGGTGGAACTGGCGCAGGCGACCTTTTTGCGGGCGCTCGTAGCGGAACATGGGGCCGAAGTACCAAAGGCGCTGGGGCTGGATCAGCAGGTTGTTCTGGATCGCCGCGCGGACGGTGCCGGCAGTGCCCTCCGGGCGCAGCGTGACACTGTCACCGCTCTTGTCGTCGAAGGTGTACATTTCCTTTTCGACGATGTCGGTGGCTTCACCCACCGCGCGGGCGAACAGCTGGGTTGCTTCCAGGATGGGTGTGCGGATTTCGCTGTAGCCGTAGCGCGCGAAAAGTTCGCTGAGGGTGCTTTCCACGTATTGCCACACCGGAGACTGGGTGGGCTGCAGGTCGTTCATGCCGCGGATGGCGCGAAGTTGTTTCAACGGGTGTCCTTAACGTCTTTTCTGTCGTCATGCCGGCGGAGGCCGGTATCCAGTTTCGGAGCTGGATCCCGGATCGAGTCCGGGATGACGATGTATCTAAAATTCTGCTGTGCCGTCATGCCGGCGAATGCCGGTATCCAGTTTTGGAGCTGGATACCGGATCGCCTTGTCATGCCGGACTTGATCCGGTACCGGGATGACGGGATGCCTAAATTATCCGGTGGTTTCCTTGGCAATGATGCTCGCTTCCTGGGCCGCTTTGGCCGCAGCCTTTTCGCGGATCAGTTTTTCCAGGTCTTCCACCAGGTTGTCGTTCTTGAATTTGCGGTCCGGCTGGCCATCCACGTAAATCGCGTGGCTCGGGGTGCCACCGGCGAGACCGATGTCCGCCTCTTTTGCTTCGCCCGGGCCGTTTACGATACAGCCGATCACCGCCACATCCAGCGGGGTGGTGATGTCTTCGAGACGGGTTTCCAGTTCGTTCATGGTTTTCACCACGTCGAAGTTCTGGCGCGAGCAGCTGGGGCAGGCAATAAAGTTGATACCCTTGGTGCGCAGGCGCAGGCTTTTCAGCAGGTCCCAGCCGACTTTGACTTCTTCCACCGGATCCGCGGCCAGAGACACCCGCAGGGTATCGCCAATGCCGTCCAACAGCAGAGCACCGAGGCCGATGGCAGATTTGACGGTGCCGGAGCGCAGGCCACCCGCTTCGGTGATCCCCAGATGCAGGGGCTGTTCGATCTGGGTCGCCAGTTTGCGGTAGGCCGCGGTGGCCATAAAGATGTCCGAGGCTTTTACACTCACCTTGAAATCGTGAAAGTTCAGGCTATCCAGGATGTCCACGTGACGCAGGGCGGATTCCACCAGGGCATCCGGGGTGGGCTCGCCGTATTTTTTCTGCAGGTCCTTCTCCAGGGAGCCGGCGTTTACGCCGATGCGGATCGGGATATTCAGATCCCGGGCCTTGTCCACCACCGCGCGGATGCGCTTTTCCCGGCCAATATTGCCCGGATTGATACGCAGGCAGTCCACACCCAGGTCGGCCACACGCAGGGCAATGCGATAGTCGAAGTGGATATCGGCCACCAACGGCACAGACACCTGCTTTTTGATCTCGCCGAAGGCTTCCGCCGCGTCCATGGAGGGTACCGATACCCGCACAATATCCGCCCCGGCCTGCTCCAAGCGCTGGATCTGATCCACCGTGGCGGCCACATCGCAGGTCTCGGTATTGGTCATGCTCTGCACGGAGATGGGGGCACCACCGCCGACCGGTACATTGCCCACCATGATCTGGCGTGACACGCGGCGGACTATGGGTGACTCAAACTGCATAACGGAACCTGCGTTGGTTTTTGCCGGTTGATGGATAGTAAAAACGGGACGGATTATAGATAGGTTGGCGGGAAACCTACAGGGTACGGGTGAAAATCCACCCTGCGAGCCTTGGGAGTCGCTGTGTCGGTAGGCGCCTGCCCTGCAAGCGGTCCGCGCCGGAGCTACTTCTGCCCGCCTGCGGGGCAGGCTCCTACTAGATAGATGGATTGATTCAAACAGCCCGGTCAACCACCCACAGTCAGCTTGCGAGTACGGCGATTGCCGATCGGCTTACTGTCGACCACCTCACCGGCATAGCTGACGGTGGTGGCGGCGGCATTACCCAGCATCAGGCTGAAAGGCGCCTCACCGGTCAGCTCTACCGTAGACCCGGCCGGTTGCAGCTTGGCCAGCAGTTTATTGCCTGTGGCATCGGTCACTTCCACCCAGGACTCCTCACTGAAGGCCAGCGACAACCCCTGTGCAGGCACGCCCCCCACAGCACCGGCAGCGGGCTCTTCGGCAACGGAAGGCGCCTGGGCTGCAACGGGTTCGGCCACTTCTGGCTCCGCCGCAACCTCTGGCGAGGCCGCTTCGATCGCCGCAGCCAACGGTTGAGTATTTTCCTCAGCCGCCTGCGTCGCGTCCTGTGCAGGTGCCACCTCGGCAGCGGTTTCTGTCAAGTCCGCAACCGGCACTTCGACATCGCCGGGTTCCGCTGGGGCAGTCGCCAGGATGTCATCCCCGCGGGCCGCCTCGCCCGCCAATGCGGGCGCGGCCTCGGTGGTAAATAAATTGTCGGTACTGACGTCAGTCATTGCCGGATCAACCGCCGGCGATGTATTCCCCTGCTGCAGGCCAAACCACCAGTAGCCACCCGCGGCAGCGAGCGCGAGCACCAGCACGGCGGGACCAAACAGCGCGCCACCACCACCCTGCTCGCCGCGCGCCATTACCGCGCCACGGGGCATTTCCGGTACGTGCACCGCCGCTGCTGCAGGCATCTGCTGCTCAAAGGTTTGCAGAACCGGGGCAGAATCCAGCCCCAGTTCTTTACAGGTATTGCGGATGTATCCACGGACATAGGTAGCGCCGGCAAGGCGCTCGAAGTCGTCCCGCTCCAGCGCCTCCAGCTTGTCCGGCGTCATACACAGGCGGCGCGCCAGCTCATCCACTCCCAACCCAGCCTGTTCGCGAGCAAAGCGCAACTGGCTGCCAACGGATACGGATTCACCGGCCCGCTCTGCCGGCTCTGAAATCGGATCACTGCTGCTCATTTTCGGCCATCATCTGCTGGTATTTCAGTGTTTCCGCTGAATAGGGAAAGAGGTTTTTCAACGCCAGGGCGTAACTTCTTTCCTTGTCGCGATTACCAAAGATTTTCTCAATGCGAATACCCAACCACAGGGACTGGGGGACCTGCCGGTTGCTCTCGGTAAACCGATCCAGGTACTGCTTGGCCTGGGTGTAGTCCTGCTTTTCGAATTTGAGCTCGGCCAGTTCAAGCAGTGCCACCGGCAGACCGGGGCTCAGCGCCAGCGCCTTGGTGAACGCCTGCTCGGCACTCTCCAGTTCGTGCAAGCGGAGCTCGGCGCGGCCGAGGTTGGCCAGCGCGTAGGAACGGCGGTTGTAGGACAGGTCTTCGGAGGCGATCTTGAATTGCTCCCGGGCGTCCCGATAGCGCTCCTGCTGGTACAGAAACACACCGTAGTTCACCCGCGCCATGGAAAATTTGCGGTCGTAGCGCAGCGCTTTCTCGAAGTGAGACTCGGCTACTTTCAGCTCGCCATCCGCCTGATACAGCAGGGCCATGCCGTGATGAGCCCGCGGATCTCTTTTGCCCAGTTTGAGGGCTTCCTGGAAGTGGTGGCGGGCCATCTCGCGGTTGTCGCTACCACTTTGCAGATAGCGCAGCCCGAGTTGAATATGGGTCTCCCGGGCCTTGTCGAGATCGATTTGCTTACCACCGGGACCGGTGGTGACGCAGCCCCCCAGTAACAGGGTAATCAGTAACCCGGCAAGGAGGGCCGGATGGGAAGTTCTTGCTAACACTAGCCTCACCTTATGGTTATGGGGTGCGTACAACCTCGCACGCCAAATCCATTCGGCAATGCCCGGAAGCGATCGAAGCCGTTAAGCCTGACCCACAATTCTCACCGGGCGCTCCGCGTTGCGATAACGCTCGGAGCGGCGGGTGCGGTCGTTTACCTGGCCGGCCAGCTGGCCACAGGCCGCAGCAATATCATCGCCACGGGTGGTACGCACGGTTACGGTATAGCCTTTGTCCAACAAAATCTGTTGAAAACGTCGCAAAGCGTTGTTGCTGACCCGCTGATAATCGGACAGCTCGAACGGGTTGAAGGGTATCAGATTTATCTTTACCGGCACATCTCGCAACAACTCCGCCAGCTGCTCGGCGTGTTCCGGGCGGTCATTCACTTCCCGGATCATGGTGTACTCGATGGTCATCTTGCGGTGATTGTCCGGCATATTCTCGATATAGCGCTTGGCGCTGTCGAGCAGCATGGCGATGGGATACTTCTTGTTGATGGGCACCAGCACGTTGCGCAGCTCATCATTCGGCGCGTGCAGAGAGATCGCCAGACTGACATCGGTCACTTCCGCCAGACGGTCCAGGGCGGGCACCACTCCTGAGGTACTCAGGGTCACCCGACGCTTGGAAATGCCGTAGGCATTGTCTTCCATCATCAGGTTCATGGCATCGACCACATTGTCGAAATTGAGCAGGGGTTCTCCCATGCCCATCATCACCACGTTGGTCACCTTGCGTGGACGCTCTTGTTTCGGTTGAGGGGGCTGCAACTGACCAAAAGATTTGCACGCGATCCACACCTGGCCAATGATCTCGGCCGCGGTCAGGTCGCGGTTGAAGCCCTGCTTGCCCGTGGCACAGAAGCTGCAATCCAGGGAACAGCCCACCTGGGAGGAAACACACAGGGTGCCGCGATCGCCATCGGGAATGTAGACAGTCTCGATCACATTGCCGCCGCTGACTTCGATCAGCCACTTGCGGGTACCGTCGGCGGAGTCCATCTGCTTGAGGACTTTAGGAGCGCGAACTTCGGCGATCTCCGACAGCTTGGCACGCATCGCCTTGCTGACATTGGTCATCTGCTCGAAATCGTCCACCCCGTTCTGATGAATCCACTTGAGGACCTGCACCGCGCGGAAACGCTTCTCACCCAAACCGGCAAAGAAATCCGCGAGCTTGTCTACGGACAGACCCAGCAGGTTCACTTTTTCGGCTTGCTTGGTTTCAGCCTCTACGGCCTGTACTTCGGTCATGGATTCACCTTGCACCGATTGCGGTGCGGATATTCGAACATTCCGTCATGCCGGCACCGGATCGAGTCCGGCGTGACAAAGCGATCCGGCATCCAGCGGGCTGGATCCCGGGCCAGGCCCGGGATGACGATTGCGGGCTGATTAGCGCGCGCAGATTTCTTCTGCAGAGAAGAAGTAGCTCACTTCGCGCTCGGCAGAAGCAGCGGAGTCGGAGCCGTGCACGGCGTTGGCATCGATGCTCTCGGCGAAGTCTGCACGGATGGTGCCAGCGTCGGCTTCTTTCGGGTTGGTGGCGCCCATCAGGTCGCGGTTGGCCAGAATGGCGTTCTCGCCTTCCAGGACCTGCACAACAACCGGACCGGAAGTCATGAATTCAACCAGATCTTTGAAGAAAGGACGCTCTTTATGCTCGGCGTAGAAACCTTCCGCCTTTTCCTGGGACAGCTGCACCATTTTCATGGCAACAATGCGAAGGCCCGCTTTCTCAAAGCGGCTCTCGATTTCACCGATAACGTTCTTGGCAACGGCGTCCGGCTTGATGATGGACAGGGTACGTTCCACGGCCATGATTTTCTCCATTTCTAGGTTTTGCAAAAAAATTGTCTTAATAAAGATACGAAAAGAGCAACTCAGGGCCTACTCTCTTGGAATTCGATAGCCGCGTTGCTGCCCCAAAACGGGCCAGGCAAGGCGCAAGGAGCGTGGTTTAGCGGGCTAAATGAGCGACGAGCAACGCTGCATGGCCCGTTTTGGGGCGCAACCCGAAGGGACGGGACCGTTTTGCCGCAATCCCGCGTTGCTGTTCGCTTATGTGGAATAACCACACCGCACTCACAGCGCCTTGGCTTGCGACAAAACGGTCTCCGTCGCGGCCATCGTATTTCAAGAGAGTAGGCCCAGGTTGCTCTTCCCTGAATTCCCTCACCGCGCAAACTGTCGATTATTTAACCAAACCAGGTTCGCGGAGCGCGGATTATACGCGTGTTGAGGTGAAGTTTGTACCATTTGAATTGGTGGATGCGCTGCGCTTATCCACCCTACGGCCCTGGATGCCGGATCGCTTTGTCACGCCGAACTCGATCCGGTGCCGGCTGACGGGCTTTACTCGTTTTCTTCGATCCAGGCGGCCTGGATGGCCTCGAGGATCTTCTCGCCGCAGCGCTCGGGGTCGTCGTCAAACTCCGGTAGATCCATCACCCACTTGCGCAGGTCGACGAAGTTGACCCGCAGGGGGTCTACGTCCGGATGGGTGTCGCTGAGATCAATGGCAATATCGTGAATGTCGGTCCATTTCATTCCGGCAGCCCTCAGTGTTTCTCGGAAACCTGGTTAATGGTGTATTTGGGAATCTCGACCACAAGATCTTCCTCGTCCACGATTGCCTGACAGGACAGGCGGGACTCCGGCTCCAGGCCCCAGGCCTTATCCAACAGATCCTCTTCCAGCTCATCCGGCTCCCCCAGGGAATCAAAGCCTTCACGCACGATCACATGACAGGTGGTACAGGCGCAGGCCTTTTCACAGGCGTGCTCAATGTCCACACCGTTTTTCAGCGCGGCGTCGCACACACTGATGCCCGGTTCCACTTCAATCACTTTGCCATCGGGGCACAGTTCTTCATGGGGCAGGAATACAATTTTCGGCATAACTTATTTCTCTTGATCGGCGACCGCCCCTCAGGGCTTGTCAAATTCGTCCAGACTATGGCCCTGCATGGCGCGTTTGATGGAGGCGTCCATACGGCGCGCGGCGAAGGGCTCGGACAGCGCATTGAGCTCATCGATACGGGCGCGGATCTCTTCCGCAGTGCCGCCGTTATGGGCCAGGCGCAGGGCTTCCATGGCGCGCTCCAGTTCGTCCAGCTCGCGCTCGCTGAGCAGCTCCGCACCATTTTCCTGCAAGGCGACAATCATCGCCTCCAGGGTGCGCTCCGCTTCCACCTGCGCCTCGCGCTGGGCGCGCACGGCAATATCTTCCTCGGCGTTGGCATAGGAGTCCTGCAACATGCGGGTGATCTCGGAATCCTCAAGGCCGTAGGACGGCTTGACGGTAATTTCCGCCTGCACACCGCTGCTCTTTTCCATCGCGGTCACCGACAGCAGTCCGTCGGCATCCACCTGGTAGGTCACGCGAATATGCGCGGCACCGGCCACCATGGGCGGGATTCCGCGCAGTTCGAAGCGGGCCAGGGAGCGGCAATCGCTCACCAGTTCGCGCTCGCCCTGCACCACGTGAATGGCCATGGCGGTCTGGCCGTCTTTGAAAGTGGTGAATTCCTGGGCCTTGGCCACCGGAATCGTGGTATTGCGATGGATCAGCTTTTCGGTCAGCCCCCCCATAGTCTCGATCCCCAGAGACAGCGGAATCACGTCGAGCAGCAACAGATCTTCGCGGGACTTGTTGCCCACCAGCACATCTGCCTGAATCGCCGCGCCAATGGCGACCACCTGATCCGGGTCGATATCCGCGTGCGGCGCACGGCCGAAAAATTCCTGCACTTTTTCCCGCACACGCAGGGTGCGGGTGGAACCGCCCACCAGTACCACTTCCTGAACATCCTCGGCACTGAGGTCCGCATCGCGCAGGGCGCGCTTGCAGGCACGCAGGGTTTTGCTGATCAGCGGGTCGAGCAGCTCTGCCAATTTGTCGCGATCCAGTTGTGCAGACCAGTCGCCGTAGGTGACGTCTACCACGGAATCGCTCGCCAGTGCCTCTTTGGCCGCGCAGGCCGCATTCAGCAGTTTGCGCTGGGTGCCCGCATCGTGGTCGGTGCCGAGGCCCGCTTCCGCCGCCATCCACTCGGCGATGGCTCGGTCAAAATCGTCCCCGCCCAGGGCGCTGTCGCCACCGGTGGACAGTACCTCAAATACTCCTTTGGACAGACGCAGAATAGAAATATCGAAAGTGCCGCCGCCCAGATCGTAGACCGCGATGGTTTTGTCGGCGGCGTCACTGCCATCTTCCGATTTGTCGAGACCGTAGGCCACCGCGGCGGCGGTAGGCTCATTGAGCAGACGCAACACATTCAGCCCCGCCAGTTTGGCGGCATCCTTGGTGGCCTGACGCTGGGCATCATCAAAGTAGGCCGGCACGGTAATGACCGCTCCGTCCAACGGGCCGCCCAGGGATTCGGCCCCGCGCTGGGCAAGAACCTTGAGAATCTCCGCGGACACCTGCACCGGGTTTACCGTACCGGCCACCGTCTCGATAGACGGCATGCCGGAGCTGTCTTCACTAAAGCGGTACGGCAGCTGCTCGCCGAAGTGTTTGATATCAGCGATGCCGCGCCCCATAAATCGCTTGATGGAGATCAGGGTGTTGTAGGGGTCATCACCCGCCGCAGCGCGGGCTGCATAACCGACTTCCACACCCTGCTCGGTATAACGCACCGCCGAGGGCAGAATGACCTTGCCATCTTGCGCGGGCAGCGCTTCCGCAGAGCCGCTGCGTACCGTTGCCACCAGGGAGTTGGTGGTGCCTAGGTCGATACCCACCGCGCGCTTGCGCTCATGGGGTTCGGGGGTCTGGCCGGGTTCGGAGATCTGCAGTAAAGCCATAGTTCTGTATCAATCCAGTAAATCTTCTTCGAGCTCTTCAATCTGGCGCTGCAGTTTGGCGAGAAACTGCAGTTTCAGTAGCGCATTTTTGCCATCTTCCAGCGCGTTATTTTCAAGTGCCTGCGCAAATGCCTGCTCCTGAGCGTTGAACAGTTGCGCGGTTTCGCTACCGAGGTCTTCGAGTTCCGCTTCCGGGTCTGCCGCGTCGCGCACCTCTTCGAGGCGCTCGCGCAGAATCATCTGCTGCATCAGGAATTCGCCATCGGCGGTGGTCTGTTCGGGGTTGATCTGCACCCCCGCCAATTGCAGCAGATAAGCGGCGCGGGCAACCGGATCTTTCAGCGTATTATTGGCCTCATTGATCTGCGCCGCGTACTGCATGGCCAGCCTCTGCTCGCGCTCAGATTTGGCGGCAAAGCGGTCCGGATGAAATTCCTGCTGCAATTCGCGGTAGCGCTGCGCCAATGCCTGGCGATCCACCGTGTAGGAGACCGGAAGACCAAAAATTTCGAAGTAATTCTGTTGCATAGTGTTCACTGCGCGTTTCTGCAATCAGGTGCGACCGGGCGGGGCCAATCAAGAAAGTAGCGCCAGATAACAAAAAGGCCGGCATGCAGTCGCGCACCCGGCCTTGTTGCTGCTGCGCTTGCGCCCTAAACGTGGAAACTCTCGCCGCAACCGCACTCATTCTTGACGTTGGGATTCCTGAAGGCAAAACCTTCATTCAGCCCCTCTTTGACAAAATCCAGCTCGGTGCCGTCCAGGTAAGCAAGGCTCTTGGGATCGACGATCAGCTTCACGTCGCCCGCGTCGAACACCTCGTCTTCCGCTTCCGCCTGATCGACAAACTCGAGCACGTACGCCATACCGGAGCAGCCGGCGGTCTTCACGCCCACGCGAATACCAATACCTTTACCGCGACTGGCCAGTTGTTTGGCAACGTGTGCCCGGGCCGCTTCGGTCATGGTAATTGCCATCGGTGCTACTCCTTACTTCTTGCTTCTCAACCAGTTACCAGAGCTTATCCGGCAGCCTGCTCTGCGGCCTCGCCGCTCTTCTCACCGCGCTTCTCACGGATATTGCTCACCGCCGCCTTGATGGCGTCTTCCGCCAGTACCGAGCAGTGAATTTTCACCGGCGGCAGCGCCAGCTCTTCGGCAATCTCGGTGTTCTTGATCTGCGCCGCTTCGTCCAGAGACTTACCTTTCACCCATTCGGTGAGCAGGGAGCTGGAGGCGATGGCAGAACCACACCCGTAGGTCTTGAACTTGGCGTCTTCGATGATGCCGTTGTCGTTTACCTGAATCTGCAGACGCATTACGTCACCACAGGCCGGGGCGCCGACCATGCCGGTACCCACGTTGTCCGCCTTGTCGTCAAGACGACCAACGTTACGGGGGTGCTCGTAGTGGTCAATTACTTTATCGCTATAGGCCATGACTATACCCTCTCAAAAATTCCTGATTTCGGCAGTGCGTTAGTGGGCTGCCCATTCGATGGTGCTGAGATCAACACCATCCTTGTACATATCCCAGAGTGGGGACAGCTCGCGCAGTTTTTCCACTGCCTTCCTTACTTCTTTGGCCGCAGTATCCACGTCCTGTTCCGTGGTAAAACGGCCAAAGCTGAAGCGCAGGGAGCTGTGGGCCAGCTCATCATTCACACCCAGGGCGCGCAGCACATAGCTGGGCTCCAGGCTTGCGGAAGTACAGGCGGAACCGGAAGAAATCGCCAGATCCTTCAGGGACATAATCAGGCTCTCGCCTTCCACAAATGCGAAGCTTACGTTCAGGTTGCCCGGTACGCGTTGCTCCGCAGAGCCGTTGATGTGCACTTCTTCCATATCGCTGATCTGGCTCCAGAAGCGGTCGCGCAGGGCAATCATGCGTTTGGCCTCTTCCGCCATCTCTTCTTTGGCGATCCGGAAAGCTTCCCCCATACCGACGATCTGGTGCGTAGCCAGGGTGCCGGAACGCATGCCGCGCTCGTGGCCACCACCGTGCATCTGGGCTTCGATACGCACGCGCGGCTTGCGGCGTACGTACAGGGCGCCAATACCTTTGGGGCCGTAAACCTTGTGGGCGGAGAAGGACATCAGGTCCACTTTCAGTTCCGCCAGGTCGATATCGATTTTGCCGGCACTCTGTGCGGCGTCCACGTGGAAAATGATCTTTTTCGGCCGCAGCAGTTCGCCGATGGCGGCGATATCGTTGATCACGCCAATCTCGTTATTGACGTGCATCAGGCTCACCAGAATGGTGTCTTCGCGCAGCGCTTCCTCCACCTGCTCCGGATAGACGATGCCGTCTTCCTTCGGATTCAGGTAGGTCACCTCAAAGCCTTCACGCTCCAGCTGACGACAGGTGTCCAGCACCGCTTTGTGCTCGATCTTGGAGGTGATGATGTGCTTGCCGCGCCCCTGATAGAAGTGCGCAGCGCCCTTGATCGCGAGGTTGTCGGATTCGGTCGCGCCGCTGGTCCAGACGATTTCGCGCGGATCCGCATTGACCAGTTCCGCCACGTGGCGGCGGGCATCTTCCACCGCCTCTTCCGCTTTCCAGCCGAACAGGTGAGAGCGGGAGGCCGGGTTGCCAAAGTTGCCTTCCATGGTCAACTGCTCCGCCATTTTACTGGCGACGCGGGGGTCTACCGGGCAAGTTGCCGAATAATCCAGATAAATGGGAAGCTTCATAATCTCTTGTCTCCACTCGCCGATTTCCGTCGACGCCTTACTGCTGTCGCTAAAATTGCGTTCTATGTTGCTGTGGTCAGACCGCCGAGCCTGACCGAGCGGCCGGCACCTTACTGCAAGCCGCCGATAATCGCTACTTTCTGCTCTATGGTGTCACCCATCGCGGCACCGCGCCCATCCTGACGACGGGCCACTTCCTGCACTTCCGCACGTGCGACCATGTCCGCGAGACTGATGCCGTTGAGAAAGCTGTGAATCTGGTGACTGAGATCTGTCCACAGGTAGTGGGTGAGGCATTGCTCACCGCCGGAACAGTCGCTGTTGCCGCCACAGCTGGTGGCATCCACGGACTCATTGACCGCATCAATGATTTCCGCCACGCAAATCTCCGCAGCGGGTCGCGCCAGACGGTAACCACCACCGGGGCCACGTACACTGGACACCAGGCCAGACTGGCGCAGGCGGGAAAAAAGCTGTTCCAGGTAGGACAGGGAGATTTCCTGGCGCTTGGAAATATCCGCCAGGCTGATGGGACCGCGTTCGGCGTGCAACGCCAGGTCCAGCATCGCTGTGACCGCATACCGCCCTTTGGTTGTTAACCGCATACCCTCTCCTGGAAAGTCGCACCTGGCAGTCCGGACAAGGTATGCGCCCGGCATCCGCGGATGCCCTGCAACCCTCACCGGTACTACTGATTCGGGGCGCGAGTATGGAATAACCCACTACTTCAGTCAAGTATATAGCCGAGTGTTGCGGTCGGGTATTTGGCGGTTACTTAGACCGGTTGGTTATCACTGTTAACCAACCGGTCATATCCGGGGCCCCCGGTCAGTCCGGGCGCCCCTTACCACCACTGCGGTGAATATGGTTCTGGATAGCGGTCAGCATACCGCGCAGGATCCCCAGCTCCATATCGTCCGGGCGCACGCGACTGAACAGTCGGCGCAGGCGGGTCATGGTCTGCCGGGGATTGTCCGGATCGATAAATCCGAGCTCCGCCAGTGCGAGCTCCAGGTGCTCGTAGTAAAGCTCCATATCGTTGGCTTTCGCCGGCGGTCTGTCCCAATCGGTGAATTTGAGCGCTTCACCCTTGTCCGCCTCCAGCGCCGCCATGCGCGCCTCATACACCAGCACCTGTACCGCAGTGGCCAGGTTCAGGGAGCTGTATTCCGGATTGGCGGGGATATGTACGTGATAGTTGCAGGCCTGCAACTCCTCGTTGGTCAAACCGCGGTCCTCGCGGCCGAACACGAGCGCCACCGGGTGCGCCCTGGCTTCCGCCACGGCGCGCACGCCGCACTCCCGCGGTGTCAGCAGCGGCCAGGGGATACGGCGCTCGCGGGCACTGGTCGCCACCACCAGACCACAATCGGCCACCGCCTCTTCCAGAGTCTCGACCACCACCGCGGTATCGAGCAGCTCCGCCGCACCCGCCGCACGCCAGACCGCGTTGGCAGCGGGAAACTCCCGAGGCTGCACCAGATAGAGCTGGCTCAGTCCCATATTCTTCAGCGCGCGCGCAGCACCACCGATGTTGCCGGGATGCGCGCTGTTCACCAGCACCACACGGATATTATCCAGTGCCGCGAGAGCTGACTGGGAAGCCATTTGGGTTGAGGTTGCCGAAGGAGAGGTCGCCATGGTGAATCCGGGTATAGAACTGAATTGAGGCCGCATCGGGCGCAGCGTGGAGACAGGGAAACCCGGGTAGCATGCATCTGCCCGGTCACTCTACACTTGCCTGTTATAAAACGGGCGCGGAGTGTAGCAAAATTGAACGGGAATCCCTACAATCGCGCCCGTCGGCAGGCCTGACATTGCTTTTTACCATTCACAATCCACTACTGATCGCGGAATTCCTATGGAACCCATGCTGAATATTGCCCTGCGCGCGGCGCGCAAGGCCGGTGAACTGATCGAACGCGCCTGGGAGCGCGGCGACCTGATGAAGTTTGAAGAGAAGGGCCGCAACGATTACGTGACGGAAGTGGACAAGGCCAGTGAGCAGGAAATCATTTACCACCTGCGCAAGGCCTACCCCAAGCACAGCATTCGCGCCGAAGAAAGCGGCATCCAGGAAGGCGCCGAGCCGGAATACGAGTGGATCATCGATCCGCTGGACGGCACCACCAATTTTATCCACGGCCTCCCACACTTCGCCATTTCGATCGCCTGTAAACACAAGGGCCAGATCGAGCACGCGGTGGTACTGGACCCCATCAAACGAGAAGAATTTACCGCCAGCCGCGGGCGCGGCGCCGCGCTCAATGGCCGCCGAATCCGCGTCTCCAACCGCCAGGGACTGAACGGTGCGCTGATCGGTACCGGCATCCCGTTCAACGGGGACTCATTTGACAATATCGACGGCTACCTCGGGGCGATGAAAGAAATCGCCGGCCAGACGGCGGGCATCCGCCGCCCGGGCGCCGCCGCCCTCGACCTGGCCTACGTGGCCGCCGGGCGCTTTGACGGCTTCTGGGAGATGTACCTGAATACCTGGGATATCGCTGCAGGATCACTGCTGGTAAAAGAGGCCGGCGGCCTGATCAGTGACTTCCGCGGGGGCAATAGCTACCTCGACTCCGGCAATCTGGTCTGCGCCACCCCCAAAACCTTCAAGCCGCTACTGCAGATCGTCGGCAAGCATCTGGGCAATATTCGCCAGTAAACACGCTGCGGATGGTGTCAGCGGTGATGGCAGCAGGCCATCGCCGCGCCGCCATCCGGATCATCAGCCCCTAGGGGCTGAATACCGCACTTCCTTCCTCGACCTCCGATAGCGAGGCCTCTTCGAGTACTTCCTGTAGTGGCCGCGGCCGCCCGATATGGTAGCCCTGCACCAGATCGACCCCGATGGTCTGCAACTTTTCGGCCGTCGCCTGATCCTCAACGAATTCGGCTATTGTCTGCGCCTTCAGGCGATGTGCCACCTGATTGATGGACTCCACAATCATCAGATCGACGAAATTGGAATCCACCTGCCGAACAAAACTGCCGTCGATCTTGATGTAGTCGATGGCGAAATTTTTCAGATAATTGAACGAGCTCAACCCGTTTCCAAAATCGTCCAGGGCGACCGTACATCCCATAGCCCGCAAATCCGATACAAACTGGCTGGCGCTATCCATCTGGTTGATCATTGCGGTTTCGGTAATTTCCATTCCCAGCCGCTGGGGTGGTATCGCGGACTCTGCCAGCAACCCGAAGAACTGGCGCTGGAACAGGCTGTCACCCAGGGCGTCTGCGGAAAGATTCAGGGCAAATTTGAGTCCGCTGGCAGCCACTGCCGCGCCCTGGTTCTGGAACAGCTCGCGCACAATCCAGCTGTCAATCTGCTGCATCAGACCGTAGCGCTCCGCGGCCGGGATAAAAGCCCCGGGCAGAATCCGCTTTCCGTTGTTATCCAGCATGCGCACCAACACTTCGTAGTGATGAATTCGGGTTCGGTCACCGGCGCTGGCGATCGGTTGTGCATACAGCTGAAAACTCCCCTCATCCAGTGCTGTGCGGATGCGTGAGGCCATATGAATTTCCCGGTGCTGCTCCGCCGCAGCGCTGCGGTCGGCCTCGTACAACATCACCACACCACGCCCCGCATGCTTCGCGGAGTAACAGGCAACATCCGCCTGACTCATCAAATCCGCTACCTGGCTATTGCCGTGCGAGATCTCCGTGACACCCACACTGGCACCCACATCAAAAATTCTGCCGCTCCACGGGAAGCGTAGGGCAATAATTTTTCGCACCAGTTGTTCACAGCGGGCAAGCCCCCGGGTTTTGTCGCAGTCGCGCAACAGAATGCCAAATTCATCGCCGCCCAACCGCGCCACACAATCGGATTCGCGCAGATGCCCGCGCAGGAAGCGCGCTACATTTTTCAGCAGTGCATCACCGGCCTGGTGGCCTGCACTGTCATTGATGACCTTGAAACGGTCCAGATCCATATACGCCAGTACATGCACCCGCTCGGTATTGCGCACCGTACTCACCGCTTCCAGCAATTCCCGCCGGAAGGCTTCGCGGTTGGGCAGGTGGGTGAGATGGTCGTGACTCGCCTTGTAGCGCAACTGCTGAATCAGCTGGCGGGTTTCCGTTATATCCTGGCATACGAGGACCGCACCCAGTACCAGGCCACCACTGGTGCGCAGCGGCGATGCCGAGCATTTCACGTCGTAGCAGTCTCCACCCCGGTGGTGCAATACCGTGCCCTCTGGTGACATCACCGGCAGGTTCATACTGAGACAGTCCTGCGCAGGGCTGGCGACCAGGGCGCCGTCGCGTCCGCAGGACAAGCGCAGCACCTCCCGCACCGCCTGACCGCTCACTTCCGACAGCTTCCACCCGGTCAGCTGCTCCGCTACCGGATTCATAAACGTGATCCGCTGGTGCTCATCGGTCGCAATCACCGCGTCGGCGATTGCGGTGAGCGTTACCTGCAGGTGCTCTTTCTCCTTTTCCAGGGATTCGGCCATCTGTTTGTTTTCGGTGATGTCGCGCAGGACACCGATCAGCCGCACCGGCTTGCCGCGATCCCCTCCCGACTCCATCACATGAGCCAGTTCATGCACCCAGCGCCACTGCCCTCCGTCGGTTTTTACCCGGTACTGACAGTCAATATCCGGGGCGTCCCCCTCAATATGCGCTTTTTGCGCTTCCAGCAAACGTGTGCGGTCGGCCTGGGCTACCCGCGCTATCCAATCCGAACGACTGGCAAGTCTGCTGGCATCGATGCCCATGCCGCTGCTCAACCACTCCGAAAAGAATGTTTTTCCGGTAACCAGATCCCAGTCATACACCACCTGGCCGGTGACCGATAGGGAAAATTTCCAACGCTCCTCTGCCCGTGCCAGCTGTTCCTCGCTGCGCTTGCGCCAGTCGACATCCTCGACCTGCACCACCGCGTACAGGGGCTCATTGCGCGACCCTCTTGCGAGGGAACAGGACCAGTGCCCCCATACCCGCTCACCATTTTTGCGCACAAACTGCCATTCCGCGTCCTGCACATATCCGAACTCAAAATCCTGTGGCGGGCGCTGGTAGGAGCGCCCCCCCGATGTGGAACCCGCCTCCGCGGTCATAGGCAACGCCACTACCTCCGCCACTCGCAACCCACGCAACTCCACCTCACTGAATCCGATAAACCGGCAAAAACTCGCATTTGCCTGAAGAATGCGATTGTCCAGGGTTACCAGAAGCATGCCGATGCGTGAGGAGGCCATGGCGGCGCGAAAGCTGCTCTCCACTTCGGCAATACGCGAGCTGCGTTTACGCTCGACGCGGGAAATCACCGCCATGATGTAGGCGGGAAACACCGCCGCGTACAGAGGCAGAAAATCCAGCGCCGCGGTGAGCTTTTGCAGCTCGGCGGGCAGCCAGAACTGCGCGTTGGTGAACACCGCAAGCTGCGCAACCACGGCAATAAACACCAGCAGCAACGTCTGTATCAGGTTGAGACGAGACGCCGCCCAGATCAGTGGCAGTACAGTGAAGACAAAAGGGTGGGGAAGATACAGCAGAATACCGAAGACACCGCTCAGTGCGATGGCTGATACCAGGGCCAGCCGGAAGATGGCACGTGTAGAAAGCGCCGCAAAGCCGGTCCCCAGTGAAAACAGGTATACAAGAGGGAAAAAGATGCTGATTCCGACAACATCTGCGAGATACCAGACTGCAAACACATCGAGCGGTGGCAATCCGGCAAAGACCATCGCCACAAGCGCCCCAAACCCGGCCCCAAACAAGGTCGGGATTAGCGCACCAAAACAGAGAAAACGCAGCCAGCAGCCGGCCCCATCAAAAAAACCTCCGCCGGGACAGAAAAATCGCAACATGGTCGTTGCGACACTGGCTTCCACCACGCCAGCGAGGGAATACAGGGACGCATTCGCCAGCGCCACATCACCGATCAACGCAGCACAGAACGACCCCAGGTAAGACGACAACAATAACACCGGCCAGGAGCGGAAAGCGTGTCGGTAGAGGATGGCGATAGTGTACGCATCCGCAAGCCAGATAGTGGCAATTCCATCACTGACGTCGAGAAACTGCTTGCACAGATACGCGAGACTGAATGCGCAGATGGCCAGTAGTAAAACCGTCCGCGTAGACGCGGTGGCATGCTCGCTGTGGGTAAATCGCAGCCCTGCCGGTGCCTCCAACCCCCGCACCCCTACGTTATTCTGATCGGCAATTCCCGAATCGGGCGCTGGCGCTTTCACGCAGTATATCCTTTCACTATCGTATCGTTATTCCTGATGCGTCAAACGCAGTGCGTTCACCGACGAACCCGCGGGACGGGCACCGGTATTTTTATCGGGCCGGGTCCCCGCCCTCGACTTCATCCACATTGAGGCGGCCGAGCGACAGCCCATAGCGCAATCCTTCCGCGAGAGTGGCGAGGTCATAACTCGCAGGCACGCAAATATCCACCTGCTCGCTGCGCTGATCGAGAATGCCCACCAGGGGTATATGCGCGGTGGTCGGATCGCTCCGCAGAATGCTGACGAAATCCTGTAGGGAAACACCGGGCAAGTCCCTGTCGATCAAAATGATATCCGGCCGTCCGGTGCGAGCAAGAAAGATCCCCCGCATCGCATCGTTACAGGTTTCCACCTGCGCCTGCTGCACAGATGCGAGCACCACTTTCAGACGGCTGGCATTGGCGGTTCGCCCGGTGATGTAAAGTAGACGACATGCGGGAAGCATCTGCGCATAGTCTGGACGGGCCGCCATTTTCAATACTTCGTTGGGGGCATCGTTCATCATGAACTCGATCCAGAATACCGAACCCTGGCCCTCTTCACTGTCAAACCCAATGCGCCCACCCATGGCTTCGGTCAACTGCTTGGCAATGGCCAGGCCAACCCCGGTGCCTTCTATCTTGCCCAGCTCCGCCCCAAGGCGGTTAAATGGTTCGAACACCTGTGACTGCTTGGATGCAGCAATGCCGCTACCGGTATCCAGTACACTCAACCGCAACCACCCTTCAGCCTGGGGAGCCAGGGAAATGACCACGCGACCGCCCTCGCGATTGTATTTGATCGCATTGCCCACCAGATTGAGTACAACCTGCTTGAATCGCACCGGATCTGCAAGGATGCATGCACGTTCCCAGCCGAGCGGCTCAAAGGTAAGACTGACTTTACGGGTGTCTGCAAGCGGCTCCAGTAGCTGTCGGCAGTCTGCGACCAGGTCTGCTGGCTGAATCGGCTCGATGGACGGTGCGAGTCGCTGGCTGTCGATCCGGGTCAGTTCCATTACATCCCCCACCAGATGCAGAAGGTGCTGGCCCGCTTTGCGAATTTCAGCGATACGCAGTCGCTGGTTGGGATTCAGACTCTGATCGAGCTCAACCATCTGGCTGTAGCCGAGAATGGCATTGAGCGGGGTGCGCAGCTCGTGCCCGAGGCTGGAAATCAATTCGCTGCGGTCGCGGTTCTGTTGTTTCAGCCGCAGCAGCTCCTCTTTCGCGCGCATCTGCTTTTTCTTCGCGGTGGTGATGTCTTCCAGGGTGCCGAGTACCCGGATCGGACGACCGGCGCTGTTCGTCTGCACATTGCCGCGGGCCCGCACCCAGATGGTATTTCCATCCCGGTGCTTCAGACGAAAGGCCACATCCAGCGGCAGCCGCTCGCGCACGTTATCCTCCATCGCCTGTTTGACGTCCGGATAGTCGTCCGGAAACATATGGGTTTTCCAGCGCGCCAGGGCCGCACGCACATCCGGGTCACTGTGCCCCCGGGCGTACCCCAGCATATTCCAACAGGTGTTATCCAGTACGACTTCGTCCACCCGCAGGTCCCACTCCCACTGGCCATCGCCAATGGCATCCAGGGTCTGCTGCAGGCGCTCGCCAGAGAAGTTGGACTGTGGGCCCACTGCCAGCGGTTCGCTGTAATCGGTACAGCCGCCAAGGAAGAATCGCTGTCCCGCAGGATCGCTGAACACGCGCGCCCACAGTCGCAGCCATACGGGCTGCCCGTCGCGCGCATAGGCCCGAAAGGTGGTATCGGCAAAAGCGCCCTGCTGGCACAGCCGATTGCGCAGTGCCAGCAGCCCATCGCGATCATCGGAGTGGACCAGATCCAGATCCCCGCTCCACAGGCCGGCGAGTGCCAGATCCGGCTCCTGATGCAATTGCAGCCAGAAACTCCCGATAGCACGCTGTTCCCCGGTTTCCGGGTGCCACTCCCAGATGCCCTGATTCGCGCTCAATAGCAGGCTATGCAGGTACTGCGCCTGATTCAACGACTGCGCCGGTGACAAGCCTTCCAGCTCATCCGGGGTTGCGAGGTACAGGCCAAATGGACTGGAGTGTATGGGGGTCGTCTTCGACACCGTATTGCCGTGCAGCTGATCTTGAGGAAAGGCCGCCTGGGCAGCCGGAATACGGCTAGTGAATCACTTATCGCCAGATAAAAAAAGGCCCCGCAGTGCGGGGCCCAAAATAGCGATGATGAGAGAAAACGGGAAGTCACGCATTATTACATTTGCCATAACCCGTGATGGATTCCCGGAGCGTGGACCTCGCGGCCCACGCTTAAGGTATTGCAACCGGTGTGCCAACTTTTAAAAAAACGTAAAAAAATAACTTTCCCACGCCAAACACCGGAAAACAGTTCAAAAAATAATCACGCTCGGCACACACAAGCGAAAACCCTGTGCTAATAATCCCTATATTAAGGATAAATGACAGCGCTTGAACCAAGATTGAACGCAAAATTCCACTAACGCACCAAAACAACGCACAAATAGATCTAACCGCACTATCGTGACTTTCCGGTTTTCAGTGGGCAATTAATGTACAATGGCACTCTATCCTTACAGTCCAACGGAGAACCGTGGGGCAAAAAAGAGGTCTCATATCCACCAAATAGCCGGACGAGCGCCCTCTAATAACGTGTCCCGGGGCGGCATCTGCGGTAGCATTTCCCTTTCGACGCCCGCCCCGGGTGTGGGCGCCGAAATCGGCAGGCTTAAATAAGGTTTTAAAGTATGAAAGCAGTTCCCGAAGCCCCCCGTATCTGGCTCACGACCGTACTGTTCGCCAGTACCGCGCTGGTCGCCGTGACCCTGGTACCTCTGTATGACTTCCTGGTTGGTTATCACTGGTACCAGTGGCTGGCATTCGCCGTACTGGGTGCCTTCTGCGGTTTCTCCATCACAGCGGGCTATCACCGCCTCTGGTCTCACCGTACCTACGAGGCACACTGGTCCCTGCGACTCTTTTACGCCCTGTTCGGTGCCGCCGCGCTTCAGAACAGTGCACTGATCTGGTGTTCCGGTCACCGCCGCCATCACCGCCACTGCGACGACAACGATCACGACCCCTATTCCGCCAAGCGCGGCTTCTGGTTCTCGCATATCGGCTGGATGCTGCGGGATTACCCCAGCGGTGCGGTGGACTTTGACAACGCCAAGGATCTGCAGCGGGACAAGATCGTCATGTGGCAGCACAACCACTATGTGCCCATTACCCTGGCCATGAACCTTGGCGTTCCTCTGGTACTCGGTCTGCTGACTGGTGATGTGTGGGGTATGCTGCTGCTGGCCGGTGTACTGCGCATTGTGGTGAACCACCACACCACCTTCTTTATCAATTCCCTGGCGCACATCTGGGGCCGTCGCCCCTACACCGATGAAAATACTGCCCGCGATAACGATCTGCTGGCGTTTTTCACCTTTGGCGAGGGTTACCACAACTACCACCACATTTTTCAGACCGACTACCGCAACGGCATTCGCTGGTACCAGTGGGACCCCACCAAGTGGCTGATCAAGACCGCCAGCTGGCTGGGGCTGGCACGCAACCTGAAAACCGTGCCCGCAATGCGCATTCAGCGCGCCATGCTGACCATGCAGTTCAAACGCGCGGAGAAGAAACTGGAGAACTCCAAGCATAAAGAAAGCTGGAAACAGTTGCTGGAGCGGGAAGCACAGGACTTTTCTGCCGCCCTCGCGGAGTGGAAAGAACTACAGCAGACACGCTACGAAAGTGCCCGCGAGCGTCTGGTGGAGAAGTGGGAAAACGCCACCATCCGCACCCGCGTCAAGGAGCTGGAATACAGCCTGAAAATGCAGCGCAAGCGGTTGCAGATCATGATGGAGCAGTTCCATCTGGCCCCGGCCGCTGTCTAAGCACATAAGGCGACCCTACGGGTCGCCTTTTTTTATTCCGGACATCGATCACTGGTGATGACTTGAACGCCGAGGGATATGCACTATAACCATAAGAGAAAGATCGCACTCCCGCGCAACCAGGAAAACTATAATTACATCAATCAACGAGAAGGCGCTATTGATGAAGACGTTCAAACAGGCCCACGAAGTGCTCAAGGACGCCCAGAAATTTCACCTGGATATGGCCGGTGTCTACCAGCAACTGCTGGAAAATGCCCAGGACAACCGCACCCAGCTGCTGCTCAAACACCTGCATGAGCACGAACTACGCATGGCCAATAACCTGAAGAATTACGGTGCGGTGGCAGAACAGAAAGTCATGCAGACCTGGCTACAGTACACCCACGAGGAGTCCGCCGGAGAGCTGCTGAAAAACCTCGACCTGAGCGAGAAACCGTCCATCGAAGAGATCAACAAGCTTGGCCAGGAAGTGGATCGCTACTTTTCCGAACTGTACCATTCCGTTTACGGCGCCATTGAGTCAGTGGAAGTCAAAGAAGTCTTTGAGAATCTGAAACACATTCAGGACAAGGAACGTATCACCCTGTCCATGGCCACAAACTCCCTCTGGGATATGTAGCCGCCTGCCGCGATACCGCAGTGCCACCGCGGCAAACCGGTATCGCGCTGTCCGCCTCTTTGCTCCCCCCCCCTGGACATCGGTGTGGCAGGGGTGCCACCGGGCGCCTGTTTCCTCCCCCTCCGGTTTCACTGGTAGTTTCTGGCGTTAAAAGCTCGATTGTGACCACTTTATGAAACGTGGGTGTTGCCTCCATGGATTCCCGTTGCTATTTTGACAGCGATGTCATTTGGCGGCGCCGAGGTTCCAGCGTCGTAATTTAATAAAAATAATCTGCCGCAAGGTGAACATTCTATGATCAGCACAAAGCTCAGGCTCGGTCTGGTGACCGCTGCCATGCTCTCTGCAGGACACGGCTACGCCGCTGTCGACTGCACATCTTTCCCGGTCTGGGAGGCCGCTACCGCCTACTCCGGCGGCGCGGAAGTCCAGCACAACGACAATGCCTATGAGGCGAACTGGTGGACACAGAATCAGGACCCGGAACAGCACTCCGGTCCCTACCAGGAGTGGAGCCTGCTCGGCGCCTGTGAGGATGGTGATCCGCCCCCACCGGTACCACCCCAGGGTTCGATCACCGCGCCGACCGCCGGATCTACCCACAGCGAAGATGACAGCGTTGTCTTCACGGTTTCAGCCTCGGACGCGGACGGTACCGTCACCACGGTTGAATTTTTTATCGACGGTGCCCTGGTGGCCACCGACACCGCCGCACCCTGGGAGACCACCTGGACTGCGGTAACCGGCGAACCCACCCTCACCGCCCGTATCACCGACAGTGACAACCTCTCTGTAACCACGGCCCCAGTCACCTTCACCGTGGAAGAGGAAGTGGTCGTTGGACCGACCGCTCCCGAGATCAGCATCACCGCGCCCGCAGATGGCTCTACCCATACCACTGGTGACACTCTGACCATCGCCGCCACCGCCTCGGACAGCGATGGAACAGTGAGCCAGGTAGCCTTCTATGTGGACGGCAATCTGATCAGCACCGATACCAGCGCACCCTACGCAGCAACGTGGACCGCAACCCTCGGCAGCCATACGCTCTCCGCAGTCGCCACAGACAATGATGCGCTGGAAACCTCGGCGGAAGCCGCGATCAGTGTGGAAGATGAACCGGTTGTGGTGGGTGCGCACCCCTGCCGCCCGGACGGGCTCTACACCACCCCGGGCACCGCGCCCAATTACTGTGCCATATACGACGCAGAGGGCCGCGAAGACATGGGTCCTGATCACCCCCGCCGAATCATCGGCTACTTCACCAGCTGGCGGAACGGTGCCAACGGGCAGCCCAGCTATCTGGTAAAAGACATTCCATGGGGAAAGATTACCCACATCAATTACGCGTTCGCCCATGTGGGCAGTGACTACTCCGTATCGGTGGGCAACACCAGTGACCCCGGCAACCCCGCTACCGGGATGGAATGGCCGGGTGTTGCCGGCGCGGAGACAGACCCCGACTACCCCTACAAGGGGCATTTCAACCAGCTGTCCAAGTTCAAGGAACAATACCCAGACGTCAAAACTCTGGTATCCGTAGGCGGCTGGGCAGAGACCGGTGGCCATTTCAATGAGAACGGCGACCGTGTGGCCGACGGCGGTTTCTACACCATGACCACCAACGGGGATGGCAGCATCAACTACCAGGGTATCGAAGCCTTCGCCAACTCCTCTGTGGACTTTATTCGACAGTACGGATTCGACGGTGTCGACATCGACTACGAATACCCCACCAGCATGAAAGATGCAGGTAACCCGCTGGACTTTGGCATCTCCAATCCCATGCGCGGCGCCCTGATGGCGTCCTATGTGGAGCTGATGCGCGTTCTGCGGGAAAAGCTGGACGAGGCCGGTGAGCAGGACGGCACCCACTACATGCTGACCATCGCATCGCCATCTTCCGGCTACCTGCTGCGCGGCATGGAGACCATGCAGATCACCCAGTACCTGGATTACGTCAACATCATGACCTATGACCTGCACGGGGCCTGGAATGAATATGTCGGTCACAACTCCGCGCTGTTCGACAACGGCAATGATCCGGAGCTGGCAGCAGCGAGCGTCTACAGCACCTCACAGTACGGTGGTATCGGCTACCTGAACATCGACTGGGCGGTGAAGTACTTCCGCGGTTCGATGCCCGCAGGCCGGATCAATATCGGCATCCCCTACTATACCCGCGGCTGGCAGGGGGTTTCCGGTGGAACCAATGGTCTCGGCGGCTCCGCACCACTGCCGACGCAGTCAGAATGCCCTGAGGGTACTGGTGGCGCTTCCGATTGCGGCAACGGTGCCGTCGGCATCGACAATATGTGGCATGACAAAAACAGTATTGGTGAAGAGATGGGGGCGGGTTCCAACCCCATGTGGCATGCCAAGAACCTGGAAAACGGCATTCTCGGCAGCTATCTCGCGGATTATGGTCTGGACCCGACCAACGACCCCGAAGATGCCCTGGTAGGCACCTACACGCGCAACTACGACAGTGTCTCCGAAGCGCCCTGGTTATGGAATGCTCAGAAGAGCGTCTTTATTTCCACGGAAGATGAAGAGTCCATGGATGCCAAGGTGCAATACGTCATCGACGAGGGCGTCGGCGGCATCATGTTCTGGGAGCTGGCCGGCGACTACGGCTGGGATGCATCCAAAGGCGAGTATTTTATGGGTGATACCCTTACCACCCTCGCCTATGACAAGTTCGCCAATGCCACTGACTACCGTCACCTGCGCACCGATCGCGCAGTGCCGGAAGAAGCACTGGATATCGGCATTGAGATCACCGGTTTCAAACTCGGCGATCAGAACTATCCGCTGAACCCGAAACTGTTTATCACCAATAACACCGGGGGCGTTCTGCCCGGCGGCACCGTGTTCGAGTTCGACATGCCCACCTCCACGTCCAACATCATCACCGACCAGAGCGGTGCCGGGCTGGAAGTGATCGAAGATGGTGCCAACACCGGTGGTGGTAACGTGGGCGGCCTGGAGAACGAATTCCACCGGGTACGCTTCAGCCTTCCGGAGTGGCAGGACCTGGCAGATGGTGAGTCCTGGGATATGACGCTGAACTACTACCTCCCGGTTTCCGGTCCTCAGACCTACACCGCGACGGTCAACGGAATCACCTACGCTCTGGCGTTCGAGTACCCCGATCTGCCAATCGCCGAGCTCGGTAGCGGTGGCGGCAGCTCTTCCGGTGGCAGCTCAGGTGGCGGCAGTGGCGAGAGCTGTAGTGACGCGGGCGTGGATACCAGTAACCTGGTCACCTACCCAGAATGGCCACGCGGCAATCACGCTGCCGGGGGTGACCAGATCATCCACAACGACAGCGTTTTTGAAGCCAAGTGGTGGACTCAATCCGAGCCGGGCACTGCAGATGGAAGCTGGAGCTTCGTCTGCAATATGTAAGCCCGACAGATAACCAGACTAACCGGGCCGGCGGCACAGCGCCGGCCTATCTCACAGGATGGGAAATAGCAACACGCCATTATTAAAAATTCTCTCTCTGCGTTGTGATGAATAGGAACTCCTGTACAGGATCTGCTCCTATGTTCGCCCCGGCTCCGGTCGGGGCTTTTTTCGTTTTCACTCGACCATCCCCGGCCAAACCACTGACCGAGGATGCCGAAGTGAATCTGGTTCAGCATTTTGATTTGCAGTAACAATCATGGTCAGTAAAAAACAACGACTTGCATCCGTAGACGCCCTGCGCGGCTTCGATATGTTCTGGATTATCGGGGGCGAGGCGCTGTTCCTGCCGCTGTTTGCGCTCACCGGCTGGTCCATTTTCCAGTTTGGTCATGGGCAGATGCAGCACACCGAGTGGCACGGATTCAGTTTTTACGACCTGATCTTTCCTCTGTTTATATTTCTGTCCGGTGTCACTCTCGGCCTGGCCAACAAATCTTTGCAGGGGCTGCCGATCAGCCAGCGGGCACCGGTTTACCGAAAGGCGATCAAGCGCCTGTTTTTACTGATACTGCTGGGGGTTCTTTACAACCACGGTTGGGGTACCGGCATTCCGGCAGACCCGGGGGAAATCCGCTACGCCAGCGTATTGGCTCGCATCGGTTTTGCCTGGTTTTTTGCCGCGATGATCGTTTGGCATTGTGGCTTCCGCACGCAGTACGCGATTACTGCCGGTATATTGCTGGGGTACTGGCTGATTCAGGCTGTCGCTGGCGATTACACACCGGAAGGATCGATCAATGCCTGGGTAGATCAACATTTTCTGCCGGGTATCACTTATCAGAACCGCGCCTACGATCCAGAGGGTGTTCTCTCCACGGTCCCGGCCATTGCCAATGCCATGTTCGGCGTCGTCGCGGGCCGCTGGCTCAGCAGGAATGCGGGTGATCACGGGGCCATTCTCAAAGGCCTGTTTATCGGAGCCGCAGCCTGCCTGTTGGCCGGCTTTTTATGGCACTGGATTTATCCAGTAAACAAGGAACTGTGGACCAGCTCGTTTGTACTGATCACTTGCGGTTGCTGCTTGCTTCTTTTAGGTATTTTCTACCTGGTTGTGGATATGTGGCACTGGAAAACCTTCACCTACTTTTTCTCGGTGATTGGTTGCAACGCGATTCTGGTGTATCTCGGTACCAGCCTCGTGAACTGGGCATATTCCAGTAAGAGTGTGTTCGGTGGGATTGCTTCAGCCTTGCCGGAAGCGGCGGGGATTTTGGTAATTGCCTGTGGCGTGATTTTGCTGCAGTGGTTGGTGCTGCGGTTCTTGTTCAAGCGTGGGATCTTTATTAGCCCTTGAGTTTCGGGGCCCCACTGAGACAGCTCGGTGGCGACAAAGCACTGGGTGTGGGTTTTCAGGACCGCTGTGAACCCATCCCTGGGCGCTTCGGCGCAAACATCCTGTTTGCGACGATCCTGAAAACCCACACCCAGCACTTTGTCTTAGATTTGAGATTCTCGCTTTTGAAAAGGTTGCATAGTTGAACGAACAATGCGCAGAGGCTGAAGCGAAAGCAAAGTAGCGGGGATTCGTTTTCGAAAGCGTCGGCGACAGGGACGTCGCCGACGCAGCGTACAGGGATGTATTGAAGGGGGGCGCCTAGCTCGGTTTTGCTTTACTGCCCGAAACCCAACTAGCGGAACCTCGGACTTTTACGAACCAAGAAGGTCGCTCTTTTGTAGCGCTTCAACAATAGTTTGATTGGCATCAGGAAAATGAAAATCAGATAACTCCGAAACAGAAACCCAAGCCAGCTCCTGCCCCTCAACACCACGCTCTTTTCCACTGAACCGGGTAACGAACCAGGTATCCAGAAACACCTGTTTATCCCCGTAGTCATGGCGAACCTCGATTAGCGGCTCCATGGCTTTCACTTCGATATCGAGCTCTTCTTTCAACTCGCGCATCATCGCTTGCTGAATGGTCTCGTTGTCCTCGACCTTGCCGCCCGGAAACTCCCATCGGCCACCCATATGCAGGTGGTCGGGTCGCTTGGCTAACAGGATTCGACCGTCGACGCCGAGAATGACACCGACTGCAACGTGAATATGCTTGATTACCGACGCGCCCATCAGGTGCGGTACTCTGCGTTGATGGTCACGTATTCGTGGGAGAAATCACAGGTCCAGATATGCTCGCTGGCATCACCCCGTTGCAGGTCGACAGTAATGGTGAACGCCGACTGCTCAAAGACTTTCTGCCCCGCCTCTTCCGTATAACTCTCCGCACGACCGCCGGCTTCCACAATCTGCACTTCATCCAGAAACACGCTGATCTTGCTGGTATCCAGATTTTCCGCCCCGGCATTGCCGATCGCCATTACCAGACGCCCCCAGTTGGGATCCGAAGCGTAGAGTGCCGTTTTTACCAGCGGTGATTCACCAATTTCAAAGGCCATGCGCAACGCTTCCTCGGAGCTGGCCGCATTGTTGACCTGCACGGTAACAAACTTGGTCGCTCCCTCACCGTCTTTCACGATGGCCTGGGCCAGCTCGATATGTACATCGATGAGTGCGGCCTTCAGCTGTGCATAAGCCTCGCTATCCGGCGCAATTGCACCGCCGGTGGCGCCACTGGCAATCAGCACGCAGGCATCGTTGGTGGAGGTATCGCCATCCACACTGATTCGGTTGAACGATGCACTCACCGCTTCCTTCACCAGGTTGTCCAGCACCGGTTGCGCTATGCGCGCGTCGGTAGCCACGTAGGCGAGCATGGTCGCCATATTTGGCTGAATCATGCCCGCGCCCTTGGCGATCCCGGCGATGGTGATGGTCTCGCCGGCGATGTCGAGGGTGCGACTGGCGGTCTTGGGACGGGTGTCCGTGGTCATGATGGCCCGGGCCGCAGTGTCCCAGGCGCCCGCCTGCAGGTTATCCACAGCCCCCGGCAAGGCGTCGAGAATCTTCTGTACCGGCAAATGCTCACCGATGACGCCGGTGCTGAACGGCAAGACCTGACGCGCCTGGATACTCAGTTCCTCCGCGACACCTTCGCAGCTTTGCTGCGCGGTTTTCAGTCCTCGCTCGCCGGTCGCGGCGTTGGCATTGCCGGCATTGATCAACAGCGCCCGGATATCGCCCTGGCGGATATGCGCCTTCGCTACCAGTACCGGCGCCGCACAGAAGGCATTTTGGGTAAAGGTCGCAGAAACGCTGGCGCCTTCGGCGATTTCGATCAGCAGCAGGTCGTCGCGCTGCCAGTCTTTGATCCTGGCGGGAACGGCAGAAAGGCGGATTCCGGGGACTGGAGGAAGTGGCTGCGCCATGAGGAAACGTCCTTGAACAGAAGCGGATAATGCGCGGATTATAAATAAAAAGGCCCGCCGGGTAAGGGCGGGCCTTTGCAGAAATTACCCTGTCAGTAATTACCTTGCCAGTAACTACCGCGCAGTGGTTTTCAGCTGGGAGTACTGGAGGTCAGCTTGCCGTGGCACTGCTTGAATTTCTTGCCGGATCCACAGGGGCAGGGATCGTTGCGGCCCACGCGAGGACCACGGCGCACCGGCTCTGGGTTGGCTTCTGCCGTGGCGGTTTCGGTTTCCGGTAGTGCCGATGCCTGGGCGTGCTGCAACTCCAGCTGCTGGCGACGCTGGGCTTCCAGACGACGCTGTTCCATTTCTTCCATCTGCTCGCGGGTCATCGGCTCTACATGGGCGAGTACCCGGATCACTTCGTGCTTCAGGTTTTCAAGCAGTGTCTGGAACAGCTGGAAGGACTCGCGCTTGAACTCCTGCTTGGGGTTCTTGTTGGCGTACGCGCGCAGCCCGATACCGGCACGCAGGTGGTCCATGCTCGAAAGGTGCTCTTTCCACAGCTGGTCCAGTACCTGTAGCATCACCTGACGCTCGATGGTCGGCATCAGGTTTTCGTCGCCAGTGCTCTCTGCAATACGCGCGAGCTTCTGCGGGTAAGCCTTCTGTGACTCTTCGATCAGTTTTTCCCGCAGACTCTCCTCGTGCAGGGTGCGGTCTTCGTCGAGCCACTGCTGGACCGGCAGCTGCAGCCCAAGCTCCGAGGCCAGCTGCTGCTCCAGCGCGGGGATATCCCACTGTTCTTCCACACTCTGCGGGGGCACGTGCGCCGAGATCAGTTCATTGACCACATCGTCGCGAATCGCGGTAATGGTGTCACTGATATTTTCGGCTTCCAGCAGCTCATTGCGCTGTGAGTAAATGACCTGGCGCTGATCATTGGCGACATCATCGTATTCCAGCAGTTGCTTGCGGATATCAAAGTTGCGGCCTTCCACACGGCGCTGGGCCTTTTCGATGGCGTTCGACACCATACGGTGCTCGATGGCTTCACCGCGCTCCATCCCCAGCATCTGCATAAAGTTCTTCACCCGGTCAGAGGCGAAAATACGCATCAGGTTGTCTTCGAGCGACAGGTAGAAGCGGGTGACCCCGGGATCCCCCTGACGGCCGGCACGGCCCCGGAGCTGGTTGTCGATTCGACGGGATTCGTGACGCTCGGTACCGATGATATGCAGGCCACCGGCCTCGATCACGGTGTCGTGGCGCTGTTTCCAGTCCGCTTTGATCTTGGCGACTTCTTCTTCCGTGGCTTCACGGCCTTCGCGCTGTTGCAGCTCCTCGACTTCCGCTTCCCAGTTGCCCCCAAGTACGATATCGGTACCACGACCCGCCATATTGGTGGCGATGGTGACGGTGCCGGGGCGGCCAGCCTGGGCGATGATCTGGGCTTCTTTTTCGTGGAACTTGGCGTTCAGTACCTGGTGCTCGATCTTGGCTTTCTGCAGCAGGCGGGACATCTCCTCGGAAGTCTCGATGGACGCGGTACCCACAAGTATCGGTGCCTTTTTATCGCGACAGTATTTGATGTCCTCGATGATGGCTTCAAGCTTTTCATCCTTGGTGAGGTACACCAGGTCGTTCAGGTCTTCCCGCTGCTTCTCGCGGTTGGTGGGGATAACCACCACGTCCAGGCCGTAGATTTGACGGAATTCAAAGGCTTCGGTATCCGCAGTACCGGTCATACCGGCAAGCTTGGGGTAGAAACGGAACAGGTTCTGGAAGGTTGTGGAGGCGAGCGTCTGGCTTTCGCTCTGAATCTGGACGTTTTCTTTCGCCTCCAGCGCCTGGTGCAGCCCCTCGGACAGGCGGCGACCGGGCATGGTGCGACCGGTATGCTCGTCAATCAGCACCACCTGACCGTTCTGCACGATGTAATCCACATCCCGATTGAACAGTACATGGGCACGCAAGGCGGCATTGACATGGTGCAGCAGCCCCAGATTCCCCGGCGCATACAGGGATTCATCTTCCTTCAGCAGGCCGTTGCGGGTCAGCAGGTCCTCGATGAGCTGGTGGCCGTCTTCGGTCATCTCTACCTGACGGCTCTTTTCGTCCACGGTGTAGTGACCTTCACCGCCTTCCTCGCCGCGCTCCAGCTGTGGCACCAGCTTGTTCATCGCCATATACAGCTGGGAGGAGTCTTCAGCAGCACCGGAAATGATCAGTGGTGTACGGGCCTCGTCGATCAGGATGGAGTCCACCTCATCCACGATGGCAAAGTTCTGCGGGCGCTGGGTGCGATCTTCCTTGCGCAGCACCATGTTGTCGCGCAGGTAATCGAAACCGAATTCGTTGTTGGTGCCGTAAGTGATGTCTGCCTGATAGGCGGCTTTTTTGTCTTCCGGGTGCTGCTGGGAAACGACGATTCCAACGGTCAGGCCGAGGAACTCATAAACCGGGCGCATCCAGTTGGCATCGCGGCTGGCCAGATAGTCGTTCACGGTTACGATGTGTACGCCCTTGCCTTCCAGAGCATTGAGGTAGGCGGGCAGGGTCGCCACCAGGGTTTTACCCTCACCGGTGCGCATTTCCGCAATATGGCCTTCGTGCAGGGTCATACCACCAATCATCTGCACGTCGAAGTGGCGCATTCCCAGGGCACGATCACTGGCCTCACGCACTGCAGCAAACGCTTCCGGCAAAATCTTGTCGAGGGTTTCTCCGTCCGTCAGGCGCTGGCGGAACTCGTCGGTTTTGGCTTTGAGTGCGGCGTCGTCCAGCGCCTTGTATTCATCTTCCAGTGCGTTGATCTTCGCGACCACTTTGCGCATACGCTTGAGTTCGCGGTCATTTTTTGAGCCGAAGACCGTTTTTATCAGTTTGCCAATCATTATTCAGAAACCACATTAATGCCGATTTTGCTCACAGGGCCAGTAACGGAGCCACTGCGCAGAAAGAGTGCAAGTAAACAGGAAGGCGCCCGGCGCCGCAACAGTCATGCCTGGTGCAAACACCAGAGTTGCGGGCGCCACAACGGGATTACAAGGGTCCCGTGCGCAAGAATAGAGGATAGTTGTTATCTGCCGGTGCGGCGGATATAGGTAGCGGGGTCGACCGGACGGTCGTTCTTATACACCTCGAAGTGAACATGGGGGCCGGTGGAGCGGCCACTGGACCCCATCAGGGCAATGACCTGGCCACGCTTGACCACATCGCCCACTTTGACCTTGAGCTCACTGTTGTGACCGTAGCGAGTCTTGTAGCCGTTTCCGTGGTTGATTTCCACCAGCTGACCATAGCCGTAACGGTCTTCCGCCCAGGTCACGACACCCGCGGCCACAGAGACCACATCAGAGCCCTTCTTACCGGCAAAATCCACGCCCTTGTGCCAGGAGCGACGGCCACTGAAGGGGTCGGTGCGGTAGCCGTAGCGGGAGGACATCCAGCCACGGGTAATCGGACGTCCGGCGATAAACTGTTCATCCTGCAGCTGACGGCGCGCCATCAGGTTATCCAGGGTCTGCAGCTGCATCTGGCGATCTTCAATCTGATCCGACAGGTCACCGATGACTTCGAGGAATTCGGGGGGCTGATAGGGTAGCTCGCTGGCGCCACTGATGCCTGGATCTTCCGGGCCACCCACTGCGGGCATACTGCCAAACTGAAACTCGCCTTCATCCAGCTTGGCCATGGTGGTGAGACGCTCGCCGAGCGCGTCGAGGCGGGTCAGGCGTGCCTGCATTTCAGCAAGCTTGACGGTAAGGGCTGTCAGCTGCTCCCGGGCCTGCTGATCCGCATCCTGAATCTGGTCCTGCTGCTTGCGCAGCGCCTTATTCCACGCTTTGACTGCGCGGGAGTCGAACACGTCGGATTCCGTGGTAGGGAGATTGGCGCCGATAAAAAATGCACCAACAGGCAGGCCCAACAGGCAGAGGCCGAGCAAAGCTTTACTCAGGCCACCGAAGTTGAAAGTGCGCGACACACCGCCGCGGTCATTGACGAGGATAACTTTCATTTCAGGCGCATTTCTGACGTGCTGGGTTTGCGACAAATTGTTGTTCTAATATTCGGCCGTCGACAACCGTCCAGCGACCGGAAACATCCGGCCTGCACAGAGTGAGCCACTTATATTTGGCCCTTTCCGCAAAGGTTGTCGAGACCGGGACTGCCGCATCCTGCTCGCCCCGGTGCCATCCTCATGGCAACTGCCGCCCAATGTAACATGCACTGGCGGCGAAATAAGAATACTGGCGCACAAATCATCGCGCGCCACAAACAAAAAAGCCGGCAATTTTCGTGCCGGCTTTTGCGTTAAGCGCCTCTTACACCGCCAGAATGGGTTTGACGTAAGAGATTGGCGCTTCCTGTTCGTCCTCGAAGGTGACCATTTCCCAGGCATCTTCCTGAGCCATCAAGGTGCGCAGCGATTTGTTGTTCAGCGCGTGGCCTGATTTGAACGCTTTGAACTCACCGATGACACTGGTACCCAGTAGGTACAGGTCGCCGATGGCATCGAGAATCTTGTGTTTGACGAATTCGTCTTCGTAGCGCAGCCCGCCCTCATTCAGGATACGGTACTGGTCGATAACGATCGCGTTATCCACACTACCGCCCTGCACCAGGCCCTTGGACCGCAGGTATTCGATTTCGTGCATGAAACCGAAGGTGCGCGCACGGCTGACCTCTTTCACGAAAGAGGTGCTGGAGAAGTCTACCGAGGAGCTGAGATTGCGCCCCTCAAAGACCGGGTGATCAAAATCAATGGTGAAGGACACCTTGAAGCCGTTGAACGGCAGGAAACTGGCAACCTTGTCGCCCTCTTCCACGGTAACCGGCTTCTTGATCCGCAGGAACTTCTTGGGAGCGGCCTGCTCCTGAATGCCTGCAGACTGAATCAGAAACACGAAAGGACCGGCACTGCCGTCCATGATCGGCACTTCCTGCGCGGACAGTTCGACAATCGCATTGTCGATCCCAAGGCCCGCCATGGCGGAGAGCAGGTGCTCGACCGTGGCGATGCGCACGTCGCCCTTCACCAGCGTGGTGGAGAGCAGGGTGTCGCCCACGTTTTCAGCACGCGCTTCAATCTCAACCACCGGATCCAGATCGACCCGACGGAATACGATACCACTGTTCACCGGCGCCGGTTTCAGGGTCAAAATGACCTTTTTACCGGTATGCAGGCCAACACCAGTGGCACGAATAGCGTTTTTGAGAGTGCGCTGTTTGATCATCTATATCTAGGTTCCCAATCGGTGAGCTGCGCACGAACCGCAGCGAGCCGGCGATAGTAACAGAAAATATACGCCAAAACCACAGAAACCCGTTCGGTCACTTTCCGAGCTGTCTGCAGTTGCGGCACACCATTTCCACCCTGCTTCCCGAAAGCATAGCCCACTGAGAAGACTCTTGCGCCAGATCAGCGCACAGGCCGGAAACAAACTGGTGTTAATTGTACGCCTTTCCCAGGCTGCCGGCGGTTAACAAGTGTTAACTTACGCCCAAAAACCTGATGGTCACCCCATTTTATGGTCGGGTTGCTGAATTCCCCCTGAATACCACCGCCTTCCTGCGGTGTACTGCCTATTTCTTCCCTGCCAACTGTCGTCCGAAAGCTGCGCTTTCAGCCCCCAGGGAGACGGAGCCTCACGGTTGGAAGGCTCCGCCGCCCTCGCCAGAGTGGGCGAATGCCCGGCATTACACCGGACATAGACATGAGCAGATGCCGCCGCTGCTCTGGCGAGATCGCCTCGGGGTGCCGGGCACCCTGCAGATCCCGGAGAGCCGAGTGGCGTCAGTCCGCCTGGCGGCGCAGGAACGCGGGGATATCCAGGTATTCCATATCCTGATCCGGGTTAAGAGACGGCATGGCGCGCTCGCGCTTCACGTCGGCGCGGGCGCTGGAACGTACTTCCTGCGTCTCACGGGCAGCTTCCGCCGGCGCCGCCGGGCGCGTCGCCTCTCGAGGTTCCGCACGGCGGGTGTTGTCCACTACCTTGGTCGGGCGAGCGACCTGGGCACCCGCATCACCGAGACCGGCGGCAACAACGGTAACACGCATCTCGTCACCCAGCTTGTCGTCCACGGCGGTACCGATCACCACGGTGGCGTCGTCAGAGGCAATCTCCTGAACAATCTGACCCACTTCGGAGTACTCGCCCAGTGTCAGCTCCTGACAGCCGGACTCTTCGCTTCCGGTAATGATATTCACCAGAATACCGCGAGCGCCCTGCAGGTTGACATTGTCCAGCAGCGGACTGCGCACCGCCTTTTCTGCCGCTTCACGGGCGCGGTTTTCACCCACCGCGGAGCCGGAACCCATCATCGCCATACCCATTTCGGACATCACAGTGCGCACGTCCGCAAAGTCGACGTTCATGATGCCCGGACGGATCATCAGATCGGCGATCCCCTGTACCGCGCCCAGCAGTACATTGTCGGCCTCCTTGTAGGCTGCCTTCATGGTGATCTTGTTGCCCAACACTTCCAGCAGGCGGTCATTGGGAATAGTGATCAGCGAGTCCACTTTATCGCGCAGCTCGAGAATCCCCTCTTCCGCCACGGTGGTGCGCTTGCGGCCTTCGATCATAAACGGGCGGGTTACCACGGCAACGGTGAGAATACCCAGATCCTTGGCGATCTCTGCCACAATCGGTGCACCACCGGTGCCGGTACCGCCGCCCATACCCGCAGTAATAAATACCATGTCGGCGCCGGTCAGCACCTCGGCGATGCGCTCGCGGTCTTCCAGAGCGGACTGGCGCCCCACGTCCGGATTCGCGCCAGCACCCAGGCCGCGGGTAATGGTGTTTCCCAGTTGCAGAATGGTCTGCGCTTCCACATCTTTCAGCGCCTGCGCATCCGTGTTGGCACAGATAAAATCCACGCCGTCCACTTCACTGGCGATCATGTGCTTCACGGCGTTGCCGCCGCCGCCGCCCACACCAATCACTTTAATGACAGGCTTATCCTGTACGCTATCTACGAGTTCGAACATTGCTGTTCCCCTTTTTTGCTCATGTCCAAATTTATTAATTTGTACGGGTATTTATTTTCGGCCTTGGGGCGCCCTGCTAGAGGTTGCCTCTGAACCAGTGCTTCACCTTGTCCCACCACTGGTTTTCGTCATTTTTGACTCGGGGTTGACTACCCTTGTTTTCTTCA
Source organism: Microbulbifer elongatus (assembly GCF_021165935.1). Classification (NCBI taxonomy): domain Bacteria; kingdom Pseudomonadati; phylum Pseudomonadota; class Gammaproteobacteria; order Cellvibrionales; family Microbulbiferaceae; genus Microbulbifer; species Microbulbifer elongatus. The sequence continues at coordinate 1,885,002 of NZ_CP088953.1, read as the reverse complement.
GCCTTGATGGCGTACATCAGCAAACCCACCCCAGTGGAATAGATGGGGTTACTGACAATGTCGGTCAGCCCGGCAATGCCCTGCGGCACTGCGAGGCGCACGGGCATATGGAAAATTTCTTCGGCCAGTTCGACCGCGCCTTCCATTTTCGAAGAGCCGCCGGTCAGTACGATACCCGCTGCACACAGGTCTTCGAAGCCGCTGCGGCGCAACTCCGCCTGCACCAGAGTAAACAGTTCGTCGTATCGGGGCTCCACGACTTCCGCAAGCGCCTGTCGCGACAGGTCCCGCGGTGCCCGATCACCCACGCTCGGCACCTTGATGGTTTCCCCTTCACGCGCCAGCTTTGCCAGGGCGCAGGCATATTTGATTTTCAGGTCTTCCGCATGAGGGGTCGGCGTACGCAGGGCCATGGCGATATCGTTGGTGACCTGATCACCGGCGATCGGAATTACTCCGGTATGGCGAATGGAGCCTCCGGTAAACACCGCGATATCGGTGGTACCACCACCGATATCCACCATGCACACACCCAGCTCTTTTTCGTCATCGGTCAACACTGCATAGCTGGATGCCAACTGCTCCAGAATGATGTCTTCGACTTCCAGGCCACACCGGCGAATACACTTCTCGATATTCTGTGCCGCATTCACCGCGCCACTCACCAGGTGCACTTTGGCTTCGAGACGCACACCGGACATCCCCAGAGGTTCTTTCACCCCCTCCTGGCTATCGATCAGATACTCCTGAGGCAGGGTGTGCAGTATTTTTTGGTCCGCCGGGATCGCCACCGCCCGCGCCGCGTCAATCACACGGTCCAGATCCTGTTGGGTCACTTCGCGGTCCTTGATTGCCACGATGCCGTGGCTGTTGAGACTGCGAATATGACTTCCAGCAATCCCCGCGTACACCGAGTGGATCTCACAGCCCGCCATGAGTTCGGCTTCTTCCACAGCGCGCTGGATAGACTGCACCGTGGATTCAATATTCACCACCACGCCCCGCTTCATACCGGTAGAGCGGTGAGAGCCGATACCGACGATATTCAATTCGCCGTCTCCGGAAACTTCACCAACGATCGCCACCACCTTGGATGTACCGATATCCAACCCGACGATCATGCGTGGTTCTGAGGATTGTGTCATTCGTATTTCAACCTCGCGGGACATTGCGCCGATCCACATTGTGCATGTCGGATCAGGGCCAGGTACCGCTTTTTATCTGCCTGTTTTGTTGTCAGTTCTGTTTGTTTTCCGTTGGTTTCCACCGCACCGCAACTGCGTTGTTATAGCGGGCATCGACGCCCGCAATTTTCTGCAGATGCGGCGCCAGCACGCCGCGTGTCAAACTGAGAAAACGGTCAACCCGCTCCAGCAGTTCATCGTGCCCAAGTTGGAGGTGAATACCGCTCACCAGTTCCAGCTGCCAGCCCGCCAGATCATCGAATGACAGGCGGCGCACTTCCATATCCTTGGTGGTCAATAACCCGGCCAGGGCCTGGTATTGCAGCATGATGCGGTCCACCAGATCTGCGTCCCCGGCCAACTCCGGCAGCCGCAGATCGTTCAAATTTTCCGGTCGCGGTAACAAAGCACCGCTGGCAATCAGAAGCTGGTCCTCCCCCCAGATGGCCAGAGGCTCGGCCTCCTCGACCACCACCTCCACGCCGTTGGGCCAGCGGCGGCTCACGGATGCATTGACAATCCATGGGTCCGCCAACAGTGCCTCGCGCATCTCGTCGATGTTCATGGCAAAAAAACCATCCCGCAGATGCGGCAACAAGATGTCCTCGATTGCCTTTTCACTCACGGCGCGAAACGGGGCCTTCACGCGAACATTTTCCAGGGCGTCCATACGGCTCAATTCGACCGCCGGCGCCTTTTGCCAAAGCCAGTGCGCGCTATAGCCCAGACCGCCGGCAACCAGCAACAGCATGCACACCATGCCCAGAATCCGCAGAACGCCCGGTGCGGATGCCTGATCGGGATCGGGCAGCGCCCTTGCTCCGCGCACTGGCTTTTTCGGCTTTCTGCCCTTCGCCCCCTGTCCACGAGGCGATTTTTTTTCTCTGGCCACCGTCGATTACCGCCGCCCGCTATTTGTCACCAAGCCGCCATTCCGACAGCTGCTGGGCCAGGCCACCGACATTGCCGGCCCCCTGGGTCAGTACGATGTCCCCCGGCTCCAGCAGATCCGCGAGAATTGGCGGTACCTGATCCACCGTTTCCGCGAAAATCGGATCCACTTGTCCTCGGTTGCGAATGCTGCGCGCCAGCGTCCGCCCATCGGCGCCGGGGATTACCGCTTCACCCGCGCTGTATACATCCAGAAGAACCAGTTTGTCGACCTGGGAAAGTACCTGAACAAAATCTTCAAACAGATCGCGGGTCCGCGTGTAACGATGCGGCTGGTACACCATCACCAGGCGTCGCTCTGGCCAGCCGTCCCGGACCGTCTTGATGGTGGCGTCCACTTCCCGCGGATGGTGGCCGTAATCGTCCACCAACATCACAGTATCCGCATCTTTGTCGTCGCTGACCGGATACTCGCCATAAATCTGGAAGCGTCGCCCGACCCCCTGAAATCCTTTCAGCCCTTCACGAATGGCATCGTCACTTACCCCTTCTTCAGAGGCCACCGCAATGGCTGCGGTCGCGTTCAGGACATTGTGAATCCCGGGCACATTGACACAGACGTCGATCACACTGCCATCCGGACGCAGGACATCGAAGAAACTGCGCAGGGGCTCCTGGCGCACGTTGCGAATGTGGAAATCGTTGGTTCCCTCAAACCCGTAAGTGGCAACCGGGCGCGCCAGCCGGGGAATAATCTCCTGCACGTTGCCATCGTCGCCACACATGACCGCCAGACCGTAGAACGGCAGGTTGTGGATAAAATCGATAAAGATCTGCTTTACCTTTTCGAAATCTCCACCGTAGGTTTCCATGTGATCCGCATCGATATTGGTCACCACTGTAACCATCGGCTGCAGGTGCAGAAACGATGCATCGCTCTCGTCGGCTTCCGCTACCAGGTAGCGGCTTTCACCCAGTGCCGCATTCGCACCGGCACTGTTTACCAATCCTCCGATCACAAACGTGGGGTCTTTGCCATCCGCCGCAAAGATCGAGGCGATCAGGCTGGTCGTGGTGGTTTTCCCATGCGTACCCGCCACCGCAATACCGTAGCGATAGCGCATCAGCTCACCGAGCATTTCTGCACGGCGCACCACGGGAATCCGGTTTTCCCGCGCTGCAGTCAACTCGGGGTTATCTCCGTAAATGGCCGAGGAGTTCACCACCACATCCACGTCGCGGACATTTTCCGCAGTGTGACCGATCTGTACCGTAACGCCCAGGCTGCGCAGCCGGTCGGTTACTTTGCTTTCGCGGAGGTCCGAGCCGGACACTTCATAACCCTGGTTCTGCAGTACCTCCGCGATACCGCTCATACCCGCACCGCCTATGCCGATGAAGTGGATGCGGCGAATGCGGCGCATGGCGGGGACGTGGTAATGACGCTCACCGGTTTCACTCATAACTTTTCCTGATTCGGTGCTCTCTGAACTTTGCTTGGACATCTCAGCACCCCAATTCTTCACGGCACACCGACAGTACCCGCGCAGTCGCATCGGGCTTGGCCACGCGACGCGCGGCTTCGGCCATGGCCAGTAATGTTTTCGGATCAGCAAACAGACTTTGCAACTGACTCGCCAATTGATCTGCCTCCAGGTCATCCTGCTGGATCACCTGGGCGGCGCCCGCCTGTTGCAACCACTCGCCATTTTTTGTCTGGTGATCGTCAATCGCAAACGGGAAGGGCACCAGAATCGCGCCCAGCCCCGCCGCTGCGATTTCCGATACGGTCAGCGCGCCAGACCGGCAGATCACCAGATCCGCCTGACTGTAGGCCGCTGCCATATCGGCAATAAATGGAACGACGTCCGCCGCCACCCCGACCCGCTCGTAGGCCTCCTTTGCCACATCCAGATGCCGTTGGCCCGCCTGATGAACGACCTGCGGTCGTTCTTCCTCGTGTATTTTTGCCAGCGCCTGCGGCACCAGCTCGTTGATGGCCACGGCACCCAGGCTTCCACCAAGGATCAACAGGCGCAGTGGCTGTTTTGTTCCCACCCGTTCAGCCGGTGCGGGCAACCGGGAAATTTCCTCGCGGACCGGGTTGCCCACTTCTTCCGCGTTCGGCAGGCCGCTGGGGAAAGCTTCCAGTACACGGTTCGCCACTCTTGCCAGCAGCCGGTTGGTAGTACCGGCTACCGCATTCTGCTCATGAATAATCAGGGGCACTCCGGCGAGCCGCGCGGCCACGCCACCGGGGCCAGTGGCAAAACCACCAAAGCCCAGAACGGCATCTGGCGCCACCGCTTTTACTACCTTGCGGGCCTGCCATACCGCCTTGCTGATCTGCAATGGCGCTTTCAGCAGGGCCGCTTTTCCCTTTCCGCGAATACCTTCCACGGTAATGAAATGCAGCGGAATATTGGCCGCAGGAATCAATTGCGATTCGATTCCGCGCCTGGTGCCCAGCCACTCAATCGCAGCGCCCTGTTCCCGCAAGGCATTGGCCACTGCCAGTGCCGGAAACACGTGGCCGCCAGTACCGCCGGCCATCATCAGAATTTTTTTGCCGGCAAAAGGCTTGGCTGCTTCATCTACGCTCATCACGCCGCCTCCCCGGTTTTTCGATCACCCAGCTGTAGTGGATTGAATATCGGCAGCTGGCTGATTCGAGCAAGACGACCTTCGTCGTCACCCTGTTCACTATTCAGTTCTTTCTGCGCGCGCCAGGCCAGTGCAAACAGTCCAAAGCACACCACGAGGCTGGAACCACCGGAACTGACAAACGGCAGTGTCAGCCCTTTGGTCGGCAGAAGCCCCGATGCCACCCCCATATTCACGAAGGCCTGCCCGGCCAGCAGTACCGCAATACCGAAGGTCAGCAAGGCCGCAAAGTACGCCTGTTTCTGTAGCGCTCTGCGCACCAGTCGCAACAATGACCAGGTCAGCGCACTGTACAGGGCTATTACCAGCAAGCCCCCAACCAGCCCCCACTCTTCCGCGAGAATCGCAAACACAAAGTCGGTGTGCGCCTCCGGCAGGTAAAACAGCTTCTGCACGCTGTTACCAAGCCCCACGCCAAACCACTCACCACGACCGAAAGCAATCAGGGACTGCGTAAGCTGATAACCGGCCGCGTACTGCTCCGCCCAGGGGTCCCAGAATGTGGTGAGACGCTGAAGTCGGTATGGACTGAAAATCGCCATCATTACCAACCCGCAGGCCGCCAGCGCTACCAGCATGAATGTATGCGGCAATCGCGCCCCCGCAAGAAATACCATCGCCAGAGCGGTCCCCGCGATCACGACGACAGAGCCAAAATCCGGCTCCAGCAGCAACAGAATTGCCACAATGGCCAATACGGAAATTGGCACCATAAAGCTGCTCCAGTGCCGCAACTTCTCCTGACGACGGGTCAGGAAACTGGCAAAAAATACCAGACAGCAGAACTTGGCAATCTCTGCTGGCTGCACGGTTATCGGCCCCAGGGCTATCCAGCGCATACTGCCGTTGACCGCACGCCCCACACCGGGGATCAAGACCACCAACAACATGGCGCAGGCAAAAATCAATAATGTCCACGACAGGTTGGACCAGGTACTGAGTGAAACCCGACTCAGTACAAAGGCACCGGAGACCCCCACAGCCAGAAACACCAGATGCCGTTTGAGGAAGTACCACTGGTCCCCATACAGATCCGCGGCGTAGGCGACCGACGCAGAAGCGACCATGACGACACCAATACTTGCCAGAGCGGCGACACAGAATGGCAGCACCCAGGCGTAGGGATCCGTCTCCTGATTGGCAGCGGTCAGCGGCAACTTGCTCATGGCTCGCTCCGTTTCGCGGCATGGTGGGCACCCGCGCCCTCAGTCGACAAAAACTGCTGGACCACGCGTCGGAAGTCTTCACCGCGCGCCTCAAAATTGCGGTACATGTCGAAACTCGCACACGCCGGAGAAAGCAGCACATAATCACCGGCTTGTGCCAGGGCACTGGCTTTTTGCACCGCTTGCGGCATATCACTGGCGGAGGCGTGGGCAACACTGTCGGCAAAAACCCGCGCGATTTGCGGCCCATCCACACCGATGGTCACCAGGCCACGCAGGGTATTCGCGGCTTCTGCGAGGGGCGCAAAATCAGCCCCCTTACCATCGCCACCGGCGATCAACACGATTTTGCGCCCGTCTTCCGCCAGTCCGTCCAGTGCGGCCCGCGTGGCGCCAACATTGGTACCTTTGGAGTCGTTCACGTAAATGACTCCACCCTGGTCACCCACCCGCTCACAACGGTGCGCCAGCCCGGTGAAACTGCGCAGTGTCTCAAGCATCGGCGCCAGGGGGATGCCCACCGCATTGCCGAGCGCCAGTGCCGCGAGCGCATTGGCCACGTTATGGCTCCCCACCATGGCCATGTCGCTGGTGCGCATAAGCTTTTCCGAGCCCTTGGCCAGCCATTGCCCGGCTGCATCGACAATCACACCAAACTGACGCAGATCCGGCCGGTCGAGACCAAAACTCCACTCCATCCGGTCTTTGCCCAATGGCCCACGGGTGAGCGCGTCTGCACGATTGACCACCAGCTGCTCCGCGTGGCGGTATACCCTCTGCTTCGCCTGATGGTAGGCCGCCATATTGGCGTACCGATCCATGTGATCGGCGCTGATATTCAGAATGGTTGCGACGTCCGGTGCCAGTGAATAAGTCGTTTCGAGCTGAAAACTGGACAGCTCCAATACGAAAACATCCGACAGTGCCTGGCCACAGCGCTCTAGCATGTCCAGAACCGGGATGCCGATGTTGCCCCCCACTTCCACACGCATTCCCGCGGCTTCCACCATTTTTCCCATCAGGGTGGTGACGGTGCTTTTACCGTTGGACCCGGTGATCGCGATCACCTTTGGCTTTACCTCAGCACGAGCGATCTCCCGGGCAAAAAGCTCAATATCGCCGACCACCGGGATACCTGCAGTTACCGCCGCCGCAATTGCGGGCTCAGCGACACCAATACCCGGGCTCACGATAATTTCGCTGGCCCCCAGCAGGGTTTCCCGGTTCAGCGGACCGCACTCCACCGCGACCTCCGGATAGTCAGCCTGGAACTGCGCCAGCGCGGGCGGGGCCTCGCGACTATCAACAACCACCGGAGCAATTCCCTGGCGCAGCAGATAGCGCACCACCGATTGCCCGGTAGCGCCCAGTCCGATCACCACTTTTTTCTCCGAAGTTGCAATAAGGCTCATTGGCTTTTTATGTTTTCCGCGATTCCCGAATGTGTTTGCTTAACGTAATTTGAGCGTTGCCAGCCCAGCCAGCACCAGTACCACGGTGATAATCCAGAAGCGTACGATCACGCGCGGCTCCGGCCACCCTTTCAATTCAAAGTGGTGGTGGAGTGGCGCCATGCGAAAGATGCGCTTACCGGTCAATTTGAAAGATGCGACCTGCAGGATGACCGACACAGTTTCCATCACAAAAACACCACCCATGATGAACAACACGATCTCGTGGCGAGTAATGACCGCGATAATGCCGAGGGCAGCACCCAGTGCGAGAGCGCCTACATCCCCCATGAATACCTGTGCCGGGTAGGTGTTGAACCAGAGAAACCCGAGCCCGGCACCGCCCAGTGCAGCACAGAACACCGCTAGCTCACCCGCACCAGAAATGGACGGAATATGCAGATAGGTGGCAAATTCCACATGGCCTACCAGATAGGCAATGACACCCAGAGCACCGCCGACCATTACCGAAGGCATGATGGCCAAGCCGTCCAGGCCATCGGTCAGATTTACCGCGTTACTGGATCCCACCACGACGAAATACGTCAGCAGAATAAATGTGACCGGCCCCAGGTTAATCGCCACGTCCTTGAAAAAAGGTACAAACAACTGGGTTTCCGCAGGCGAGGTGGCCGTCATGTACAGATAGATGGCAGCACCCAGGCCGGCAACCGACTGCCAGAAATACTTCCAGCGGGCGATCAACCCCCGGGAGTTCTTCTCCACCACTTTTTTGTAGTCGTCCACAAAGCCCACGGCGCCAAACACGAAAGTCACCAGTAAGGTGACCCACACCAACCGGTTACTCAGGTCAGACCAGAGCAAGGCTCCGGAAAAAATCGCCGCAAGAATCAGGGTGCCACCCATCGTGGGTGTGCCGGATTTGCTCAGGTGGGATTGCGGTCCATCATCCCGCACCGCCTGACCGACCTGAAGGCGGTTGAGCCAGGTAATCATGCGAGGACCTACCAACAGGGATATTCCCAGCGCCGTCAGAGCACTGAGAATTGCGCGCACGGTCAGGTAGTCAAAGACCGCGAAGCCTTTTTCGAATTGTTGTAAATATTCAGCCAGCCAAAGCAGCATGGGTTAAACCTTCTCTTGATTCCCGTTGGTCAGTGCCTGCACAACCAGTTCCATTCGCGCACTGCGGGAACCTTTCACCAGCACAGTGGTGCTTTCATCCAGTTCCGAGGCCAGCGCTTCAATCAGCGGCTCGCGTTCGGAAAAATTTCTTTGTCCGTGTTGACGACCGGCGGCGAACTCCACACTCGCGGCGCCGCTCAAAGTGCCCAGGGTAAACAACTGATCGATACCGCGCTCCCGGGCCAGTCTGCCCATATCCCGGTGGGCGCTGTCTGCTTCGGGCCCCAGCTCTGCCATATCCCCGAGCACCAGGACCTTTTTGCCATTGCGCTGCGCCAGCAGCTCAATCGCCGCACTGACCGAACCCGGGTTGGCGTTGTAACTGTCATCAATGACTGTCGCTCCTTTGCGGCCTGGGAGTGATTGCATCCGCCCGCCCACACCGCTGGCCGCGCTCAGGCCACTGGCGATTTCCGCAACCGGGATTCCGGCCGCGTGAGCGCAGCCCGCTGCCACCAGAGCGTTGTGTACATTGTGTTCACCCAGCACCTGCAGTTTCACCGGATGGGACACGCCTTCGACCACAAGGTCAAAGGCTGCGCACCCCAGTGCATCCATCTGGATATTGACCGGATGAATTGCACACTGGTGACCAAAGCCCACCTCCAGGGCGCGCACCCCTTCGGGCATTTCACCGCGCCAGTAATCCGCGTAGTTATCATCGGCATTCAATACCGCCACGCCCCCTGGATCGAGGGTGGTATAGATCTGCCCCTTGGCGGTCGCAATACCATCCACGGATCCAAAACCTTCCACGTGCGCGGGCATCACATTGTTGACCGCGGTGATGCCGGGCCTGGCAATCCCGCACAGGTAGCCAATTTCATTGGGGCCGCTGGCTCCCATTTCCACAATCAGAACTTCGTGTTCCGGTGACAGGGAAAACAGGGTCATGGGCACACCGAAGTGATTGTTCAGGTTGCCTCTTGTCACACACACCCGGTGGCGCTGAGCGAAAATCGCCGCCATCATTTCTTTCACTGTGGTTTTTCCACAGGATCCGGTAATACCGATCACCGGACCGTTGAACTGCTCTCGACACAAACGACCAATCTGTCCAAGTGCAATACTGGTATCCGCCACAATCCACTGGGGCATGGTGGAGTTTTCCAGGCGCTGTTCGGTAACGACACCGAGCACCTTTCCGTCTACGGCGGGAAGGAAATCGTGTGCATCGAAGTTCTCACCACGCAACGCCACGAACAGGGCCCCGGCATCCAGCTTGCGTGTATCCGTGCACACCGCATCGAAGCACACCGAGCCATTGACCAGCTCGCCGCCGAAACGCTGTTGCAGCTGTTGCAGTGAGAGTGGCGCGATCATTGTTCGCTCCCTGCGGTGATGCGCTGCTGCAGTGCGGCAGTTGCCTGCTCGCGATCGCAGAAATGCAACTTTTCACCACCAACCAGCTGGTAGTCCTCGTGCCCCTTGCCGGCAATCAGGACAATGTCGCCGGGCGCAGCCTGCGCGATGGCATACGCGATAGCTTCCGCGCGGTCGATTTTCACTGCGCAGGTAGTTTCAGCCGCGTTTTGCAGGCCATCGGTACCCTGCAGGATATCGTCGATAATTTTCTGTGAATCTTCACTGCGCGGGTTATCACTGGTCACCACTGCCCGGTCGGACAGCTCCACCGCAATTCGCCCCATGGGAGCACGCTTGCCAGTATCCCGGTCGCCGCCACACCCGAACACACACCACAATTTTCCGCGGCAGTAAGGGCGCGCCGCTTCCAGCGCTGCGCGCAGTGCATCCGGGGTATGGGCGTAGTCCACCAGGACACTGATTTGCTCCGCGCCATCAACTACCACACGCTCCATGCGCCCCGGCACCGGCCGAATGTCTGCAAAAGCGGTCAGAATTGCTTCCAGCGGCATACCTGCCGCACCCGCTGCGGCGACAACCGCCAGCGCGTTGTGAATATTGAAGTCACCGATTAAGGGCGCTCTCAGCTCACCCTCGCCCCACGGGGTGATCAGGTGCACGGAAAAGCCACTGTCCAGACGTTTCAGATCCCGGATCTGCAAGTCGCCGGACTGCAGCCCGTAGGTAATGGTTTTCAGACCGCGCAGCTTGCAGCGCTCCACCATCTGCGCTCCGAATGGATCGTCGATATTGATTACGCCGCGCTTTAGCTTTGGCAGGCCAAACAGCTTTTCTTTGGCAGCGCCGTAAGCCGCCATATTGCCGTGGTAATCCAGGTGATCCCGTGTCAGGTTGGTGAATACCGCAGTATCAAATTCCAGCCCGTGCACACGCCCCTGAGCCAGGGAATGGGAAGACACTTCCATGGCACCGGCGCGGGCACCCTGGACATAGAATTCGGCGTAATCCTTCTGCAGACGCACGGGGTCGGGGGTAGTCAGGCCGGTATCCACGAGCTCGACGTCGCCGTCTTTCCATACACCGTTGCCGATCGTGCCCATGACCGCAGCACGACCAAAGTGTGCCGCCAAAAGCTGCGAGGTCAGATATGCACAGGTGGATTTTCCGTTGGTACCGGTTATCCCGACCAGATACATGGAAGCACTGGGATTCCCGTAAAAACGCGCGGCTATTTCGCCGACCCGGGCCGCAAGGCCGGGTACGGACACAATCTGAATACCATTGCGCTCCTCGCTACCGAGCGTCTCGCCATCCGCCAGAACCACGGCGGCGCCTGCGGCAATGGCACTGTCGATGAATTCACGCCCATCCACCACCGTACCGCGCAACGCCATAAATACATCGCCCGCCTGTACCTGACGGCTATCGAGAGCGACGCCGGTGACGGCAATATCGGGGATACCGGCATAGCCCGGCACCAGGGTAGCCAGGGATACGGCGCCATTTTGTGTCTGATTCCGCTGGGTCACGATGTAGTACCTCTCTCGTCCAGCTGCGTCGCCAACTGCTGCTCAGCCGGCGCGATTTTCTCCGGTGGCACCTGCAGCAAACGCATGGCGCCAGTCATCACTTTTCCAAACACCGGCGCAGCGACTTCACCGCCGTAGTATTTGGTGCTGGTGGGGTCGTCGATCACCACCACCGCCGCCAGGCGCGGGTTATCCGCCGGCACAAACCCCGCAAACACCGAGCGGTAGCGGTTGTCCGCGTAACCTTCGCTGCCTACCTTGTGTACGGTGCCGGTTTTACCGGCCACCCGGTAACCTTCTACCGCTGCGTGCCGGCCGGTTCCTTCCGGGCCGATTACCGTTTCGAGCATGGCGGTGACTTCCCTTGCCAGCTCGGATTCCACCACCCGGTCAGCGTCCTGAGGCGTTTTTCCGGGTTCCAGAATCAGCGAAACCGGGCGTTTGAGCCCGGCGTTCGCGACGACACTGTAGGCCTGCGCCAGTTGCACTGCGTTCACTGTTAAACCGTAGCCGAAAGCAAAGTTGGCCAGCTCAATGGGGTGCCATCGTCCCCGGGTTGGCAATATTCCCGGCGCCTCCCCGGGGAATCCGCTGCCAACCGCTTCGCCCAGCCCCAACCGGTAAAACAACCCACGCAGGGTTTCCGGCTCGAGATCCATCGCCACCTTGGTAATCCCCACCTGGCTGGATTTGGTGATGACCCGGGTCAGGTCAATTTCGCCATAGTTCACGGGATCCAGCAGAGTCTTACCCGGCAGGCGGATATAGCCGGGACTGGTATTGATCCGGGTATGCGGCTGCCAGCGCCCGGTTTCCAGCGCGGCCAGAGCGGTCAGCGGCTTGATGGTGGAGCCCGGCTCAAACTGGTCGATCAGCGCGCGGTTGCGCATGGCGGCCGCTTTGACCCCGGCGCGGTTATTGGGGTTGAACGAGGGCTGATTGGCCATTGCCAACACATCACCGGTTCGGGTATCCAGAATCACCATATAGCCGGAGGCCGCGCCGTTTTCCGCAACCGCCTTTTTCAGCTCGCGGTACGCCAGATACTGCAGACGCATATCAATCGTGAGTTGCAGATCGCGCCCCGGGCGCGCTTCCTGCTTCACCGCCAGATCCCGCACGGTGCGACCTTTCAGATCCTTGACGACCTGCCGCTTACCGGGTTCCCCCGCAAGCGATTGCTCGTAGGCCAGCTCGAGCCCCTCCTGCCCGAGATCGTCAATATCAGTAAAGCCCAGCAACTGCGCCGTGACTTCACCGGCAGGGTAAAAGCGACGGTATTCTTTTTTGCTGTAGACCCCGGCAAGATCCAGACTGAGCACTTTCTGTGCGCCCTCGGGCGTCATATGCCGACGCAGGTACATAAACCCTTTGTTGCGATACTTTTCCAGACGCTTGGCAAGCCGTGCCGGTGGTGTATCCAGCGCAGCAGCCAGATTCCGCAGCTGCGCCGCATCCGCCTCCTTCAGTAGCTGCGGGTTGGCCCAGATGGTGTGCACCGGAGTACTAACGGCGAGTAACTCGCCATTGCGATCCACAATGCTGCCGCGATAGGCGGCGATCTCTTCAGTGCGGATGGTTCGGGCGCGCCCCTGGTCCTGCAGGAAGCGGTATCCCCGGTCCTGCTCCGGCAGCACCTGTAAACCGGCCAGGTGCACCACAAGTGCTGCGGCAAGCGCGCACAGCAGCCCCGCCACCAGCGCGAAGCGCCAGCGGGCGATCCCCTGCTGCTGTTGTTGCTGCTGCTTTTTCACGGCACCCATGCTTGAGGCTTCCCTGATTCCCTTTTCTTATCCGATTGCTTGCGACTAATTCGCAGTGACCAACACACGCTCCGATGGTTTGGGCGCATGCATATTCAGTTGTTCTTTCGCCACCTGCTCAATGCGGCTGTATGCCGACCAGGCGCCCCGCTCCAGAAGCAGGCGCTCCTGCTCATAGCGCAGTTCGTCCCGATAACGCTGCGCCTGCTCGAGCTCCGCCGTCAGCACCCGACTCTGGTGCGTGGTGTGCACCACCCCCAGAGCGGAAACCATCACCAGCCCCCAGAGGCTGACTATCCACCACCTGTTACCTGTGCGCGCCACCATTGCCAATGATCAATCCGCCAACCGTTCGGCAACCCGCATCACGGCGCTGCGTGAGCGGACGTTTTCACCGACTTCCTCCGCTTCGGCCTTTACCGCTTTGCCGATGGAGCGCAGTGTCTTGCGTATCTGACTGTCCATCACCGGCAGACCACGGGGCAGCTGCGGCCCCTTTTCCTGATCACGGATAAACCGCTTCACAATGCGATCCTCCAGTGAATGGAAGCTGATAATCACCAGACGACCACCGGGCTTCAGCAGTGTCAACGACTTGTCCAGAGCCTGATACAGGTCGTCCAGCTCTCCATTTATATGGATGCGAATCGCCTGAAATACCCGAGTGGACGGATGCTTGCCTTTTTCCCAGGCCGGGTTTGCCGCTTTCACCACTTCCGCCAGGTCCAGCGTTCGCGTAAATGGTCGCTCCGCCCGCCGCCGCGCAATGGCCCCCGCCATACGCCGCGCAAACCGCTCTTCGCCGTACTCTTTGAACACCCGCGCCATTTCTTCTTCGGACTCGGTGTTCACCCACTCCGCGGCGCTCATCCCGCGGCTGGTATCCATGCGCATATCCAGCGGGCCGTCCTGCATAAAGCTGAAGCCGCGCTCCGCCTGGTCCAGCTGGGGTGACGACACCCCGAGATCCAGCAGAATTCCGGCTACCTGCCCCGCACGATCGGCAACCGCCTGATCCATGTCCGCAAAAGAGCCGTGCCAGATGGAAAAACGCGGCTCTGCGGTAAAGCGCTCGCGGGCAAACGCAACGGCCTGCGGATCTTTATCCACCGCCACCAGCTGGCCGGCATCGCTCAACTGCTCCAGCACCAGCGCACTGTGACCACCGCGCCCAAACGTGCCATCGATATACAAGCCGCCCGGATCCACCACCAGGGCGTCCACAGCCTCGCGCAACAACACACTGCGATGCAGATCCTGGGACACCCCGTTCTCCTGCGATTGATTGAATTTGTTTACAGGGAGAGAGAAGCCATCTCTTCTGGCATCTCACCATCCCCCTCACTGTCGTCGAGCCAGTCCATCCAGCGGTCCTCGCTCCACAACTCCAGCTTTTTCCCCTGCCCCACCAGCATCAACTTCTTTTCCAGCCCCGCATACTCACGCAGGGTGGGCGGGATCAGTACGCGGCCGTTGCCGTCCACCTGCAGCTCACAGGCATAACCGATCAAAAGTCGCTGGGCGCGACGCGCCACCTTGTTAAAGCTGGATAGCGCCTCGATCTTTGGAAGAATCTCGCGCCACTGGGCATCAGGATAGACGAGCAGACAGCGCTCTTCCGTATGCGCCGTCACAACCAGGCGACCACCGCAATCTTCCAGCAGCGAGTCTCTCACTCGCGCCGGAATCGCCAGACGCCCCTTGGCGTCCATATTGATTGCGTGACTGCCCAGATACATGGATCAGCGTTTACTCAGTTGGTAACCAATGTTGTTCTTGCGGGCTGGCACTTTTTGCCACCGGGCGGCGTGAGAATGCGTAAATAACCACTCACCACCACATTCGCCCCACTTTGCCCCACAAACTTCCACTTTTCTCCACCTACGACACTATAAATCTGGACGCAACAAAGTCAAGGAAATAGAAGGGATAAACACGGAAAAGACCCAGTATTTTCGCGGCCTGCAGGCGAAGTGTTCACATTTCAGACAGAGGGGAAACTGTGCAAAACAGCAGCAAAGCAAGCACTTACTTTGCCAACTTGATAATTCACTTTAACTTCCGCCGCGAGCCCCATGAGCAGCCTCGAAAACCACAAAAGTGAGCAGACACTTACAGGAACCCGCCAACCACCTCTGCACGCAAGGGAAAATTGCGCCAATCGCGGACTCGGGCGCCACGCCCTATCATTGGACCGACAGAAGCGGTTTTGCCGGGGTGCAACCACGGATAGAACAGAGAGGCATATAAAAATCAGCTTTTATTATTTTTAATGGACTTCGACACGCTGTAGCTTTGCCCTATCCAAAATTCAGCAGGAATTGATCGACATGGGCCTATCCGCCGGACTGAGCAAACAGAGCGCTCCCACGCGCACCTTCCATCACGGTGCCGATCTGGACGCGCTCAACCAGCGCTTTAAAGACAGCAAGCCCAGCGAGATCATGGCTTTCACCATTGCGGAAGCCGAAAATCCCGTGGTCTTCACCAACTTCCGCCCCCTGGCCATCGCCTTTTTGCACCTGGTCACCCGCGCCAAGCCGGATATTCCCGTAATCTGGGTGGATCACGGCTACAACACGCCGGAGACCTACCGCCATATCGAGAAGGTCATCAAGCTGCTGGACCTGAACCTGTACACCTACTCGCCAAAAATGTCCGCAGCCCACTACAACGCGGTGTACGGCGGCATCCCGCCGCTGGATACCCCGGAGCACGACTTCTTCTCCCGCACGGTGAAGCTGGAGCCGTTCAACCGCGCCATGCAGGAGCTGAAGCCGGACGTCTGGCTCAACGGCATCCGCCACGACCAGAACGCTCACCGCAAAGGGCTGGATGTGTTCACCAAGGGCAACCACGGCACCATTCGCGTAGCGCCGATGTTCCACCTCAGGGAGATTGATGTGGAAGAGTATGTTTACGAGAACGATCTGCCGGACAACGATGTGTACTTCGACCCGACGAAGGGTGAGGAGCATCGTGAGTGTGGGTTGCTGCTACAGAAGTAACACCCAATAGTCGACGCGAAGGGGCTGATATCGGGTATGGCCTTGCGAGACCTTCTGCGACAGGGATGTCGCGGAAGAGCCCCTAGGGATGGGTTGAGGGGGGGCGCCTAGCTCGTGTCTCGCAAGGCCATACCCGGTAGCAGCACCGCCACCGGGCCTTTCAAGTACCACCGCCGCTTGATTGAACCAGCAGCACAATCGCGTCACCGCTGTAGAGAAATAAGTCGAGTCAGCCGATAAGCCGGGTTCTGTCGCGGACAATCATTCATCTGGGATGCCTGTCACCAGACACCTCAAGCGACCTACCCGCCCCCAGTGCGGGTCACACCTACAAGCTTGCGCTATCGGGGGCCTATTTGGTCTTGCTCCGAACGGGGTTTACCGTGCCGCGGACTGTTACCAGCCGCGCGGTGCGCTCTTACCGCACCCTTTCACCCTTACCTGTACCCGCAAAAGCGGGCCATCGGCGGTCTACTCTCTGCTGCACTTTCCGTAGGCTCGCGCCCCCCAGGCGTTACCTGGCGTCCCACCCTATGGAGCCCGGACTTTCCTCCATCTCACCGCCCGAAAGCAGTAAAACAGCGATTGTCTGGCTGACTCGGGCGCGAAGGTTAATGAGCGCTGACTGAGGATGCAAGCCAAATCCCTTAACGACTTCGAAAAGAGCCTGTGGCGGCACTGCTCCCGGGTATCGCCTTTTGAGACACGCCGTGCACCCATCCATGGGGGCTCTGCGAAAACATCCCTGTTTTCGAAGGTCTCAAAAGGCGATACCCGGCATCAGCACCTTCGCATCCAAGCGCAGTCGCACTTCGCTACTTCTGCGACAACGACCAGTTGTACAGAACCTTCTTGTTTACCCCGGTAATCTCCGCAGCCACCGCCGCCGCCCGCTTGGGCGGCAATTCGGCCAATAGCAGCTTCATGACCCGCTCGGACTCACCGTCCAACGCCGAGGCCTTTGCCGCTTCCGCGCCGCGCACCAGCAACACTATCTCGCCACGCTGCTGATTGCTGTCCGCCCTCACCCACTCCACCAGCTCGGCCAATGGCAGCAGCTGAATCGTCTCGAATGCCTTGGTCAGCTCCCGTGCAATCACCGCCTCGCGCTGCCCACCAAAGCTCTCGGTCATCGCCTCCAGGGTCTCCAGCACCCGGTGTGGGGCCTCATAAAACACCATGGTGCGGGTTTCACTGGCCAGCGCAGAAAGCGCTTTCTGCCGCGCCAGGGACTTGGCTGGGAGAAAACCCTCGAAGGTAAAGCGGTCACTGGGCAGCCCCGCCGCAGACAGGGCGGCGACGAACGCGCAGGGGCCGGGAATGGGTACCACCGGAAAGCCCTGCTCGCGGGCCTCGCGCACCAGGCGGTAGCCGGGATCGGAGATCAGCGGGGTGCCGGCATCGGAGATCAGCGCGATGGTCTGCCCCTGGGCGAGGCGATCGAGAATCTTGCCGGTACGAATGTCGTCCGAGTGGTCATGGTAGGCAACCAGCGGCGTATCGATGGAAAAGTGGGAAAAAAGTCTCTGACTGTGACGGGTGTCTTCTGCCGCCACGAGATCCGCGGATTGTAGAACTTCAACGGCTCGCGGTACCATATCCGCCAAATTGCCAATGGGCGTCGCGACGATATAAAGCACCGCTGTATCAAGCCCCATAGTTCACTCCAGAATAAGTTTTGTGGGAGAAGAATATGTCCGCCCTTTCCCGGCGCATCCCCTTCATTTTAAATAGCCTGGCCGCAGGCACTCTGGCGCTGGCGCTGGCCGGCTGTCAGACACCCAGCACCCAGCCCGGCGCGCAGGTTCCGGCGGCCCCCGGCGATGCTCTGACCGCCAACCGCCAGAGCGCCATGCGCCTGATCAGCGAGGCGCGCCAGCTGCCGTCCCCGCAAAAAGACCAGACCCAGCTGCAGGCGGCCGCCATTCTATACGGATTGGGCGATAACGCGACGGTCAGGGACACCGCCAGCAACATTGACCCGGAACAGCTGACCGATTCCGAGTACGCCCAGTACGCGCATGTCTACGGCAGCGCGCTGGCCGCGGACGACGAGTTTTTCACCGCGCTGGATCTGGTCAGTGCCCCCCGCCTGGAGCAATCCTGGTTCCAGATCCCGGCGACCACCGCTCTGCCCCTGCGCAACCTGCGCGCCGACCTGTGGAGCCTGATGGGGGACATCGACAGCGGCATCAAGGAACGCCAGCGCATTGCCGGCTTGCCACTCGATGAGCAGGCAACCTACACCAATAACGACGGCCTCTGGCAGCTGCTGACCCAGCTGCCCTCCAAAGAGCTGCGCCTGCGCGCAGAAGAGAGCCTATCGCCGGAAATGCGCGCCTGGTACCAACTGGCGCTCCTGGGGCGCGACACCCAGGCCGATATCAGCACCCAACTGACCGCACTCAGCCGCTGGCGCCAGCAATGGCCGGCGCATACGGCGGTGCAGCATCCGCCTCAGGCTCTGCAGCTACTGGAGCAGCTGGCTTCGCAGCCGGCGCAGAATGTCGCACTGCTGCTGCCACTGTCCGGGCCCCTTGGGGCTGCCGGCCACGCTATTCGCGACGGTTTTATGGCCGCCTACTACAGCGCCCTGGATGCCGGTGCGCCCACGCCTCAGGTACAGGTCTACGACACCGGTACCGAGCAGCCATTTGAAGAGATTTACCAGACCGCCATCAACAACGGCGCCCAGGCGATTGTCGGCCCACTGGACAAGAGCAAGGTAGCCAACCTGCTGGCCACGGAAAGCCTGCCGGTCCCCACCCTTGCGCTCAACTATGGGGATGAAGGCCGCCTGACCGATGATCTGGTGCAGTTCGGTCTCGCGATTGAGGATGAAGCCCGGCAGGTGGCACAGCAGGCCTACCGTCAGGGGCATCGCCAGGCCATGATCCTGGCCCCGGAGTCCGGCTGGGGGCAACGGGGTCTGCAGGCGTTTACCGAAGAGTGGAACCGCCTCGGTGGCAGCGTCAGTGTCAGCCGCAACTACAAGGACAGCACCAATTTTTCCCAGCTGGTGAGCGATGCACTGCTGATCCCGGAGAGCAAGGAGCGCGAGCGCGCACTGCGCAGCAAACTGGCCACGCCACTGAAATTCACCCCGCGCCGCCGCGGCGATGTGGACATGCTTTTTGTGCTGGCGCAACCCCAACAGGCGCGGCAGATCAAACCCATGCTGTCATTCTTCTACGCGGGCGAGCTGCCGGTGTACGCCACCTCGCAGGTTTTTGCCGGCAACGTGGATCGCCAGCGCGATCGGGATATCAACGGTGTGCGGTTTACCGCTCTGCCCTGGCTCTTTGAAGACGACAACCAGACCAAACAGAATATTGTAAAGCAGGCAGCGCCAGCCCCCGCGTTTGCGCGCCTCTATGCGCTCGGTGCTGACGCTTTCCGCCTGTACCCGCGCTTGCCAATTTTGCGGCAGTTCCCGGACCAGCAGGTTTACGGCTTGACCGGCGCGCTCAGCCTGACCGCAGATGGACGGATTGTGCGAGAGCAGATCTGGGCAAAAATCGACAACGGCGCGCCGGTGCCGATCACCACGAATCAGGCCCCATCACGGCTCTCTGACGGCAGCGTGCGCAACTGAGCCCTGTAAAACCGATCGCACCCCTGTTTTAATCGGGGCGAAAACAAGATCGCTTTCCACGGATCCGGAAAGCCTGGAAAACGCGTATGGACACCACAAGCATTGGCAAGCAGATGGAAGCGGAGGCAGAACGGCACTTGATTGCCGCAGGCCTGCGCATTGTGGAGCGGAATTTTCGCGGGCGTTTTGGTGAGATCGATCTCATCGCCCGCGACGGCAATGCACTGGTGTTTGTGGAAGTGCGCTACCGACGCAACCGGATGTTTGGCGGCGCTGGAATTTCCGTGGATCATCGCAAGCAGCGCAAACTGCTGCTCACAGCGAATGGTTATCTGCAGATGCGCGGTCTGGACTGCCCTTGCCGTTTCGATGTCATCACCATCGAGCAGGACCGGTACAACAACACACTGAAACTCGACTGGATACAAGGCGCCTTCGGGCAATAGGCTCACCCTTCGTTCACCCACAGGAAACTACACAGTAAATGGAACAGAGAGTGGTAACGCTGTTTCACCACAGCATTGAAGCAACCATGAATGCGGGTGAACTTTTGGCACCTTACATTGCCGAAGCCAGCGAAATGATCGTGCACACCCTGCTGGCAGAAAACAAACTCCTGATCTGTGGCAACGGCCTGAGTGGCGCACTGGCGCAGAGCTTTTCTGCGCAACTGATGGGCGGCTTCGAGCGTGAACGTCCCGGATTGCCCGCCATCGCACTTAATGGCGATGCGGTAACCACCAGTACCG
The DNA here is from genome assembly GCF_021165935.1 of Microbulbifer elongatus. NCBI lineage: Bacteria > Pseudomonadati > Pseudomonadota > Gammaproteobacteria > Cellvibrionales > Microbulbiferaceae > Microbulbifer > Microbulbifer elongatus. The sequence goes on along the minus strand of NZ_CP088953.1, from coordinate 1,864,530 downwards.
TCGCACGCAAGCAGGGCCGGGCGGAATCCTACGCCCGGCAAATTCGCGCACTAGGGCAACCGGGGGATCTGCTGGTCATAATCAGTACCGACGGCCAGGATTCCAACCTGGTGCAGGCAATCCGCGCCGCCCACGACCGGGATATGGGGGTACTGGCGCTGACCGGCGGCGAGGGCGATGGCGACTGTACCGCACTGCTCGATGTGCACGATATTGAATTGCGCGTACCTTCGCCGGTGGCCCCGGAGGTACACCAGGTACACCTATTGATTCTGTTCTGCCTGTGCGACCTGATTGATAGCAGTCTGTTTGGCGGATTCGAGGAGTAATCCATGCAACCGAGCACCAATAAAAACCTGTCCACCACATTGAAGCTGGCCCTGGCCAGCGGTCTCCTAGCCGTCATGGGCGGCTGTGCCACCGTACTGGATGCCACCCACGACGGTCCGATCCAGCCCGATCCCGGTGAGCGCAGTTTTGGCACCTATATTGATGACCAGCAGCTGGAAACCATCACCAAGGTCAACCTGCGCAAAGCGCACCCGGAGCTGAAAGAATCCAATATCGACGTAACCAGCTTCAACGGTGTCATTCTGCTCACCGGGCAGGTATCCAACAACGACCTGCGCAACCTGGCCGGGCGCACCGCGCAGCAGGTGCATTCCGTACGCCAGGTTTACAATGAGATCCAGGTACGCGGTACCACATCGGTACTGGCGAGAACCAGCGATACCTGGCTGACCACCAAAGTGAAAAGTGTGCTGCTGACCGACAAGGAAATCGACAGTGGGCGCATCAAGGTGGTGACAGAGAATGGCGTGGTCTACCTGATGGGTCTACTCACCCGGCAGGAAGCGGAAAATGCAGCGGAAAAAACCCGCACCGTGGGTGGTGTGCAGAAAGTCGTAAAAGCGGTGGAGTATATCGACTGACTTTCTCAAGCAGAGAAAAGAAATTAGAGAAGAGTAAGTACCGAAAACAAAAAACGGAGGCATTGCCTCCGTTTTTTGTTTCTAACGAGCGAACCCGTTACGGGCGCTCAATCGCGATCGCCGTCGCCTCACCGCCACCGATACACAGGCTCGCCACCCCCTTCTTGAGATCGCGATTTTCCAGTGCCGCCAGCAGGGTAACGATCACCCGCGCGCCACTGGCCCCCAGCGGGTGCCCCAGTGCGCAGGCGCCGCCGTTTACGTTCACCTTTTCATGGGGAATATCGAGCTCTTGCATGGCCGCCATGGTGACCACCGCAAAGGCCTCGTTGATCTCAAATAGGTCCACGTCTGCGGCAAGCCAGCCGGCCTTTTCCAGCAGATTGTGCATTGCGGAGACCGGCGCCGTGGTAAACCACTCCGGCGCGTGGGCGAACTGGCTCTGGCCGCGCAGCACTGCGAGCACTTTAACCCCGCGCGCTTTGGCCTCGCTCTCGCGCATCAGCACCAGAGCAGCGGCGCCATCGGAAATGGAGCTGGCATTGGCTGCGGTGACAGTACCATCTTTGCGGAAAGCCGGGCGCAGCTGCGGAATTTTATCGGGACGGGCATTACCCGGGCCTTCATCGACAGAAACCTCATGGTCACCTTTGCGGGTGCTTACCGTAACCGGCGAGATTTCACGTTCAAACGCGCCGGACTCAATTGCCGCACTGGCGCGGGCCAGAGACTCGATGGCAAAGGCGTCCTGAGCCTCCCGGGTAAAGCCGTACTTGTCCGCAGTACTCTCGGCGAAATTGCCCATCAGCTGCCCGTCGTAGGCGTTTTCCAATCCATCGGTAAACATGTGGTCGAGCACTTCCCCGTGCCCCAGGCGCATACCGCCGCGGGCTTTGGACAGCAGGTACGGGGCATTGCTCATGCTCTCCATGCCGCCGGCCACCACCACCTTGGCATCGCCGGCGAGCAGCGCATCCCGCGCCATCATCACCGTTTTCATCCCAGAACCACAGACCTTGTTGACAGTGGTGGTCGGTGTGCTCTCTGGGATCCCGGCTCCCAGTGCAGCCTGGCGCGCGGGCGCCTGGCCAAGGCCCGCCGGCAGTACACAGCCCAGCAGCACTTCGTCCACCTGTGCCGCATCCACGCCGGCGTCAGCAAGGGCGCCGCGAATCGCCACTGCACCCAGCTCCGGCGCACTGAGCCCGGACAAGGCCCCCTGCATCGCCCCCATCGGGGTGCGGGAGATACCTACGATGACCACAGGGTCGTTTGATTGCTCGCTCATGCTGTTTTCTCTCCATATTTAACGGAAATCGCCGCAAATGACTGACCACTATTGCGCCAAGTCCAGATTTGGTGGTGAATTATAACCCAGGTGCACCATGAGATGACCATCCACCCTTCGTTGTATTGCTCATGGTAGTATCTGGCGCAATGGTGGAATAAACCGATACAGATCAATCCCACTGACCGATCTGCCAATTGCGCCCTCCACCGGCTTTATCTCTACAATCTGGAATCCGGAATCCCATGGACATTTCAACCATCATCTGGCTTGTAATCATTGCCGCGCTGGTACTCTACGTGATCAGCATCTACAACAAGCTGGTGTCACTGAAGCACCGCTACGAAAACGCGTTTGCCCAGATCGAAGTACAGCTGAAACGCCGCTACGATCTTATCCCCAACCTGGTGGAGTCCGCCCGCGGATACCTCAAGCACGAACGCGAAACCCTCGAAGCAGTGATTGCCGCGCGCAACTCCGCCCTCGCCGGCCTGAAGGCGGCCGCAAACAATCCCGGCAGTGCATCGGCCATTGCCGACCTGGGGAACGCGGAAGGGTTGCTCAGCAACGCCCTGGGGCGACTCAATGTGGTCATGGAAGCCTACCCGGACCTGAAGGCCAATCAGACCATCCAGCAAGTGATGGAAGAGCTGACCAGCACTGAGAACAAGGTCGCCTTCGCGCGCCAGGCTTTCAATGATGGAGTCACCAGCTACAACATCTTTCGCCAGAGCTTCCCGCCCGTCTTTTTTGCCGGCTTTTTTGGCCACCGGGAAAATGGCGAACTGCTGGAGTTTGCAGATTCCGAGGTTATTCAGACCGCTCCGCGCGTAGAGTTCTGAGCAGGGACTGGTACCGCCCATGAACTTTTTCGAATATCAGGACCGCGCCAGACGCAACAGCACCCTGTTGATTGCCCTGTTTTTTGCCGCCGTCGTCGGATTGGTTGCCATCACAACCCTGTTTGTGGCGATGCTTACCGGCTACTCTGACCTGCGCAATCCGGCCACCGACACATCGCTGATGTCGATGCTCGGCAACCTGGGCTGGGACACCATCGCCGGTATCGCGATTACCATTACCGCCATTATCGGTCTCGCCAGCCTGTTTCGGCTGCGCCAGCTGTCCGCCGGCGGTCAGGCCATTGCAGAGTCTCTCGGCGGACGCAAGATCAACATCTCCCCGCAAAACCCCGCCGAGCAGCGGGCACTCAATGTGGTGGAAGAAATGGCACTGGCCTCCGGCACTCCGGTACCGGACGTCTACATCCTCGAAGACGATGCCATCAACGCCTTTGCCGCAGGTTATGCCCAGGGCGATGCGGTGGTGGGGCTCACCCGCGGCTGCATCGAGCAGCTGAGCCGCGATGAATTACAGGGTGTAGTGGCGCACGAGTTCAGCCATATCTTCAATGGCGATATGCGTATGAACCTGCGCATTGTTGGCCTCCTGCACGGCATCCTGATTATCGGTTTACTGGGCAGTTGGCTACTGCGAGGCAGCTACTGGAGCAGCGGCAGAGATAACCGGGGCCGTGCGGCGCTGTTCGGCATTGGCGCCGGGCTGGTGGTCATTGGCTATACCGGCACTTTCTTCGGCAACCTGATCAAATCTGCGGTCAGCCGCCAGCGCGAATACCTGGCGGACGCCTCTGCCGTGCAATTTACCCGCAATAGCCGGGGCATTGCCGGCGCCCTGAAAAAAATCGGGCAGCACAGCGGAGGGTCCCGCCTGCAGGCCGCCAATGCCAGCGAGTTCAGCCACATGTATTTTGCCAGCGGACTGAAAAGCAGCCTGCTCGGCCTGTTTGCCACCCACCCGCCGCTGGACGCCCGTATCTCGCGCCTGGATCCCCAATGGAGTGGCAGCGGCGATGGAAGCCCGACGCCCACCCCCGCAGCGGCCACGTTGCGTGGTGATGCCGCGGCACAGGTTTCCCAGATGCATGGGGGCACAGGCAGCGGATCCGGTGAAAGCTATCAGGCGCGGCTGGAGAAAGTTCTGGAGGTCGTTGACAACAACATTGCCCAGCCGACCCATCAGCAACATGTGTTGGGGCAGGCGATACTGGCGGATATCCCGGCGCCACTGAAGGCCGCCGCACACGATCCATTTTCCGCCCGCGCACTGGTATACGGCCTGCTGATGGATCACGCCAGCAACAGCGGTTCAAGTGAGGAGCAATGCGCACACCGCGAAGCGCAGCGCACCCTACTGACGCAGATTGCCCACCCCGCGGTACTCCGGGAATTCCACAAGCTCGCCCCGGTACTCGCCAGCACATCGCAACACTACCGCTTGCCGCTGATTGACCTGTGCATTCCCGCACTCAAGTCGCTTGCACCGCAGCAGTTTCATATATTCAAACGCAATGTCATCAAGCTGTTGCGCGCCGACGGCAAAGTGGAAATCTGGGAGTGGGCACTGTACCGCGTTCTGATGCACGGACTGGAGACGAACCCGGATCAACACCGCAAGCTCGGTAACCGCAAAGGCTCCAGCCAGGCCATTGCAGACGCCCAACAGTTTCTGCTGGCGACCATGGCCCACGCCGATTGCGATAACTATCTGCACGCGAAGCGCGCGTTTGAGGCAGGCTGCAGCGCGCTGAAGCTGTCCCCCGCCCCATTGCCCGCTCGCGCAGACATCTCCCTGCAGCGGCTGGACAAGGCGGTCGCCATCGCGCGGGATACCTCTCCCCTGCACAAGCCGGGGCTCCTCAAAGCCCTGGCCACCACTCTCGCCCACGATGGGGTAATCGGCGGCAATGAAGTGGAACTGCTCCGGGCCCTGGCCGATTGCCTGGACTGCCCCATGCCCCCGATTCCCGAATGTTTTACGTCGTCTCGGCCGCAAGCCGGGGGCGTGCCGACCACTGAAACGGCCAGCGCCAGCTGATGACGCGCAAAAGCGCTACCGGCTTGTGATCTGAGCCGGTACGAAAAACACAAAAGCCGGCATAAATGCCGTAATGCTGTTCACTTAAGCATTGCAGCCTAAGGTGGGGCCCCGGAAAATCCGGTTTCCAGATCAGGAAACCGGATTTTTTTGTGTCTCTTCAGCAGTCTCTCTTCGATATTGATGCCCTCCAGTCCTTCTGTGACCTGAGTACCTTCACCCAGAACATTCCCGTTGAATGGGTGGATTCCGCTCTGCAGTTATCCTCGCAAGCTACTATTCGCCGCCGTCGACTTCCCGCCGATCAGGTACTCTGGCTCGTGCTGGGCATGGCCCTGTTCAGGAATGAACCGGTCTCAGAAGTTGCCCGCAGGCTCAATATCTGTGCTCAGGGGCTCGCGAACGATAGCCTGTTGGCCCCAAGCGGGGTATCAAAGGCGCGACAGCGTCTTGGTGCTAACCCCGTTCAGTGGCTATTTCAACGTACCGGGGTGCACTGGGGACATGAGCGTTACCCCGAAGATGAATGGCGAGGATTGCAAGTTCTCGCTGTCGATGGCGCGCTGTTGCGCACTCAAGATACTCCTGAGCTGCGAGATCATTTTGGCTCCGGTAACACGAGCACAAACCGGCAAACTCCGTACCCTCTTATGCGCCTGGTTGCTCTAATGAACGTACGTTCACATGTACTTCTGAATGCAGAGCTAAGCCCTTACCGACGCAGCGAAATACGCCTGGCCGATGAGTTTATGAATCAGGTGCCGGAAGCCTCCGTAACCCTGTTTGATAAGGGTTTTTGGAGTGCAGACCTTTTGCTGCGGTGGGCGGATCAGAACACGCAACGCCACTGGCTGATCCCCGAGCGCAAAGGCCTGGTCAGTGAGACAGTGGAGGTCTACAACAAAAATGATCGACTACTGCGAATGAAGGTCTCCCCCCAGGCTCGGAAGCGCAATCCGGCCCTTCCCGAGTACTGGGAAGTTCGAGCAGTGAGCTACAAGCATAATGGCAAAAACAAAACGGTATTTACCTCGCTACCGGCAGATACTTACGGCACTAAAGCCGTCGCGAAGCTCTACCAAGAGCGCTGGGAAATCGAAATCGGCTTCCGTGACATCAAAAGTTCCATGCAGCACAACGCCGTCACCCTACGTAGCAAGACCGTGGAACTGGTTTATCAGGAAGTGTGGGGGCTACTGTTGGCGTACAACGTGATACGTCGAGAGGCAAGCCAGGCAGCGGTCGCTCACGGGGGAAACCCAGCCAGGATACGCTTTAAGTTCGCATGCCAGTATATTGCTGCGCAGCTGATTGTCATGGCCGCGGCTCAGCCATTATCAAGAACTGGAGCGCGCTTATCGGAGCTTAGGGCGGGGATTGGGAACCTGTTTTTAGAGGACGGTAAAGATCAGCAAAACCCGCTATCCGGTGAATCGTCGTGCTGCTCCGCTTAAGTGAACAGCATTAGGCATAAATGCCGGCTTTTGTGTGCTCCCACCCGGAATCCGCATCATTGATAGTGATGCTGATATACCGGCCCTACGCCCATGGTCCAGATGATCACCGAACAGATCATGATTGTGACCATGCCAACAAGACCAATGGTCAGTACCGCGCTGGCGTAGAGGAATGCGCGCTCTTTACTCATGTTCATCAGAATGGGGATACCCTCATACAGCAGGTAAACAGAGTAGATCGCTGCCAGTCCCATCACCGACACCACCAGCCACAGGTGGGGATAAATCATCACAATTCCTGACAACAGCACCGGTGTGGTAACAAAGACCGCGAGCGCAGTGCCCTCATAGTGACGGGTTGGCTCATCCCCTTCGACACCGTAGGCCTTGGCCATCCAGTTGATAAATTCCCCAACCAGATAAATCCCGATCAACAACGCCAGGTAGGTCACAACCGCGAGACTGCCGGCACTGGCCGGGGTCAGTTTGGACACATGCCCCCCCAGCTCAAAACCCACCTGGGTCACGCCGATATAGCCGGCGATACACGGGATCAGTGCCAGGATCGGAACGTGGCTCAGAAAAACCTGCAGAAACGAGTGTTTGTCCGCGCGGATGGACTGCCACTCTTTGTCAGGATTGGTAAATATGCCAATGGTATGGCTCAGTAATTTCACTTGGGGTCCTCCTGTACACCGCTTGATTGCAGTATCGGAAGGGCCCGGTCAATTCACCAATGCATAACAGGATTCCTGCGTCAATTTTTACGCCAGTGCGCGATTGAGTTCACCCCGTCGGGGATTTGGCGACAAAAATGGACATTTAGGAGGAGAGCCGAACCGGCCGACCCTCCCACGGGAGTATCGACCGGCACCCCGATGCGCTACTTGACGACGCGCAGGGCAGGCTTTTTCGAGGGCTTCTTGAGGGTGGTCGGCGGCGTGGGTTCTGGTGGTTCCGGCGTTTCTTCGGGCTCAAACACCATTCCCTGACCGTTTTCGCGGGCATAGATCCCCACCACCGCACCTACCGGCACCTGAATGTCGGTAGGCACTCCGCCAAAACGCGCGTTAAAGCGGATTGCATAGTTATCCATGGTGAGCCCCATCACCGCGGTTTCCGACACGTTGAGCACAATCTGCCCATCCTCATTGACGTGCTGCTGGGGTACCAGCACGCCATTCAGGTGGGTGTCCACCAGCAGATAGGGTGTGCACTTGTTGTCGGTGATCCACTCGTAAAACGCCCGCAACAGATACGGGCGGTTGGAGGTCATCGGCGGCTTATTCAATCAGCACCTCAGGCGCGCATTTCGCGTTCGTACTCGGTCAGGCTCTGCTGGAAGGCTTCGCGCTCAAACAGACGATCCATATAGTCCAGCAGTGGCTTGGCCTGCTTGGTTTTCGGCAGGGCGATTTCCAGCTGGTCCAGGCGCCACAGCAGCGGAGCCATACAGCAGTCGACCAGCGAGAACTCCTCGTTAAAGAAGTACGGCAGGTCGGTAAACATCGGCGCGATACCCACAAAGCTGTCACGCAGATCTTTGCGCGCCGCTGCGGCATCTTTGCCCCCTGCCAGAATCTTGTCCACCAGCGGGCACCAGTCGCGCTCGATACGATGCATGATCTGGCGGCTCTGAGCTCGGGCAACCGGATAGACCGGCAGCAGTGGAGGATGCGGGAAACGCTCGTCCAGGTACTCCATCATGACCTTGGTCTCGAACAGCACCAGGTCGCGATCCACCAGGGTGGGTAGGGAGTTATAGGGGTTGAGGTCGGCGAGTTCCGCCGGTTTGTCATCGGGATCGACGTCGATGATCTCTACGGAAACACCTTTTTCCGCCAGGACGATACGTACCCGATGGCTGAAGTGACAACGACCGTCAGAAAAGAAGGTCATGGAGGAGCGCTTGTTGGTCGGCACACCCATTATGGAACTACCTCAATCTACTGGCCGGAACGATTCCAGGCCAACTATACAAAACGGAAAACGGGCGGCGGACTGATGCCGGTATACCGGCGGCCCACCACCCGGAAATGTCACTGGCTTGCGCTTAGTGGTGCACGTCTTTCCAATATTCGCGGTTCAGCAACCAGGCGAAGATGAAGAACACCAGAATAAACGCCAGTACGTAGAAACCGACGCGCTTGCGGGTCTCTGCCATCGGCTCGGCGATGTATTCCATGAAATTGACCAGATCATAGACCGCCTGGTCGTACTCCACGTCGGTCATGGAGCCTTTCACATCCCCCACTTTCAGACTGCCGCAGTTGGCATCCATGATCGGGTTGCCCATTTCGTCGCGCACGATCTTACCGTGGTCGCGCTTGGGGCCCGGGGCGCACTCTGGCAACCCCTGCAACTCCATCAGTACATGGGGCATACCGACATTCGGGAACACCTTGTTGTTCACACCCAGCGGCCGACTGTCATCTTTGTAGAAGCTCCGCAGGTAAGTGTACAGCCATTCTGGTGAGCGGGCGCGGGCCACCAGGGTCAGATCCGGCGGAGTGGCACCAAACCAGACTTTGGAGTCTTCCGGCTTCATGGCGATCTCCATCAGATCGCCGATCTTGTCGTCACCCAGAACCAGATTCTGCAGCATCAGCTCGTTGGGGATCTCCAGGTCGGTGGCCACCCGCTCCCAGCGGGAAAAGTTGGCACTGTGACACCCCATGCAATAGTTGACGAAGTACTTGGCACCACGCTGCAGCGAGGGTTTGTCGGTCAGGTCGGTCTTGATGTAATCCAGCTCGACAGAGCTTTCCGCACCCACCGCCTTGATCGGAACAAACGTCAGCAGCAGCACAGAAATGATACCGGTCATCAACAGAATGAACGATTTGGTGCTGGACGGACTGGTAACGCGCGCGGGCTCCGGGTGTACCACATCACGGCTGGTCAGCCACGGCAGAATCGCGAAGAACACCGCAAACACCATGGCCATGGCGAATACAAACAGGCTCGCCTTGAAGTTGACCACTGCCATCCACAGGAACAGGAAACCGAAGGCGCCGCTCACAATCCAGGAGGCCAGGCCCTTGCGGGTGGTCGGATTGGTCCAGATCGGCATGGTCACAAAGAACGCGAAGTAGAACAGGGTCGCGACCTGCGCCAGGAAGTTACGCCCCGGAGTCGGAGATTTCACACCCAGGTAACCCAGAATGATGAAGATCGCCGCAAACACCATCAGCAGTACTTTCGGCAGCCAGCCTTTGTAGCGGATGGAGCGCACCGGGCTCTTATCCAGCCACGGCAGCACAAACAGGATCGCGATGGCCGCACCCATGGCCACCAGACCGAGGAATTTGGCGGTCAGCGGGCCGATATCGATGGTCACCGCGCGCAGCACCGCGTAGAACGGGGTGAAATACCATACCGGGGCAATATGCTCCGGTGTCTTCAGCGGGTTCGCCTCTTCAAAGTTGGCGTACTCGAGGAAGAAACCACCCATTTCCGGGAAGAAGAACACCACCACGCAGAAGGCGAACAGGAATACCGCCACGCCCACCAGGTCGTGCACGGTGTAGTATGGGTGGAAGGCGACTCCATCCAGCGGCACACCGTTTTCGTCTTTGTTCTTTTTGATCTCGATGCCGTCGGGGTTATTGGAGCCCACTTCGTGCAGCGCCAGGATATGCAGCACTACCAGCAGCACCAGTACCAGCGGCAGTGCGATCACGTGCAGGGAGAAGAAGCGCGTCAGAGTAATACCGGAAATCAGGTAATCTCCGCGAATCCATTGCACCAGATCTTCACCCACCACCGGAATGGCGCCAAACAGGGATACGATCACCTGGGCCCCCCAGTAGGACATCTGGCCCCAGGGCAGTACGTAGCCCATAAAGGCTTCCGCCATCAGCACCAGATAGATACACATACCGAAGATCCACACCAGTTCACGGGGCGGCTTGTAGGAGCCGTACATCAGACCGCGGAACATGTGCAGGTAGACCACCACAAAGAAAGCGGAGGCACCGGTGGAGTGCAGGTAGCGGATGATCCACCCCATTTCCACATCGCGCATGATGTATTCCACAGAGGCGAAGGCGCCGTCTGCGGTGGGCGAGTAGCTCATGACCAGCCAGATACCGGTCAGCAGCTGGTTCACCAGAACCAGCATGGAGAGCACACCAAAGAAGTACCACAGGTTAAAGTTCTTGGGCGCGTAGTATTTACCCATATGGGTATCCCACGCGCGGTAGATCGGCAGTCGCTGGTCGACCCAGTCCCCCAGTGCGGTTAGCCAGTTCATGCGCTGCCCTCCTGATCCACGCCGATTACGATTACGTCATCCCCTTCGTAGGAATAGGGAGGTACTTCCAGGTTGTACGGCGCAGGTACACCGGTATAAACGCGGCCGGCCAGATCGTATTTGGAACCGTGACAGGCGCAGAAGAAGCCACCCTGCCACTGGTCACCGCCGAGATCGGCAGTGCCCACTTCCGGGCGGTACATGGGCGCGCAGCCCAGATGGGTACACAGGCCAACCAGCACCAGAATCTGCGGCTTGATCGCGCGATTTTCCGGGTCGACGTAGGAAGGCTGGGTAGAGGCTTCAGAGTTGGGATCGCGCAGGTACGGATCCACTTTGACGAGGTTATCCAACACTTCCTGCGTGCGGCGAACCACATACACCGGCTTGCCACGCCATTCGACGGTCACCATTTGGCCCGGCTCCAGCTTGGCAATATTGTACTTAACTGGCGCGCCGGCGGCTTTCGCCTTGGCACTCGGATTCCAGGAGGCGACAAAAGGTACAGCAACTCCCACCGCCCCGGCACCACCTACTACGGAGGTAGCGGCGGTCAGGAATCGACGACGCCCCACATTTACACCGTCATCACTCATGACGTAGATCTCCCATCACAGCGTCTCGTGAGTTGCGCATTCGCAACCCCGAAACTGACTGGCCCAAACCCAAAATTCCGGAAAACCTCTGCCAAGTATCCAATAGCCACCCTTTGCGGTAATCCAGGGATCACCGCAATTCGGTAGCAACGGTGCAACCTCAGTGGCCAAAAACCAGAGAGAACAGAGCACCCGCGCAACAACAGTAAACACCTATTGCCGCGAAATCAGAGACTTGAACAGAAACTCCCCTACAACTGGCCCGCTCGCCTGACCCTAGAACAAATTGGCCAAACCCCAAGTGCAAGCGGATAGAAATTCGCGCAATGTTAAAGAAAATGCCAAATCGATACAAGGCGAATGCCGGAGCGAACGTCGGCAATCACGCAGCGAACTGGCGGGATTTTAAACAGATCACAAAACGCGCACCTGCACCCAACCAGGGACACAGGCAAAAAAAAGCCCGGCAGTTGCCGGGCCAGAAAAAGTAATTCTCGCTTAACGCTTGGAGAATTGCGGCTTCTTACGCGCTTTGCGCAGACCGACTTTCTTACGCTCAACAGCACGAGCGTCGCGCGTAACGTAACCTGCTGCACGCAGCGGCTGACGCAGAGACTCGTCGTACTGCATCAAAGCGCGGGTCAGACCGTGACGGATCGCACCCGCCTGACCGAAGGAACCACCGCCCTTCACAGTGACGTTGATGTCGAATTTCTCGACCATGTCGACCATTTCCAGCGGCTGACGCACGATCATGCGCGCCACTTCGCGGCCGAAGTATTCGTCCAGGGAACGACCGTTAACGCTGATTTTACCTTCACCCTGCGCGATGAATACGCGAGCGGTAGAGGTCTTGCGGCGGCCGGTACCGTAGTATTGAGTAGTTGCCATGAGAATGATTCCGTTTAGATCGACAGTTCAATCGGCTGCTGGGCCGCATGAGGATGTTCGCTACCCTTGTACACCTTCAATTTCTTGAACATGGCGCGACCCAGCGGGCCTTTGGGAAGCATGCCTTTCACAGCGCTTTGGATGGTGCGCTCAGGCGCCTTGTCGATCAGCTTCTCAAAGCTGATGGATTTAAGACCACCGGGGTAGCCGGAGTGGCTGTGGTAGATCTTGTCTTTGGCCTTATTGCCGGTCACGCGGACCTTTTCGGCGTTGATTACTACGATGTAGTCACCGGTGTCCACGTGGGGCGTATATTCAGGCTTGTGCTTGCCGCGCAGGCGGTGAGCAATCTCGGCGGAAATACGGCCGAGAGTCTTGTCCGCAGCGTCAACAATGTACCAGTCGCGAGTGACCGCTTCCGGCTTGGCACTGTAAGTCTTCATGTTATAAAACACCTGTATATGGCTCCCGAAATGGGGGCCGTCCCACGAAAAGAGCGCGAATACTACATAAGCGCCCTGGGCTTTTCAAGCAGAAAGTTGAGCAACTTGTGAACAACCCGTTCCGCTCATTCGACCATCAATCCACCCGGTGCTGCCGCGCCAGATACTCCCGCGACTGCATCTCCTGCAACCGGCTCACGGTGCGCTCGAACTCAAAGCGCAGATGGCGACCGCCGTACAGGGACTCTACCGGTTCCTCGGCGGAGATCACCAGGTTGACGCAACGGTCATAGAACTCGTCGATCAGATTGATGAAGCGCCTCGCCTGACTCTCGCTGCGCTCGTCAAAGCGCGGCACATTGGCCAACAGTACCGTATGAAACTCCCGCGCCAGCTCTATGTAGTCGTTCTGGGACCGGGGGCCGTCGCAGAGCTCGGAGAATTCGAACCAGGCTACGTCGTCGGCGACTCTGGTCGCGACAATCGGGCGCCCCTCGATATCCAGGGCAACCTGCTCGCGCACTTCGGCCCCTTCCACCATCAGGCTATTAAACGAACGTTCCAGACTGGCGTCCGCCTCTGCGTCCAACGGGTAGTGGTAAAGCTCCGCCATTTCCAGCACGCGCAGCCGGTAATCAATCCCGTTATCCACGTTCACCACTTTGGTATGGGCCAGCAGCAGGTCAATGGCGGGCAGGAAACGGGCGCGCTGCAACCCATCCTTATATAGACCCTCGGGAATGATGTTCGAGGTAGCCACTAGGGTGACCCCGCGCTGGAACAGGGCCTCCAGCAGGTTGGCGAGAATCATCGCGTCGGTAATATCCGATACGAAAAACTCGTCAAAACAGAGCACCCGGGCGCGCCCGGCGATACGGTCGGCCACCTTTTCCAGGGGGTTTTTCTCACCCGCCAGTTTTTTCAGCTGGCGATGTACATCGCGCATAAAACGGTGGAAATGCGTGCGCTGCTTGCGCTCGAACGGCAGCGCCTCGTAAAAGGCATCCATCAGGTAGGTTTTGCCGCGTCCGACCCCACCCCAGAAATACAGCCCTTTCTCCGGCGTATCCGTTTTTTTCCACAGGCGGCGCAGGCCGCCGAGCAAGCCGCCCGCACCCTGCGCAGCCAGCAGTCGCTCGTACAGATCCTGCAAGGCCTCCACCGCCGCGCGCTGCGCCGGATCCTCCACAAAATCCGGACGCTGCAGATCCCGCTCGTAACGCTGCATGGGTGACAGGGGCGTGGATGTCGAAACTGAGCCAGTCTGGTGCTGATCCGTGACCATCTAATAGAAACCGTTCATTAAAGTGGTGGCGACAGTGCCGGGCGGGATTTGGCGCTCGAGCGGAGGCCGATTGGCGCGCACTTTACCAAATCCATCACGCCTTGGCACAAATCCGGTGAGCCTTGCAACCGACCGGGGGCAACGTCCGGGCTGGAATCGCGTATAATAGGCTCACCACCACGGATGGGCTGGTGCCACTTTTACTTTGAGGAGAATGTATCGTGCACTCAACTTCGGTTTTAATTCTGGTCGGCGTCGTCGGCCTGGCCCTAGGTGCCCTGCTTGCTTTCCTGGCCACCCGCAGCCGCCAGAGCACTGACCGCACCCAGGAACTGGAGCTGCGGCTGAAAGAAGCCAACAGCAAACTCGAAGACTTCCAGCAGGAGGTCAACGAGCACTTTGACCAGACATCCCAGCTGGTGAACAACCTCACCCAAAGCTACCGGGAAGTACACGAATATCTGGCCAACAGCGCCATGCGACTGTCCAGCCAGGACATCGGCCGCCAGATGCTGGAAGCCGGAAGCGGCCAGCTGAGCGACAACGATGAAAACCTGAGCGTACTGCCTCCCCGCGACTGGGCACCCAAGGAGCCCGGTGCCAAAGGTACTCTGTCCGAAGAATTTGGACTGGAGAAAGAAGCGCAAGCCCCTGCCCCCGCACCAACCTCGGAAACCGCGGTTAACCGCTGATTCCCTCTGCCACGGGCAGGCACAAAAAAAGGCGGGACTATCACCCCGCCTTTTTTTGTGGCAAATGCCTTACGGTGGCAAGCCGGAGATGTATCCAGCCCGCCCTTACCGCCTGATCACAGACTCTGGTAGTAGTCCATGAGGATCTGGGCCACTTCCGGACGGGAAAATTCCGGAGGCGGTGCAATACCGTTACCCAGCATCTCGCGCACCTTGGTACCAGACAGCAGGATGAAATCATCCTTGGTGTGATCCGGCACATCGCGCATCATCACCACGCGATTCAGCTTCTTGGAGTAAGCGGTGTGGTCCGCGCGGAAGATCTGAATTTCCAGCGCACCTTCCGGTACCTTCTCATCAAAAATGGTCTGCGCATCGAAGGCACCGTAGTAGTCGCCAACACCGGCGTGGTCACGGCCGACGATCAGGTGACTACAGCCACAGTTCTGACGGAACACTGCATGCAGCACCGCTTCGCGCGGGCCGGCGTAGAGCATGTCGAAGCCGTAGCCGGTCACCATTACGGTGTTTTTCGGGAAGTATTCTTCCACCATCTTGCGGATGGAGGCATCGCGCACGTGCGCGGGGATATCACCGGGCTTCAGCTTGCCCAGCAGCATGTGGATAAGTACACCATCGGCGTCCACGGCTTCCAGCGCCATCTTGCACAGCTCTTCGTGGGCACGGTGCATGGGGTTGCGGGTCTGGAAAGCCACGACCTTGCTCCAGCCGTGCTCCACAAATTCATTGCGGATCTCCACCGCGGTGCGGAAGGTATCCGGGAAGTCCGCCTGGAAATAGCTGAAGTTCAGCACTTCGATGGAGCCGGAAATCAGCTGGCGGCCGGCAGCCTTGAAGGTCGCCACGCCCGGGTGCGCGTCATCCAGAGTACCGAATACATGCTCGGCGATGGTATTCACCTGCTCGTCGGAAACGGTCTCGATGGCATCCACGTCCATTACGGCGAGTACCGGGTTCCCCTCGACATTGGGGTCGCGCAGGGCAATACGCTTGGCACCGGCGATAGCAGAAGTATCTTCCACCATATTCACCACCGGCACCGGCCAGAACAGCCCATCAACGGTACGCAGGCTTTCCGCCACACTCAGCGTGTCCGCCAGGTTCATGTAGCCATGCAGCGGATTGAAGTAGCCGGCACCCAGCATTACCGCATTGGCCGCTGCTGCGGAGCTCACCACGATGGATGGCAGGGATTCCGCTTCATGAGCCAGCTGGTGGTGGCGCTCACTGTCGTAAACAAAGCGGGGCTGCAGCTCGACACTGCCGTGTGGACGAACCAGGGACATAGACACTCCTGCGGTAGTTCTGTGAAAGAGGGTTCTGAGGAAAATTTTGAGCGCCACATTATACGGATAACCCCTCACACACCAAGCGCCGGGCGTGACCGGGGTTAGATCATCTGGTGAGGACACCAGAACCGAAAGACGTATAATGGCCCCAAACCAAGGAGCCTCAGGTGTCATTACAACGATTTCTGCAAGACTGGGCCATTCCCGCCGCGATCGGCCTGGCGATGGCCGCAGCGCTACTTTTTTTCTTCCCCCACCTGCGCGAAAGCACGGGAACCGACACCCCGCAAGCCATCTCCGCCCCAGAATCCTATGCCAGCGCAGTCAACCTGGCCGGCCCTGCGGTAGTCAACGTGTTCAGCAAGCGGGCGCTGCGCAATCACCCGCTGGCCAGCCACCCCCTGTTTCCCTACTACCTGAACAAGATGACCCCGCTGCAACGGGAGCGCATGCAGCAGAACCTGGGCTCCGGGGTTATCGTTGACGACTCCGGCTACGTACTGACCAACTATCACGTCATTTCCGGAGCGGAACAGATTGCCGTGGTACTGGCGGATGGTCGCGAGGCGCGCGCACAGCTGGTGGGATCCGATGCAGACTTTGACCTGGCGGTCCTGAAAATTGACCTCCCCAACCTGACCGCGATCGAGGTGGGCGACCCGGATAGAGCCCAGGTCGGGGATGTGGTACTGGCCATCGGCAACCCGTTCGGGGTCGGGCAAACCGTCACCCAGGGCATTATCAGCGCAACCGGCAGAGACGTGGGCAATACCGGCGTAGGCGGCTACCTGCAGAACTTTCTGCAGACCGATGCGGCCATCAACCCCGGCAACTCCGGCGGCGCCCTGGTGGACTCCCGCGGACGGTTGCTCGGCATCAACACCACGTCGGTACTGAACCAGACCGGCTTGAACCAGACAGGCACCAGCGGCGGCATCAGCTTCGCGATTCCCGCCACCATCGCCCTCAAAGTCATGCAGGATCTGATCGAGTTTGGCCGGGTGGTTCCCGGCTGGCTGGGCGTGGAAGCGGAAAACCTCAACCCGCTGCTGGCGCGCGCTTTCAACCTGGCATCCACCAACGGTGTGATCATTACCGCAATCTACAAAAGTGGTCCCGCGCACCAGGCGGGACTGCAGCCCGGGGACGTGATCACCCATATCAACGCCACCCCCATCAATGATGGCAAGCACGGCAACGCCGCGATGGCCACTCTGCGCCCCGGTGAAGTGGTAACCATCACCTATATCCGCGACGGTGAAACCCTGGCCACCCAGGCAACCGTCTCGGAGAGACCTCAGGCAGAAGACGGCCAGCCGCAGAACGGCGGTTGATCCGTTCCGCACCGCTGACCTGGTGCCCAGACCCGAATATCCAAACCCGGCTAGCGAAACCGGTGAATGAGAATGGCGAAGGGAAAAGGGAAAGGGAGAACGGAGAAAAGAGGAGCCAGCAACCATGAAATCTAGAACGCTCGGGTGCACTGTAGCGGTGATACTGACACTGTTTCAGCCCAGCACCTTCGCCGATGAGCGCGCGAACCTAAATCGCCTGCTCAACCGCTTTCTGGCGGGTGCCGCCGACGATATCCAGGTGCACCAGCGCTTCTGGGCCGACGACCTTATTTACACCAGCTCATCAGGTCAGCGGTTTGGCAAAGCCGAGATTCTCGCGGGAATGAAAAAAAACGCGGCCGACAAAGCAACACAAGAAGAGTCGCAGACTGATTCCGCGGCGATGCACTATCGCGCCGAGGCGACCGACATTCGCCTGCTGGGGGATACCGCCATCGTGGCCTTTCGCCTGATCGCCGAGCCTCAGCCCAGCGCCGACCGCAGTGCCAGCAAGATGGAGTTCTTCAACACCGGCACTTTCATCAAGCGTAATGGGGAGTGGCGGGCACTGGCCTGGCAGGCAACCAAAATTCCAGCGGTCGCCCCCGCCAGCCAGTAACCTTCGGCAATCACCGCCGGTCACAACCATCCATACGGTGTCGGCCGGCGGAACATCAGTCTGCGGAATTGCGCACCCGGTATTCCGCAGAGCGCGCGTGGGCATCCAGCCCTTCCCCCTTGGCCAGGGTGGCCGCTACGCGCCCGAGCGTATCCGCACCTTCCGGAGAGCAATAGATAATCGAGCTGCGTTTCTGGAAGTCATAGACGCCCAGGGGCGAAGAGAAGCGCGCGGTACCGCTGGTGGGCAGCACATGGTTGGGCCCCGCACAGTAGTCTCCCAGCGCTTCGGCGGTATAACGCCCAAGGAAGATCGCCCCGGCGTGACGGATCTGCGGGAGATACTGTTCCGGGTTATCCACAGACACCTCCAGGTGCTCCGGCGCTATGCGGTTGGAGACCTCGATCGCCTGCGCAATATCGCGAACCAGAATCAAGGCACCACGCTCGGCAATAGAGCGGCTGGCAATGGCCTCTCGCGGCAGATCGGCAAGCAGCTTTTGCAAAGACGCGGCTACCGCATCGAGAAATCCGGCATCCGGGCTCAGTAGAATCGACTGGGCCTGCTCATCGTGCTCCGCCTGGGAGAGCAGATCCATGGCAATCCAGTCCGGATCGGTCTTGCCATCACAGATAACCAGAATTTCCGAGGGTCCGGCAATCATGTCGATTGCCACCTGACCAAAGACAGCGCGCTTGGCCGAGGCGACGAAAATATTGCCCGGACCAACGATCTTGTCGACACGGGCAATGGTCTCTGTTCCGAAAGCCAATGCCGCAACGGCCTGGGCGCCGCCAATGGTAAAGACCTTATCCACACCGGCAATCGCGGCGGCGGCCAACACCAGGTCACTGAGCTGATTGTCCGGTGCCGGCACCACCATCAACACTTCTTCCACGCCGGCAACCCGCGCGGGAATGGCGTTCATCAACACCGAGGAAGGGTAGCTGGCTTTGCCGCCGGGCACATAGATACCGACACGTTCCATGGCGGTAATCTGCTGGCCCAGCACGGTGCCATCGGTTTCCTGGTACTGCCAGGAGGATTGCAGCTGGTGTTCGTGATAAGCACGCACACGCTCGGCTGCGGACTCGAGCGCGGCCCGCTTGTCAGCGGGAATACGCTCCAGTGCCCCCTGCAGGTCTGCCGCCTGCAGGCAAAAGTCTGTGGCCTGCGTTAGCTGGCGGCGGTCATAACGATTGGTGTACTCAATCACTGCCCCGTCACCACGGGTTTTCACATCCTGAAGGATGCCAGCCACCGTCGCTTCAACCTGTGTATCCGCCACGGACTCCCACGCCAGTAGCCCATCGAGATCGGAGGAAAAATCGGGATTTCCGGCATCCAGCCGGCGTACGGAAAACTCACTCATGGCAATTACCCGGCGCTCCGTGTGCGCACCGCCTCGGCCAACTGCTCGATCAGCGCACTGATCGGGCCATACTTCATTTTCATGGAGGCCTTGTTGACGATCAGGCGGCTGCTGATATCGGCAATCTGATCCCGCGCCTCCAGACCATTGGCTTTCAGGGTATTACCGGTATCCACGATATCGACAATCTCGTCAGCCAGGTCCATTAACGGCGCCAGCTCCATCGCCCCATACAGCTTGATGATGTCCGCCTGCCGCCCCTGGGCCGCGTAGTAACGCTTGGCAGACTGCACGAACTTGGTGGCCACCTTGATACGACCACTGGGCAGAGGAGCCCCCTTGATCCCGGCCGTCATCAGCCGGCACCGGGCGATATTCAGGTCCAGGGGCTCATAGATATTGCTGTCATCGTGCTCCAGCAGGTTGTCCTTGCCCGCCACCCCCATATCCGCAGCGCCATGCTGCACATAGGTGGGCACATCCGATCCTCGCAGGATCAACAGGCGGACATTTTCCTGGTTGGTGGGGAAAATCAGTTTGCGGCTCTTGGCGATATCCTCCGCTGGCTGCAGGCCTGCGGCCGCCAGTAACGGCAGAGTTTCCTTGAGAATTCGTCCCTTGGTCAGGGCAATAGTGATCTGCATAGCGTTTATGATTGTGTGATATCCGCCCGCGGTCTACGGGCCAAAATGTACGGGCCTTAGCCCCAAATCCCCCGGGAGCTTATCGGCTCTTTTCGAACCATGCCAATACAGTTCTAGAATAGCGCTAGAAGGAAACGGGTGAACGCCCGCCTCCAGCGAAGGAAAACAGGGGCAGTCAGCCAGGTACCCGGCGAATATTCGCCCCCAGTTGCTGCAGTTTTTCCTCGATACACTCGTAGCCACGGTCAATATGGTAGATGCGATCCACCATAGTGGTGCCTTCGGCCACCATGCCCGCAATCACCAGACTGGCAGAGGCGCGCAGGTCTGAAGCCATTACCGGTGCGCCTTTCAGCTTCTCTACGCCGGTGACAATCGCCGTATTCCCTTCCAGCACGATGTTTGCGCCCATACGATTGAGCTCGTGCACCTGGATCAGGCGGTTTTCGAAAATGGTCTCCACCACGGTCCCGGTGCCTTCGGCCACCGCATTCATGGCGGTAAACTGCGACTGCATGTCCGTCGGGAACGCCGGATAGGGTGCGGTGCGGAAGCTCACTGCCTTGGGGCGGTTCCCCTTCATGTCCAGCTCGATCCAGTCATCACCAATGCTCAGATGCGCACCGGCCTCTTCGAACTTCACCAGGACCGCATCGAGGATGTCTGCCCGGGTATGGGTCAAACGCACCTTGCCGCGAGCGGCCGCGGCCGCAGCGAGGAAGGTTCCGGTCTCAATGCGATCAGGCATGACCGAGAAGGTACACGGATGCAGTCGCGAAACACCCTGTACGCGAATAGTATCGGTACCCGCGCCCTCGATCTCCGCACCCATGGCAATCAGGAATTCGGCGAGGTCGACGATTTCCGGCTCCCGCGCGGCGTTCTGCAACACCGTTGTGCCCTCTGCCAGGGCCGCCGCCATCAGCAGGTTCTCGGTGCCACCGACGGTAACTTTCTCCATCACGATGTCGGCACCCTTCAGGCGGCCGTTACTGCGCGCACGGATAAAGCCCTCATCAATGGTGATCTCGGCGCCCATCGCCTCCAGCCCCTTGAGGTGGATATCCACCGGGCGACTGCCGATGGCGCAACCGCCGGGAAAAGACACATTAGCCACGCCATGGCGGGCGAGCAGTGGGCCCAGCACCAGAATGGAGGCGCGCATGGTTTTCACCAACTCATAGGGGGCGGTGAGTTCATTGACCGAGCGCGGGTCAATCTCTACCCCCAGTTTTTCATCGATGGTGATTTCGGTTCCCATGCACCGCAGCAGGGTGATCATGGTGGTGATATCGTTGAGGTGCGGCAGATTGTGAATCTGCACGGGGCCATCCGCCAACAGCGCCGCCGCCAGAATCGGCAGCGCGGAATTCTTGGCTCCGGAAATCTTCAGGGTTCCGGAAATGGGGCTGCCCCCTTCGATAATCAGTTTATCCATTCGGTCTGGTATTCCTAAAAGACGGTGCAAAAATCACTGGGTCAGCAAAACCCCCGGTTGCAAGTGCCTGGTTATTGGCCCGCTTCTTCCGGGGTGAGGGTTTTCATCTGCACCGCATGCAGGGTGCCATCGGCAATCTTGTCAGAGAGAGCGCCGTAAACCAGCTGCTGTTTTTTCAGGCGGCTGAGACCATTGAACGCGTCGCTGATCACGGTGAGCTGCAGGTGACTGCCCTCAAACGCCACTTCTACCTGACTACCGGGAATTTGCCCTTCAATCAGGGACTTGATCTGATCTGGTTGCATAGGTGGGACTACTTATCGGCTAAAAAAGAGCGCGCAAGTGTACTGGAATCACCACCGGTGCGCAGCCGCGATACTGCCACTGTGCACCGGCGCACAATTTCACATTCGAATCAGTTACCGGCAACCTTGTCGGCGGCAGACCAACCGGCAATCACTTTGTCAATATTGCCGTTATTGGCCTGCATCGCTTGGGCGAACTGTCCGCGGAAAGTCTTGCCCAGGTTGACCCCGTTCAGGATCACATTGATCAGCTTCCACTGCCCGCTGCGGTTGCGCACCAGAGTGTAGGAGACTTTGGTCAAGCCTTCCTTGCTGCGCACCTCCTGCAAAACATTGACGCGGTTTCCACTGGGGGTAGACCCCGGATTGATAACCTTGACATCCAGATTGCCAAAAGTCGCAACCCCCCGGGCGAAGGTTGCCACCAGATCACGACGGAAAGTACTGGCAAATTTGGCGCGCTGGGCCGGGGTCGCCTTCTTGGCATAGGAGCCCATGACGCCGCGCGCGATAAAATCGAAGTCCACCACCGGTTCCAGCACCCGGTCGACCGCAGAATAGTACCGCTGCGGATTGGCGTTCAGGTTTTTGCCCTCGGTCCGGATGACATTGAGCAACTGTCCGGAAACCCCCTCGATCATGGCGTAGGGGTTTTGTGCCGCAGAGACCATGGGCGCCAGGATGCACAGGGCGGCGGCAGATATCCACAAAGCGAATTTACGCGCGACGCGCGCGCCTGCAGTACCGGAAACGCTTGCGGTACTGTTAGAGGTAGAGGTGAAACGAGAAGTGAGTGCGCTCACAGATTATCTCCCATTGGCAATTCGTCCCTTGGATACCCACAGTGTCAAAAAGTGTCGTGGGACGCCGAAAAAATCATGCTGGCAGTGGCGGAACCGACAAAGCTCACGTCACCCGAGCTCCACAGCTGACAATAGCGGCGGCAAACTATACCATGGCGGCCCTCCGGACAAGCGGCACTGGGTCACTTTGCATCGAGGCGCCGTTTTTTGAACCAGTATTAATAGGTTAGCACCTATATCCTCCCTGCACGCGGGTCCGCCACAGCCACCCGCGCTTTCCAAGTGGAGCCTAAGCGAGACACACCATGGGTAAAGATCTGATTATCCAGGCCGGACGCCGAACCATCGCCATGGAAGCCGCCGCCGTGGCGGCGCTGGAGCCGCGCATCGGGGAAGACTTTCACCGTGCCTGCAAACTGATCCTCAACTGCCCGGGGCGCGTCATCGTCTCCGGCATGGGTAAGTCGGGCCATGTCGGGCGTAAAATTGCCGCCACCCTCGCCAGCACGGGCACCCCGAGTTTCTTCGTGCACCCCGGTGAGGCCAGCCACGGCGATCTGGGCATGATCACGCGCCAGGACCTGGTGATCGCCATCTCAAACTCAGGCACATCCGCCGAGGTGCTGACACTACTGCCGCTACTCAAACGCCTCGGTATTCCGCTGATCAGCATGACCGGAAAACCGGACTCTCCTCTGGCCCAGTCTGCCGATGTAAACCTTGATATCGCCGTGGAAACCGAAGCCTGCCCACTGAACCTGGCGCCCACCTCTTCCACCACGGTCACACTGGTTATGGGAGACGCCCTGGCGGTGGCCCTGCTGGAAGCGCGCGGCTTTACCGCTGAGGATTTCGCCTTCTCCCATCCCGGCGGCGCGCTGGGCCGGCAGCTACTGCTGAAGGTGGAAGATGTGATGCATGCCGGTGATGAACTCCCACAGGTGACCCCACAGACACCACTCTCCAAGGCATTATTGGAAATGACCAGCAAGGGCTTTGGCATGACGACTGTGGTGGATGATCGCGGCCATCTACTGGGGGTATTCACCGACGGCGACCTGCGCCGGGTGATCGACCAGAAGCTGGAGATGGACACTGCCACAATGGAACAGGTGATGAGCCGCCGACCGAAGACCGTCAGCGCCCACACCTTGGCCGCAGAAGCCCTGCGCATCATGGAAGACAACAAGATTACTGCGCTGGTAGTGGAAGACCCCGAGCATCACCCTATCGGCCTGCTGCATATGCACGACATCCTGCGCGCCGGGGTCATCTGAGCCCATCGTGGAATTGATAGAACGGATTGAAAAGGTAGAGACTCTTGAGCCACCCCCCCGAAAACGATCAGCAGATTCAGGAAAAACTGAGTAAGGTACGCCACCTGATCCTCGATGTGGACGGCGTACTGACCGACGGCCGCCTGTATTTCGACAACCAGGGCAATGAACAGAAGACGTTTCACACCCTGGACGGCCACGGTATAAAAATGCTGCAACAGTCCGGTGTCGCGGTTGCTATCATCACCGGCCGCCGCAGTGCACTGGTTGAAAAGCGCGCACATGACCTGGGAATCACCCGCCTGATTCAGGGGCGCGAAGACAAATACACGGCGTTCCTGGAGCTGTTCGCCCGGGAAGCCTACGACCTGGAACACATCGCCTACGTCGGGGACGACTATCCTGACCTGCAGCTGATGACCCGCGTGGGCTGCCCCATAGCGGTCCCCAACGCCGCCCAACCAGTGCTGGAGCGCGCCCTGTTTGTCACCAAACGCGAAGGCGGGCTGGGCGCGGTGCGGGAAGTCTGCGACCGCATCATGCAGGCACAGGGAACCTTTGGAGCCGCTCTGGCTCCCTATATAGCCCGGTAACCGTTTTACACGTCAGAGCTCTGACACAGGAAAAAAGGAAGAAACATCGGATGCGCACCTGGTTTCCCCTGGTGATTGTGGTGGCCCTTGTCTCGCTCGGACTCTGGTTTACCGAGAGCCCGCCGGAGCAGTTACTGGGCAAGCGCCCCACCCAGCAACAGCACAATCGCGCAGCGGATTTGATCATCCGGGATGCGCGCACGCGCCACTACAGCATCGATGGCGACCTGGCGTACGAAGTCGATGCCAAGCGCATTACCTTCTTCCAGTTTGCCCGCCGCGACCGTGCAGACCTGACCGAGCCCCGCATGATGTTTTACCAGGGGGACGACACCAAGTGGCGCACCGAGTCCCGCTCTGGCGTCGCCTACGACAACGGCCAGAAAGTGGTGCTCGAAGGCGACGTCTCGATTATGGAGCTGCCGCAGCCTGGCACTACCCTGCGCACCCCCAAAATAGAGATCCGGCCGCGAGAAGAATTCGCCGAGACCGACAAAGTTGTTACCATTGCCGATGGTCCCAACCTGACCACCGGCAAAGGTCTGCGCGCCGATCTGAAAAAAGACAAGGTAGAAATACTGTCCGATGTGGAAAGCCGCTATGAAATCCGTTAATTCCCGCCGCCGACTGCCCGCACTGGCGCTCGCCCTGGCCTGCGCACTGCCGGGCCTTTCGGCCCAGGCACTGCCGGACGATCGCCAGCAGCCGGTGAAAGTTTCCGCCGACAACCTCGAAGCCAACCGCAGCAAGAACCTTTCGGTCTACAGCGGCAATGTGGTGATCAGTCAGGGCTCCCTGCAGATTCGCGCGGACCGCGTTGAAGTGCACGGCAACACCAAAGGCGAGATCAACAAAGTGATCGCCACCGGCAAGCCTGCCCACTTTCAGCAGCAGGTGGAAGAGAGCACCACCCCCGTCAAGGCGCGGGCAGCGCGTATCGAGTTCCTGGTGGCCAGTGACGCACTGCAGCTGACCGGCGAAGCGTTTGTCGACCGCGACGGCAATACCCTCTCCGCAGAACGCATCGACTACGACCTCAACAGCGAACAGATGAAGGCCCGCGGCCAGTCCGAGAAAAAACGCGTGGAAATGATCTGGAAGCCCGAGGGGCAATCAGAAAGCAACGAAGAGTAAACAGAGTAGTGGCGCAAACCGGGCCCGCCCCCGGACCGCCACCGCACAGCAGATTTTTTGAGGCGGCACCCAGCCGCCCGCCAGCCGGAATTGAATGATGCCAACGCTCAGGGCCCTGCACCTCGCCAAGCAGTACAAAAAGCGCAAAGTCGTACAGGATGTTTCTGTCAGCGTGTCCAGCGGACAGGTCGTCGGCCTGCTCGGCCCCAATGGCGCCGGTAAAACCACCTGCTTCTACATGATTGCAGGACTGGTGCAGGCAGATGCCGGCCAGGTCATGATCGACAATGAAGATATTACCGGGCTGTCGATGCATGGCCGCGCGCGCAAGGGTATCGGCTACCTGCCCCAGGAAGCCTCCGTATTCCGCCGCCTGTCCGTACAGGACAACATTCTCGCCATCCTGCAGACCCGCAAGGATCTGAGTGGCAGCCAGCGCAAAGCGCAACTGGAGGCTCTGCTGGAAGAGTTCCACATCACCCACATCCGCGCGAGCCTTGGCATGGCCCTGTCGGGCGGCGAGCGCCGCCGCGTGGAAATTGCCCGCGCCCTGGCCACCAACCCGGCGTTCGTGCTTCTCGATGAACCCTTCGCGGGGGTGGACCCCATCTCCGTCAATGACATCAAACAGATCATCCGCCACCTGAAGGACCGCGGTATCGGCGTGCTGATCACCGACCACAACGTGCGGGAAACCCTGGATATCTGCGAGACCGCATTTATCGTCAGCGAAGGCCATATTATCGCCTCCGGCGCCCCCCGTGACGTTGCCGAGAACCAACAGGTGAAAGACGTCTACCTGGGACACGAGTTCACCATTTAACACTTTATGCGGAACAACTTCCCGGTTTCTGGCAATAGTGCGGACATAATTCACAGGAATTTCTCTGTGACCAAATACCCCGATTTTTTCGGCACACTTATTGCTTAACCGCTCCCTTGTCATATGCCCCGCCCCGGGGTAGTCTGCAGGAAATGAGCTTTACCCCGCCGACGAGAAGATAAAATTCTCCGTAGCGGATTCACGCCAGATTTTTCTGCCGGCATACCCCTATGAAGCAGTCACTCCAGTTAAAACTCGGCACCCAGCTGACGATGACGCCGCAGCTGCAGCAGGCCATCCGCCTTCTGCAGCTGTCGACGCTGGATTTACAGCAGGAAATCCAGTCTGCGCTCGACAGCAACCCCCTGCTGGAGTCCGATTTCGACGAGCACGCCGGTGAATCGCACCAGGATCAAAACACCCCCGCCGAGCGCAAGGAAGAAACGCCAGAACGCTCCACAGAGGCCCAGAGCGAATCCGCCGCCGAGGGTGACTGGAACAGTGATATCCCCGACGACCTGCCGGTAGACACCCGCTGGGATGACATATATTCCTCCGGTGGCAGCCACAGCGGCAGCGAAGGGGACGAGTATGCGCTGGAGCAGCGCAACGCGGTATCCGAGAGCCTCCAGGACCACCTGATGTGGCAGCTCAACCTCACCCCACTGACCATCGAAGACAAGTTGATCGGGGAAGCGCTGATCGACGCCATCGCCCCCAACGGCTCCCTGGATACCCCCATCGAAGAGCTGGCGGAATCCATGGAGCTCGAGATTGATGAAGTGATGGCGGTTCTCAAAACCATCCAGCAACTCGAGCCCGTAGGCTGTGGCGCGCGGGACCTGCGTGAAAGCCTGCTGCTGCAACTCCAGCAACTGCCGGAAGACACCCCCTGGCTGGTCCAGGCTGTCACCGTCGTGGGCCAGCATCTGGACCTGCTGGGCAAACGGGACTTCCGCCAGCTCAGCCGCCGCACACGCCTCAGCGAAGCCCAACTGGGTGAGGTCATGCGTCTCATCCAGACGCTTACCCCCTATCCCGGCGAGGCTTTCGGGGGCGAGGAGCCCCAGTACGTGGTGCCCGACGTGATCGTCAGCCGCAAGCAGGACCGCTGGGTAGTGGAACTCAACCCGGAGACCACCCCCAAGCTGCGCATCAACGACGCCTATGCGGCCATGATCAAGCGGGCGGACAACTCCAGTGAAAACAATTACCTGCGCGACAATCTGCAGGAAGCGCGCTGGTTTCTGAAGAGCCTGCAGAGCCGCCATGAAACGCTTCTGAAAGTGGCCAGCAGCATTGTGGAAAAACAGCAGGGCTTCTTCGAGCAGGGCCCCGAGGCCATGAAACCCATGGTACTGGCAAACATCGCCGAGACCATCGGTATGCACGAGTCCACCATTTCCCGGGTTACGACGCAGAAGTACATGCTCACTCCACGGGGCGTGTTCGAACTCAAATACTTTTTCTCCAGCCACGTCAGCACCGATTCCGGCGAAGATGCCTCGTCTACAGCCATCCGCGCCCTGATCCGCAAACTGATCGACGGCGAGCAGCCGCGCAAGCCGCTGTCTGACAACAAGATCACACAGGAGCTGGATGCCCAGGGTATCAAGGTCGCTCGTCGTACCGTCGCCAAATACCGTGAGTCCATGGGCATCCCCTCTTCCAGTGAGCGCAAGCGACTGGTTTAGCAGTCTGAGTCACAAAAGTGGCGTGCGCTCCGTCAATTTTCGCCCTATTCCTCCTCCCCCACACCGACGCAGCCGGGCTGCGATCATTTTCTGGGCAACCAATAGCCAGGCGGCGAGTGTATCCTTCCATTCTGACGCACTTCCTAGTAGGGTTGCCGCCCTGTGCGGGGGTGCGGCCAGATTGTGTTGTACCCGATGAGGAGAAATCCATGCAGATCAATATCAGTGGCCACCATGTAGACGTTACCCCGGCCATTCGCGATTACTGCCTGACCAAACTGGACAAGCTCTCCCGCCACAATGACCTGATCACCACAACGCAGGTTATCCTGTCCGTCGACAACCTGATGCGAAAAGCCGAAGCCCGTGTGCACGTAAACGGCAACAAGGATATTTTTGCCGATTCAGAGTCTGAAGATATGTACGCGGCGATCGATTCGCTCACGGACAAGCTCGACCGGCAGCTGCTGAAACACAAAGAGAAGTTACGCGGTCACCGCTAGACTCAAACCAACACGAGTCAACGGCTGATTCGCACCGCTAGATCATCTGTACGTTATGACATTGGAAGCATTACTCTCTCCCCGCCTGAGCCTTTGCCATCTGGCGGGGAGTAGCAAGAAGAAGCTGTTGCTCAATATCGCCCAGGCGATCTCGGAACAATACCCCGACCTGGATACGGACACGGTATTCAACCAGCTGGTAGCCCGGGAGCGCCTGGGATCGACGGGGATCGGTGAAGGTGTCGCCATTCCCCACTGCCGGCTACCTGGCTGTGAAAAACCCATCGGTGTTCTCTGCACCACCTCCCCTGCCGTGGATTTCGACGCAATCGACCGCCAGCCGGTGGATCTGCTGTTTGCCCTGCTGGTACCCGAGGACTCCGAACAGGAGCACCTGGATACTCTGGCGGAGATTGCCGCCCTGTTCAGCGACAGCCGCGTGCGCGAAAAACTGCGCGACGCAACCAGCAGCGATGAACTCTACGCGCTGGCCATAAACAGCGCCGCCGCGGCCTGATTTTTTGAGCTAACGCTCAATGGCGCGTATTTCATCCCCGCTTACGGGGGTGACTGATTTATACTGGCCGGACGAATAAACAGAGCCTGCTCAACCTGCAAGGAGCGCGAGTGTAATGCGATTGGTCATCATCAGCGGCCGTTCCGGCTCGGGCAAGAGTTCTGCCCTGCAGTTGCTGGAAGACGTCGGATTCAACTGTATCGACAACCTGCCCGCCAGCCTGCTACCGGAGCTGGTTCGCCGGGTCAGAGAGCAGACACCCCCGGAACCCGGTGAAGATACCCAGCTGGCCCTCGGCATTGATGCCCGCAACCTCTGGCAGGATGTGCGCCAGGCTCCCCAGGTCATCAATGACCTGCGCGAAAGCGGGATCGAGTGCGACGTGGTGTATCTCGACGCACGCTCGCCGGTACTGGTTCAGCGCTTCAGTGAGACCCGCCGCAAGCATCCCCTGAGCGACAGCCGCACTCACCTGCTGGAAGCCCTCAACCGGGAGAAGGAGGTCCTCGCCCCCCTTGCGGCCATGGCCGACCTGGTGATCGATACCAGCAGTCTGAGCCTGCACCAGTTGCGCGATCAGATTAAAACCCGGGTGGTCGGCAAGGACTCCCCGGGTATGGCGGTGCTGTTCCAGTCTTTCGGTTTCAAGCACGGAGTGCCCGTTGACGCCGACCTGGTATTTGACCTGCGCTGCCTGCCCAGTCCTTACTGGGTGGCGGAACTGCGGGAGAAAACCGGAAAGGACCCCGAGGTAGCGGATTTCCTGCGCTCCCACCAGCAAACGGAAGATATGCAGCGGGACATCACCGCGTTCCTGGAGCGCTGGCTGCCCAGCTACCAGCAGAGCAATCGCAGTTACACCTCGGTGTCCATCGGTTGCACCGGTGGCCGGCATCGCTCGGTGTATATGGTGGAACAACTGGCCAAACACTTCGCCAACACCTTTGAAAACATTCAGGTTCGCCACCGGGAACAGGAAAAGAGCCGCCCCTGAGCCGTGCGGCTGCGCAATCCCGAGCGCAAGCTAAAAAAACAAATCGAAGATTACCCAGCATGCCGAAAACCCGCATTACCATCATCAACAAACTCGGACTGCACGCCCGTGCCGCGAGCAAACTCGCTCAGACCTGCGCCCGCTATTCGTCCGATGTAAAAGTCCACTGCCAGGGTAAGGCGGTAGACGGCAAGAGTGTCATGGCGCTGATGCTACTCGCCGCCGGTAAAGGCGTGGAGCTGGAGCTGGAAGTAACAGGGCGCGATGAAGAGGCCGCGCACGAGGCCATTTGCGCGCTGATCAACGACCGCTTCGGCGAGGGTGAGTAACCGGTGAATCCGTAACAGCGCTGGAACACCGCGTTTACGCAATGCCAGCCCCAACCGGAAGGGCAAACAGGCTGCCATTCACCGGTTTCGCACTATAATGCCGGCACCTGTGACACCTCTCATCACACCGCCCATCAAACCACCCAACGTCAGGAACCTCTGTGCCCAAGCCCGCGAACGCCGATATCAATTTCCGCGCCCAGAACCAGCTCGGTGAGCTGTACGCCGCGCTGGATAGCGGCACCGGGCGTGAAGTCCAGCGCATGCTGGCCTCCCTCTCTCCGCCGAGTATCGCGCAGTTACTGGAGAGCTCACCACCGCGAATTCGCCAGGTACTGTGGAAGCTGATCGACCGCGAGGTTGAAGGCGAAGTACTGCAGGAGCTGCCCGACGAGGTTCAGAGCCAGATTCTCTCCACCATGGACACCGAGGAAATGGTGGCGGTGATGGAGGGGCTGGACGCGGACGATGTGGCCGACATTCTGCAGCAGTTACCAGACCGGGTAATGGCAGAAGTGCTCTCGGCAATGAGCGAGCGCGATCGCCAGCGGGTGGAGAGCGTCCTCTCTTACGATGAGGAGACTGCCGGTGGCCTGATGGACACGGAGATCGTGTCGGTGCGGCCGAATCTGCACCTGGATGTGGTGCTGCGCTACCTGCGCCGCCACGAGCAGCTGCCGGAATCCACCGATAACATTTTTGTAGTCAACCGTAAGGACCGCTTTATCGGCCTGCTGCCGCTGACCAAGCTGCTGACGACAGATCCCTCGGTGACGGTACGGGAGATTATGGTGACCGACATCGAACCCATTCCCGCGGATATGCCGGACGATGAAGTAGCGCGCCTTTTTGCCAAGTATGACTGGATTACCGCCCCGGTGGTCGATGACAAACGCCATCTGCTGGGGCGCATTACCATTGATGATGTGGTGGATGTGATTCGCGAGGACGCGGACCACTCGCTGATGAGTCTGGCGGGGCTCGATGAGGAAGAGGACACTTTTGCCACGGTCCGGCGAACCGCACCGCGCCGGGCTATCTGGCTGGGCATCAATCTGCTTACGGCACTGCTCGCTTCCTGGGTCATCAATCTGTTTCAGGGGACCATTGATAAGGTGGTGGCATTGGCGGTCCTGATGCCGATCGTGGCCAGTATGGGCGGTGTTGCCGGCAGCCAGACGCTTACGGTGGTGATTCGCGGTATGGCGTTGGGCCAGGTGGGCCGCAGTAATCTGCGCTGGCTGTTGTCGCGGGAGCTGGGCAGCGGCGCTCTGAATGCGATGCTGTGGTCGGCGGTGATGGGAGCCATTGCGGCGCTCTGGTTCGGGGATCCGCGGATTGCCTGGATTATCATTGCGGCGATGGTGATTAACCTGATTACCGCGGCGCTGGCGGGGGCGATTCTGCCGGTGGCGTTGCGGGCCATGCGTATCGATCCGGCACTGGCTGGCGGTGTGGCGCTGACGACAGTGACGGACGTGGTGGGTTTTATGTCATTCCTTGGACTGGCGACCATATTTTTTGCCTGATCATCGGGCACCCGATCCAGCGGCCGCTGCGATTATTGATTGAGTTCAGATCTCGAGATTTCCTATGCACAATTCTGATGACAGTAATCCCTATGATGAGTTTGATGAGGATTTGCCGAAAAGCAAAACTCAGATCAAGGAGGAGATGCATGCGCTGCAGGCGCTCGGTAAGCGTTTGACGGAGCTGAATGCGGCGAAGTTGGCGGAGGTGCCGATGGATGCGACCCTTGAGGAGGGGATTGCGACCTTCCATCGGATCAAGTCGCGGGAGGCACGGCGACGCCAGTTGCAGTACATCGGCAAGCTGATGCGCAAGGCGGATGTGGAGGCGATTGAGGCGGTGCTGGAGAAGCACAAGGAACAGGATCACCAGCATTTGCGCTTTGATCGGATGGCGGAGGAGTGGCGGGCGCGTTTGCTGACGGAGGGTAAGGAAGGCCAGAGTGCGTTTTTTGATGCGCACCCGGGTGTGGATATCCAGCAGTTGCGCACGCTGATTCGCGAGTCCAATAAAGAGATCGCCAATAAAAAAGCCCCGACCAACCAGCGAAAACTGTTTCGCTACTTGCGGGACTTTTTTATGCAGGCGGACTGAACGGGACTTCGGCCCTCACTCCGAAAGCACTTGGAAACTCCTGTGGCAGCAAGCCACTGGGGATGGGTTTTCAAAACCGCTGTAAATACATCCCTGTAAGCTGCGTCGGCGACGTCCCTGTCGCCGCCGCATTTGAAACCCCATCCCCAGCGTCTTGCCTTCGATTTTAAACTCTGAGGTAGTTAAGCAATTCCCGACTTCAACCCGGGCAGGTTTCAGCCGTTAGCGGCTTTCCCGGCTCACTCCCCTCCGCTGGATTCTTCAGCGGCTTGAACAATACCAGCAGCAACGGCAGCAGTGTCAGTGAGCCCAGCAGGGCTGCCGACATGGCCAGTGCGGTCAGCAATCCGAAGTAAATCGAGGGCACGAATTTGGACAGTGCCAATATCGAGAAGCCGGCGATAATCGTTATGGCGGTGTAAAACATGGCGCGGCCAATGGTGGCGTGGCTGCGGTGCATGGTGGCGATGTAGTCGCCGTCTTTGGCGAATTCTTCGCGGAACCGGTACAGGTAGTGGATGGCGTGGTCGACGCCGATGCCGACGGTGATGGCGGCGATGGTGATGGTCATCATGTCCAGCGGGATATTTGCCAGGCCCATGCCACCGAGGACCACACAGGCGGCGAGCATATTGGGCACCAGGGCGATGATCGCGATGGAGAGCGAGCGGAACAGCACCAGGAACATCAGCAGGATGCCGGCGAAGACGGCGCCCAGGGTGAGAATCTGGGACTTGAACAGGCTCTGCAGCATGTTGTTGTACAGTACCAGCATACCGGTCTGGCGAATGTTCTCCGGGGCGATGCCCATTTCATCCTGCACGTAGGTGTAGATACGCTGGATCAGCTCATCCCGGCGCAGATTAGGATCTGTCTCCATGACGCGCATGGTAATACGCGCCTGCTGCGCTTGCGGCGACCAGTAGGGGTTAATCAGTACCTGATTGATTTCGTCCGGCAGGCTCTGGCGGGCAACGGCCAGTTCGAAGTCGTTGAGGCCGCCGTCGTTCAGGTCTTGGGCCACTTTGTAGAGGGTGGCGAGGGACTGCACCTTGCCGATTTCCGGCTGAGCTTCAAGAAAGTCGTGCAGCTGCTCGATCTGATTGAGGCCGGCAACGGTAAACCAGTAGGCGTCCGGGGCCTGGCTTGCGCCATCGCCCGATGCAAAGGGGTCGTCCGCCGCGAAGGGGTCTTCGGCGGCAAATGGGTCGGCTTCCTCCCCCGCTACCTCGCCCACAGTCTCGTCGCCGCCAAAGTCGGTACCGAAGGGGTCTTCTTCGCCATCAAACGCCGGGGCGGTTTCTTCCGGTTTGTTGAGAATCACATCCAGATTGATGGTGCCGCCGAGGCGTTGGTCGATGACCAGCATACCCTGATGAATCTCGGTGGAATCATCGAAATAGTCAATAAAACGGTTTTCCACTTTCAGGCGGGAGATACCCACAGCACTGATGATGGCGGCGAGTACCGCGACGCCGA
The DNA here is from genome assembly GCF_021165935.1 of Microbulbifer elongatus. Lineage (NCBI taxonomy): Bacteria > Pseudomonadati > Pseudomonadota > Gammaproteobacteria > Cellvibrionales > Microbulbiferaceae > Microbulbifer > Microbulbifer elongatus. The sequence goes on along the minus strand of NZ_CP088953.1, from coordinate 1,830,501 downwards.
GCACGATACCTCTGTGGTTCTCCGCAAAGCGGGAAAACACCTGGGTGAATGCGTGGGAGTTGTCGGCCCCCTGACCGCTATCGCGCTTTTTCAGCAGCATCAGGCTGGCAGGAATGATCAGGAACGACAGCACCAGTGCCATGGTGACACCGATGGTCATCATCCAGCCGAAATCGATCACCGGGCGGATGCCGCTGACCACCAGGGAGATAAAGGCAACCATGGTGGTGAGACCGGTGTACAGACAGGGTTTGGCCATAAAAGCCACGGTGGCGGAGGCCAATTGCAATCGATCCCACTGCGGGTACTGGGAAAAATATTCGCGATAGCGCACCGCCAGATGGATGGTGATGGCGAGGGTAATGATCAGCAACAGCGCGACGAAGTTGGCAGAGATGACGGTCATACGCCAGTCGAGCCAGGACAACAGCCCCAGCATCATTACGGCAGTGGTCACACAGGTTATCAGCGGCAGCAGTACCCAGCGCGGCTGGCGGAAAATCAGCAGCAGGGTGACCACGATAAAGATCAGAATACCGGCGCCGAACACCATCAGGTCACTCTGGATAAACGCGATCATATCCGAGGTGATCATGGTGAGGCCGCCGAGGAACAACTCGGCATTCTCTTCGTAATGTGTGAGGATCTGGCGCACCTCGTCGACGCGCTCCCGTGCGGCAGTTTCCTGCGCAGTACGGTGTTTCAGGTATTCCGCACTCACCGCTTGCAGGCGGCTTGCCTGTTCCGTGTTTAACCCCTGCTCGTTGCGCAGGCGACGCAGCGCATCGCGCTCACGCACCAGGTCGAGCCCTTCCTTATCCAGCGTCAGGTTGAGCATCAAGGCGGTGGTCTCGCCATCGGGGCTCAGAATCAGCTCTTTGTAGATAGGGCTTTCGAGAAATTCCTGGCGGGCCAGGCTCTTGTCGACACCGGGGCTCGACAGTGTGCGGATTCCGCCAGCCACTTCGGTAATGGATAGCTTGGGACTGTACAGCAGTGGCACATTGAGGATCGACTGCACCCCGGTAACGCCATCGACCATCGCCAGCTCGTCCTGCAGGCGGCGCATGGTTGCCAGAGAGTCATCGCTGAACAGGTCGCCCTGCTTGTAGCGATAGGTCACCACGAGAAAATCGCCGGAGTTGTAGCGCTCGGAAATCTCGCGAAAAAAATCCAGTGAATCGTCGGTTTCCAGGGTCAGGGAATCTGCCGATGCATCCAATTTGAAATTCGGCAGCCCGGCTGCCGCGGCAATGGTGAGCAGCGCCACCAGAGCCAGCACCATTTTCGGATGTCCGAGAACCAGCTTTTCGTACCAGGTCTTCAAGCCCAACAGCATAATCAATTCGCTTTGTTCTGATAGAAATCAGGCAGCGCGCGGCCTTTGATTCCGTTTCGCACTGCCGACATTTCGTAAATCCCGTTTACTTGTCCACGTGCCCGAGGTCGCGCTCGGGAAACAGGACGTCCCGCACTTTCTGTTTCAGTTCTTTTGGCCCGGGAAAACCCCCGTCCCGTTTACGTTCCCAGATCAACCGATCCCCCACGTGAATTTCGAACACACCCCCACTGCCCGGTTTCAGAGCCACCTGATCCAGATCTTCGGCGAAGGTATACAGCAGCTCCTGGGTCATCCAGGTGGCGCGCAGCATCCAGTTGCACTGCACGCAGTAATGGATGGTGATGGTCTTGTCCATAACTCGGGACTCTCAGCAGTTTCCCCAGGGGGGTAACAGAGTTTGTTCGATGTGTAACTGACTCAGGATTCTGGCGACCACAAAGTCCACCAGATCCTCCACGGTTTGCGGCTTCTGATAAAAACCCGGGCTGGCCGGCAGAATGACCGCTCCCATGCGGGTGAGCTTCAGCATGTTTTCCAGATGGATCTGCGAATACGGCGCTTCCCGCGGCACCAGGATCAACTGCCGGCGCTCTTTCAGGGCCACATCCGCTGCGCGTTCAATCAGATTGTTGGACGCGCCCGTGGCGATGGCAGACAGGGTGCCGCCGCTGGCCGGGCAAATCACCAAACTGCTGGCGGCGCCGGTGCCGGACGCTACCGGGGAAAACCAGTCGCGCTTGCCGAACAGGGTTAACTGCCCCGCTTCTGCCGCATACAGTGCACGCAGAAAATCTTCCGTGCGGCCCTCGTCTTCCGGCAGGGAAACGTCGGTTTCGGTATCGATCACGATGCGCGCGGCATCGGACAGCAGCAGCCACACCCGCACCCGCGCCGCCAGCAGGCATTGCAACAGGCGCAGGCCGTACTGGGCGCCGGACGCGCCGGTGATTGCCAGGGTTACTGTTTTGGGAAAAGTGGACTCAGCCAATGAGGTATCCGTTTCCGCCCCCGCGCGGGGCTATTTGCCGTATCTCTGCTCCAGCGCGTGGAGCAATCGCTGGTGTACACCGCCGAAGCCACCGTTGCTCATCACAATGATGTGGCTACCGGGGCCAGACAGTTCGAGCACGGATTCTACCGCAGCGTCGATGCTGTGGAGAACCTTTGCCGGTACGGTGGAATGGTGAACCACCTCATCCAGGGACCAGTTCATCCCTTCGGGCTGGTACCAGAGCACCAGGTCCGCCCCCGAGCAGGCTCGGGCCAGTTGATTCTGATGGTGTCCCATACGCATGGTATTGGAGCGCGGTTCAATCAGCGCAATGACTTTTTCACTGCCGACCTTCGCCCGCAGCCCATTGAGGGTGGTTTCAATCGCTGTGGGGTGGTGGGCGAAATCGTCGTAGACCCGGATACCCTGGATCTCCCCCAGACACTCCATACGCCGCTTCACTCCGCCAAACTGACCCAGCGCCTCCGCGGCGGTGGCCGGTTCGACGCCCACATGGCGCGCGGCAGCGATGACCGCAAGTCCGTTCTTCACACTGTGCAGTCCGGTTTGCTCCCACTGCACGCTGGCCACGGTGGTGCCCTCCAGCTGCACGTCGAAGTGTCCACCGTCCGCCGACACGTTCACTGCGCACCAGTCCCCCAGGCGCACACCATCGGCGTGTTCGACATCAAAGCGCTGCACTTCACTCCAGCAGCCGGCTTCCAGCACCTGGGATACCGCATCTTCCCGGGCGGCGATGACCAGCCCACTGGCGGGCACGGTGCGCACCAGATGGTGGAACTGCTTCTGAATGGCAGCAAGATCCTCGAAGATGTCCGCATGGTCAAATTCGAGGTTGTTGATGATCAGCGTGCGCGGGCGGCAGTGGACAAACTTGGAACGCTTGTCGAAAAAGGCGGTGTCGTATTCATCCGCCTCCACCACAAAAAAGGGCGTGCTGCCCAGGCGCGCCGATACATCGAAGTTCTGCGGCACGCCACCGATCAGAAACCCGGGGTCCATCCCCGCGTAGTCGAGAACCCAGGCCAGCATGCTCGCGGTGGTGGTTTTGCCGTGGGTACCGGACACCGCCAGCACCCAGCGCCCACCGAGGAAGTGATCGCACAGCCACTGGGCGCCGGAGGTATAGGGCAACCCTTTTTCCAGCACCGCTTCCACCGCCGGATTTCCCCGGGACAGGGCGTTGCCGATAATGACCAGATCCGGGACCGGATCCAGTTGGGCCGGGTCGTACCCTTCGGTCAGCAGGATCCCGGCATTTTCCAGCTGGGTACTCATGGGCGGGTACACATTGGCATCGGAGCCGGTGACCTTGTGCCCTTCGGCCACGGCCAGTTGCGCAAGGCTGCCCATAAAAGTGCCGCAAATGCCTAGAATATGTATATGCATGCCAGTTGTTCACTCTATTCAATACGGAAGCGCGCCAGCGCCGGCCCACACGGCCGCACGTGGTGCCGCCTGAGACTGCCCATTCACGCAATCAATCTCCACGCTTGCGGGAATATCCGAGGCCATCTGCGGCCCGGCGCGCTTTTTGCTTCTGCTCTGGTCCACGGCAGGAAGTATCAGCAGTGCTCGAAAAATCGACGACGCGCAAGCTTATCACGGCCTTTTACCACAGTAAGTGTCGAATGCCCGCAATTCCATGCAATTGCCATATGAATACATTAGACTTCGCGCCGCGTGAGGTAGCCGCCAAGAGCCGCCCGCCGAAAACACCCCACGCTACGGGTGACTTTTGACGAGAAGCCATAGGATAGACATGTCGAAGAAGAACGCTTTTTATGCGCAATCCGGCGGCGTCACCGCCGTTATCAACACCTCCGCCTGCGGAGTCATCGAGACCGCCCGCCAGCACAGCGACAAGATCGGCACCATCTACGCCGGCCTCAACGGCATTGTCGGCGCCCTCAAGGAAGAGCTGATCGACGTCAGCCAGGAATCCACCGACACCATCGCCGCCCTGCGCCACACACCGTCGGGAGCCTTTGGCTCCTGCCGTTACAAGCTGAAAAGCCTGGAACAGAATCGCGCCGAGTACGAGCGCCTGATCGAAGTGTTCAAGGCCCACGATATTGGCTACTTCTTCTATAACGGCGGCGGTGATTCCGCCGATACCTGCCTCAAGATTTCCCAGCTGTCGGAAAAGATGGGCTACCCCATCCAGGCGATCCACATTCCCAAAACCGTGGACAACGACCTGCCGTTCACCGACAACTGCCCGGGCTTCGGCTCCGTGGCCAAATACGTTGCCGTCTCCACCAGGGAAGCAGCACTGGACGTGGCCTCCATGTGCGCCACCTCCACCAAGGTCTTTATCCTCGAAGTCATGGGCCGTCACGCCGGCTGGATCGCCGCCGCCGGTGCTCTCGCTCAGGAACAGGAAGGCGATGCCCCCCACATTATCCTGCTGCCCGAAGTCGCTTTCGATAAAGAAAAGTTTCTCGCCAGAGTGCAGCAGACTGTCGACGACAAAGGCTACTGTGTGATCGTTGCCTCCGAGGGCGCCCAGTACGAAGACGGCACCTTCCTGGCAGACGCCGGCAGTGTGGATGCATTCGGCCACAAGCAGCTGGGCGGTGTGGCGCCGACGCTGGCCAAGATGGTCAAAGACGAGCTGGGTCTGAAGTACCACTGGGCCCTGGCTGACTACCTGCAGCGTGCCGCCCGCCATATTGCTTCGGCCACCGATGTGGAGCAGGCCTACGCGGTGGGGAAAGCCGCGGTGGAAGCGGCGGCTGCCGGCAAGAATGCCATCATGCCGACAATCGAGCGCAATGGCACGGGTGCCGCCGACTACAGCTGGAGCATCGGTGAGGCGCCGCTTTCCGAGGTGGCCAATGTGGAAAAATTCATGCCCAAGGAATTCATTTCCGAGGATGGTTTCGGCATCACCCAGGCCGGTCGCGACTACCTCGAGCCACTGATCCAGGGCGAGGACTACCCACCCTACAAGAACGGCGTCCCCCAGTACGCCCGCCTGAAAAAGGCCCTGGTGGAAAAGAAACTGAAGGAAGGCTTCGACGTTTAACCGTCACAGGCTCCCGCAATAAAAAAGGCCCCACCGGTTTCCGGTTGGGGCCTTTTCTGTTCTGGCGACCCGCTACACGTTCAACAGCAGGTGCTGGCGTTCCCAGGGGGAAATCTCCCGGTGGAACAGGCGCATCTCCTCGTACTTCACCGCCGCGTACAACTGACAGAAATCCTCCCCCAGGGTCTGACGCAGCTCGTCCGCGTCGTCAAAGATACGCAACGCTTCATCAAAGGTCAGCGGGATATAGAAACTTTCCTCCTGAGCCTCATCCAGCTCCGACGCCGCCGGGGCGCTCGGCTCGATACCGTTGATCATCCCCAGGTATCCACACACCAGGCTCGCGGCAATTGCCAGATACGGGTTGGCATCCACCCCGACCACGCGATTTTCCAGACGGCGATCCTGGGCTCCGGAATTGGGTACCCGCAGGCCGGTGGCACGATTGTCGTAGCCCCAGCCGATATTGGTCGGCGCACTGGAATTGTCCGACAGCACATAGCGGCGGTAGGAATTCACGTTCGGCGCGATAAACGGCATGATTTCCCGCAAATGTTTCTGGGTGCCACCGATAAAGTAGCGGAACAGGTCCGAGGCACTGCCGTCTTCCGCTGAGAACACATTGCCGCCGGTATGGACGTCCACCACACTCTGGTGAATATGCATGGCACTGCCGGGCTGATCGCGCATGGGTTTGGCCATAAAGGTGGCAAACATACCGTTTTTCAGCGCCGCCTCGCGGATGATGCGCTTGAAGTAAAACACCTGGTCGGCGAGCAGCAGCGGATCGCCGTGAGGCAGGTTGAACTCCACCTGGCCGGCGCCGTCTTCCTGAATCACCGAGTCGATATGCAGGCCCGCGGCCTCGGCAAACTCATAAATGGTATCGATAACCGGGCCGTATTCGTCGATGGCGGTCATGGAATAGGACTGCAGGGAAGTGCCCGAGCGACCATTGCGACCGATGGGCGGCTGGATCGGTTCGTTGGGATCCACATTCGGCCGGGTCAGATAGAACTCCAGCTCCGGCGCCACAATCGGCTGCCAGCCCCGCGCCCGGTACATGGCAATCACCCGCTTCAGCACATTGCGCGGCGCGCAGGGAATCGGGTTGCCGTCGAGATCCTGCAGGTCGTGAATAATCTGCAGTGCCGGCGTTTTTGCCCAGGGCACCGCCATGGCGGTGGACATATCCGGCACCAGCGCCATATCGCTTTCCGCCCACTGGTTTTCGATATCCATCTCCACATCCTGGCCGGTGATGGTCTGGTAGAAGATGGAGATAGGCAGGAAGATCGGCGTTTCAGGGGAGAACTTGTTCAGCGGCATCGCCTTGCCCCGCGACATGCCATTCAGATCCGGGACAATGCACTCGACCTCATCCAGGCGACGGCCATTCAGATAGGCGAGGAAGGCTTCGGGCAGGTTATCCAGCCAGTTATTCACATCAGACTGACTCATACAGGCTCCACAAGGTTCGCCAGGGAATGAAATTGAGGCACGCAGTGTAAAGCAAATACTCCCGTAAAGAAGCTACCCCGCTCGAACTTGTATTGTTTCCACAGCGCTGGTTGCTAGGCGCGCTCCACCCCGTCTTCAGTCACCAGAACCACATCGAGTATGGCATTTGACGCGTCGGGATCGAGAGTGCCGCCAAAGGTGGCCTCCCGCTGAATCGCCAACACCGCCGGCTTGGGTGACTGCTCGGCACTTTCGCGATGGTACTCCAGCAACGGATCACAAAAATACGCATTGCAGATGTCCGAGCGCAGTTCTCTCGGCAGACTGCAGCCGTCGGGGGTCTGATTGATACAGGCGTTTTCAATGGTCACCGGCGCCACGCGGGAAAGATACAACTCAATGATCCCGTCCTTATCCAGATCCGGGTAGAGGGCACTTGCCTTACGCACACTCAATGGCGACAGGTACGCCGTCTCACCGCCGGAGGAACAGCATGCTCCCCGGCAGGTACCGCAGATGTGGTCGCTGATTTTCTGCACCCGGGAATCCGGCGAGAACGCTTCTTCGTGTTGAACGCACATGGCGGCGGAGCGCAGATTCCGGTCCTCAGAAACGTCCGCCACCGAAAGGTAATTCTCGGCTTCCGCGGCCACCGCCAACAGGTGTTCGCGATACGTTTCGACACGCGCGCTGGAGAGTGGAACCGCGTTACGGCGTCCTGCAGGAATCACCATCCGATGAACGTCACCGCGATCCAGGTCAGTGCGTGTGGCCAGAAGGGAGTCCAGCTGGTGTTGGTTCTCCTCCTCTTCTGCCTCGACCCGCGCGAGAATCCGCCGTTCCCGGTCCTGCCGGTAAACCTTGCGCTCTCGGGTTTGCGACTTTAACGCGGACAGCCGAGCGAGAAACAACGGTTCCGGCATACTTTCCTGCTGTGAAAGCAATCGGGAGCAGTCGTGGGCACCACAGTGAGGCCAATCTTTCGAGGCCATTGTGTACCGCAGGTGAATCGGAATAGGCTCTTCACAGACACAGCAGCATTTAGCCGCACCCTCCTGCAACCTGCCTTGATCCATCGTAAACTCCATTTATCACCAGTCCCTCTGGTTTTACCTCGCTCACTTCAATCGACAAGCCTCTTGTACATCACCAGTGCATCCACATACCCAGCGGAGGGATGATTGAACGCACCGGGCAGGCGGCCCACCTCAGCAAACCCCAGCTTTTTCCACAGGCGCACCGCCCCCTCATTGGTGACGGCGACGAAATTGAACTGCATCGCACGGTACCCCAGCTCGCGCGCTGTTTTTTGCGAGTGTTCGCACATGGCGGAAGCCAGCCCTCTGCCGCGGGCATTGGCTGCCACCATATAGCCACAGTTGCACACATGCGCACCAGGGCCAGGCTGATTGGTTTTCAGGTAGTAGGTACCCAGAATTTCCCCATCTTCCTCGCAGACAAAGGTCTTGCGCGGCGCTTCCATCCAGATCTTGTACGCCTCCTCCCGCGAGGTTTCCGTCGCGTAGGCGTATGTCTCACCGGCGCTGACCACCTGGTAAAAGATGGGCCAGACTTGCTCAAAGTCCGTCTGTAATGCTTCGCGTATTTCCATTAAGAGGGATTTTTTTTTGCTGATAAAACGCGATTCATCTTCTGCGCGAGGCGCGGCACACACCGAATTTTTCCCGAACAACCGATACCGGTTCCGCGCGACACGGTCGTAAATCCAGTCGCGCACCGACAGTGGTATCCGTCGAAAGCAGCTGAGTGCCGGCCAGGGAAATGGGAGCAGTTTTAGAATACGCAGTATCGCGTCCGACTTTACATACATCTGGCCATTTTCAACCAGAAGCAGGGTTTCGTATTCATCGAGGGGCATATCGAAAAACGACAGGATCGCCTGCCCCTCATCAGACTGTACGGTGGCGAGTTTCAGGCGGCGATGGCGATCGAACTTCAGCAGAAAGCGCGCCCAGAAGGAACACAGCCGACAAACCCCGTCGAACAGGAAAACCCGTTCGCCTTCCTGCACGTAGGGCACGGTCGTATTCTGGTTTCTTTCAGACATCTGCGCAGGTCCCTCGCCAGACACGAAAAGTAAGGAGCGACTATAACAAAAAAGGCCGCCCCGGAGTTTCCGCGGCGGCCTTTTGAAAACTGCGCCGGTTGTCAGCGCAGCTTCACTCAGGAATCCAACACACTGCGTACGAAGTCGGTCAGTTCCTGGTCCTGGCTGTTTTCAAAGAAGCAGGCCTGGAAGCGCTCGCCAGTGACGGCGGTTTTTACCAGCTCCAGATCGATGGCCTTGAGACCGTCCAGATAGGCTTTGCCGGTGGCTTCCTTGATGTGATTCAGGATGCCGGCGTTGGCCACCTGAGATTCTTTGCGCTCTGGCGGGTAGCCCTGGCCTTTTACGCCGGTGAAGGCTTTTTCGAAAATATAACGGATATTCAGTTCCGCGCCCCAGCCGAAACCCTTGGCGAACGGAATGGCCAGTGCGTTGCCGTTGTTTATCTGGGCAAACAGGAAGGCGTCTGCCGGATCGATACAATAGCCACAGGTCACGCCCGGATAGGCATTCAGGGACATCAAAGCGCCCTGACCAGTACCGCAGCCGCTCACCACGAAGTCCACGGCTTTGGAATTCAGCAGCAGACTGCCCATGATCCCAAGGTGGATGTAGGTCAGGCGGTGATCGTTGTCGTCGCTCATGCCGGTGTTGTACACGGTGTGGCCCAGCTCGCCGGCAACATCCTGCAGCTCTTTCAGGACCACGGCATTTTTGGATGCCTGGCTGAATTCATTCATCAGTGCGATTTTCATTATTTGGTCTCCGGTTGACCCCGACTCTGGCGGTGACAGGACGGGTGGACAGGGATCGCCATCGACAGCCGATCAAAATTCGAACAGAACGGGCCGATGCGGGCGAATTTTTAGTTACGGGATTATATGTGTTTGGCCGATTAATAAAAACCGGTAAGGCAGCACTGCAAAGCCAAAATTTTCAAGTTCGGGAATTTAGTGACCGCAAATCACCAAGCAGTCCGCCCATCACCGCTGCAGCTACCGCAACCAGGGCCGGCCACCAGGGAGCGCCCAGTACCTGCAGGGTAAGGGCGGAGAGAATGATCCGAACCAGGCAGGCCAGCCACCGGGCCCAGCCATGCAGGGCAACCAGGAAAATACCGATACTTACTGCAGCGGCCAGAAGGTTTCCCCCATACGCGCCGGCGGTCATGTTTTCATTTATATGCGCCGTCCGCGTATTCGCGGGAATCGCGCGGTTGAGCGCTCAATGCACGCGGCCGCGCCACTGCGGTAGCGAGAACCAGAACAAAGCAGCTGAGTACGAAGACCTTGTTAACGAACCAGTTGGTGCGCCAGATATCCCACTGGGGCTCCGCCAGAAACAGTGCAAACTTGGTGACGATAATCACGATTTCGATCGCTGCCATCGCGATCGCCAGGATGCGCAGGTAACCCGGCTGTCTGAGCAGCGCCCAGCCCAGCCACAGATGGGCCAGCGGCCACAGATCCCAGTACACATGGCTGTGCCAGGGGGTGCCGCTGGACAGGGCCACAGCGATGGGAAACAGGTATTTAATAAACAGCGTCCAGGCCACCAGCACAAACAGCAAGTGGGCGAGAAACCACCGCCAGTGCACCGCTCGATCCATGGGGTCCGTATCAACCATCGACCCGCTCCCGCAATACGTCCGCCGCCAGTTCGAAGGAGCGCAGCCGCGCGCGGTGATCGTAAATCGCGCCGGTAACAATCAGCTCGTCCACCCGGGTGCGTTCGAGAAATCCATCAATCCACTCGGCGACGGTGTCGCGCGTGCCCACCGCACTCTCCGCCAGTGCCTGCGCCACCTGCATGCGCTCGGCGGGAGCGGCGATGGATTCCGGATCGTCCACCGGCGGTTTGATTTTACCGGGGGTGCCCCGGCGCAGGGCGACAAACTGCTGCTCGATGGACGTCATCAGCTTGCGCGCCTCAACCGCGTCGTCCGCAGCAAACACATTGATCGCCGCGGCCGCATAGGGCTCTGCCAGCGATTCCGACGGCTTGAACTGTGTTCTATAGAGATGCAACGCCTGATCCAGCATGGCGGGGGCAAAGTGAGAGGCAAAGGCAAACGGCAGTCCCATGGCCGCCGCCAGCTGCGCACTGTAGAGACTGGAGCCCAGCAACCAGATGGGCACCTGCAATCCGGCCCCCGGCACGGCCCGTACCCGCTGGCCGGGTGTTTCCGGGGCGAAGTAGTGCAGCAACTCGCGTACGTCCTCCGGAAACTGGTCCGCCGCGTGCAACGGATCCCGACGCAGGGCGGTCATGGTGGCACCATCGGTACCGGGTGCCCGCCCCAGCCCCAGATCCACCCGGTCCGGGTAGAGTGCCGCCAGGGTGCCGAACTGTTCCGCAATCACCAGCGGCGCGTGGTTGGGAAGCATCACCCCGCCGGCGGCAACGCGAATCTTGCTGGTACCCGCGGCGATATGGCCGAGCGCCACCGCGGTCGCCGCACTGGCCACGCCGGTCATATTGTGGTGCTCTGCCATCCAGTAGCGGCAGTAACCGGCACCTTCGGCGTGGCGTGCCAGATCCAGAGAGTTCAACAATGCCGTGCGGGCGTCACTCCCCTCGGTAATGGGGGATAGATCCAGCAGTGAAAAAGCGCGCATATCAACTCCTGTACGCGTTTGGCCTTGCGCAAGCTGGCGCAAAGGAGGGTTCAGATATGACCATCGTAGCGAACCTGTTCGCCACGCACACCACAGTTCCTGCCACTTCGCTTATCTGATAGGATCGCGCCCGCAAAACCTACTGCACAACCTAAGGGGTGGCGAAAGCCTGAGATGCTGCGGGATCTTTTACGATTCTGCAGGAAACCCTTGAACCTGATCCGGCTAATACCGGCGTAGGAATAGGTAGTCCTCCAGCTCCCCACTTCACGTCGCGCTCCGGGTCTCTCACCGATATGTACGAGAGAGCCATGAAAACCAATAACGCTTTTAAACCACTCGCCCATACCCTTGCCCACGCTATTGGTGTGGTAACCGCGTTGATCAGCGCCACCGCGGTCGCGGACACCGCGATCGAGGAAGTGGTGGTCACCAGTCAGCTGCGCGCCAGCAGCCAGCTCGACACCCCCACCAGTGTGAGTGTACTGGACGCCGCCGCCATCGAGACCCGCGGCGCCAGCAACCTTGAGCAGCTGCTGAACCTGGCGCCCAATGTGAACTTCTCCAGCGGTGCCTCCCGCGGACGCTTTGTACAGATCCGCGGTATCGGCGAGCGCAGCCAGTTTATCGACCCGGTGAATCCCTCCGTGGGACTGATCGTCGATGGTATCGACTTTACCGGCCTCGGCCTCGCCGCCAGCACCCTGGATATGCAGCAGGTGGAAATCCTGCGCGGCCCCCAGGGCACCGTGTATGGCGCCAACGCGCTGGCCGGTCTGGTGAGCATGACCAGCAATGCGCCGACTGCCGAGCACACCGGCAAGATATCCGCCGAAGCCGCGCGCTATGGCGCCCACACGGTGTCCGCAATCACCAGCGGCCCCCTCTCGGAACAACTGAGCTACCGCTTTGCGGTGCAGAACCAGCAGTCCGACGGCTATGTGTACAACCGTTACCTGGATCGCAAAGACACCAACAATATCGACGAGACCGTGGCCCGCGGCAAGTTGCGCTACCAGGCCAGCGACGACCTGCAACTGGACTTCACCCTCTTCTACCTGGATGCGGACAACGGCTACGACGCCTTCAGCTTCGACAACAGCCGCACCACCCAGTCCGACCAGCCCGGCCACGACCGCCAGGAAACCCTGGCCGGTGCGGTGAGCGCCCAGTGGAGCGGCAACACACTATTTACCGTCCACTCCGTATTGAGTGCCGCCAGCTCCGATACCGAATACGGCTACGACGAAGACTGGTCTTATCTAGGCTTCCACCCTTGGGAATACGTCTCCACCGACAACTACCTGCGTGACCGCGACAACCTGAGCGCCGATGTGCGCCTGGTATCCACTGAAGAAAGTCGCCTGTTTGGCGACAGCACCGGCTGGGTGGCGGGTGTCTATCTGCGCACCGAAGAAGAGGCACTGGAGCGCAATGCCCGCTTTGCCAGCCAGTTCGATACCGATAACGCCGCTATTTACGGGCAGCTGAATACCGCACTGAGCGACCGCCTTGAACTGATTACCGGCCTGCGACTGGAACAGCGCCGCGCGGACTACGATGACAATCTCGAAGTCGCCAGCGACACCCGCGAAGACCTGTGGGGCGGCAATATCACCCTGCAGTTCAGCGCCACCGACAACACCATGCTCTACGGCACCCTGTCCCGCGGCTACAAAGCCGGCGGCGTCAACGGCCGCATTATTTCGGCGTCGGAAAACAACCCGGCCATCGGCAGCGAGACCTTCCTGTTCGATACCGAAAGCATGCTGAACTATGAGCTCGGCGTAAAAGGTGACTGGTTGGAAAACCGCCTGCAGGCGCAGTTCGCCGCTTTCTACCAGGACCGCAGCGATGTTCAGGCCAAGCAATCCATTTTCAACCCGGAAGACTTTTCCTTCGACGACTATCTGGCCAATGCCGCCGGCGGTCACAGCACCGGTATTGAGGCAGAAATCAACTTCCAGGCCAGCGATGCCCTGCAACTCTTCGCCACCATTGGTTGGCTGAATGCGGAATTCGAAGACTTTGTCAGCAGCACGCACGTTGACGGCCGCGATGACAACACCGGCGACACTTCACCGGTAGATCTCAACGGTCGCGACCTGGCACACGCGCCGAATTACCAGTACGTTACCGGTGCCGAATACGCCTTCACCAGCAATCTGAGTGGACGGGTGGAACTGGAAGGCAAGGACGATTTTTATTTCTCCAACAGCCACAATGAAAAATCCACCGCCTATGAACTGGTCAATGCGCGCCTTACCTATCGCGGCGACAACTGGGATCTTTCCCTGTGGGGCAGAAACCTGACCGACGAGGTGATCTACACTCGCGGTTTCTACTTCAGCAACCAGTTCGGCAACAACCCGGCCAACGGCTATGCCCCGGAAGCCTACTACCAGCTGGGTGAACCGCGCACCGCGGGCATCTCCGGCAGCTACACCTTTTAATTGGGAATATTGATATGCAACTCTCCGTAGAAATCAGCATGTACCCACTGAAAGACGAGTACATCCCGGCGATCAAGGATTTTATCCAGCGCCTGAATGAGCAGCCGCAGCTGCAGGTGATCTCCAACACCATGAGCACCCAGGTATTCGGTGACTACGATGTAGTGATGGACGTACTGAAAGCGGAAATGCGCAAATCCTGGGAACAGTTCGGGCGCGCGATTTTCGTGTGTAAATTTATCGACGGCGATCTCAACCCTAATATCGGGCTCTGATCCATGTTCTCCCCGGAAATTCGCGAAGCCATCGCCCAATCCATGGCTGCCATGTCCCTGTGGGAAGTGGCCGCGGTGGTACTGGCACTGGCCTACCTGCTGCTCGCCATGCGGGAAAACATCCTGTGCTGGTACGCCGCCTTTGCCAGTACCGGAATCTACCTGTTCCTGTTCTGGGATGTCAGTCTGTTGATGGAATCGGCACTGCAGATTTTTTATCTGGTAATCGCCGTATACGGCTGGTGGCAGTGGCGGCATCGCAATAGAGACGGCGAAAAGCTGCATATCCACCGCTGGTCTGCAGCCATGCACCTTGGGGCCTTCGCGGGGGTTGGCGCACTCACGCTGATCTTCGGCTATGTGCTGGACAATTACACCAGCGCCGCCCTCCCCTATCTGGATTCTTTCACCACCTGGGGAGCCGTGATCACCACTTACATGGTGACCCGCAAGGTGCTGGAAAACTGGCTCTACTGGATCGTCATCGACGGCGCCGCCATCTATCTGTATGTCGACCGCGGCATGTATCTCACCGCCCTGCTGTTCGTCCTCTACGTGGTGCTCGTCGTTATCGGCTTTTTCCAGTGGTACGCGCTCTACCGCCGGCAAAAGGTTGAGCCAGAACAAGCCCTCGCCACATGAAGAATCTGGTCGACACACTCCTCGCCGAAGAATGGCAACACTGGAGCGACCAGCCACCGCGATACATCCGCCCTCTTGGGGGCGGGCTGACCAATCACAGTTTTCTCATTCAGACCGGCAGCGACAGACTGGTACTGCGCATTAATGCTGCCAATTCCAGCGCACTGGACCTGAACCGCAGCGCAGAGGTGGAAGCCCTCACCCACGCCAGTAAAGCCAATCTGAGTGCTCCGCTGGTGTATAGCGACCCGGGCCATCGCTACCTGATCACCCGCTTTATTGACGCCACCCCGCTGACACTGACACGGCCGAACGCGATCGCCGATCTGTCACGTCTGCTGCGTCAATTACACCGACTGCCACAGACTGGCACCCATCTTGATTACGCCGCGAAAGCCGAAACCTACTGGCAATCAATCCAACCGAGCGACCCTCTGCGTGCGTCGCTAAAACAGCTGCGGGAAAAAATACAGCCGCGGCTAATCCACTGCAGCCAGCAGACAGACAATCACTGCCTGTGTCACAACGACCTGCTGCCCGGCAATCTGCTTGTGGATAACACCGGCGTGCTGCGCGCCATCGACTGGGAATACGCGGCCTGTGGCCACCGGTTTTTCGATCTGGCCACGGTAACCCTCGGGTTTGAAATGAAGAATGATCAGCAGCAGACGCTACTCGAGGGGTATTTACAACGCCCTGTCAAAGATGGGGATTTGGAAAAACTCCAGCGGTGGCAGCAGGTGTACCGCTATCTGTCGATTCTCTGGTACGGGGTTCAACGCAACGGCAAAGCGTCACCACCCCTGTCGACGGCGGCGTTGCAATCGGAAATCCGTGCCCTGACAGCAGAACTGGTTTGATTCCCCGCCCCTCAAAGGTCACCGCGACAGGCTTTTAGAAAGAGACCGCGGTAATCATCTGTAGAAAATGGCAACGGATTGCCCGGCGCCGATGGGTCCGCGGCGGCCATACCCGCGACCAGATCCGCGTCTTCCTCACCAATACCGATTTCCGCCAGCGTATGCGGAATGCCAAAGTCCCGGCGGAGAAACAGTACCCAGTCCAACACCCCCGCAAAGCCCGCAGTGGGCAACGCCAGATAGCGGGACAGCCGGCTCATCGGCTCCTCAATCGCAACCTGATTGGCGCTCAGTACATAGGGCATGAGGATTGCGTTGAGCAGGCCATGGTGCTTGTCGTACCGGGCACCCAGGGGATGGGCCAGCGCGTGCATGGCACCGAGCCCGCGCTGAAAGGCGGTGGCGCCCATACTGGAAGCCACCAGCATCTGCATTCGCGCCTCCAGATCATTGCCATCGGCTACCGCCCGCGGCAGGTACACATTGATCAGACGCATCCCCTCCAGGGCAATACCCTCCGCCATGGGATGGAAGTTATTCGTACAGAAGGCTTCCAGGTTGTGGGACAGTGCATCCATGCCCGTCGCCGCGGTAATCGGTGCCGGTAGCCCCAGAGTCAGCTCGGGGTCGAGCAGAACAATTTCCGGCAGCATGCGCGGGTGAAAAATGATTTTCTTTAATTTGGCGTCTTCGTCGGTAATCACTGACGAGCGCCCCACTTCCGAGCCGGTTCCGGCAGTGGTGGGCACCGCAATTACCGGCACCATGCCCCGGGTATTGACCTTGAGGTAGTTGTCTCCCACATCTTCAAATTCCCAGATGGGATGGGTCTGCCCGACCATCAAGGCAATCGCCTTGCCCGCATCCAGCGCAGAGCCGCCGCCGAACGCAATCACACCATCGCAGCCATGAGCCCTGAAGACGGCAACCCCGTCGCTCACATTCCTGCCGGTGGGGTTGCCCTTGATGTCACTGAACACCGTCAGCGGCACCCCGGCCACCAGGCAGTTCTCTACCACACCCTGAATTATTGGCAGTGCCGCGAGGCCGGGATCGGTCACCAGCATCGGTGATGCCATCCCCATCTCGCGGCACAGCTGCGGCAACTCGCAGACACGCCCGGGCCCGACACGCATGGCGGTGGGGTAGTTCCAGCTGGTAAAAAATGGATTGTCGGACATGGTCTGTCTCAAGGCTCAAGTTTGAAGTGAAAAGATTTCGGCCGGGTAAGGTGTTCAAAGCCGACGCCGGACAGGGTGCAGCCGCGACCGGAATTTTTGACCCCGGTCCACGCCAGGGCCGGGTCGAGATAGTCGCAGCGGTTCAGAAATACGGTGCCGGTTTGCAATTGGTCCCCGAGCGCCAGCGCGGCCTCGGCATCGGCGGAGTAAATGGCGGCGGTGAGGCCGTACTCGCTGTCGTTCATCAGTGCCAGCGCTTCTCCGTCGTCCGCCACAGGCATCACCCCCAACACCGGGCCAAAGGATTCCTCGCTCATCACCCGCATATTGTGATTGACGCTGGTGAGCAGTTGCGGCGCCATATAAGCACTGCCGCGCTGATCCAGGGCAAAGTCACCGTCATCAATATGCGCCTGCGCGCCCTGGGCCAGGGCCTCGTCAATCTGGTCGCGCACAAAATCCGCGGCACTGGCGCGCACCAACGGCCCCAGTGTTGTGGACTGTTCATCGGAACGGCCCAGACGGTATTCGCGAATCAGCGCCGTCGCCCGCTGCACAAATTCATCAAACAGGGATTCGTGGACGTAAGCCCGCTCTATGCCACAACAGGACTGACCGGAATTGAAAAAAGCGCCGTCCACAATGGACGCCACGGCATATTCCAGGTCCGCATCGGCGCGCACATAGGACGGATCCTTGCCACCCAGTTCCAGCCCGACAGAGAGGAAGCGCCCGGCTGCCGCACTCTCTACCGCGGCGCCGCCGGCCACCGAGCCGGTAAATGCCACATGCTGGACACCACCGTTGATCAGAACCTGCTCCGCATCGCGATGATCCAGATGCAGATACTGGAACACCCCGGGCGGCAGTCCCGCTTCGGTAAAGGCGGCCACCAGTTGTTCGGCGCACAGCGGCGTCTGTGCGGAGTGCTTCAGAATGACACTGTTGCCGGCGAGAATGGCCGGCGCGATCGCATTGATGGCGGTCAGGTAGGGGTAATTCCACGGCGCGATCACAAAGCTGGTACCCAGTGGCTCCCGGCGAATAAACCGGGTGAAGCCCGACTTCTCCGGTAGCGGGATATCCCCCAGCGGCCCCGGCGCAGACTCGGCGAGATCCGCCATATACAGCGCACGCTCCGCTAGGCCATCAATTTCACCGCCGGCGTACTGAATCGGGCGGCCCATCTGCCAGCAGATCTCTTCCGCCAGTTGCGCTTTTTTCTGCTGCAGGTTTTTTACCGCGGCACGCACCAGTGCGGCGCGCTCGGAAACCGGCACCTGCCGCCAGTGCTGCTGGGCACCTTGCGCGCCGCTGAGCGCGTTCTGAATCTCGTATTCCGTGGCCAGTGGGCGCTCGACATAAACCCGGTTGTCGATGGGGGAAATGCACTGGAGTTTTTGCATAAATCTATGGGCTTCCTGCCTGAATAAAAATTGGAATCAGATAATCTCGAAGTACCGCTGCAATTCCCAGTCGCCGATATGTTTGCGGTATTCGCGCTCTTCCCACTCCCGGCTCGCGGCGAAATGCTCCACAAACGCCTCCCCAAACAGGTCCCGCGCCGCGGCAGACTGCTTGAGCCGCTGTGCCGCGTCCCAGAGAGTGCGCGGCAGTGCCAGTTCATCGGGGTGTTCGCTCTCGTAGGCATTCCCTTCCACCGCCTCGCCCGGCTGCCACTGCTGTTCGATGCCGTAAAGACCGGAGCCCAGCGCCACTGCGAGAGCGAGATAAGGATTGGCATCGGCGGCACCAAGGCGATATTCCTGACGCTGGGATTGATCACTGCCGGGGATGACCCGCAGTGCCGCGGTGCGATTTTCCACACCCCAGGTGGCATCGGTCGGCGCCCAGAAACCGGGGATCATGCGCCGGTAACTGTTGATGGTGGGCGCCACCATGCACAACAGCTCTGGCATCAGCCGCTGCTGCCCGGCCAGAAAATGCCGTTGAATATCGCTCATGGAATGGGGCTGACCCTCGGCAAAAAACGCCGAGGTGTCATCGCTTTTATTGCGCAGCGACACGTGGATATGCCCGCTCTGGCCGGGGTAATCGTTGGACCATTTGGCCATAAACGTCGCCATCAAACCGCGCCGTTGCGCCAGTACCTTGATAAAGGTTTTGAACAGCGCCGCCTTGTCACCGGCCGCCTCCGCGTGATCCACCGTGATCGCCGCCTCCAGCACCCCGGGGCCCGTTTCTGTATGCAGCCCCTCGATGGGAAAATCCATCTCCTCGGCAAACGCCAGAATTTCGTGGTACAGATCCGCGTGCACCGAATTGCGAATCGTGGAATAACCGAACCAGCCGGGTGTAAACGGCTTCAGATCCCGATATCCCTTGGCGCGGGCAGAATCCGGCGTCTCATCAAACAGGAAAAACTCGTACTCCAGCGCCGCAAACGGCACAAACCCCGCCTTCTCGCAGCGCTCGATAACCCTGCGCAACAGAGCCCGCGGACACACCGCCTCCGCCGCCCCCTCAAACTCCGCCAGAAACAGCAACATACCGTCTTCAAACGGCACTTCGCGGCAGCTATGGGGCAGAATCCGCACCGGCGCATCCGGATAGCCCGTGTGCCAGCCGGTATAGCGCGCGTTATCGTACAGCTGATCCTGGATATCCCACCCCAGCACCACATCGCAGAAGGCAAAGCCCTTGTCGAGGGCGGAGAAAAACTTCTCCCGGCTCATATACTTGCCGCGCATCACCCCGTCGTTATCAAACAGCCCCACCTTTACATGGGTCAGGTTGCGCGCTTCCACAATCCGCCTGGCGTCGGCCACCGTGCGCACCTCGCGGGGATTCAGCGCCCGGGGCGTGCCATTGGCCGCGGGGGAAGGGGCAGAGACCGATGTGGTGACGGATGCCGGCGAGGAAGGCGGCAGTTCGGTGGACTCGTCCATGAGAAGCTCCGTTATTGTGACCACCGCGTCATGCGATCAAGGCAGGTGGATTCTTGCCCTCAAGCATAGTCAACGCAGCGATGTGCTGTGCGAAGGGGGCGATTGCGGGTAAAGCCTTGCAAGACCTTCCGCGAGAGGGGCCGAAGGCGCCGTGAATGCCTGGAACGGCCGGGCCACCTCGTGGAAGAGCCCCCATGGATGGGTTAAGGGGGGGCGCCTAGCTCGTGTCTTGCAAGGCTTTACCCGTGAGCGGCCCCGCCACTGTGCCCCAAATTCACGACTATGTTAGCGACCGCTCAGGGTATATAATCCGGCCTCCAAATTTTCCGATCACACATTAGTCAGGACCAGCAATGAGCTTCGACAAGGTTTCTCCAGGCAAAGACCTGCCCAACGATATCAACGTAATCATCGAGATCCCGGCCAACCACGATCCGATCAAATACGAAGTCGACAAGGACGCAGACGCGGTATTCGTAGACCGTTTCGTAGCTACCCCCATGTTCTACCCGGCCAACTACGGCTACGTACCCCAGACCCTGTCTGAAGACGGCGACCCCCTGGACGTGCTGGTTGTAGCCCCTTACCCGGTAATGGTTGGCTCCGTCATCCGCTCCCGCGTGATCGGCGTTCTGAACATGACCGACGAATCCGGTGTCGACGCCAAACTGCTGGCGGTACCGCACACCAAGCTGACCAAACTGTACGACCACGTGAACGAAATCGGCGACCTGCCGGAGCTGCTGATCAAGCAGATCGAGCACTACTTCGAAAACTACAAAGCACTGGAAGCAGGCAAGTGGGTGAAAGTAGACGGCTGGGCCGACGCTGACACCGCACGCAAAGAAGTGATGGCCTCCCGCGAGCGCTACCTGAAGGAAGAGGGCTGATCCCCACTGGCGATCACCTGATCTTTCCGAAAGCCGGCCTTGCGCCGGCTTTTTTGTGCCCGTTAAATAGCCTCATCAATATTTCCGGAGCAGCTTTCATGCCAGATACCGTCAACGGCCCCGACGGCAAGCCCCGCTGCGGCTGGTGTGCCGCCACCGATGACTTCTTCCCCTACCACGACAACGAGTGGGGTTTTCCGGTGGACGACGACCAGCGCCTGTTCGAGAAGATCTGTCTGGAGGGGTTCCAGTCCGGGCTCAGCTGGCGAACCATCCTCGCCAAACGGGAAAACTTTCGCGCAGCCTTCAAGCAGTTCGACTTCAACAAGGTGGCGAAATTTTCCGAACAGGACGTTGAGCGGCTGCTGCAGGATGCGGGGATAGTACGGCACCGGGGCAAAATCGAAGCGGTGATCAACAACGCCCAGCGCGCCCGGGAAATGGTGAAACAGGGAGGCTCACTGGCCGCCTATTTCTGGCAGTTTGAACCAAAAGAATCTACAGATACCGCGCCGCAGAGTGTTTCCACCTCTGACGTCTCGACAGCCATTTCCAAAGATCTGAAAAAACGCGGCTGGAAGTTCGTCGGTCCCACCACCATTTACGCATTTATGCAGGCGATGGGACTGATCAATGACCATGTGCAAGGCTGCGTGACCCGCAGCGCGGTCGACAAGGCGAGAAAACGCTTTAAACGACCTTCAGTCCGGTAGCTTGAACGACGCCTTGCCGCTGATGTGACTGCCCAGCTGCCAGTTGGGCACCTGAACCTGTACAGACGGGGGCGCCGGCTGCTCACTGGCCTCAACCAGATTTCCACCGGCGGGCTTCAGGCTCAGATGGCTCACCGGCACCTGAACCGGATCCACCTTGGCGCGCTCGTGGTCCTTGAGTAGATATCCCTCCATCGGGGCCAGAGAGAGACCGCTTTCGGAATCCACCTTCTCGGCTGCGGGCGGCTGGGGCTGTGGTGCGGGGCTGGGCGCCGGAGCAGCTTGCTGCGGCTCACCTTCCGGTTTGAGGGAAGACAGCGCGCCATGACGGGACAGGGTGGCCTGCAGCTGCTCGGCCTGCGCCTGACTCAACCCCTTCTTGATGGCGAGCGGACGACCGCTGAACAGCTTTTCCACGGTGTCCGGGCCAGCTTTGAACAGGCGCGCGAAGTTGGCTTTTACGTCCGCTACCGTGTACCCGGGCTCCAGATCGCCGCGGAAAATTACGCTGTACGTCGATTCGGTCATAGCCTTACCTCATTGATCATCTCGATAGTGTTGCCGCGTTCCTCGTCGGCCACTGCGGTTGCTGGCATCGCTGGCGTGAGTAATCGCCATTCAAACCAATTTAGCTGTCAGAATCCAGTGTCTGATCCATGGTGTAAGCCGGAGCACCTTCACATTTACCGCCTACTACCCGCGCCGGCACACCGGCCACCGTGGAATGGGCCGGTACGTCGCGTAATACCAGGCTACCCGCGGCAACCTTTACCCCTTCACCGATCTTCACTGGCCCAAGTACCTTGGCCCCGGCCCCGATCATGACCCCGCGACCAATCTTCGGGTGGCGATCGCCGCCGCCACTGCCAGTTCCCCCTAAGGTCACCGAGTGCAGAATCGATACATCATCTTCCACCACACAGGTTTCCCCCACCACGAATCCGGTGGCGTGATCGATCATGATGCCGCAGCCAAAGCGGGCGGCGGGGTGGATATCCACCGCAAACTGCTCCGACACCTGGCTCTGAAAATACAGGGCCAGCGTGTGACGGCCCTTTTTCCACAGCCAGTGGGCGATACGATGGGACTGCAGGGCGTGAAAGCCTTTAAAGTACAGAAAGGGCATCAGATACTGGTCGCAGGCCGGGTCACGGTCGTACCAGGCGCAGATATCGGCCTGCATACACTGGGAAATGGTCGGATCGTCGGCGAGGGCCGCGGCAATCACTTCCTGCAGGGCGGTGGCGGTCAGTGCCGCGTGATCCAGCACCGATGCCAGCTGATAGGCCAGAGCGCGGTCGATACTGTTATGGCGCAGTACCGTGTTGTGAAAATAACTGGCCAACACCGGCTCGCCGGATGCCGCGGCGGCAGCCTCTGCCCGCATTGCCGACCAGATATCCCGTTGTTTCAGCGCGCGGGCATTCACATTATTCAGAGAAATGGGTTTCACTCCTTTGCTCACGCCCTGTTTTTACAGTCGTGTGATGTTCGTCGGGTAGGCGGATTCCGGCACAGCAATAAACCGTGCGTAGATTTCCGGCATCCGCGCGCAGATACACTCGCTCAGAGCTACCTGCTGGTCCGGTGCGCAATCGAGAATCAGGTCCACCAGCGCCTGTTCGCTCAGCAGGTCCTGAAGTTCCCGTGCGCGAGGGGCGTAGCTCAGGTGCCAGCGTTCCGGCGCCACACCGCCGCGATCTTCCGCGTAAGGCCGGAACAGCCCGCGACTTTCACCCGCCGCAATACGCTCATCCAGCCAGCAGTGGAAGGGGCCAAATACGCCCTCGTCCGCAACTTCATCCGGGGTCAGCTGCACCTGGTAATCTTCGCCGACGGCGGCGGCGTCAATGATATCGAAGTCTGTCCCCCAGTGGTGGCGGGACGCTCCTGGCAGGGCGGACCAGCGCAATATAGCGAAGACGATGTCATCGGGCGACATCCGGGTGAGGTCGACAGGTCTCCCGGCGTTGTCCAGCACTGGCCGCTGACCGGAGGCCTTGGCATTCCAGATGATCCGCTGGCGCTCAAAACCTCGAAACCCCGAAACCACTTTGGGCTCGAAGCCCGCATCACGCGCATCGCGCCGCAACTGGTCGAATGCGCTAAGCGCTTCCGGGTGCATCAGCTGCCCCGACACAGGCTCGAGGATGACATGGGCATCGGTAAGCCCAAACAGCATGTCACGCAATAATCGGTGCATCGATTTCTCAACCTTGGAGCCGCCACAACCCATGTGTTCCCGCGGGTGACGGCTCGAAACAGAAACGGGCGACCTGCAAAAAGCCGCAATGCAGACTAGGCTTTTTCAACAGGCCTGACTAAATAGCACAATATTACCCGCTGATGAAATTAGACCAACGGCGAAGTGTCATCACTGTACTGCAATTGTTAAGGTGCGTCAGGCGCCAGCCAGTCCCATTTCGCGCCGCACAGCGGTCGAACGCGGACTACCCGTTCACCGCAGGCGACGGTTTGGCCTTTTATTCTTTTGTGCTATGTTGAACGGCCGCTAAAGTTGGTCCCGAGTGAAGACCTGAAGAAGAAAAGGTTCTCCGGACCCCATCGGGCAGGCGCAAAAAGGACTCGCGGTTGCCACACTGTCAAAAAGTTCAGGGAAGAATTTTATGCACCCAAGTCAGTCAGAGTTGTTGAAACTGAAAAACCTGGGACTTGCCTCCGTAAACATCCTGCATTCCATTGGCATCCGCACGCTGGATGACCTGCACCGCGTCGGCCCCGCGGAAGCGTTCGCCAGTATCCGTCGCCGCGGTATCAACGCCTCACGGGTTCTTCTCTACGCCTTACAGGGCGCCATTCTCGATGTGCACTGGAATGACCTGGACCCGGACCTGAAAGCCAACCTGGTCAATGAAGCCGAGCAACTGCTGGCACGCAAAGACAGCGCCTGACCCTTACACTCTCCCCCGGTCAATTTTATCCAGGCACAACTTGTAATTGGCCCGGCTCGACCCTATTTAGAGCAGGATCCTGCCACGGGATCACCCCCGGAACCTCTATCCCCACTGCGCGGTCTCAAGCGCCGGTGGGGCGGATGGTTTCACCTTATTATTCGGTTTCTGCTTACCCTTCGGAGAATGCACATGCTGCGAATAGGGCTTTTCCTGCTTACCAACCTGGCGGTGATGGTGCTGGTTGGCATCATCTTTAACCTGCTGGGGATCCAGGGAATCCTCGATGCCAACGGCGTCAACCTGAACCTTCCCGGACTCTTGCTGATGTGCGCTATTTTCGGCATTGGCGGCGCGTTTATCTCGCTCCTGCTGTCGAAGTTTATGGCGCGGATGACGATGAAAGTACA
Source organism: Microbulbifer elongatus (assembly GCF_021165935.1). NCBI lineage: Bacteria > Pseudomonadati > Pseudomonadota > Gammaproteobacteria > Cellvibrionales > Microbulbiferaceae > Microbulbifer > Microbulbifer elongatus. The sequence continues at coordinate 1,805,724 of NZ_CP088953.1, read as the reverse complement.
GGTCATCGATCAGCCGCAAACGGCGGACGAGCGCTGGCTGGTAGAGACCGTGCGGGAACTGTCCCAGAAAGCGGGTATCGGCATGCCGGACGTGGGGATTTTCCCGATGCCCCAGGCCAATGCGTTCGCCACTGGCTGGAACCGCAACAACGCGCTGGTGGCGGTGAGTGCCGGCCTGCTGCAGCGCTTTAACCGGGACGAGGCGCGCGCGGTGATCGGGCACGAGGTTGGCCACGTGGCCAACGGCGATATGATTACCCTGGCGCTGATTCAGGGGGTGGTGAACACCTTTGTCATGTTCTTTGCCCGCCTCGTCGGCTTCTTCGTCGATCGGGTACTGCTGCGCAATGAACAGGGCCTCGGTATCGGTTACTACATTACGTCCATCGTGATGGACATGGTGTTCGGTGTCTTCGCGATGATGGTGGTCGCCTGGTTCAGCCGCCGCCGCGAGTACCGTGCAGATGCCGCTGGCGCCCACCTGGCCAGCCCCGATGCGATGATCGCCGCGCTGGCGCGCATCAAGGCCGAGTCCGAAGCGGGCCGCGAGGAACCGCTGCCCGCCAACATGAAGGCGTTCGGCATCTACGGCAACAGCATGGCCGCCCTGCTGGCCAGCCACCCGCCTCTTGAGGATCGGATCCTGGCGCTGCAAAATTCTGCTCGTTGACCGCAATTTTTCAGGCGTGCCCAGCGGGCACGCCTTTTGATCCGGCCCTGCGGCCAATTGAATAATTCACGCAGGAATCCGCCTTCGCTATGACTGTGATCGATTTTTTCTCCCGCTTCGCCATTACCCTCGCTCTTACCTGCCTCGCTATCGGCGCCAGCGCCGATTCCCGCGTCCCCCAGTTCGCCACGGACGATGAAACCAACACCATGCAGGTGTTCAATTTCGCCAGTCCGTCGGTGGTGTTTGTCACCAATGAAACCCTGGTGCGAGACCGCTGGACCCTGCGCCTGCACTCGGTGCCCAAAGGTTCCGGCAGTGGCTTTATCTGGGACGAACAGGGCCATGTGGTGACGAACTTCCACGTGATCGAGAAGGCACGCAAGATCACCATTACCCTGCAGGATCGCAGTGAGTGGCCCGCGCAATTGGTGGGATCGGCGCCGGAGAAGGACCTGGCGGTGCTGAAGATCAATGCGCCGCGGAAGTTGCTGAAGCCGCTGGTGGCCGGTGAATCTGCGGGCCTTGCGGTGGGCCGCAAGGTGCTGGCCATTGGCAATCCGTTCGGTCTGGATACGACGCTGACCACTGGGGTGGTGAGCGCCTTGGGGCGGGAGATCGAGGCGGCGGGTAACCGGACGATTCGCAATGTGATCCAGACGGATGCGGCGATCAATCCGGGCAATTCCGGTGGCCCTCTGCTGGACAGCAGTGGGCGGCTGATCGGGGTGAATACGGCGATTTACAGTCCCAGTGGGGCGAGCGTTGGGATCGGTTTTGCGATTCCGGTGGATACGGTGAAGAAGATTGTGCCGGAGTTGATTGCTCACGGTCGTCTGGTACGGCCGATTCTGGGGATTGAGTCGGCGCCGGACCAGTGGGCGAGCCGTTACGATTTTACCGGTGTGGCGGTGCTGCGCACGGCGCCGGGGATGCCGGCGGAGAAGGCGGGGCTGCGCGGGGTTTATCGCGGCAGTCGCGGGGGCTGGCAGTTGGGTGATGTGATTGTGGGGATCGATGGCCAGCCGGTGAATAATTACGATGATTTGATGAACCTGCTGGAGAACCGGCGTCCCGGGGACCGGGTGCGGGTGGACTACTTGCGGGACGGAGAGGCATATCAGACTTCGCTTGTTCTGGCGGCGCCTTAACGAGGTTCGAGGGCTACGGGCCTGACTCAGTGGCGGCGCCGCTACCGGGGAAGAGGGGGCAAGACACGCCGTGAACCCATCCATGGGGGCTCTTCCGCGAGGTCCCTCTCGCGGAAGGTCTTGCCCCCTCTTCCCCGGCATCGCCGCCTTCGCATCGGATTTCGCAGCACTATTCAATTTCTGTACACTCGCCTGCTGAATTCCAAAGCAACCTCGAAAATCTGCGAACTACCATGCAAAAACATTTCCTCTGCGGCTACGAAGACCTCAACGAAGGCGACTCCAAAGGCTTTTCTCTGGGTGAGAAAAGCGCGGGCATGGACAATGTGTTTGCGGTGAAGAAAGACGGCGAGGTATACGCCTACAAGAACGTTTGCCCGCACCGGGGCATTAATCTGGAGTGGCAGCCGGACCAGTTTCTCGATTCGGAGAAGGCGCTGATCCAGTGCGCGTCCCACGGTGCGTTGTTCGAGATCAGCACCGGGGAGTGCATTGCCGGGCCCTGTGCCGGGGATGCACTGACGCCGGTGCCGGTGGAGTATGCGCAGGACGGGCTCTATGTGTTGCTGGCGGACTGATTGATTCTCTGGGTTATGTGGCAGGCCGGTAGGGTATTGGCTCGATAAGACGGATTTCATCTGCGTCGAGCTTGGCGCGATAGACGATGACTTCAACGCCCGCACTGACTGCTTCCTGCAGCGCGGCGGCATACGCCGGGTCTATTTCCACCGCAGCTTCTACGGTTTCGATGGCGGTGTGCTGGACGCAATAAAACAGTACCGCGCGGGTACCGCTCTGGGCGAGTTTCTGCAGTTCGCGCAGGTGTTTGCTGCCGCGGGCGCTGACGGCATCGGGGAAGAGTCCCCGGTTGCCTTCCGCGAGAGTGACATTTTTCACTTCCACATAGCAGTCGCCCTGCTCGCCGCTGAGCAGGAAGTCGATGCGGCTGTTTTCCTCTCCATATTTCACTTCCCGACGCAATGTGTCGTAACCCTGTAACTCTTGCACCACACCCTTGTGGATGGCTTCTTCCACCAGGTGGTTGGCACGCCCGGTATTCACGCCGGCACGGGCACCTTCCGGGGTGGTGCTGATTTCCAGGGTGTGGCGGTACTTGCGTTTGGGGTTGCCGGAGTCGGAGTACCAGCAGGGGGTGTTTTCTTCCCAGCAGTTTTTCATGGAGCCGGTGTTGGGACAGTGAATGGTTAAAATTTCACCATTCGGTAATTCAATGTCGGCCAGAAAGCGTTTGTAGCGGCGCAGGAGTTTGCCCTGAGCCAGAGGAGGGCTGAGTTTCACGGGGACTTCTCGCTTTTTTGCTCAAAAAGTCATCACTTGTAGATGTGAACGACAAGTTGGGGAAATTTTGGCCGCCAGAATACACCAACCGGGTCATTCATTGTGGGAGGATCGTCGCCGGCAGGCCGGTACGGCAACATTTTGTGGCGCTGTCCGGAGAGATTTGATAGTTTCCACGGCTTGGTCGCGGAAGCGGCCAGAGAATACAGCCTGCGGTCCAGGCGTTATGCCTGCCAGGCTTGAATTTGGTTGTAGTGCCCCTATTAAGTAGGGCCCGATTTACGAGAGAGGCAATGACTATGCCCAATACTGCTGCGAAATCCGATTCTCTGCACGGCTTTGAGCCCTATCAGGAACAGAAGGGCGAGGAGTACATGAATGAGAAGCAGCAGGAGCATTTCCGCAAGCTGCTGCTGGCCTGGAAGGCCGAACTGATGGCAGAGGTGGATCGCACCGTATCTCATATGAAAGATGAAGCTGCGAACTTTCCGGACCCTGCGGATCGCGCCAGCCAGGAAGAAGAGTTCAGCCTGGAACTGCGCACTCGCGATCGCGAGCGCAAGCTGATCAAGAAAATTGACTCCACTATCGAGCTGATCGATCAGGACGACTACGGCTTCTGTGAGGCCTGTGGCGTCGAAATCGGTATCCGCCGCCTGGAAGCCCGTCCGACCGCAACCCTGTGCGTGGACTGCAAAACCCTGGCGGAGATCAAAGAGAAGCAGATCTCGGGGTGAATTCGCGCGCGTAGCGAGCACTGCTCGCTGCGCGAATTCACGACCTGCCAAGGATGGCCGGGTCAGGCAGTGCATCATGGATGGCTTCCTGTGTACGAACCTCCTGCGCAGCGCCGCCCGATCGCTAGGCGCCATACACCGAACTAATGATTTCCCCCTCCTATATCGGCCGCTTCGCACCCTCCCCCACCGGCCCACTGCATTTCGGTTCTCTGGTCTGCGCCCTCGGCAGCTACCTCGACGCCATCGCCCACGGCGGACACTGGCTGGTACGCATGGAGGACCTGGACCCACCCCGGGAAATGCCCGGCGCCGCCGACCGTATCCTCAAATCCCTGCACACCCACAGCCTGCACAGCCACAGCCCCGTTGTCTGGCAAAGCCAACGCCACGCCCTGTATCAACAGGCGCTCGACGCGCTGCGCGCACAGGATCTTGTGTACCCCTGCTCCTGCACCCGCGAACAGGTACGCAAGGCCGGCGGCCACCGCCGCGCCAACTGCATCGGCGAACAGGGCCCCCACGCCCTGCGCTTCCACTGCGCCGGCGCTACCGAAAAGTTTCACGATATCTGGCAGGGCGAACAGACCCAGACAGTTACCGAGGACCCCATCCTCAAACGCAAAGACGGCCTCTACGCCTATCAGCTCGCAGTCGTCGTCGACGATATCGCACAGGGTGTGAATTGCGTGGTGCGCGGCGCCGACCTGCTGGATTGCACCGGTGTGCAACGCCAACTCTTCCGCGCCCTCGGCGCCGAGCCACCCGAGTTCGGCCACCTGCCACTGGTGATGAACGAGGGCGGTCAGAAGCTCAGTAAACAGAACCACGCCGCGCCGCTGGATGACGACAGGGCCTCGGAAAACCTTGTTCAGGCGCTGGGTTTTCTCGGGTTTCATCCGCCTCCGGGGCTCGAATCCGAAACGCCGGCGCGTGTGCTTTCGTGGGCCAGTGCGCGCTGGCATAGAAAAGCCGTTGATATTCGCAACCGATTGCTCGACTAGCAATCAATGGCTCAACGTGGTCAGGGATAAGGTGTCGATACCGGGTATGTCTTTGCAAGACGTAGATTCGCAAGCTCACCCTTCGGGCGCCTCCGGCGTCCAAAACTATCGTTTTGTCACCGCCATGGATGGCGGTGCAGAGCCCCCAAGGACGGGTTAACGGGGGGGCGCCTAGCTCGTGTCTTACAAAGCTTCACCCGGTAGCGGCGCCGCCACTACACCCAAAAGATCCACAAAAGTTGAACTCCACCCCAACCGCGCTTTAACATTTTGCGCCAGTTTTCACGAGATCGATCTGCCTCACCGCAGGACACCCGCAACAGGCCATCAATGAGCAACCGCACCCTGTTAATCCTGCTGGTACTGGTGGGCTACGTATTCAGCCCCACCGTATTCACCTGGATGATCAACCCCACCGGCGCCTGGTATCGCCCCTTTATCCTCTGGTTCGTCCTGATCCTGCTGGCCATATTTATACAGCGGAGGCGCAAACCCGATGACCTTTGAGATCGTCAATATTGCGCTGATCGGCGTCGCCTACATCTTCGCCCTCTTCTTCGTCGCCTTCGCTACCTCCAAAGGCTGGCTGCCCACCAACTGGGTGCGCCACCCGTTTTTTTATGTCCTGTCCCTCGGCGTTTCCCTCAGCGCCTGGACCTACTACGGCATCATCGACCTCGCCTGGCAGCACGGGTACGGCGTTCTCGCCTACCACCTCGGCACTGGCGCCATGTTCCTGTTTGCCCCCGTAGCACTGGAACCCCTGGCAAAACTCGCGCAGCGCTACCAGCTCACCTCCCCCGCCGACCTGCTGGTATTCCGCTACCACAGCCGCGAAGCCGGCACCCTCGCCACCCTGTTTATGCTGCTTGGGTTGCTACCACTGATCGCCCTGCAGATTCAGGCCGTTGCGGAAACCCTCGCACTGCTGTCCCGGGACAACGTCGCCGCCCTGGCCCTGCCGGACACGGGCGTCACCAGCAAAGACCTCATCGCCTTTTTCTACTGCGTATTGCTCGCCGTATTCACCAGCACCTACGGCGCCTCGCGCAAACGCCGCGCCGGCCTCGCCAGCGCCATGGCGCTGGAGTCGGTGGTCAAACTGGTCGCCCTGCTGGCGGTGGGGCTCTACGCGGTATATGGGGTGTTCGGTGGACTGGATGGGCTGGACAGCTGGCTGGCCGACAACAGCGATATGCAACAGCTACTCTACTCCCCCATTAAACAGGGCTCCTCCCACACCCTGCTGCTGGTGTTTATTGCCACCGCGGTCGCCATGCCGCACATTTTTTATCTGAGTATTGCCGAGCGCCCCGCCACCCAGGGGCTACGCACCGCCAGCTGGGGCTTCCCCCTGTTTATGCTGCTGATGGCACTGCCGATCTTCCCGATCATGTGGGCAGGGTTTGCGCTGGATGTCACCGAGCCGGTGCAATATTTCACTTTGGCAGTACCGCGCGCCAGCGGCTCGGCCACCCTGACGATTCTCGCCTTTATCGGTGGTCTTTCCGCCGCCACCGGCGCCCTGATCATGATCACCCTGGCACTGGCCACCATGGTGATGAACCACTGGCTGCTGCCCGGCACCCGCTGGCAGTCGGATGACAACATGTACCGCCAACTGCTTTGGTTGCGCCGGGCGTTGGTGGCGGCACTATTCCTCGCGGGATTTGCCTTTTATCTGCTGTTGAATAACCGGCTGTCACTTTCCGACCTGGCAATTATTGCGTTTATTGCCTCGCTGCAGTTTCTGCCGGGTATCTTTGCCGTGATTCACTGGCCGCAGGGTAACCGCCGCGGGTTTATCGCGGGGCTATTGGCCGGAATGCTGATCTGGGCCGCGGGCCTGCTGTTTCCGGCCATGGTCGGCAACAGCGGCATCACTGTCGGCGGCTACCGTGTGCCCCTGGGAATGGAAATCTGGCCACAGGTCACCACCCTGTCGCTATCGGCCAACATTCTGCTGTTTGTCTGCCTGTCGATTTTCACCCGTACCTCCAGCCTGGAGCGCTACGCCGCGGATCTGTGTAGCGACGACTCCATCAGCCAGGCCCTGCGTCTGGAACTGGATGTTCAGACCGCCGCGGAATTCCGCCTGCGGCTTTCCGAAAGCCTTGGCGCCGCCACCGCCAGCCAGGAGGTTGGCCGCGCTCTGCGCCAGCTGAATCTGACCGAAGAAGAGCGACGCCCTTACGCCCTGCGCCAGTTGCGCGACCGACTGGAAGCCAATTTATCCGGCCTGCTGGGACGGGTACTGGCCGGCCAGATTCTCGACCGGCACCTGCCCTTTGTTACCGGCGACCAGCCCGCTAACAAAGACATCAACCTGATCGAGACCCGCCTCAGCCGCTACAAAAATCAGCTCACCGGCCTCGCGGCAGAGCTCAACAACCTGCGCCTGTACCACCGGCAGATGCTGGAAGAACTGCCCATGGCCGCCTGCTCTCTCGGCCGCGATGGCGAGATATTACTGTGGAACTACGCCATGGCCGACCTCACCGGTATCACGGCCAGCGAAGTGATCGGCTCCAAGCCCGAATACCTGCCGGCACCCTGGCGCGACCTGTTGACGGAGTTTGCACGCTCAGAAGAGGACAGCCAGTTCAAGCAGCAGGTCGACATCGAGGGGGCCAGCCACTGGCTGAACCTGCACAAGACACGCCTCAAGCAGCGTGTTGGCAAGTACGGCCGCGACAACAGCAATCGCAGCAAAGAAAGCCGCAGCCGAGACAACCGCGGTGACGGGCAGATGCTGCTGGTGGAAGACATTACTGAAACGCAACTTCTGGAGCAGGAGTTGATGCACAGTGAGCGGCTGGCATCGGTGGGCCGCCTCGCAGCTGGGGTTGCGCACGAAGTCGGCAACCCGGTTACCGGGATTGCCTGCCTGGCACAGAATCTCCAGTTCGATTCCGACAATCCAGAAGTGCTGGAGACCGCAGACCAGATTCTGAGCCAGACCCAGCGGATCAGCCGCATTGTGCACTCCCTGGTGAGCTTCTCTCACAGCGGCAACCAGGAAACGGAAAAGGCCCCGGTGGATATGCGCGCCTGCGTGGAGGAGGCGGTGCAACTGCTGTCTCTACAGCGGGATAAAACCGAGGTGACCTTCGCCAACCAGGTGCCCGAAGGCTTGATAGGCCTGGGGGATAATCAGCGCCTGATCCAGGTCTTCATCAACCTGCTGAGCAACGCCCGCGATGCCAGCCCGGACGGCGGGCATATTGAGGTAGAAGGGTATACCCGCACCGGGCTCGCCTGTATTGCGGTCACCGACAACGGCCCGGGTATCTCCCCGGCGCACCGGGAACGCATCCTCGAACCTTTCTTTACCACCAAGGAACCAGGTGAGGGAACCGGACTGGGCCTGGCTATGGTGTACAGCATCGTGGAAGAGCACGGGGGACAGCTGGAGCTGGTCAGCCCGGCCCATCCGGAGACAGGCCGCGGGGCGCGCTTTATCGTGCAGATACCACTGCTACCGGCGTGAATCACGAGTCGGGCTACGCCGAGGCGGAAGCACTTGTGACCGGATGGTTACGAATAGACAACAATATTTGAGCGTTTTTTAACCGCAGGGGCGACTCTGGGTTGCATCGAAACGCCCAAAAGGTAAAACTTAGCCCCCTCTGCACACTTTGTAACCAGGCGTAACACATGAGCCACATTCTGATCGTAGAAGATGAAGCCATTATCCGCACTGCCTTGCGCAAACTGCTGGAGCGGCACCGCTACAAGATCAGTGAAGCCGGCTCGGTCCGCGAGGCCACCACAAAGTATCGCCTGGCGGATATGGATCTGATCATCTCAGACCTGCGTCTGCCGGGCGCACCGGGTACCGACCTGCTCAAGCTGGCGGGGGATGTACCGGTGCTGATCATGACCAGTTACGCCAGTCTGCGCTCTGCGGTGGACTCCATGCGCATGGGCGCCGCCGACTATATTGCAAAGCCCTTCGATCACGACGAGATGCTGGCCACCGTGCGCCGGGTCATCGGCAAGGCTGAGCAGAACCGCGCCGCCGGCGCCGCTGCCGCAGACAGCAAGGCCGAGGGCCGGGCCATATCCGGAATGATCGGCGACAGCCCGGTGATGCGCGAGCTCTATGCGCGCATCCACAAGGTGGCACCGACTGATGCCACGGTACTGGTGCACGGCGAAACCGGCACCGGTAAGGAACTGGTAGCGCGGGCGATCCACGAGGAGAGCAAGCGCAACGGCAAGCCTCTGATCTCGGTGAACTGCGCCGCCATTCCCGAGACCCTGATTGAGGCCGAGCTGTTTGGTCATGAGAAAGGGGCGTTTACCGGCGCCCAGACGGCCCGCGAGGGCCTGATCACCGCCGCCGATGGTGGCACCCTGTTTCTCGACGAAATTGGCGAATTACCTCTGGAAGCCCAGGCGCGGCTGTTGCGGGTCCTTCAGGAGGGCGAAGTTCGCCCGATTGGCGCCATCGAGTCCCGCAAGGTCAACGTTCGACTGGTTGCCGCCACCCACCGAAATCTGCGTCAACTGGCCGCTGAGCACAAATTCCGGGAAGACCTTTATTACCGGATCAATGTCGTGCAGATGACATTGCCACCACTGCGCGAGCGCGGCAAAGATGTCCTGAGCATTGCGGAAAAGCTGCTGGAAAAATTCTGTGCCAAGGTCAACCGCGCAACCCTGAAGCTGTCACCGGAAGCGATCCAGGCGGTAACCACCTACACCTGGCCGGGTAACGTGCGCGAACTGGAGAATGCGATTCAGCGGGCCGTGATTCTCACCGACGACACCACCGAGATCGACCACCGCACGCTGGATATCGACCTGGACCTGGTTCCCATCGACGAAGCCGACCCGGAACGGCGTCCGCGCAACAGCCTGCGGGAAGATCCGCGGGAGGACCTGTCGCTGGAAGACTATTTTGCCCGTTTCGTTCTCGAGCACCAGGAGACCATGAGCGAGACCGAACTGGCCAAGAAACTTGGGGTGAGCCGCAAATGTCTGTGGGAGCGCCGCCAGAAGCTGGGCATCCCCCGCAAAAAAGCCAAACGGTTGGCGGAGGCCTGAGCGCCCCCCGACCACCTACTGCCGCAAAGCCCGGGCCTGCCAGCCCGGGCTTTTTTAATTCCGGGAAAACCCCATACCTTTCAACGACTTAGCCGCCGACCCCGAGGGCCCGCACGCCCCGTGACGGGCCTGTAACGGAGCGGTAACACCCCGCAAAATTGGTAACAACTGAAAGTGTTACCCCCCACCGCAGACAAGTAACAACAAGCGCACCATGTGTAACGGATCGCTGTATTTCAGCGCCACAAAAAAGTTCCCAAAAAAGTTAAACCATTGATTTATAAGGCTTTTTCAAAGTTGGCACGCTATCTGCTTTGTATAGGTCAAACAACAAGAACAGCCAAGAATAAAAATAAATGACTGTTTAAGCCCTAATAACAACTGACAATAAGCGGGCGCAACACAATAAAAATAATAACGGGCAGATCGACAATAAAAGCCAAAGCGATCGATTCCGGAGCAAAACAGAGCCAATAACAATAATAAGGCTCAGAACAACAATAAAAATAAATGAAAAACGGTTACCTTCGGGTACCACACAAAGCTAATAATAAAAATAAACAATAAGAATAAAGAGAAATAACAAAAACAATAATTTGTAGAAGACAACAAAAATAACGACAAGCACGTGACAAACTGACTGATTGTGCCTGGGAGAGGGTTTGCTGAAAAGCAAATTGATAGCGCAAGGAAGCCGCTGCCTTCATACCGAATAAGAATAATTCCCTTCTTTTCTTTCTTCTCAATCGATGCACATGGGATGCTGGTCCCCACAGGAGTGGGTCCGGCAGCTGTGCATTGTGCTGCATGTGATAGAATCCGCCCTCATACCGACACCGCGTCCGCCGCCAGGCTTCTGATAGCCCGCATGCGGAACACTCCGGTTTCCACTCAGGTATCTTCGACCAGCGCGCACCCGACGCCACACACGCCGAGCGGGAGGCAGAGAGAAGGTACACCGATAAAGATTACAGCCGCCCCATTCCAGAGGGCCGCGGACAATATAGATAGGCGTATGTTCAACACCCTGATCAGCAGCATCAAGCGCTGGCACAACAAGTCCAAAGCCTCCGCAGGCGAAGCCCATGGAGACTCGGGCCAATCCGATTCCGGTCAGTCTCCTTCTTCCGACTCCCGCCCCCCGCGCCCCAACCGCAAACCCACATCACCTTCCAGCCATTCCCGCACCGTGGTCCCCCGCAGTGATCACTGCCTGTCACGACGGGATGTCAGCCGCGCGGCGCTGACCGTCATGAAGCGTCTGCAGGAAGCGGGTTTTGAGGCCTACATCGTGGGCGGTGGCGTACGCGATCTGCTGCTGGGCGGCCACCCGAAAGATTTCGACGTGGCCACAGACGCCACACCGGAGCAGGCCAAGCAATTGTTTCGCGGGGCCCGGATCGTCGGCCGCCGCTTCCGGATTCTGCATGCGCGCATCGGCCGCGAGGTCATTGAAGTAACCACCTTCCGTGGCCATCACAGCGATGGCGAAGCCCATGAAGCACAGCAGTCCGAACACGGCATGCTGCTACGGGATAATGTGTACGGGGACCTGGAAAGCGATGCGGTGCGCCGGGACTTCACCGTCAACGCGCTGTACTACACCACAAATGGGTTTGAGATCCACGATTACACCGGCGGTATCCAGGATATCGAACAGCGCCTGATCCGTATGATCGGCGACCCGGAAACCCGTTATAAAGAAGACCCGGTACGAATGCTGCGCGCCGTGCGCTTCGCGGCCAAACTGGATTTCGACATCGAGCCCAGTACTGCCGCGCCATTGCGCACTCTCGCCCCGCTGCTGCGCAATATTGCCCCGGCACGGCTGTTCGATGAGGTATTGAAGCTGCTGATGAGCGGCTACGGCGAACGCACCTTCGAGCTACTGCGTGAACACGCGCTGTGGCCGCACCTGTTCCCGGACAACGCGCGCATGCTGGAGCACCCGGAGGCTCTGGCCCTCACCCGCCAGGCCCTGCGCAACACTGACACCCGCATCCGCTCGGACCAGCGCGTAACCCCGGCATTCCTGTACGCGGCGCTGCTGTGGCCTGCGGTCAACAGCGAACAGAAATTTCTCGAAAGCAAAGGTATTCCACCAGTACCCGCGCTGGCCCAGTCCGCGCAGAAGATCACCAGCGCACAGCTGGCGCATACCGCCATTCCCAAGCGTTTTTCCATGCCTATGCGAGAGATCTGGGATATGCAGTCCCGCCTGCCCCGCCGCGGCGGCGAGCGCGCCTTCCGACTGATGGAAATGCCCCGCTTCCGCGCCGCCTATGATTTCCTTCTGCTGCGGGAAGACAGCGGCGAAATCCCCGCCGGCCTCGGCCAGTGGTGGACGGATTTCCAGCAGGCTGATGAAGAACAGCGTCTACAGATGGTGCGCGACGTACCGCGCAACGGCCCCCGCGGCAGTAAGAGTCGGGGGCGCCGCAATCGCGGTGGACGCAATCGGAATCGCAACAAGCGCCCCGACAGCGGCGCGCATCGCCCGGCAGATTGAGCGGAAATCCCAAGTGACTCGCTGCTATATTGGCCTCGGCAGTAACCTGGCGAACCCGGCCGGGCAATTGCGCCGCGCACTCGACGCCATTACTCTGATTCCGGAAACGCGGCTGATGGCCTGCTCACCGTTTTACAGCAGTGCACCGGTCGGCCCCGGTGAACAGCCGGATTATGTGAACGCGGTTGCCGCACTCGATACCGATTTACCGGCAGAATCACTGCTGGATGCGCTACAAGCCGTCGAGAACCGCCACGGCCGCGAGCGTTCCGTGCGCTGGGGCGCACGCACTCTGGATCTGGATATACTGCTGTTTGGCAACATCACCCTGTCTACCGAGCGACTGGCGGTACCGCACCCGCGTATCCCGGAGCGCAATTTTGTTCTGGTGCCCCTGGCCGACCTGGCGCCGGACCTGATCATGCCCGACGGCACGCCGCTGCAGACACTGCTTCAGCAGTGTCCTGAGAACAGGCTACAACGACTGTAACGGTTCTTTGTAACCAGGGAAAAACAAGGAGTAATCTCGGTGCCCCCACTTTCCGCCCCGGACACGCCTGCAGGCGAAGACTACCGAGCAGAAAACCTCTCACACGAACTGGATCTCAATGGCCGCGAGCTGCCGCGTTTTATCGCGGTGGAAGGCAACATCGGTGTGGGAAAAACCACGCTGGCGAAAAAACTCGCCGCCACCTTCAACTACGATACCCTGCTCGAACTCCCGGAAGACAACCCCTTTCTGGAACGCTTCTACCGCGACCCCAAAAGTACCGCGCTACCCACCCAGCTGCACTTTCTGCTGCAGCGCTCCCAGCAGATACAGGCGCTGCGCCAGGACGATATGTTCAAGCCGGTGCGGGTGGCAGACTTTCTGATCGAAAAAGACCACCTGTTTGCGGAGGTCACCCTCGACAGCGACGAACTTCAGCTCTACCGTCAGGTGTATCAGCACCTCACCCTGGAAGCGCCGAAACCGGATCTGGTGATCTATCTGCAGGCGCCGCTGAACGTACTGCAGGAGCGAATACACAAGCGCGGTATCGCTGCCGAGCGCAGCATCAGCAACGAATATCTGGCGACGCTGAATGAGGCGTACACCAACTTTTTCCACTACTACGATCAGGCACCCCTGCTGATCGTCAACTGCGCGGAAATCGATATTGTCGATGAGCAGAGTGACTACCTGCAGCTGGTGGAATATCTGCTGAACGTCAAAAGCGGCCGCCACTACTACAACCCGGGTAAATAAAACTCCACCCTTCCGGTGCAATCCGCGGTACCCGCAGGTGCCGCGGCGACTCTTTCAGAATTCAGGGCCCAACGCCCACAACGTGAGAACACACCATGCCTTACGGAACCAGCGAACTCAGCAAACCCGTTACGGTTCAGACCCTGCGAAAAATGAAAGCCGATGGAGAAAAGTTTATCTGCGTCGCCCTGTACGATGCCCCCATGGCGGCGATGGCACAGAAAACCGGCGTGGAAACTTTGCTGATCGGCGACTCATTGGGTATGACGGTGCTCGGTTACGACAGCACGATCCCCGTCACCATGGAGCAGATGATCTACCATGTGGAAGCCGTGGCCCGGGGCAATAAGAAGTCCCTGATCATGGGGGACCTGCCCTTTATGACCTACGCCACGCCGGAGCAGGCACTCACCAATGCGACCCGCATCATGCAGGCCGGTGCCCATATGGTGAAAATCGAGGGCGGTGCCTGGTTGGCACCCACCGTCAAAATGCTTACCGAGCGCGGTATCCCGGTGTGCGCGCACCTTGGGCTTACCCCGCAATCCGTTCACAAGCTGGGGGGCTTCCGCGTACAGGGGCGCGACGACGAACGCGCCGGTGAAATTCTCGATGACGCCGTGCAACTGGATGAGGCGGGTGCCGACCTGCTGGTGCTGGAGTGCGTTCCCTCAGAGCTGGGCAGACGCATCACCGACACCGTCACCATGCCCACCATCGGTATCGGCGCCGGCCCGCATACCGATGCCCAGGTTCTGGTGATCAACGACATTCTCGGCCTCACCGAAAAGCCACCCAAGTTTTCCAAGAATTTCCTAGAGGAAGCCGGCGATATTCCCGGCGCCCTGCGCAAGTACGCGGAAGATGTAAAGAACGGGGTATTTCCGGACGATGCCCACAGCTTTCGCTAAGGAATTCACGCGTAAAAAAGTAACCCGAGAACAGGCAGGCAGTATGGATTTCGAGAGCATTATCCGCGACGCGCGGGATAGCGCGCAGGTACACATACCCACAGGGTGGAGCCAGGGGCGTGCGACGTTTGGCGGGCTGATGGCCGCCATGCTGTATCAACCCGTCGAGGCTGCACTGGAAAAGGCCACCGGTGAAGAGGTACAGCAGACACCGCTGCGTTCACTGACCTTCTCGTTTGTGGCACCGGCGGAGGCGGGTAACCTGGATACCGCGGTACGGGTACTGCGTGCTGGCCGCTCCGCGGTACAAATCGAGGCTCACGGTAGCCAGGGCGAGCAGGTAACCACAGCGGCGTTGGCCAGCTTTGGCAAACCGCGGGAATCGGTGGTTTCTGTCAGCACGGATCAGGCCCCGGAATTTCCCGCGCCCGATGACTGTCAGGCGCTGCCCTATATCGAAGGACTGGTGCCTGAGTTCACCCAGAAATTTGATTATCGACTGGGCGCCGGCGCCCTGCCGTTTAGCGGCAGTGGCGAGGGGCGGATCGGTGGCTGGATCCGATTCAAATCGGACGGGGAAGCTCAGGCCACATCACCGGTCACCACCAGTCACGTGTTGGCCCTGATCGATGCATGGCCACCGGCGGCGCTATCGATGCTGAAGACTCTGGCCCCGGCCAGCTCTCTGACCTGGACCGTAGAGTGGATGCCCGCGGCCCACGGAACAACCGCCAGCCCCCACGACTGGTGGCAATATCTGGCAGAGGTGGAACAGGCCGATGACGGTTACGCGGTAATTGCCGCACGCCTGTGGGATTCAAACGGGCAACTAATTGCCCTCTCCCGCCAGACGGCCACTATTTTCGGATGATCTGTTTGGCCGGACTTACAGCCACTTCTTCCAGCGGAAGACGACTAACTGAATTGCCACAGTTATAACCAGTAACACACTGAAGATTACAAACGCCTGGGGATTCTCGGAACCGGGGATCCCCCCGACGTTGATCCCCAGCAGCCCCGTAAAAAAGCCCAGCGGCAGGAAGATCGCAGCGATAATCGACAGCACGTACATACGGCTGTTGAGCTGCTCGGAGATGCGACTCATCAACTCCTCCTGGGTCACCGCTGCCCGCTCGCGTACCGCGTCGATATCTTCGATATGCCGCAGCAAGCGGTCACTCACTTCCCGCAACTGCAATCGGTCCTGCTCGGCGATCCACGTCAGCTTCTCGGCCATCAACCGCGCCAGGGCTTCCCGCTGTGGAGAAAGGTAGCGTCGCAGGGTAATGGTCTGCTTGCGCAGCACCGCGAGATCCAGCCGCAGACTGCCACTGGCGCCGGCTACCACCCGATCTTCCAGATCGTCGATGGTATCTTCAAAGGTGTCCACAGTATCGCTCATTCGCCATACCAGCAGGTCCGCCAGCTCCACCACCAGCCCGGCGGTTGAGCGCGGCCCCCGGCCATTTTCCAGCTGCTGGCACAGGTCATCCACAGACAGCAGTTGGCGCTTGCGTGTGCTGATGACCCGCGCCTCCTCCGCCCACAGCCGGATCGATACCATGTCTTCCGGTTGCGATTCCGGGTTGAGATTGACCCCACGCAGGGCAATCAGCAGGCCATTGTCCACGGATGTGGAGCGCGGGCGGGTTTCCTCGGTAAGGAGTGCTTCTGCCACGAGAGGGTCAAGGCCGGCGCCCTCGCAGATCCAGGCGCGAGTCTCGGCCACGGTGTAATCCAGGTGTACCCACAGGCGGCCCTGCGCCGCGTCCCAGGTCTCCACCTCGGCCCAGCTCAGGCGGCGGCCACGCCCCTCACCGTCGAGCAAATAGGCATGAATAAGGCCTGCTTGCATCAGTGCCCGCCTTAGCGGCTCAGTTCGAGGCGGGCGCTGGCAGATTCGCCGGCATCCAGGCGCCAGCTGTCGGCAAACGCGTTACCGTGCTCCACGCAGACAAACCCGGTGTAGTCAGCGCCGATATCACCAGTGGTGGCGGCAAGCTCGGCCCCGGGATTCCAGGTGATCACCGTGTGACAGTTTTCACTGCGGGCCTTAATCGGGTTGGGTGTGATGATGGTCTGCTCCGCAGGCGCCTGTTCGAACACCCGGTCCACCTCGCCGGTAAAGGCCTGATTACCCTCCAGTTGGTCGCGGGCAAAGTCCCGGGTCTTATCCAGATATTCCACACCGGAGAGCCCTTCGACCTGAACGTCTTTGACGTCCGCCACCGCAAAGTAACTGTGCAGCGCCCAGCTGTATTCCACAGCCCGCTCCGCCGTGTTGGTCAGTTCAAGGGCGAAGGTCAGGGACTTTCCCAGACCGATGGTCAGAGAACAGGCAAAACTGTCCGCAAACAGGGCGTCGCCGCCGTGTTCGAAGGAAAATGTTAATCGCACTTCACCATCCGCCTGCTCTTCACTGCCCTCCAGGGTCCACAGGCGGGCGCGCACCAGGCCGTGCTTGGGCTTGGATGGATCACTGCGGTTTTCGCCAAACCAGGGTAGGCACAGGGGGACACCACCGCGCACCGCCGCCTCTGGCGTAAAGGACGCAGAAGGGCTCAGCCACAGCAGTGGTGCCCGCCCGCGGGCGGTAAACTCCAGCACCTGGGCGCCCTGCAGTGCAATCACCGCACGGCACAGGCCTGTCTCCACCACCAGCAGATCCAGACCTGGCTTACCGTAGAGGGCGCCGCTGTCAGTACGAGTGAGATAGTCGAGTGCTGCCACAGGGAAACTCCATTTTCGATTGGGGGGAGGGATCGCCGGAAATGCGAGCGACTAGTCTAGCGCTTCCAGCGGGGCATTTTCTATCGACGGCGCGATGCCACGCGCCGGTTGCCGGGAGCGAGCCTCGACCTCAAGCCAGTCAAATCCTTCCTGCTGACAGGCGTAGATGCAATTCGCCGCTTTCGCCGCCACTTCCGCGAGTGCCGCGCGGGCCAGCTCCAGACTGTTGTTCTTTTCACTGATGTGCGCCACCACCAGGTGCTGCAACTGCGCACTGCCGACCCGCTGCAGAAACCCGGCGGCCTGCTGGTTGCTGAGGTGTCCGTAGGCACCGCCCACCCGGCGCTTCAGCGAGGGTGGGTATGGCCCCTGGGCCAGCATCTGCGGATCGTGATTGGCCTCGAGCACCAGGGCATCGCAGTCGCCAAAGTGTGACTCCACGTGGGGCGTGATGGTGCCGAGGTCAGTGAGTAGCCCCAGACTGCTGCCGCGACTGCGAAACACAAACTGCGCCGCCTCGCGGGCATCGTGCGGCACGGCCACCGGGGTGACCTGGATATCCCCGATCGCGAACGGCTGGTGCCCCTCAATCAACTGCACTTGCGGCAGCGTGCCGATATCCCGGGCGCGCAGGGTGCCCGGAGTCAGGTACACCGGCACGCGGTACTTGCGCGCCAGCGGGCCAACACCGCCCAGGTGATCACTGTGTTCGTGGGTAACGAGGATTGCGGAGAGGTCCGCGGGCGAGACACCGAGCCGCGCCATGCGCCGCTCGGTTTCCTTGATGGTGAAGCCGCAGTCAACCAGCAGCAAGTGATCACCACAGGCCACCAGAGTGCCATTACCCTTACTGCCACTTCCCAGGGAGGCAAATCGGATCGCCATCGTTGAGCGGCCCGATCAGATCAGGTTCTGGCGAATTGCCATCAGCAGCTCAGACGCTTTGTTGCGCGACAGCGGCAAGCCGCGCGTAGAGCGCACGCGCACTTCAATGGCGTCATCCACGCCCCGCAGCACCACCAGATAACCGGGAATATCGGTATCCGGTGCGCCGCCCAGGCCCTGAAGGTTGCTGAACAGAGCCGGCTCAACCCGGGTATTCAGATCGATGTTGGCCAATACCTGCTGCAGACTGTAGGCTTCGGCTTCTTTGGCCAGTTTGTCTTCTCCAGTGCCAGAGCGCCAGCTGGAAAACCAACCATCGTCCTCGTCGGAAAGTTCGCGGTCGGCGTCGTAGGTAACATAGAAGATACCGATGTCAGAATCTTCCTGGTGCAGGCGGTAGGCGCCGGTGTTGAGCGCGTGGGAAACCGTTGCCCAGGCGCGGTTCATGGCCAGCCCCAGGGCAATAAACGGTTCCTTACCCGCAGGCTCCATCACCTGCACTTTTACCTTGCCACCGCCAATGGCCTGCGCCACCAGAGAGGCGGAAGCGCCACTGTTATCCGCAGCCAGAGCCGAGGACATTTCGTCGATCATCCAGCCCTCGCGCTCGGTGCTGCTGGACTGCGCGGGCCACTCCACCGCAACACTGGCCGGTGCTTGCAGGGGCGCAGACAGGTGGCGCACATGAATTTCCGTGGTATCGGGCTGCACACCGGATTCCACCTGCAATCGGTATTTGTCTTTGGTTTCCGGGTTTTCACCAAACGTCAGCCAGGTGGTCTCCATGGTCCCCGCGCCGGCGTCAGACATGGCCAGCTGCAGGCCGGTGCTGCGCAGGAAGTAATGCAGTTGCGGCCAGACCTCATCCGGCGGCTGATTGACCAGCACCCAGCGGCGGTTGCCCAGCTTCTGGATCTTTACCCGGTCGAGGCCCACATTTACTGAAAGTGCCTGCGGGCGTGGCACCACAAATTCACCGCGGTCCACATCGGCGCTGATGTGAGGGACTTCGTAGAGTTCTTCCTGGTGTTTGGCGGTGACCCCTTCCGGCATCTGCAGCGGCGGCAGGCTGTTGGCCAGCTGGTAGTCGTCGCCGCGGTCGCGGAAATAGCCGTCGTCACCGAAAATGCCACAGCCGCTGAGGGTGGAAACCAGGGTGCACAGCAGGGCTCCGGCAGTCAATTTTGTCATTATTCGTACCTTGTCGAATCAGTCGCGATCACGTTAGTCCAGTTACAGCGGTACGCGCCCAAGCGGGGCACGCACGCGTGCGCTCAGCCGTCAGAGCACCCCGGCGCTGCGCAGTGCGTCACGCACCACACCGTGATACTCGGAAGACAGACCGGTCAGGGGCAGGCGAATTCCACCGTCAATACGGCCCATTTCCTTCAGCGCCCATTTCACCGGTATCGGGTTGGACTCCACAAACAGCGTTTTGTGCAATATTTCGATGCGCTGGTTAATGGCGCGGGCGGTTTCCCCATCGCCGGCGATGGCCGCTTCACACATTTGCGCCACCGCAGCCGGGGCAACATTGGCGGTAACACTGATATTGCCGTGACCACCCAGCAGCATCAGTTCCACGGCGGTAGCATCGTCACCAGAGTAGACGGCAAAGCCTTCCGGGGCCAGATCGATCACTGCGCGGGCACGCTCCAGGTCGCCGGTGGCTTCTTTGATGCCCACGATATTGCTGATGCCACTCAGACGGGCCACGGTGTCCGGTACCATGTCCACGGCAGTACGCCCGGGCACATTGTAGAGGATCTGAGGGATGGCGACGGCTTTGGCAACGGCTTTGAAATGCTGGTACAGGCCCTCCTGGGTGGGCTTGTTATAGTAGGGGGTTACCAACAGACAGGCATCCGCGCCACATTTGGCGGCGGTGGTGGTGAGCTCTATGGCTTCGGTGGTGGAGTTGGCACCGGTACCGGCAATCACCGGGATACGCCCCGCTACCTGATCCACGACGCGGCGGATGACTTCCAGGTGCTCGTGGACATCCAGGGTCGCGGATTCGCCAGTGGTACCCACCGCCACCAGGGCGCGGGTGCCCTGCTCAATATGCCACTCCACCAGATCGTGCAGCTTGTCCCAATCCAGGCCACCATCTGCAAACATGGGTGTGGCGAGCGCCACCATACTGCCGGAAATCATTGCAACTCCTTCTCTAACCGACCGGAGGCCGGCTGATACCACCTAAAAATGAATGCGGTATGTTACTGAGCGTGCCAGTTCGATGCCAGCGCAAAAAAGTCATCCCGCCACAGGGACGCTGACACGGGCACAATCGGTTAAATTTTGCGCTTTTTCCGCCGTTTTTTCCGCGGAGGATAAAAACTCTCTTCCCCTTCCGGGCGGGTTTTGAAGCGCCGGTGCACCCACATGTATTGCGACGGGTTTTCCCGCATACGGGCTTCCACAAACTGGTTCACCAGGACCGCATCCCGGTATTCGTCGCCGGAGGGGATTTCGTCGATCGGCGGATGTACTCGGACCAGGTAAATCCCTTTTTCTTCCAGGCGGGTCACCGTATAGGGCACCACCTTGGCACGACCGACCCGGGCAAACCGGGAAGTGCCGGTCACGGTGGCGGTCTGGATACCGAACAGGGGAGCAAACACCCCCTGTTTGATGCCGTAATCCTGGTCCGGGGCATACCATACCGCACGGCCCTTCTGCAGCGCGCGCAGCATGCCGCGCACATCCTTGCGCTGCAGGACGTTGGAGCTTTCCCCGTGGCGCTCGCGCCCTTTGCGCTGCATGTAGTCATAGACCGGGTTTTTATGCGGCCGGTACATGCCGTCCACCGGGCGGCTCATGCTCATAAAGGCAGCGCCAATTTCCAGGGTGGTAAAGTGCATTGCCATCAAGACCACACCCTGGCCCTGCTCGTAGGGCTGCTGCAGATGCTCCAGTCCCTCAATGGTGAAGCGGCGGCGCAGCCAGCGGCTGGAACGAAACCAGGCCATCCCGGTTTCCATCAGCGCGATACCGTTGGAGGCGAAGTTGCGGCGCAACAGCTGCTCGCGCTTTTTGGAGGGGAGTTCGGGAAAGCACAGCGCCAGATTGCGCTCGGCAATGAGGCGGCGGCTATGGGCAAAGCGGAGCATCAGGCGGCCAATAAGCCGCCCCAGGGACATCTGCCAGCCATAGGGCAGTTGCGCGACCAGATACCAGATTCCAAACAAGAACCAGGTCAGCCAGTAACGAGGGTGCAATAATGCAACGCGAAAATGGGGTTTTTCCATAAAAAGCGGATAACTGCGATCGGAAACAGGGAGCCCGGCCGCAATGGCAGCCGAAACAAAGCGGCGCATTATAGCCGCGCAGTCCCGTTGCCGGATATAGCCGAAACCAGGCTCTGCCCAGAGGATCACAGATTCGCCCCGCCGGTTCTGTCTGGCGGCCCCCGCTTGCCGCCGGCGATTCAGTGGCGCAGCAAAACGTCCAGCTCGTCGACAATCTCACACCAGTCCGAATCTGCGAGAATCGCTTCGCGCAAGAACTTGCGCTGACTGTCGGTCCAGAATGCGGCGCCCGCCAGCTTTTCCTCCCCGGACAGGTGGTGACGGGTCAGGAAATCTTCGATGGCCTCGTTATCAGACCCCAGTCCCAACTGGGCGAACAGATCATTCAGCGTGTGATGTCCGGTTTCCATAGCCTTTCCCCTTGGTGTGAATTGCCAGTATTGAACTGCCTGCAGCACGGCCGCTGGCCTCGGGCCGGATAATCCGACACATACTGTCCAGTATAGATAATCCGGCGCCACGCGGGCCTGCTGCCGTCAGCTACCGCGCTTCCGACAGGCTGCCCTCTCCATACGGGGTGCAGGCGAACGCAGGCGATTTCAAGGGGCCGGATTTGGATTGCGGTCGTGAATCTCGCCAATGGCGTGCAAGATCTCATCACTCAGGGTCAGCTCGGCGCTGGCGATGTTGGACCGCAGCTGCTCCAGGGTCGTCGCCCCAATGATATTGCTGGTCACAAACGGCTGCTGGGTAACAAACGCCAACGCCATTTGCGCAGGATTCAGGCCAAATTTCCGGGCCAGCGCCACGTAGGATTCGGTGGCCGCGAGCGCCCGCGCACCGGTATAGCGCTGGAACCGTTCGAACAGGGTCAGGCGGGCCCCTTGTGGTCGGGCACCATTGAGGTATTTCCCGCTCAAGGTGCCAAAAGCCAACGGCGAATAGGCCAGCAGCCCGCAATTTTCGCGTATCGCCATTTCCGCGAGCCCCACCTCAAAGGTGCGGTTCAGCAGACTGTAGGGGTTCTGGATAGAAGCGACCCGCGGGCGGTTGCCATGGGCGGCCAGGCGCAGATAGCGGTGCATGCCCCAGGGGGTCTCGTTCGACAAACCGATATGCCGCACCTTGCCCGCCTTAACCAGCTCTTCAAGGGCGGCGAGTGTTTCGCTGATCGCCACGCCATCGTCGTCGCCATGCTGATAGCCGAGCTTGCCGAAGAAATTGGCCTGCCGCTCCGGCCAGTGCACCTGGTACAGATCGATATAGTCCGTCTTCAGTCGCGTCAGGGATTCGTCGCAGGCTTTGAGGATCTGCGCGCGATCCCGGCGCGGGCCGCCGCGAATATGACCGACACCGGAATTCGCCGCACTGCGCCCGGTCACTTTTGTCGCCACAACAAGGTCACCGCGCTTGCCGGACTGCTGTAACCAGTTGCCGACGATTTCCTCGGTACGGCCATAGGTTTCAGGCCGGGGCGGTACCGGATACATTTCCGCACAGTCGATAAAATTCACCCCGTGCGCGGTGGCATAATCCAGCTGCGCAAATGCTTCGGCTTCGTTGTTCTGCTCGCCAAATGTCATGGTACCAAGACAGATTTTACTGACCTGAATATCGGTTTTACCGAGATTGCGGGTTTCCATATCCTTCTCCTGAACACGCTGTGGCCGCATTATGCCGATTCGGCAAGCGCCGGCGCAAAAAACAAAAACGCCGGGCAATGGCCCGGCGTTTTACTGCGGTAGCAGCGACTTACTTGAAGTCCGCTTCCACCAGTGGGCTGGTGTCGGCTTCGTAGTCGACGCCTTCGACACCAAAACCAAACAGTTTGAGGAAGTCGTCGGCATACCCCTTGTAGTCGGTGAGCTCGAACAGATTTTCCTCGGTCACTTCCGGCCAGAGCTTTTCGATCTTGGCCTGGGTTTCCGGGCGAAGTTCTTTTTCGTCCATACGGAAACGATTGGTATCGTCAAGGCGTGGGGTATCCGTGTACAGCCCCTCTGTGTACAGACGGTACAGCTGTTCGATACAGCCCTCATGGGTGCCCTCTTCCTTCATCACTTTGTAGACGAGGGAAATATACAGTGGCATCACCGGAATGGCGGAGCTGGACTGGGTTACCAGGGCTTTCAGCACCGCGACGTTGGCACTGGCATTGCCGCTGTCACTGATGGCTTTGGCGGCGCGGTCCAGATCTTCTTTTGCTTTTCCGATGGTGGCGTGGCCGTAAATCGGCCAGGTGAGTTTTTCACCGATGTAGGTGTAGGCGACCGTTTTGCAGTCGTCGGCCAGCACGCCGGCATCGCCCAGGGCTTTCAACCACAATTCCCAGTCTTCACCACCCATGACCTTGACGGTGGCGGCGATTTCTTCTTCGCTGGCCGGGTCAACACTGATGTCGGAGATTTCCAGTTTATCGGTGTTGAGGTTTTTGGCGGTGTAGGATTCGCCAATCGGCTTCAGCACGGAGTTGTACAGCTCGCCGGTTTCCGGATCGGTACGACGGGGAGAGGCGAGGCTGTAGATGACCAGGTCGATCTTGCCAAGATCCTGTTTGATCAGGTCGATGGCCTGGGCTTTGACTTCGTTGGAGAAGGCATCGCCATTGATGCTTTTCGCATACAGACCGGCCTTGTGTGCCTCTTCCTCAAACGCGGCGGAGTTATAGTAGCCGGCAGAGGCAGTGCGTTTTTCCGTAGGCGGCTTTTCGAAGAAGACGCCAAGGGTGTTGGCGCCACTGCCGAAGGCGGCGGTGATGCGAGACGCGAGGCCATAGCCGGTGGAGGCGCCGACGACGAGGACGTTTTTCGGGCCGTCTTCGATCGCAGGCTGTGATTTGATGTATTCGATCTGTTCGCGCACGTTGGCGGCACAGCCCTGCGGGTGGGCGTTGGTGCAGATAAATCCGCGTACTTTCGGCTTGATGATCATGCCGGGCTCTCCGTTGGGTGATTCTTCGGTCTTGTCGTCAGTCCCGGTCAACAGACTGACCGGCCATAAAGCGGGACATTCTAATGGCGTTTGCGGGCAACGCCCATAGCGGCAGGTCACCGTTGGTGAGACCGGTGGCCAGAACTTCGGGGGTGGCGGCCAGTTTAGCCAAGATTCACACTTCCACCCTGCTCCTTAACGGTGCACCCCGATTACTTTTTGCACACTTATGACTACTACACACTTATGACTACTACTAGCCCCATGGTTTCCCACCCCACCTCACCTTCAGTCGACCTGTTCGACTGCGATTCTCTGAGTGACCCTTGGCACACTTAATGCACTTCATGTTTTGGGACCGCCATGGAAAGCGGTGTTTTTTATTCCCAATCAAGGGGTAACCAGCGAGGTAAACACTCATGAAGTACTACTCACGTCATTTCGTAAAACCCGGCGACCTGAACCCAGCACAACGTCTGTTCGGCGGCCAGGCACTGGCGTGGATAGATGAGGAGGCAGCCATTTTCGCGGGGTGTCAGATGGGCACCGCAAACATTGTGACCAAGCTGATGTCGGAGATCGATTTCGTCAGCTCGGCGGTCTGCGGGGATATCGTGGAGTTTGGCTTTGAGGTAACCGACATCGGCCGTACCTCGCTGACGGTGCATTGCGAAATGCGCAACAAGTTGACGCGGGAGTTGATTGTCCGGGTTGAGCGGATTGTGTTTGTGGCACTGGATGCCGAGGGCAAACCAACGCCGCACAAAAAGGCTGGCATGACCGTCGCGCAAGCGGCAAATTCCACCGCGCAAGCCAACAAGCTTGCCGGCTAGTCGCAGTTATTATCTGAAACCAAATTAGTTGAACTCAGAACGCAAAACAAAAAAGCCTGTGGCAGTTCCCTGCCACAGGCTTTCTCGTTTAGACGATACAGAAACTCAACGCAGCAAGAGCAACGGCTGATTGGTTTCCAGCAACATCTTCGCGGTAACACTGCCCAGTAGAAGGTCGCGCAGCTTGCTGTGGCTGAACGCCCCCATCACCGTCAGGTCGATATTGTGCTCCTGCTGGTAGGTCACCAGAGAGGCCACAGTACGGCCTTCGAGGTTGGCACTGGTCACGTAGATCCCACCATTACTCAGCGCTTCCGCGCCCTCACTCAAAACTGACTCTCCGTCGTCACCCACATATACCAGATGGCAGTCGACACCTTTGAACACCGGGCTTGTCGCCACCATATCCAGCGCTTTGCGGGCTGACTCACTGCCGTCGTAGGCGAGCATGATCGAATGGGGTACTTTGAACTCCCGATTCACCACCAGGATCGGCTTGTGCAGCGAGCGCACAATCGACTCCAGCTGCGCCCCCAGGCCCTTGTTCGACTCCCCGTGCTCCTCACCGCGAATACCGAGCACCAGCACGCGGATATGATCTTCCAGCTCCACCAGAGACTCGATCAGCGACCCATGCCGCTGACAGGTAACCACCCGCTCGGCCCCCGCCGTCACCGCCCGCTCCCGCGCACTCTCAAGCATCTGCCGGCCCTGCTCCAACAGTAACTTGGAGCGCTTCTGCTCCAGGCTGGTCAGCTCTTCGAGAAGCTCTTCCTGACTACCCAGGCCGATACTGCCGGACAGGTCCGCCACCGCGGGCGTGGTCACGCGTTCGATATTGTGGAGAAGTTTGACGGGGGCGGAGGCGCGGCTGGCGATCCAGGCGGCGTAGTCGCAGACGGCGCCACTGTAGCGGGAGCCATCGATGCAGGTGAGTACGAGGGGGTCTTTCTGTTCGGCCATTTATTATTTTCTCTCTATCGCTATCCAACTGAATAAACCAAGTAATACAGGCTACTTACGAAGTATAGAGATAGGGGAGAAGCCGAAATGCTGGGTGGAAGTTTTTGAAACCGTCGGCGACAGGGACGTCGCCGACGGAGCATACAGGGATGTACTTGTGCGATTTCAAAAACTTCCACCCAGGGTTTCGGCGCCACCGGGGCCCAAACAGAGCTCCCGGTGCGAAGCTCTGGGCTTAGTGTCCCCCCAATACCTTCTCAATCTCTTCCGGCTTGTCGTGAACACCAAAGCGGTCAACGATGGTGGAGCTGGCTTCGTTCAGGCCAATCAGCTCGACCTCGGCACCCTCGCGGCGGAACTTCACTACCGCCTTGTCGAGGGAGTACACCGCGGACACATCCCAGAAGTGCGCCCGGCTCAGATCAATCACCACCTTGTCCAGCGCCTCTTTAAAATCAAACGCCGCCACAAACTTGTCCGCCGAATTGAAGAACACCTGCCCCACCACAGTATAGGTGCGGCAACTTGTCTCCTCATCCAGCTCCGAGCTCACATACATAAAGTGGCTCACCTTATTGGCGAAGAACAGAGACGCCAGCAGCACCCCCACAAACACGCCAAACGCCAGATTATGGGTAAACACTACCACAATCACCGTCGACAGCATCACCAGATTGGTCGACAACGGCAACTTGTTCAGATTGCGGATCGAACTCCAGTCAAAGGTACCGATAGACACCATGATCATCACCGCCACCAGCGCCGCCATCGGGATCACCGCCACCCAATCGCTCAGGAATACCACCAACGTCAACAGGCCGACACCGGCTACCAGGGTAGACAGGCGGCCGCGGCCCCCGGACTTCACGTTGATCACAGACTGGCCAATCATCGCACAGCCCGCCATACCGCCAAGCATACCGGCACCGATATTGGCGATACCCTGGCCCTTACACTCGCGGTTTTTGTCGCTGTTGGTATCCGTCAGATCATCCACAATGGTCGCCGTCATCAGGGATTCCAGCAGGCCCACCACGGCGAGGCCGGCGGAGTACGGGAAGATGATTTTCAGGGTCTCGAAATTCAGTGGAACGTCCGGCCACAGGAACACCGGCAAAGTGTCCGGCAGATCACCCATATCGCCCACGGTGCGGATATCCATGCCCAGGGTGACCGCCACCGCAGTCAACACCAGAATACACACCAGCGGCGATGGCAGGACCTTGCCGATCACCGGCACATAGGGGAACAGGTAGATGATGCCGAGTCCGGCGGCAGTCATGGCATAAACATGCCAGGTGACGTCGGTGAGTTCGGGCAGCTGAGCCATAAAGATCAGGATCGCCAGCGCATTCACAAACCCCGTGACCACGGCCCTCGAGACAAAGCTCATCAGGCTGCCGAGCTTCAGGTAGCCGGCGATGATCTGCAATACCCCGGTTAACAAGGTGGCCGCGAGCAGGTACTGGAGGCCGTGCTCTTTGACCAGCGTGACCATGAGCAGCGCCATGGCGCCGGTGGCGGCGGAGATCATGCCCGGGCGGCCGCCGACGAAGGCGATGACGACGGCGATACAGAAGGAGGCGTAAAGGCCTACCCGGGGGTCGACGCCGGCGATGATGGAGAAGGCAATGGCCTCGGGGATGAGGGCCAGGGCGACGACGAGGCCGGCGAGTACGTCGCGGCGGATGTTGCCGAACCAGTCGTTTCTGGTGGACGACAACAGGGTGTTGGAGAACTGCATATCTTGGAAAGCCTGTCTGGGAAGTCTTTTTCGAGGCCCTGAATCGGGGCGCGGATTCTACCACTTCGCGGGTTCTGGCTAAAGAACACTCAGTGGTTTGGAGGTATTGATCTAGCTCCGGGGCGGCGGCGCTGCCGGGTACAGCTTGGTGAGACACGAGCTAGGCGCCCCCCCTTAACCCATCCATGGGGGCTCTTCCGCGAGGTCCCTCTCGCGGAAGGTCTTGCATAGCTGTACCCGGCATCACCGCCTTAGCATCAGGCTCAGTCACATCTTCCTCGGGTCTCGTGTCGCACTTTCCCACTCCTGTCCGCCCCCACGGACACAGCCTGTCCGGACACTTTTTGCGGACACCTCACCCGCCATCCAAAAATTTTCTGAAACTTTATTTTCTATATATATCAACCACTTACATTTAAAAAACGCCTTGGCACGGCAATTGCGATAAGGCCGCTGCATCCACAAATTCCGCTTTGCATCCGGACGCGAGAACGCGCGCATCAAAGTGGCAGAAGCACAGTTTCGAAGCACTTGGGAACAACATGATCAGAGATACCTCCGGGCAGGACGTCCAACTCACTCCACAGAGCCCGTGGAAGAACCCGCGACTGTTGAAGCGCGCCGGACTCGGTATTGGCGCGGCCGCTTTTGTGGTTTGGGGGTTGATGAGCTGGCAGAGCACGAATGCGGTGGACGCGAGTGTGTCGCTGTCGCGGATCAATATCGCGGCGGTGGAGCGCGGGGATCTGGTGCGGGATCTGGTGGTTCAGGGGAAGGTGGTTGCGGCCAATAGCCCTACCCTGTTCAGCCCGGCGCAGGGGATTGTGAAATTTGCGGTGAAGGCCGGTGATGCGGTTGAAAAGGGGCAGCTGCTGGCAGAAGTCGACAGTCCGCAGTTGCAGAACCAGCTGGCCCAGGAAAGCGCCCTGTATAACAAGCTGAGTGTGGAACTGGCACGGCAGAAGATCCAGGCGAAGCGTCAGCGCCTGGAGAACACTCAGAAGGCGGATCTCGCCAAGGTGGACCTGACCGCAGCACAGCGGGAGCTGAAGCGTGCGGAAATTTCCATGGAGAAACAGATCATCTCGCAGCTGGACTTCGAGAAGGCCAGCGACGATCTGGCCCGGGCGGAGTTGGAGTACAAGCAGGCGGTGCAGAATTCCCAGCTGGAAAACGAAGCCCTTGCCTTCGAGACCCAGACCCTGCAACTGCAGGTAGATCAGCAGCAACTTCAGGTAGAGGAACTGCAGCGCAAGGTCAACGAATTGCAGATCGTATCTCCTGTCGACGGCACCATCGGCAGCCTGGCGGCCACTCAGCGCTCCGCTGTCGCCGCCAATGCGCCATTGCTCACCGTGGTGGACCTCACCAGCTTCGAGCTGGAAGCCGCGGTCCCGGAAAACTACGCCGACGATCTGGGCCTCGCCATGGATGTAGAAATCAATATGGGTGGTAAAAAGCTGCCCGGCGAAATCACAGCGATCGCCCCGGAAGTTATCAACAACCAGGTCACCGCCCGCGTGCGCTTCACCAACGGCCAACCGGAAAACCTTCGCCAGAACCTGCGCCTGACCGCCCGGGTTCTGCTGGAAAACCGCCCGGACGTCATGCTGGTAAAACGCGGTGCTTTTCTTGATCAAACCGGTGGCCGCTTCGCGTGGAAACTGAACGATCAGCAGCAGGCAGTAAAAGTACCCATCACCATTGGCGCTTTAGGGCTGAATCAGGTCGAGATTGTTTCCGGCCTGGAGGAAGGGGACCAGATCATTACTTCCTCTGCGGAGGAGCTGGATAAGGCGCAGCTGGTTGCGCTGAAAGACTGATCAAACAAACTGAACTCTGATGCGAAGGCGCTGATACCGATTGTTGTGTGCGAGACCTTCTGCGAGAGGGACCTCGCAGAAGAGCCCCCATGGATGGGTTCACGGCGTGTCTCGCACACAACAATCGGTAGCAGAGCCGCCCCAAAATTTGAAAGAACTCACGAACACAAGGCTACCAAGACAAGGAAATCCACCATGCTCAAAATGCACAATATCCGTAAAAGCTATCGCACCGATACCATTGAAACTCACGCACTGCGTGACTTCAGCCTCGAAGTCAATGAAGGGGAATTTGTCTCCGTTACCGGCCCCAGCGGTTCCGGCAAAACCACCTTCCTCAATATCGCCGGCCTGCTCGAAACCCCGACCGGCGGCCAGTACCTGCTCGACGGACAGGAAGTCGGCAACCTGTCCGACCGCGACCGCTCGCGACTGCGCAATGAAAAAATCGGCTTTATTTTTCAGGGCTTCAACCTGATCCCGGATCTCAACCTATTCGACAACATCGACGTGCCCCTGCGCTATCGTGGCTTCAACGCCAAAGAACGCCGTCGTCGTATCGAAAAATCCCTCGAACAGGTCGGCCTCTCCGCCCGCGCCAAACATCTGCCCGCACAACTATCCGGCGGTCAGCAACAGCGCGTCGCCATCGCCCGCGCCCTCGCTGGCGAACCCCGTTTCCTACTTGCAGACGAACCCACCGGCAACCTCGACTCCCTGATGGCACGCCAGGTCATGGAACTACTGGAATTCATCAACGAATGGGGTACCACCATCGTCATGGTCACCCACGACCCTGATCTCGCCCGCCGTGCGCAGCGTAATATCCAGATCGTTGATGGACAGGTTTCCGATCTTCGCCAGAACATTGCGCAGCCCGAAACCGCCACCGCATAAGCTGAATTCGCATCGCTGAATAAGAGAAAAGGACACCGAAATGATCGGCTACTACATCAGCCTCGCCATACGCAGCTTGCGGGGAACACCTATCCTGAGCGCGCTTATGATCGCCGCCATCGCCGTTGGCGTGGGTGCATCCATGACCGTACTGACATTGAACTATATGATGTCGCAGAACGCCCTGGAGCATAAAGACAAGGTCCTCTATGCCGTACAGCTGGATAGCTGGGATCCAAACCAGGCTGCGGATACCGCCAATGAAATTCCCTGGCAGCTCACCTACCCCGACGCCGTTGCCCTACTGCGCTCGGATATTCCCACCCGTCAGGTGGCCATGCACCGCTTTGGATTTACCGTCAATCTCGACGAATCCGACATGCGCCCGTTTACCGCCAATACCCGCGTAACCACCCGGGATTTCTTTTCCCTGTTCGACGTACCATTTGAATACGGCGGCACCTGGAACAAGGAGGCGGATAGCGCTGCCGTGCAATCTGTGGTGCTCAGTAAAGAAACCAATGAAAAACTGTTTGGCGGTGAAAACAGTATCGGCAAGGTTGTAAAGCTGAACGGCGAACCCTTCACCGTCGTCGGTGTGCTCAAGCACTGGAACCCATCACCCAAAATTTACGACCTGAACAACAACCCCTTCGCAGACGCCGAAGAGCTGTATATCCCCTTCGGCTTGCACCGCAAGTATGAAATCTACAGCTGGGGCAACACCAATGGCTGGACAAGCAGCGCACCGGAGGGCGCCGAAGGCTACGAGCGATTCCTGCTCGGAGAACATGTGTGGATTCAATTTTGGGTAGAACTGGACAACGCTGAGCAGAAGGAAGCGTACGAGCAGTTCCTCACCGGCTATATCCGCCAGCAGAAAGAACAGGGCCGCTTTGAACGTCCACTGAAGTTCGCCCTGTCGCACCCGTCTGAATGGCTGGTTCTAAATGAAGTACTGGATAACGACAACCGGGTACTGGGCTGGGCATCGCTGGCCTTCCTGTTAGTGTGCGTGGTCAATGCTGTTGCCCTACTGCTGGCAAAATTTTTGCGCAAAGCACCGGAGGCCGGCGTGCGCCGGGCGCTGGGCGCAAGTCGTAACGCCATATTCACCCAGCACCTGATCGAAAGCAGCTGTATCGGTGTGCTTGGCGGATTGCTGGGTATCGTCCTCGCGCTAGCCGGTTTGACCGGTATTCGCGCACTGGCGATGGGCCAGGTAGACCAGATCGCCACCATGAACTGGGAAATGATGCTGGCCGCTGTCGGCCTCGCCATCTTCGCGAGCATTCTCGCCGGCCTTTACCCGGCCTGGCGCATCAGCCGCACCAACCCATCCGTTTACCTGAAGACCCAGTAACCCAGAGAAAAGGAAAAGAACATGTTCGAGCTAAAACCCATGTTGTCCGCCCTCTGGCGCAACAAGGTATCCGCATTGCTGATCGCCCTGCAGCTTGCACTCACTCTTGCCATTGTGAGTAATGCCAGCGCGATCGTAAAAGATCGTATGGAACAGGTGGCGCGCCCCACCGGCATGGATGTGGAAAACATTATTGCCGTAGCCTATATGCCCATCCCCACGGAATACGATATGGCAGGAGCCGTCGTAGCTGACCTCGATCTACTGCGCAGTACACCAGGTGTTGTGGACGCCTCGGTAACCAACCAGATTCCACTGTCCGGATCCGGTTCTGCGGGCACCTATTTCACTGAGCCCAATCAGGAGATCGGTGGCGAAAACGCCAACTACTATCAGGTGGACTCACACTTTATTAACACCCTTGGTCTCAATCTGATCGAAGGTCGCAGTTTTGTTCCTGCCGATGAACACGTTATCGGACCAAATGACCAGTATCACAGCAAAATGGCCGTGGTCAGCAAGCAGTTTGCCGAAAAGCTGTATCCTGGCGAATCGGCTATCGGAAAGTTTTTTTATAGCGGAGCCAATGATAACCCGGTAGAAATCATCGGCGTGGTAGAGCAGCACCTGGGTGCCTGGCCGGGCTGGTCCCGCGCCGGCAACGTGGTTTTCTTCCCCTTGCTGGTCACTGGCAACCACAAGCGCTACCTGATCCGAACCGAACCAGGGCAACGGGACGAGGTGTTCAAAAAAGTGGAGGATTTACTCAACAACCGTGACCCCCAGCGTGTCGTGCAGGTAGAAACCCTGAGTGAAAATGTGCAGCGTACCTACATCAGCGACAACATAATGATCAAA
Organism: Microbulbifer elongatus; assembly: GCF_021165935.1. Classification (NCBI taxonomy): domain Bacteria; kingdom Pseudomonadati; phylum Pseudomonadota; class Gammaproteobacteria; order Cellvibrionales; family Microbulbiferaceae; genus Microbulbifer; species Microbulbifer elongatus. The sequence continues at coordinate 1,772,864 of NZ_CP088953.1, read as the reverse complement.
GTGCTCTCTCTGGTCATGGCCCTGCTTACCTTCATTGTCGCTCTCGGTATCATCGGTTTGACCATTTTCTGGATCAACCAGCGCACCAAACAAATCGGTATCCGCCGTGCATTGGGTGCCACCCGCGCCAATATCAGCCGCTATTTTCTGGTCGAGAACGCCCTGATTGCCGGTACCGGCCTGGGGCTGGGCACCGCGGGCGCACTGATCATCAATCAACTGATGGTGAGCGAATTTTCACAACCTGCTCTTACATTACCGCTGCTTGCCGTGTGTGCGATAGTATTGTTGCTCGTGAGTGTTGCTGCCGCGTTGATGCCGGCCATGCGTGCTGCGAATATATCGCCGGCGATGGCGACACGCAGCGTTTAAGCGCTACGAAGTAAACACTTTGATGCGAAGGTTCTGCGCCCGATAGAGGGTTGCGGGACTGTCGAAAAGAGGGACCTTTTCGACAAGCCCCCATGGATGGGTTTACGGCGTGTCTCGCAACCCTCTATCGGGTGCAGGACCGCCACAACTCTTTAACATTGCCACCGCAACAGGATGCGCGAGTTGGACAAAGTACTTATCATCGACGACAACGCCGGCATCATCTCGGCCCTATCCCTGTTGTTGTCCCTGCACGAGATCCAGACCCTCTCCGCCATTACCCCACAGGCGGGCCTGCAACTGTTGCGGGAAAACCCGGATGTTGGCCTCGTCATCCAGGACATGAACTTCACTGCGGACACCACATCCGGTGAAGAAGGCCGCGCACTGTTTTTTGCCTTACGTGAAATACAGCCCGATATTCCCGTCATTCTGCTCACTGCCTGGACCCAGCTGGAAATGGCGGTGGAGCTGGTCAAGGCCGGTGCCGCCGACTATGTCGGTAAGCCCTGGGACGACAACAAACTGATCGCCACCATTAAAAACCTGCTGGAGCTGCATGACCTGCAACAGCAGCAACGGCAGTCCCAGAGCCGTGCGCAGCAGGCGCGGGAACAGCTCCGGCAACAGTTCGACCTGCAGGAGATTGTCTACCGCAGCCAGAGCGTGCAGACGCTGCTGGAAATGGCCACCCAGGTGGCCCACTCCGATGTCCCGGTTCTGATAACCGGCCCGAATGGCGCCGGTAAGGAAAAAATTGCCGATATAGTCCAGGCCAACTCCAGTGTGAAGGATGGCCCCTACATCAAGGTCAATGTGGGCGCCCTGCCGGAAGAGCTGATGGAAGCGGAACTGTTTGGCGCCGAGGCCGGCGCCTACACCGGCTCCGGCAACAAGGTGCGCCAGGGTCGATTTGAGGCCGCTGACGGCGGCACCCTGTTCCTCGATGAGATCGGTGAGCTTTCCGCCAGTGGCCAGGTCAAACTGTTGCGGGTACTGCAGACCGGCGAATTCCAGCGCCTCGGCAGCAGCCAGACCCGCAAGGTGCGGGTGCGCGTAATCAGCGCCACCAACAGCAACCTGCAACAGATGATTGACGATGGCAGCTTCCGCCAGGACCTCTTTTACCGGCTGAATGTGATCGAGCTGAAACTGCCGCCGCTGAGTGAACGTCCGGAAGATATTCTGCCACTGGCCCGCGGCTTCCTCGCCAAGACAGGCAAGCAACTTGGCCCGCAGGCACAGCAATGCCTGATGCGCTACAGCTGGCCCGGTAACGTGCGCGAACTGCAGAATGTGATGCAGCGTGCTGCGGTACTGACTAAGGGCGACACCATCGACGAGGTGACCCTGGCATTGCCGGAAGACACCCGACTCAAGGTCCCGGAGCACAGCTTTGAACCCAGCCGCGAACTGCTGGAGCAGACCCTCGCCAACTGCAACGGTATTATCGCCCAGGCCGCCCGCGAACTGGGGCTGAGTCGACAGGCCCTGTATCGCAGGCTGGATAAATACGGAATTCCCTACTAATGCCAAGCGGCCCTAGCCCCAGAACCTCCATTGAAGGAAAACTGTTTGCTACCGTTTTACTCTCGGTGGCACTCGGTACCAGCATCCCATTTGGACTGTTACGGCTGGGTGCACACCCGATACTCGCATGGAGTGGAGGCCTGTTACTGGCTCTGATTCTGGCCTTCGCCCTCCTGCGTCCCATTACCCGCAACCTGAACCGCGCACTGCAAAGCCTGGAAGGCGGCCTGCTGAATTTTCGCGATGGGGATTTTTCCATATCACTGGCTCTCAACCGCGATGATCAACTGGGACAGCTGGCGGAACTGTACAACGAAGTGGGAGAAATTCTGCGGCGGGAAAGAGCCCATATTCACCAGCGCGAACTGCTGCTGGACACGGTGATTCAGAGCTCGCCACTGGCACTACTACTGATCGACCAGAGCGAACACATCATCTATGCCAATACCAGTGCACGGCACATGCTGCACGATGGCAAACCCTTGCAGGGGCATTTGCTGGGACAAATTCTGCCGCTGTGCCCACCGGAACTGGCACAGGCCATTGAACAGAAACAGGATGGTCTCACCAGTTATCTCGATGGCGAACGCAGCCACACCCTGCATATCAGCAACAGCACCTTCGTACTGAATTCACAAAAGCATCGCCTGATTTTATTGCGGGAAATGACCCGGGAACTGACCCGAGCGGAAGTTCAGGTGTGGAAAAAAGTGATCCGTCTGATCAGCCACGAGCTGAATAACTCACTCGCCCCTATTTCTTCCATGGCACACAGTGGAAAATTACTGTCGGAAAAAATCGATTCCCAGCAACTGGCCGGGGTATTTGATGTCATCGCAGAGCGCTGCCGCCATCTGACGGAATTTACTCAAGGCTACGCGCGCTTCGCCAAGCTGCCACCACCGGTGTGTGAGGAGGTGCCCTGGTCCGGGCTGATCACAAGATTGCAGCCACTGCATCCATTTCAAATCCACGGGAGCTTACCCTCGCGCCCCGGCTATTTCGATCCAACGCAACTGGAACAGGCGTTGCTGAACCTGCTGAAGAATGCCGCCGAATCCGGTAGCGCGGTAGAAGACATTACTCTCCAGGTTGCAACGGATACGCACGGTCAGTTGCTGACGGTTAGAGACCGCGGTACCGGTATGAGCGATAAGGTACTGCAACAGGCGCTTTTGCCATTCTACTCGACCAAGCCTCAGGGCGTCGGCCTCGGTCTGGCCCTATGCCGGGAAATCATCGACGCGCACAACGGACAAATACAACTGCACAATCGCGCCGAGGGCGGTTTACAGGTGAGTCTCTGGCTGCCGTGGCAGGGACATCATCCGCAGGAATAATCTCACGGCGCAGCGGAACACAGGCGGCGTACAACAGGAACACAGTCTGTGCGTCCTCACCGCCGGCGTCCTATGCAACAACCAGCCAGTGCCTTACGCCGGCACCCGTTGATCACCGCGTAGTTTGTTCACGTCCGCACGGGGCGGCGCACCAAACATACGGCTATATTCACGGCTGAAATGTGACGGGCTTTCATAACCCACTCGGTAGCTGGCGGAGGCGGCCTCCAACCCCTCACTCAGCATCAGACGGCGTGCTTCGTGCAGTCGCAGTTTTTTTTGAAACTGCAATGGAGACATGCGCGTAACCTGTTTAAAGCTGTGAAACAGGGCCGACTCACTCATGTTGGCCCGCTCCGCCAGTTCGCTAATCCGCAGTGGTTCTGCAAAGCGATCCTGAAGCAGAGCAATAACCTGGGATATGCGGTTTGCCTGGCTGTCGGTGACGGCAAATTTGCGGATACGGGGCCCCATCTCCCCCCTCAGCACCCGGTAGAGAATCTCCTTGCGCACCAACGGCGCCAGTACCGGCATGTCCTCAGGGCTGTCGAGCAATTCGACGAGACGGCTCACTGCATTCAGTAACCCCATGTCCATGCGCGCCATACAAAGCCCACAATTCGTTTCCTGGCTGGAACAGTTTTCCACAACCGGCGACCGCGCCTGCCCGCCCTGTTCGAGAACCAGATCGGTCACTTCCTGAGGGTCCAGTACCAGTTTGATGGCCAGATACGGCTGCTGCGGTGAGGCGTTCACCACCTGGGCCTGTACCGGCAGGTGCACCGAGGACGCCAGGTAGCTCAACGGGCCGTACGAGATTTCCCGATCACCCAACTGCAAGACTTTCTCGCCCTGCACGATAAAACCGAGCGAAGGCTCGTACACACCCGAAACACAGCTGGCAGTGGCCATGTCGGAGCGGATCAGGCCGACCCCACACTCGGAGAACTCCCGCATACCTTCCTCTGGCGCCCATCGCAAAACAGTGCGCACAAGCTTTTTGCGGGCAGATTCCATTTCTCGTGAAATATCACTGCGCTTTGGATCCTGCGACATATCCCCTCCGGTTACCGGCTTAACAGTCGGCCAGTATACGGAGTTTTGGGCAAGCCAATTAGAACTTTGCAGAATTGGGCAAGTACCCGACAGGAATATGCAATCGACTAGCGCGGGGCAGCGCAACATAACGGTGCAGGTAGTTCGGAAGCTACAGACTGATGACAAATGGATGTACGCGCCCCCGCGGCAGATCTCCGCTCAACCACCCTCATTCTCAACGGAAGTAGAATCAGGCAAGCAGCGCACAGTAACCGGATACCGTCTTCCGGTTGTGCTCGGCTAAGGTACGCCCCCGATGGGTCGAGGTTTACTCGCCCGTAGCAGAGGAGCAAGTACCCAATGACAAAAAAATTTCTGATCGGTCTGGCAACCCTGATACTCGCAGGCTGCAATACCGGCGACACCGATGGCCAGAGACCGCCGCCCACACCCGTGGAGGTTGTGCAGGTGACCGGCGCGCCGGCAACCCTGTGGGGCGACTTTACCGGCCGGGTTGCGGCGCCCGAAACGGTAGCACTGCGCGCACGGGTGAGCGGCTACATCGACAAGGTGGCGTTTACCGAGGGCGAGCTGGTCAAGCGCGGGGACCTGTTATTCCAGATTGACCCGCGCCCCTACCGGACCCGCGAGCGCGCCGCGCAGGCCGCGCTGGCACGTGCGCAGAGCCAGCTGGCACTGAGTGAAAGCCGCGCGCAACGGGCCCGTCAGCTGCTGGCGAGCCACGCGATATCCCGCGAGGACCACGACCAACGACAGGCAGCGCAGGAGTCCGCCCGCGCTGCGGTAAACGCGGCCCAGGCAGCACTGGAGAGTGCACAGCTCGACCTGCAGTTTACCCAGGTCAGATCCCCTATCGATGGTCGCGTGGGGCGCGCCGAAATCACCCGAGGCAACCTGGCCAGCGCCGACCAGACGCTGCTCACGACGCTGGTTTCCGTCGACCCCATGTACGTCTATTTCGAGAGTGATCAGGTCAGCTTCGCCGGCAACCGCGGTTTCTTTACGCCCGAGCAGCGCCCGCAGGTCCACGTCGGACTTGCTGGCGAGGACGGATATCCACACCTCGGAAAGCTCGACTTCGTTGACAACCGCCTCAACAGCCACACCGGCACCATTCAGTTCCGTGCGGTCGTCGCCAACCCGGAAGGACATTTAAAGCCGGGGCAGTTCGCGCGCGTGCAGATGCCCACCGAACAACTGGATAACGCGCTGCTCCTCAATCGCAAGGCGGTACTCACCGATCAGGATCGGCGCTATGTGTACGTGGTAAACGCGCAAAATATTACCGAGCGCCGCGACGTGGAAACCGGCCCGCAACAGCGGGGAATGATACTGATCCGCGAGGGCCTCGAGCCCGGAGAACAGGTGGTGGTCAATGGCCTGCAAAAAATCTTGTTCCCCGGCATGCCGGTAGTACCACAGCCAGTACAAAAGCGTGTGGAGGCAACCACACCACAACTCGCCGGGCGCTGAACAGGCTCCGTTACGCCCACCCAGTTCCAATTCGGTTATTTCTTCAGTTTGAGTTTCTGGTGTGATGATCACCATCGCACACGGGGTAGCAGCGTATGAATTTTTCCCGTTTTTTTGTCGACAGACCTATCTTTGCCTCGGTGCTGTCGATCATCATTTTCGTGGTCGGGCTGATCAGTATTCCGGTGCTGCCGGTAAGTGAATATCCCGATGTAGTGCCACCGAGTGTCGCAGTAACAGCGCGCTACCCGGGCGCCAATCCCAAGACCATCTCCGAAACCGTCGCCACGCCACTGGAAGAAGCCATCAATGGCGTGGAGGACATGATCTACATGAAATCCGTTGCCGGCAGCGATGGCACTCTATCATTGACCGTCACTTTCAAATTGGGAACCGATCCCGATCAGGCTCAGGTGCAGGTACAAAACCGGGTTTCCCAGGCACTACCACGGCTGCCGGAGGATGTGCGCCGCCAGGGTGTCACCACACAGAAACAGTCCCCCAACCTGATGATGGCGGTACATCTGACGTCGCCGGGTGATCGTTTCGACGCGACCTATATCCGCAACTACGCGGTGCTGCATATCCGCGACGAACTTGCCCGTATTCCTGGGGTTGGTCAGGCGGGATTGTTTGGCGCCGGTGACTACGCCATGCGCCTGTGGGTGGACCCGCAGAAAGCCGCAGCCCTCGATATCACCGCCGCCGATATTGTGGATTCCGTGCGCGAACAGAATGTACAGGTGTCCGCCGGTCAGATCGGCGCCCAGCCGATGCCCGGGGAGAACGATTTTCTGATCTCCATCAACGCCAAGGGGCGACTGACGAGTGTGGAGGAGTTTGGTGATGTAGTAATCAAGACCGGCAACGACGGTGAAATCACCCGCCTGAGCGACGTCGCGCGAATTGAGTTGGCCGCTTCCGAAGATACCCTGCGCGCACTGCTGAACGGACGCCAGGCCGTCGCCCTGCCGATCTTCCAGGCACCCGGCTCCAACTCTCTGGAAGTATCGCAGGCGATTCGGGAAAAAATGGCCGAACTGGACGATCAGTTTCCCGAGGGACTGGAGTGGGAAATTGCCTATGACCCGACGGTGTTCGTCAGCACCTCCATCAAAGCGGTGATAAAAACCCTGCTGGAAGCCGTACTACTGGTGGTACTGGTAGTGATCCTGTTCCTGCAGACCTGGCGCGCATCCCTGATTCCCCTGTTGGCGGTTCCGGTCTCGATTATCGGTACCTTCGCGGTACTGCACCTGCTGGGTTTTTCCATCAATACGCTCACATTATTTGGCATGGTACTGGCGATTGGTATCGTGGTGGACGATGCGATCGTGGTAGTGGAAAACGTGGAGCGCAATATCGAGGAGGGGTTGAGCCCGCTGGCAGCCGCCCACCAGGCCATGCGGGAAGTGAGTGGCCCGATCGTCGCCATCAGCCTTGTGCTATGTGCGGTGTTCGTGCCTATGGCGTTCCTCGACGGTATCACCGGGCAGTTCTATCGCCAGTTCGCAATGACCATCGCGATCGCCACGGTAATTTCTGCGGTTAATTCGCTGACCCTGTCACCGGCACTATCGGCGACGCTACTGAAGCCCCACGGCGCCACACCGGATCTGCCAGCGCGAATCATTAATCGATTGTTCGGCTGGGTTTTCCGCCCGTTCAACCGTTTTTTCAATCGAAGTGCCAACCGCTATCAGGGGTTTGTCGGTCGCAGTCTGAATCGGCGCGGCCTCGTATTTGCCGTCTATAGCCTGCTTCTGGTCGGTACCGTGTTCATGTTCAACCAGGTTCCGGGCGGATTTATCCCCACCCAGGACAAGACTTACCTGGTGGGCAGTATCCGCCTGCCAGAGGGCGCCTCGCTGGATAGAACCGAAGCTGTCGCGCGCCGGGTGAGTGAACTGGCACTGGACACGGAGGGCGTATCTCACGCTGCGGCTTTTGTCGGCTTCAATGCCCTGCAACGCACCAACACCCCAAACGTGGGAACCGTGTTCGTGCTCTTCGACGATTTCAGCGAGCGCGATCGCAGCGCGGGTGAAATTGCCGCTGAGCTGAATGGCAAGCTGGCAAATATCAAAGAGGGATTCGCGATCAGCTTTATGCCGCCGCCGATTTTCGGCCTCGGCGCCGGCTCCGGCTACTCCCTGTATGTTCAGGACCGCTCCGGGGCCGACTATGGCGCCCTGCAGACTGCCACCAACGAACTCGCCGGTGCACTCAGCCAAACACCGGGACTCAGTTACCCCTTCAGTTCCTACCAGGCCAATGTCCCGCAACTGGATGCGGAAGTGGATCGCCTGCAGGCCAAAGCTCAGGGAGTGCGCCTGGATGATCTGTTCGGCACCCTGCAGCTGTATTTCGGCTCGCTGTATATCAACGATTTCAACCTGTTCGGCCGCACCTATCGGGTCATGGCCCAGGCGGACGCCCCTTTCCGCAATGAAGTTGCAGACATCGACCACCTCTACACCCGCAACAATCGTGGCGAGATGGTGCCGATCAACACCATGGTGCAGCTGAAGCAAAGTTACGGGCCCGATCCAGTGATCCGTTACAACGGCTATCCCGCCGCGGACCTGCTCGGCCAGTCCAACCCCGCGATGCTGTCCTCCAGCGAGGCGCTGGCAACCGTGGAGCGGGTGGCAGTGCAGGCATTGCCACCGGGTATGACCATTGAGTGGACAGATCTGAGTTTCGAGCAGGTCAACCGCAGCAATGCTTCCATGCTGGTGTTCCCACTGGCCCTGCTACTAGTGTTCCTGGTGCTGGCGGCGCTTTACGAGAGCTGGGTGCTACCGCTGGCCGTGATCCTGATCGTACCCATGTGCCTGCTGGCCGCACTTTTCGGCGTATGGCTGACGGATGGCGACAACAATGTGTTCGTACAGGTGGGTCTGGTGGTGCTGATGGGCCTGGCGTGTAAAAACGCCATTCTGATCGTCGAGTTTGCCCGCGAGCTGGAAATGGAAAAAGGACTGGATCCAATGCGCGCCGCGCTGGAGGCCTGCCGCCTGCGGCTGAGGCCAATCATCATGACCTCGGTCGCCTTTATTGCCGGCGTGGTACCACTGGTATTGGCGAGCGGAGCCGGCGCTGAAGTGCGCAACGCCATGGGTATCACGGTGTTTACCGGCATGATTGGTGTGACGCTATTCGGCCTGCTGCTGACGCCGGTGTTTTACGTGGCCCTGCGTTCGCTCACCGGGCATCGAAAAACCCAGAGCGAAGAGATGCCGCCGCGGGAAACAGCCCGGGAACTGGCGGCCGCGGTCGAGCTATCCGGGCAGTAACAACCAATCAGGCACCTGAGGAATAGCAGCGCAGACCCTCACTATAAATCCGACAACGGCCGTCTTCCGGACAAGGCGCGTCCATAGTCAGCGGCGCACTTCCCGCAGGGCACTGGGGCGCGATACCGGCAGTACACCAGGCACCGGTATCCAACTGGTAACACACCGAGTCGCCCATCAGGCAGGCATTGGCGGTGGGCACCTGTGTATCCCCGGCAAAACAGTTGCGCGGATACGCAGGTATCAGGTTGGCAGGCTGAGGCCGCTGGTAATAGGTAGCTGGGGTGCCGGTAAGGTCACACCAGAAGCCATCGAGGCGGGCGGTGTTTTCCAGGCCATCACCCACCCCGTTGCCGGGGGTACTGGCACATCCGGAAGCCAGAAGAATCAACGAAGCCAAAAACAGGCGCAGCTGCATATCACATCCTCTGTGGCTGACGCGAAGGTTGCGGCGGCACCCGCTTGATCGAACTTACTTCTCGTAAACGATACAGCGGCGTCCACCGGAAATTTCGTAGCACTGGGCGGTGGCCGGGCAAATCGAGCCCGGCGCCAGTTCTTCCGCATCCCCCGGGCAACCGTCGTAATTGGTTCTCTGTTCCGCGTGCGCCGGTGCGCGGGGGATGGGCGCACTGTTAGGGTAGACCACCTGATCGCGCACACTACTGGTACCACAGGCTGACAACAGCGTTGCCGCCGCCATCACCGATAACATCATCACTCGTTTGCGCATGGGGCCTCCTTAACCTTCATTTCACAACCCGGTAAATTACCGGTAACTCAGTACACCCGCATTACCGGAAAAAACCAGCAGGCAGAGCCGACACGGGTATGTTCCGTCTCGGTCGAGCACTGGCGACTGGCCGCTGGCGGTGCTGCGGCGTTTGGCAGATAATTCCCCACTTCGACAAAGTCCGCACTCTGACTCTGATCATCGGGGTTAAAGAAAAATGGATCGTAGCTATTTTCGTTTCCGTACGGCACGAACATACAACCCTGCATACACAGTGTGGCGCCCATCGCCACAGCTGTAATCCCTGTGCGCTTCATGACTCACCTACCTCGCAACTTGATCACTACCTGACCCCAGTCGGGAACTCCACTTTCCCAACATCCACTCACTGTTAATTTCAGTTTAGCGCGCAGGAGGGGTTCGACGACGCTGTTCACGTTTTAATCAAAATTAAATACGCGGGATTCAACGCTCGAAAGAATGCGGCGACGGCGACCACCCCCTGGCGGGCTAAACCCTCAAAAACCGTGAAGTAACCCACAGCAGATGAGCAAAAAGCGCACACAAAAAAAGCGCCAGAGGGGAAACCCTCTGGCGCTTTTTCTAACGCTGCATTGATCTTGCGATCAAAAATTACAGCAGCAGCTTGCGCACGTCAGCCAGCACGCCCGCCAGATAGGTCAGGAAACGGCCCGCATCACCGCCGTTTACAGCGCGGTGGTCGTAAGACAGTGCCAGGGGCAGCATCTTGCGCGGTACGAATTCACTGCCGTTCCACTCTGGACGGATCGCCAGCTTGGATACACCGAGGATACCCACTTCCGGCGCATTGACGATCGGGGTAAATCCGGTGCCACCGATGGCGCCGAGGCTGGAAATGGTGAAGCAGGCACCCTGCATATCGCGGGGCTTCAACTTGCCGTCGCGGGCAGCAACGGCCATAGCGGTTGCTTCTTCTGCCAGCTCGTAAAGGCCCTTTTTATCCACATCCCGAATCACCGGAACCACCAGGCCTTTCGGTGTATCTACCGCCATACCAATATGCACATAGTCCTTCTTGACGATGTGCTCGCCATCGTTATGCAAGGATACGTTGAAGCTCGGCACTTCACGCAATGCGGCAGCAGCAGCCTTTAGCAGGAACGGCACTGGCGTAATTTTCACGCCGCGCTTTTCCGCTTCGGCTTTCATTGCCTTACGGAAATCTTCCAGGTCGGTGATGTCCACATCGTCGAACTGGGTGACGTGGGGCACGGTCAGCGAGTTCCGCACCATATTCGCTGCGGTGAGCTTGTGGATCTTACTCATCGGCTCAACACGTACCGGGCCGAATTGACTGAAGTCAATTTCCGGCATGGGCGCGATGCCGATGTTGCCACCAACGCCACCGGCTGCGCCGCTTTCGGCCTTTTTCACCTGCTCCTTGATATAGGCGTGCAGGTCGTCTTTGGTCACTCGGCCGCGGGGACCGGTAGGCTTAACTTTGTTCAGCGTCACGCCCAGTTCACGGCCCAGTTTGCGCACGGCGGGGCCGGCGTAAACTTCCGCGGACGGGGTGTGGTCGCGCTCTACGTGTGGATCTTTCTGCGGAGCCGCAGGCGGCTCTTGCGTAGCAGAAGCTGCAGGAGCAGGAGCCGCCGCCGGAGCGGGAGCAGGCGCTGCAGCGGCCGGTGCGGGGGCCGCACCGCCACCAGAGACAGTCTTGATCACACCGATCACATCACCGGTGGACACCTTGTCGCCTTCCTTCACGGAGATGGAAACGATGGTGCCGGAAGCGGCAGACGGGACGTCCATGGACGCCTTGTCACCTTCCACCACGATCAGGGCATCGCCCTCTTCGATTTCATCGCCAGCGGAGACGGAGATTTCAATCACGTCTACGGACTCGGCACCGCCGAGATCCGGAACCACGATGTCCTCTTCCTTCTCAACGCCTGCTGCAGCGGCCGGTGCTGGCGCTTCTTCAGCGGCGGGGGCCGGCGCAGGTTCCGCTGCCGGAGCAGGCGCTGCTTCTTCAGCAGCCTCACCACCGGCTTCGGTTTCCATTTCACCGATAACGTCGCCCTCAGACACCTTGTCACCTTCCTTTACGGAGATGCTCAGGATCTTACCGGCAACCGGTGCGGGGACGTCCATGGAGGCTTTGTCGCCCTCCACTACAATCAGCGCGTCCTCTTCCGCCACCGTGTCACCCACGGCAACGGCGATTTCAATTACATCTACCTGATCGGCGCCGCCGAGATCAGGCACTTTAATGACTTGCTTAGCCATGTCTTTACCTTCCTTATTCAGCGGGCCTTAGACCAGACGCGGGTTTACTTTTTCCGGGTCGATGTTCAGCTTCTTGATGGCGTCAGCCACCTCTTTCGCATCAATCACACCCTGATCCGCCAGGCCTTTCAGCGCGGCAATCACCACGTAGTTGCGGTTCACTTCGAAGAAGCGGCGCAGCTGCTCGCGGCTGTCGGAACGACCGAAGCCGTCGGTGCCCAGAGCAATCACATCGCCGTCGATAAATTCGCGCAGCGGCTCGACGTAAGCGCGGATGTAGTCGGTGGAGATCACCACCGGCGTCTCGTTGCCTTCGAACTGCTCGCCAATCCAGGATTTACGCGCCTCTTCGGTCGGGTGCAGCATGTTCCAGCGCGCCACGTCCTGGGCTTCGCGGGAAGCTTCGGTGGCGGAGGTCAGGTTCCACACGTCGGAGGTCACACCGAACTGGTCCGCCAGGATGTCCGCTGCGGCAAGTACTTCGCGCAGGATGGAGCCGGCGCCCACCAGCTGAACGTGTTTCTTCGCTGCTTTGCCCTTGCCGGGCTTGCGGGAGTTGTTGTCCAGCTTGTAAATACCGCGGATGATGCCTTCTTCAACGCCCTGCGGCATTTCCGGCTGCAGGTAGTTTTCGTTCTCGATGGTGATGTAGTAGAACAGGTTCTTCTGCTCTTCGTACATCTCCTTCAGGCCGTGACGCATGATCACTGCCAGATCGTAACCATAGGCCGGGTCGTAGCTCTTACAGTTCGGGATGGTGGCAGACAGCACATGGCTGTGGCCGTCCTGGTGCTGTAGACCTTCGCCGTTCAGGGTGGTACGGCCAGCGGTGGCGCCCACGAGGAAGCCACGCGCCTGCATGTCGCCGGCAGCCCATGCCAGGTCGCCAATGCGCTGGAAACCGAACATGGAGTAGTAGATGTAGAAAGGCACCATCGGCACGCCGTGGTTGCTGTAGGCAGTCGCCAGGGCCATCCAAGCGGACATGGCGCCGGCTTCGTTGATACCCTCTTCCAGCACCTGGCCTTTCTTGTCTTCCTTGTAATACATGATCTGGCCGTGGTCGACCGGGGTGTATTTCTGGCCCTGGGAAGAGTAGATACCCAGCTGACGGAACAGACCTTCCATACCGAAGGTACGGGCTTCGTCCGGCACGATGGGCGCGACGTTCTTGCCCATTTTCTTGTCTTTCACCAGCACGGACAGTGCGCGCACGAACGCCATGGTGGTGGAGATTTCGCGGTCACCGGAGCCTTTGGTCAACGCGCTGAACGCGTCCAGATCCGGGATTTCCAGCTTCTCGACTTCCGTGCTGCGAGAGGGTACCGGACCACCCAGTGCCTTGCGGCGCTCGGCCATGTACTTCATCTCGGGGCTGTCTGGCGCAGGACGGTAATAGGGAACTTCCTCGATTTCCTTGTCGGTAATCGGGATCGCGAAGCGGTCGCGGAAGCGCTTCAGCGCCTCGGTGTCCATTTTCTTCACATTGTGGGTGTCCATCGCCGCTTCACCGGCGGCACCCAGGCCGTAGCCTTTAACGGTCTGCGCCAGGATCACGGTGGGCTTGCCCTTGCTGGCCATGGCTTCGGCGTAGGCTGCATAGACCTTGTAGGGGTCGTGGCCACCGCGATTCAGCTTCATGATCTCTTCGTCGGAGAAATCTTTGACCATCTCCGCCAGCTCCGGGTATTTACCGAAGAAGTGTTCGCGGGTGTAAGCGCCGCCGTTGGCCTTGAAGTTCTGCATCTCGCCATCGACGGTCTCGTCCATGACTTTCTGCAGCAGACCTTTTTCGTCTTTCTCGAACAGCGGATCCCACAGACGGCCCCACAGGACCTTGATCACGTTCCAGCCGGCACCGCGGAATACGCCTTCCAGCTCCTGCACGATCTTGCCATTGCCGCGTACCGGGCCGTCCAGACGCTGCAGGTTACAGTTGACCACGAACACCAGGTTTTCCAGCTTCTCGCGGCCCGCCAGGGCGATAGCGCCGAGGGATTCCGGCTCGTCACACTCACCGTCACCGAGGAATGCCCACACCTTGCGATCGCCGCGCGGAGACAGGCCGCGGGCAGACAGGTAGCGCATGATGTGCGCCTGGTAGATCGCCTGGATGGGGCCCAGGCCCATGGATACGGTGGGGAATTGCCAGTAGTCCGGCATCAGCCAGGGGTGTGGGTAGGAGGACAGACCGTTGCCGTTTACTTCGCGGCGGAAGTTGTCCAGCTGCTCTTCATCGAAGCGGCCTTCCAGGTAGGAACGGGCGTAGATGCCCGGCGCGCTATGGCCCTGGAAGAAAATCAGGTCGCCGCGCTCTTCACCCTCGTTACCGCGGAAGAAGTAGTTGAAGGCAACATCGTACAGGGTCGCGGCAGACGAGAAGCTGGCGATGTGGCCGCCGAGGCTGTCGCTGTTGGAGTTGGCGCGAACCACCATGGCCAGCGCGTTCCAGCGGATCAGGGAGCGGATACGACGCTCCATAAACAGGTCACCCGGCATACGCTTTTCCGCTTCCGGCGGAATGGTGTTGCGGTACGGGGTGGTGATGGCAGCCGGCAGCTGTACGCCGGTATTGGTGGCGCGGTCAGACAGCTGCTTGATCAGGAACGCAGCGCGTTCCTTGCCGCTGTGGCGGATGACCGCCTGCAGCGCGTCCAGCCATTCCTGCGTTTCCTGAATGTCGGTTTCTTCGTGCATCAAATGCTCCTCGGCGAATATACGACGTCGAGTCGGTGTTTTTTATGGTCAGAATTTTTTGCTGCGCAACAGTACCGCAATCACCGGAGTTTCCCCCGGGTTCTGCCGTCGGGTTCGCCAGATCACCGCCTGAAGTGGCGGAAAAGCAACGAACCCTGATCAATATTTCAGCAGCACGGCAGAGGGTGCAGCATGAAACAACTTGAAACAGAGAGGACTGTGCGACCTGAATACCGCCGGCCATAAAGAGCCTGTTGCAGGGCTCGTTAATACCGGCTCGACTTTGAATTCGGCGTTGAATTCTCGGCCCGTCAACTGGAGAGCAGACGCCTTACGGCGTATTCAAATGCCCTCAATTAACCGGCTGCAAGTGCGTAAGCGGGGGCGATTGTAGTATTACTACAAGCGTTTTTCCAGACAGGACGATTAGTAACAAATAAAACCAATATGTAAAACAATTATTTGCCGAATGGCGCAATTACCGAAATATATTGTGGCTTTACGGGTAGTTTCTGTTAAAAAATTGAGTCCAGAAATAGAGTTCTGGTCACGAAATCCGCGGACCCGGCGCGGCACAGGAGGCAAATACCGGACGTGTGTACCAACGAATAACCCGCAGAGGCGCGGGACATCCTGCCCCTCAGGCCGGTGCCGACCCGCGCTCGTGGTCGCACTCCGGCGTCGCAGGTAGGCGCAGCTCAAATCTCGCGCCCCCAAAGGAAGGGGAAGCACCGGCAGATATTCCGCCGCCATGCCAGTCGACCACCTTGCGTACGATCGCCAGCCCGAGCCCATAACCAGACATTTCCTGGACACCCGCTTCCCGCGCGTAGGGCAGAAAAATATCCTCGAAGCCGATTCCCGCAAGCCCCGGCCCGTCATCTTCGATGACGAACACCGCCTCCTCGCCGTCCCGGTACAGCTGCAATCGCACCACACTGGCGGAATATTTAACCCCGTTATCGATGAGGTTATTGAACACCCGCACCAGGGAGCGGCGATCGGCGCGCGCGACCACCTGACCGGACACCTCAAGCTGCGCTTCACGACCGCTGATATGGGCCACCTGCTGAAAGCGCGGAGAAATCAGATCCAGCAGATTGACGGGGACAAAGTCGAGTAGCGGCCGTTCGTGCTCCTGGCGGGCAAACGTCAGGTACTCATCAACCAGTGTCTCCAGTTCTTCCAGATCCTGCTGGAGCTCCCGCTTCATCTGCTCACCACAGGTATCGGGCAAAGAGGCCACGACAAATTTCAACCGGGTAATCGGCGTGCGCAACTCGTGGGACAGGGTTGCGGAAAGTTCCTGTTGCAACGCTACTGAGCGGGCCAGGCGCTGGCTCATCCACACCATGGCATCCGATACCGGAGTGAAAAAACTGCTGTGCGAAAAATGAAAGTGCACCGGGTTCCGGTCGCGGGCAAAACGCGCGGCGGCGTCCTTGAGCTTTTGCAGGTCGCGAATCAGTGGCCACAGGCACACCACAATGGAGAGACCGAGCAGTAAATAAAAGAAGCGGGTATACCATTGGTGCACGCCCGACAGCGCATCCTCAAATGGGCCAAGCTGGGCAATGTAATCACCGGCCCGCATATACAACAGCTGGGAGCCGTATTCATCCTCTGCCCGCACCAGTCCACCCCGATTGAGATAGTCGAGTTCCGCCTCGGGCAATGCCAGCTGGGTTACCGGTAATACCCGGATGTCCCCGGGCTGGCCCGGTGCACTCGGTGTGCAGGCGCCTAGATCACACAGCCGGTCGAGAAGTTGCCGCAGGGAAACTTCGAGGGGCTCCGCGGCCACCGCTTTCTGCTGCTGATTCAGATACACCTGATCGGCCAACCATACCGATGCAGACAGACACAGCAGTACAACGATCAGATAGCGCAAGTAATACCGGCTCATCGAACTTCCGCCAGCATGTAGCCCTTGCCCCACACGGTTCTCACCGTCAGGGCCAGGCTGGAGTACCGCTCCATTTTTTTACGCAGCCGGCTGATACGCCCGTCAATGGTTCGATCCAGGCCGTCGTAGCGGCGCCCAAGTGAGTTGATAAAAAGAAACTCTCGACTCAGGGGTTGCTGGGGATTCGCACCCAGCAGCCAGAGCAGGTCAAACTCGCCCGGCGACAGACGAATTTCCTCATCATTGACCCACGCTTTGCGCCCACTGCGGTCAATCAGCAGGTTGCCGATCTGTAATACAGATTTTTTCTGGTTGGTCGGAAAGTTGCGGCGCAGGCACGCCTCGATTCTGGCGAGCAGAATATCCGGGTGCACGGGTTTGACAATAAAATCGTCTGCACCTACTTCAAAGGCCTTCAGCTGTACTGGCACCTCACTGGACGCGGTCAGGAAAAGACAGGGACCGTCAAACACCGTCCGCACCTCCTGAATAATCTCGAAGCCATCCCGCCCGGGCAGCATAATGTCGCACAACACGAGATCAATGACTTCGGTGCGGAGCAACTGGCTAACGCCGATTCCGTCCGCCAGATGGCGCACTACAAACTGCTGCCCCTCAAGAAACTGAACCACGGACCGCGCCAGCCGCTGGTCATCTTCAATCAGCAGGATGCGCCTTCCCGCCATCACAGGAAACTCCACAGATGCCGTCGTTTGAGCCGGACATGACGGCCAATGCCCAGCACTTTGATCGAGGCCGTCGCCACGGAAGCCGGGGTTTGCTTGACGGACAGTTCAAAGCGGGTGTTTTTTTCCAGCGCCATATCCAGGGATACTCGACCGGAAGCCACTGCCTCTGAGCAGTACAGCGGATCGCTTTTACCGGCGCCCCAAATACACACCTCCGCAGGAGCCGACAGTCCCCAGGAAAAAACAAATTTTGCCCGGCAGGTGTCACCCTGCTTGACGATACAGTTGCGCGGTGTCACATCGAAATACTCGACGGCATGGGCACTACTCCCTGACGGCACAGCGGCTGAAGCTTTTGCGCCAAGTGCCAGTACCATGCCTGTCAACACACTGCGGCCTGCCATACGCGGTTTACTTCCAGCTATACTGCACGCCGGCAAAAAAAGCTCTGGGGCTGGCGTCTGTGACATAAGGACTTTGTTGAATTGCATCGTCCATCCAGTCGATGCGCCCCGCCACAATAAAGTCCATTTGGCCGGAAAGCGGATATTTTGCTTCCAGCGTGACGTGGGTATTGAGCGCTGCGCCGGGCTGGTAGAGGGGGAGAATGGATCCCCCCGGCCCGGGCATTTTTGCACCGTAGTAATAATCCAGCACCTTGCGACTCTGATAGGTGGCCCCGACCTCGGCGCCCAGCAACAGGCGCCCCAATGAAATCTGCTTGCTCAGGGCCAAAGGAATCTCATCGCCGCCGTGCACATCGGTGACATCCCGGTAAGCCCCGAGACCGATCGTCACGGGCCCCTGCCAGTGTGCGGCGATGCCACCGAGATACGAGAGGCGCCGCTTGGGGGGATCCAGTTTCATCGCTGGTTCGTCCACGCCCATCAGCCGCCCCGCCAGAGCAAAGCCTTTGCCGAGCTCGCTGCCACTGTGAGGAAAAAACAGGCCGTCGGCATTCAGCCGCCCGGCAATATCGAAGGCAAAATTCCGGGTCTCGTACAGGCTATACCCCAGCGCTGTATCTTCCAGGTAAAAACGCTCGCCGTAATAGCGCACCCGTGGCATGGCGACCACTTCCAGATCATTCGCGTCGTTCAGCGGACTCTGCAGAACGCCACGCCCCACCGCCAGTGCCAGCTGCAGTCTGCCGGCTCGCATATAGTCGGAGTCATCGGCAACCGGCTCCGCCGCCTCAGCGGCGGTTCCCCCCGGCATAGCCACCGCAATGCCCAACAGCAGTAGTGCAGTGACCAGCCCGCGAAAGAAAGTCCCCTTTTCGCACACAGTGCGGGTTCTGTTTGAAATTACCGCTGCCGACAACCACTTTGCCCTTCTGTAAATCCATCATCCGGTTCTTCGGCCAATCTATCGGAGCCCCCTCAACGGTAAAAGACCCTTTCGGGTGATTTGTACAAATTTGCACAATTCGCAAACCGCGCTATGTCGCGGGATAGCGCCTGTCTGTCCACAATTTTGCACAGTTTCGCCGCTCCCCCTTTGGTATACGAAAACGGCTATTGCGGTATTTCACCGCAGCCAAACCAATAATCATTCCTTTCGAGGGAGAAGAAACTTGAAAATAAAAACCCTAGCGACGGTGATCGCCTCCGCGCTGTGTACCAGCAGCGTGGCGGCATCCGTCAGCAGTCATCCGGGACCGGGTCTCCATCAGATCAAGGCCGCGCAATTGGCCGGGCACGCGCCGGTCAGCGTGCAGCAACAGAAAAATAATTCCGCACCGAACCTGGCCCAGCGCCGCCCGGGGGCCGTCAACCAGCAGATCCGCCCGGCATCCGCGGCGGACAAGTTTGCCCATGAACCGGCGCGCCGTGGCGAAGATGTTTACATCGTGCGCCTGAATGACCTGCCGGTTGCCACCTATGACGGTCGCGTTAAAGGCTATGCGGCCACCTCCCTGAGCGCACTGCGCACCGAGGTGAACCAGGGCACCCTGGCAGCCCCGCGCGGCCCCAACGGGCTGGCGTCCATCCAGCACAACCGTGCACAGGGCTATTCGAGTTTCCTGCAACAGAAGCAGCAGGCGGTGGTCCAGGAGGCCCGGGGACTCGGTATCAGACACAACCCGCGCCTGCAGTTCACCGACGCCATCAACGGCTTCACCATGAAGATGACGCAGGCCCAGGCGAAGAAGCTGGCGGAGTCCCCCAATGTGGCCTTTATCCAGCGCTCCGATATGCTGGAACTGCATACCGATCGCGGCCCCGAGTTTATCGGCGCGGACCGAATCTGGAACGGAAATACCGATGCCAATTCCGGTCTGGAACAAAAGGGCGAAGGCATGATTGTGGGTATCCTGGATACCGGCATCAATACCGATCACGTCTCTTTTGCGGACCTCGGTGACGATGGCTACGACCACACCAATCCCTGGGGCGAAGGCAACTACACCGGCGACTGCGCCACCGGCGCCTCGGTCTGTAACGACAAGCTGATCGGCGTGTGGAGCTGGCCGGTCATCACCGATGGCTATGCCGGTGTACGCCCGGCAAGTGGTGAGGACTACAACGGCCACGGCAGCCACACCGCCAGTACCGCCGCCGGTAACGTGGTGCACAATGTTCCGCTGTTGGGCGGTTCACAGGGCGAAGGGGACGGCATTCCGTCCGGTTTCGAATTCGAGCAGGTCTCCGGTGTCGCGCCCCACGCAAACATCATTTCCTACCAGGTCTGTATTCCCAATGGCGGCTGTCCGACGGAAGCGGTTCTGAAAGCCGTCGATCAGGCCATCGCGGATGGGGTGGATGTCATCAACTACTCCATCGGCGGTGGCGACGAGTTCCCGTGGGACAACGCGGTAGCCCTGGCCTTCCTGTCCGCGCAGGAAGCGGGGATATCCGTAGCCGCCTCGGCGGGTAATGCCGGCGCAGGTTTCTATACCCTGTCCCATACCGCGCCCTGGTACACGGTGGTTGGCGCAACCACCACCGATCGCCAGATGGACGTGACCGGCAATGGCATTACCCTAAGTGGTGGCGCCACCGAGCCGCCCAATTTTTACGTGAATCACGATGATGAGTGGGACAATATCGCCGGTATTTCCGCTTCCGGCATTGTCGACGGCACCCCGATTATCGCCGCGGACTACGGCGACGAACTGTGTCTGAATGAATTCCCGGCGGGCACTTTTGCCAGCCATGAAATCGTCATCTGCAAGCGCGGTGAAAACGCCCGGGTGGCGAAAGCCTTTAACGTCAAGGCCGGCGGCGCCGGTGGCTTTATTCTATATAACGCCGGCAACGAAGCCGATTCAAAACTGGTGGACGATATCTTCCCGCTGCCGGGACTGCATATTGACCAGTACCGGGGGGAAGCCCTGCTCACATGGGTTGGCGACGGCGGCACCGACCACAAGCTGTCGATCACTCCCGCCAGCATTGATCGCAGCCTCAACCCGGAACAGGGCGACCTGCTGGCTGACTTCTCGTCCCGCGGCCCCGCGCAACACTTTACCGGTAGCCTGGCACCGCATATCAGTGCCCCCGGTGTGGATATTCTCGCGGCCTACGCGGATGATCACCCCTTCCACCCGGATTCCGCCCAGTCAATGGACTGGACCATGATCAGCGGCACCTCCATGGCCAGCCCCCACGTAGCCGGCGCCATGGCCCTGATAAGACAGGTACACCCGGACTGGACACCCGCGGAAGTACAATCTGCTCTGCAGATGACTGCCGCAGAGACAGTGCGTGAGAAAATCAGCCTCTGGTCTGACGATACGCGCCCAGCCCACACCTACCGCGCTGGTGCAGGACGTATCGACGTGGCAGCGGCAGTAAATGCCGGCCTGGTGATGGATGAGACCGCGGCCAACTTCGAGTACGCCAACCCCAACAATGGCGGCGATGTGAAGCAGCTGAACCTGCCGCAACTGGTGAACAACCATTGCCGCACCAACTGCTCCTGGATCCGCACCGTGCGCGCAACTCGTGATGGCACCTGGAAAGTAAGCAGTGACGACTGGACTTACGACGTGTTCAATACCGGTGAAGGCGAAACGCCGATCAGCGGCGCCAGGATCGAAGCCACCCCGTCCAGCTTTACACTCAAGGCGGGGGAAACCCAGACCATCATCTTCCGCGCCGATCTGGATGACGTGCAGTGGGAGCGCAATACTGTGATCGGTGGTCTGGAGGAACTGGATCAGGTCGAGCTGTGGGGCCGGGTGCGATTTACCCCGGAGGACACTGACATCCCCGCGGCCCACTGGCCGGTGTCCATCAACTTCGACCGCGGCGGCCTGCCCAGTACCGTGAATGTGAATGTGCACCGCAACAACGGGGCCTACCATGTGAAGGACCTGCCGCTGCCTGCAATGAGCAACCTGCTGTATCGCGGCTTCGGCCCGGTCAAGGCCAGTGTCGAGGAAATCACGCTCAACCAGGATAACAACCATATCCCGGTGCGCGATGACAACGACTACGAGCCCGGCCACGCCCGCGTAACCCTGCACGAAATCCCTGACAACACCGCACGCTTTGTGGTGGAAGTTCTGGAGAATGTGAAAAGTCCCGGTTGGCACGAGTGGTACGGTCCGCTACACGGATGGATGACCGTCTACATTGGTCGCGATGCCAATGCCGACGGCAAGGCCGATTTCGACAGCGAAATGCTGTGCGCCTCCTCCACAGAAATCGAGTTGAACTACTGCAGTATCACCAACCCGGACCCGGGTATGTACTGGGTCGTGGTTGATAATCACCGTATTAATGCACCCGACTATAGCGATATCGAAGGGGTCAAGTTGGAGGACACCTATAAGGTGGCCACCGCGCTGGTACCGGCAACCGCCACCGGCCTGAAGGTGGAAGGACCGACCAGCACCGATGGCAGCAAGGTCGGTGTAGATGTGAAGTGGAATTTCACTGACTTCGAAGAAGGCGACGTTGCTTACGCCGGGTTCGATATCGGTGCTGGCAGCACGCCGGGCAGTGTCGGCTTTGTACCGCTTAAGCTAACACGTGGTGTCGACGACATCAGCCTCACCACCAGCCAGACCCGCGCCAAAGGCGGCGACATTGTCGACGTCACTGTGCATATGGTGCAGAACAATTCCGGTATCGATCGCGAGATCGAAATACTCGGTCAATTGCCAGAAGGCCTGACGCTTGTGGAAGGCTCCGCGAGCATCACCAACCCGGCCATGCGCGACGGTCTTACCGTGGACGGTGACCTCATCGGTGTCACCGGTGTGCAGGAAAACTCCGAGCACTGGGCAAGGGACTACAAGGTTACCAACAGTGGAACCGACCAGGCGTGTCGCACGCCAATTTACAGTTCCAACGGCCTGAGCAGTGATGGCGGTTTTGTCGGCCTGTACGAGCGGTTCGGCCTGACCCCAGACTTCGGCGGTACCGCCACCGAGTGGACCAACCCCGAGTTTACCATTCCACTGAGTGGTTTCTGGGGCGAAGATGCAGGTACCAACCTGTTCCACAATGAGGACTACCGCTCGTACAGGAACCTGTATGTGTCACCGCAGGGGTACGTCACTCTGGATCAGTTTGACTGGTTCCCTAACCAGCATTTCGTACACCAGGAATTCCCCTACTTCGCCGATCCCTATTCGCCTTTCCTCGGCGTATTCTGGAAAGGTATCGACAAGAGCGTAACCTGGTTCGAGATCAACGCCGACTTACTGGGCACACCGCTGGATCCGTCACAGGGTGACGGCATGGTCATGGGCTACGCCTACGACCCGAAAAACAATGTCGACGATATTATTATCGAGTGGAACAACGCGCGCACCCAGGTGGTCGGGCAGGATCCGCTGACCTGGGAATTGGTGGTCCAGGAGGACAAGGCTGATCGCTACAGCTTTAATCTGATCGCACACAAGGGCTATCGCTTCGGCGAAGGTGAATTCGAATTCACTATGGCCTACGGCAAGCTGGACTTCGCCGGCGAACCGGGACAGGGCTCCATCGGCCTGCACGGGAACTACGGACCACACGACATCTATGGTTACCCCTTCTGGGCCGATCAGGAAAAAGGCAAAAGCTTTGCCTTCAATGATCTGGACAAAAAACTGAAGCAGGATCTGGTGGTCTGCTATGACTATGTGGGCCCCGAATCCACCCAGTTTGACCTGAAGTTCCAGGTGCGCGTGGCGGAAACCGCAGCCGGGCAGGACCTGGAACTGGCCTTTGTCAGCGATATCGATGGCATGGCCCAGGAAGCCGTGGCCCAGATCATCGTGGTACCGGGCAACCTGACCCTCGCGGAGATTGTCGACCAGTCAGTTGCGGAAAATACCAGCCTGGACCTGGAAGTGGTTTACCTGGATAAAGACGCAGCACCCAATCTCATCTCGGTGAGTGGCGAGCATATTGCGGCAGAGGTTTCCGGTCACGGATCCGGTTCCATGGTCACCATCACTCCGGAAGCCAACTGGTACGGTGAGACGGAAATCACCGTAACCGTTGCCGACGAGCAGGTGCCCTCCGATACGGCCAGCACTAGCTTTATGCTGACTGTCGCCTCCGACGGTGAGGAGCCGGGTTGTATCGATATGGCGGCCAACAACTACGATGAAAACGCTACGGTGGATGACGGCAGTTGTGTCTACCCGGAGCCTCAGCCAGAACCAGAGAAGAAAAAGAGAAAAGGTGGCTCTACCGGCACCATTCTGATTGGACTGTTGATTGCATTGGGCGTTGTGCGCCGTTCGCGCCGCGTGTCCGCGAAACTCTGACGGGTTCGCCTGACAAGACCTTGTGTGTAATACGAATGTAATGTTCGTTGCTTCAAGCCCCGCCCAACCGGTCGGGGCTTTTTTATTGCGGCAATGTATTCGGCGTCTAGACTTTCAGAAGTGGAGGCTTTCCCACACCACCATTTTCCCAGAATCCCTATCGATTAACCTTGCCCCCTCAATGAGCGACTAAGGAGCCCCCTATGAGTCGATCGATGATCTGGCGCACCCTAATCAGCGCCGCAATGTGTCTCACTGTGAGTTTTTCCACAGCCAGTGTGTCTGCCGAGTCAAAACTGACTCCGGCCGAAGCAAAACAGCTCGCGATTGACGCCTATATTTATGGCTACTCACTAATGTCGGTGGAAATGACCCGGCAGGTGATGACCAACGTTGCCAAGCCCACCTCGAAACATGCGCCCATGGGGCAGTTTGCCAATTTGCGGGAATACCCTACGGCAAAATTCCGCGACGTCACCGCACCCAATGCGGACACACTCTATTCCAATGCCTTCGTCGATGTCTCCAAAGAACCCTGGATCGTCAGCTGGCCCGATATGGGCGATCGCTATTACGTCTGGGAGTTTTATGACGCCTGGGTACCAGTGATTATGAGCCCGGGATCCCGGAGCACCGGTCAGAAGGCACAGGCCTACGCGATCACCGGCCCCGGCTGGAGCGGAAAACTGCCTGACGGGGTGAAAGAACTGAAATCGCCCACCGCTACCGTGTGGATCATGGCTCGCACCTACTCCACCGGAACCCCGGAAGATTACAAGAAAGTGTGGGCGCTACAGGACCAGTACAAACTGTACCCGCTCAGTTACTGGGGCAAGGAATACAACCCGCCCGCGGGCAAGGTAGACCCGAAGATCGACATGAAAACCGCGGTGCGTAATCAGGTCAACGCCTTGAATGCCGAAGAGTATTTTAGCTGGATGGCATCACTGATGAAAAACAACCCACCGATTTCGGAAGATGCACCGATGGTGGCGAAGATGAAAAAAATCGGACTGGAACCGGGCAAACCATTTGACCTGAGCAAAATGGACCCGGCAGTCGCCGATGCCATCAAGCAGACACCCAAAACCGCCTGGCAACAGATTGTCGCCTACACCAAAGATTCCGGAAAAATTAAAAACGGCTGGTTGATCAACCTGAAAGTTGGCCACTACGGTACCGACTATATGGCCCGCGCCTGGCTCGCGGCGTTCGGGATCCCTGCCAATCCGCCCAAGGATGCCGTCTACCCTGTGGGTCAGACCGACGCCGATGGCGACCCGCTGGATAGCTCAAAGTACAACTACGTCATTAACTTCAAGTCAGAAAAGGATCTGCCACCGGCCAATGGCTTCTGGTCTCTGACCATGTATGACGAGGGGTATTTCTTTATTGAAAACCCACTCAACCGATACACCCTCAGCGAACGCAACAAGCTGAAGAAGAATCCGGATGGTTCCATCACCATGTACCTGCAGAAGGAGAACCCAGGCCCGGAAAAAGAGTCGAACTGGCTGCCCGCACCAGATTCGAAGTTCATCCCCATGTTCCGTCTGTACTGGCCGAAACCAAACCCGCCATCAGTACTGGACGGAAGCTGGTGGCCACCGGTGATTGAGAAAAATGGGGCTCGATAGTCCCATCCGGTCTACACAGGCAACTTGCCTGTGTAGACCGGGGTTCTACTTTCGATCGTCTCAACATCAAGTTGACCAGGTTGACGGAAGTGTCTGTTCACGCCTTTTCGCAAATGAACCAGGGGCTTTCGTCAGCCCGTCAGAAGCGGTACCGGACGGATGCACGCAGCGCGCGGGGTTCGAAAATGTGATAGTGCACATCTTCCACCCCGCTCATGGCTTCTCCCGGCAGACGTGACCCATAGAAGTAGTCGACATCGTGGTCATCGGAATCCAGAGCGTTCAGAAGATCCACCTGGATGCGCCAGTCACTGAACTCGCGCCCCACCCGCAGATTGACCATGGATGCACCTTCGGATTCCACGCTGCCATCTTCAATCAGAGGGTAGGGGCCGAAGTGGCGCAGATGTAATGCCGCAAACCAACCATTCTGCCCGTTGTAATTCACCGCCGCGCTGGCAACAAAAGGAATGGCACCGGGAATGTCGCTACCGGCCGGATCTCGATCCGCAAAACCCGCATCGGTATACGCCAGCTCCAGCTCGGTATTCAACGCATCGGTGACGAACCAGTAAACTCCCAGTTCAACCCCACTGCGTTCGCTGGGTCGACTGGCCTCGGTGTTGCCGGCATCACCGACAAACAACAGTTCCGAATCCAGCGCCAGATCCCACACCGCGAGTGTTCCGTGCAGCTGATCGGTCACGAACACCCGCGCACCCAGCTCGTAACCGGTCGACGCCACCAGTGGATCCACAGAATCCACCAGATCGCCACTGTTAGGATCGACCTGTATTACGGTGCCACGGGCATCGTTTGAGTGGAGCCCCTGCCCAAAGCTCGCATAAAATTCGGCCACCGGCAGCGGCTGCCAGGCCAGGCTTGCCTTCACCGAAGAGGCGCCATCGGAACGAGTGCCACTGTTCACCGGCAGCGACGCGTCCACATCGAAATCAAAATGGTCATAGCGCAGGCCGAGATAACTGCGCACCGTATCCGTCAGCTGATACTGGTGCGCGGCGTAGATACCGAGACTGTCCTCCTCCACCGCGTCCTCGCGCACGGTAGAAACATGGGCACGACGATTGGTGCGGTACAGGCCCACCTGGGCGATATCATCCCGCCGCCCCTGTAGGCCCAGCTGCCAACCTCCCCGCTCCCCATCCCAGGATTGCGCCAGATCAAACCCGTAGATGCGGCGATCGTCAAACTGCTTGAACTGATCCCCCTGTTGCGGATTATCCAGCCGGTAGGTGAAGTTGGACCAAAGGGAAAACTCGTAGTCAATCATGTAGCCGCTGGCGCTGAAATCGCCACCGGCCAGGGGGGCGTCCCAGCCCGCGGAGAGACTATGACGACTGGTCTCACCACCGAGCGTCGGGTCCAGGGAGCCGTAGGCATCAATCTTACCCGAGGCTACCGCGCGGGCGGGAATCTGGTCTGGTGAGTTCCACTGATTGTCGTAGCTCATCAGGGTTACACGTCCACGGCCCACGCCGAGATCACCGGAAAGGCGCGCAAGAAGATTGAGCTTGCCCACATCCTCATCGATATCACTCCAGGGGCCGGAATACGTCTGCCATTCCGCAGCGTACAGCAGTTGCGACGAGGAAACCTCCGCGGAGTCCGCAATGACGCCCCGACGCCAGCCGTACTCACCAACGCTACCCTCGGCTAAACCCTGTGGCAACTGGTCGGCAATCGTGAACTCCGCCGCCCCTGCGGAGGAGAAGTCTCCGATGTCCGCGTAGTAGGGCCCCTTGCGATAACGCAACCGCTGAACGGTTTCTGCAATCACGAAGTTGAGATCGGTATAACCCTGGCCGTGCCCATGGGTACGCAGGTTCACCGGCATGCCGTCTACAAACGTGGCGAAGTCGGTGCCGTGGTCCAGATTAAACCCCCGCAGAAAATACTGATTGGCTTTGCCACTTCCGGAGTGTTGCGTGGCTACCATGCCAGGCACAAATTCCATCAGATCGCCTGTGCGCAGCAAAGGCCAGCTGCCGATCTCCGCCGGCCCCACCTCACCCTGAGACGCGGAGATAGCCTCCCCGGTCAGGTTCAGGCGCCGGCCGAGCACAGACACTTCTTCCAGTGATGCAGTATTGGCTTCCGCTTCCAGTGTGTCGGGCGAGCCGGACAGCGCAACGGCCATCAAGGAAATAAACGGATCCATGTTATTCCTCGTTATTGATTAAGGATTGATTGCTGGAAAACGGAAAAAATTTTGCATTTATTGTAGCCGAAGATTCCAATTCCGATTGAGTTTTCAAGTCACTACCAACCACCAGCGCCAGCGCTCGATCACCGATAAACCCGCAGTGCAGGGATCCCTGAATGTAGACGGATATTGGCGGGGCCATGGCTCACAAATCACCCATGGGCTCAACGTCTAAGCTCAATAGGGTATAACCCATGGCCGAGGTTTACGTAGCAATCTGGAGTGCAGAACCTGGCCGCAAAAAAATTCCGCAGCAACTTTAGGAAAAGACCATTATGAAAAAATTATTTCATTTGTTGGGGGTATCCGCTGTGGGAATTCTCAGCCTATCGCTGCCGCTGCGCGCTGACGAAGGTGGCGTCAGCTTCTGGCTACCGGGGCAATACGCGAGTTTTTCCGCTATTGCACCGACCTCGGAGTGGTCGCTGCCCATGCAGACCTATTACTACTCCGGCAGTGCCGAGTCGACACGGGCACTCACTCGCGGAAACCTGCTTTCCTTTGGCCTGGACACCGATTTCGCCGCCCAGTTCTTGGTGCCTACCTATTCTCCGGATAAGCAGATTCTGGGCGCGCGCCCCAGCCTTTCCCTCGCGCTATTCCCAGGCTACGCCGACACCTCGGCAGTTGTCGCCACGGAGCTATTCCGGCAAAGACAGAGTGACTCGGTAAGCGGCTTTGGAGACCTTTATCCTACATTGCAGCTCTTCTGGAACCACGGCACACACAACTGGATGACGTACATTACGGGGGATATTCCAGTTGGGTCCTACAATCCCAACCGCCTTTCCAACCTGGGTATTGGCCACGGTGCTGTGGATATCGGAGGTGGCTATACCTATATGAATACGAAAAGCGGGTGGGAGTTTTCCGCCACCGCGGGGTTTACTTACAACCTTGAAAATTCTGACACGCATTACCAAAGTGGTATCGACTCCCATCTCGACCTTGGCCTGTCTCGCTCACTCACCGAGCAGTTTTTTGTCGGCCTTGTCGGCTACGCCTATATGCAGCTCACACCTGACAGTGGGCAGCCTCCTGCGCTGGGGGATTTCAAAAGCCGGACCTTTGCCGTAGGCCCGCAGATCGGATACACCTTCCAGGCCGGCAGTCGTTCCATATTTCTAAATTTGCGGGGGTATGGCGAATTCTCTACCAAGCATCGCCCTGAAGGGGGTGACATTTTCATGACAATAAACATTCCGTTAACCAAGGGAAAGTAACGCCAGCAACCTCTGAGGCACGCCAGTGGTTGACTATACTGATCCCGCCAAGGATCAACCCAGAGAAAGGGGCGGGGAAGCTCAATGAACTCAAGACTCAGGTCAGTGCCTGTCGGCGCAGCATTTTCAGTACTGCTTTCGATCAGTGTTAACGGATACGGAGCGGAAGACCCCGCTAAAAGAGAGGTGTTCTATGGCGAGCAACACCTCCATACCAGCTGGTCTTTTGACGCCTATATCTTCGGCAATACCAAATCCACCCCGGCTCAGGCTTACGAATACGCCAAGGGCAAGCCTCTGATGCACGCCCTGGGATACGAGATGAAGATCTCCCAGCCACTGGATTGGTTGGGCGTGACCGACCACTCCGAATATGTCGGCATTATCCAGGCGGCAAATACACCGGGATCAGCGCTTGCGAAGACCGAGCTCGGCAAAAAGCTGATCGTGCATGATGCATCGGATATCCAGCGTATCTATCTATTGCTTGGCCGCTCCATGATCGACAACAAGCCGTTCCCGGAATTGGTCGCACCAAAACTTGCTTCCACGATCTGGGACAAAAACAATGAGGCCGCCGACGCGGCGAATGAACCGGGGAAATTTACCGCGTTCAACGCCTATGAATGGACGTCGACCCCCAACAATGCCAATTTGCACCGAAACGTATATTTTAAAGATGGCAAAAAATTGCCCAAAATGCCGTTTTCCTCTTTTGACTCTCAGGCACCGGAAGATCTTTGGGCATGGATGGACAAACAGCGCGCGCAGGGTGTTGAACTGTTAGCTATCTCCCACAACGCGGATGTATCCGACGGCCTGATGTTTCCCATGGAAGTCAATTTCAAGGGTCGCCCGATTGACAAGGCCTGGGCCGAAGCGCGTATGCGCAATGAACCGCTGACCGAGATCAAGCAGATCAAGGGACAGTCGGAGACGCACCCCCTGCTCTCCCCAAATGACGAATTTGCCGACTACGAAATATTCTCCTATCTGCTGGGCGACCCCCCTGGAAAGTTCCCCAAGATCCCCGGCAGCTACGTGCGCGACGGGCTGAAAAGTGGTATCGCGATGCAGGGCACCCGCGGCTACAACCCGTATAAAACCGGGGTTGTCGGCGGTTCCGATTCCCACAATGGTGCCGCCCCCTACCGCCAGGACAATTTTTTTGGCGGCCACGCCAAGGCCGATGGCGGACTGAAAGAGCGCATGCGGGGCCACCTGTTTGCGGGGCTGGATACTCGACTGCTTAACCCCGCGGGCCTGACGGCGATCTGGGCCGGAGAAAACACCCGCGCATCCCTGTTCGAAGGCATGAAGCGCAAAGAAACCTTTGCCACCAGCGGTACTCGGCTGAAGTTGCGCTTCTTCGGCGGGTGGGATTTCGATAAAAACGCAGTCGACGGCCGCGAGTGGGTAAAAGGCGCCTACGCCAAGGGTGTGCCCATGGGCGGAGATCTGACGGCGGCAGAGTCCGGTAAGGCGCCCGCTTTTATTGTATGGGCGGTGAAAGATCCTACAGCCGGCAATCTCGACCGGATACAGATCGTCAAGGGCTGGTCCAAAGATGGTCAGGCCTTTGAAAAGGTGTACGACGTGGTGTGGGCCGGTGACCGTTCGCCGGACGTTATTACAGGTAAGGTACCCGCCATCGGTTCTACGGTGAATATCATGGAGGCCAGCTACAAGAACTCCATTGGTAAAACGGAGTTGAAAACGGTTTGGACGGATCCGGATTTCGACCCCTCGCTGGATGCCTTTTACTACGCGCGGGCACTGGAGATTCCCACACCGCGCTGGACCACCATTCAGGCAAAAGAGCTGGGTATCACGCCGCCGACCAACGTACCCGCCACAGTTCAGGAGCGCGCCTGGAGCTCACCCATCTGGTACACCCCTACCAACGAGTTCCGTCAAAAGGCGAAGACAGGCGGTACGCGGATTGCCGACCTGAAGCAGCAGGGCGGAAAAATGCTGACCGATGCGGAGCTGAAAACGCTGATCGAGGGTAAAAGCACCTGGCTGAAAAACCTGGTGACCGGTTCGACCTTCCGCATAGTCTGGGAGAAAAATGGTCAGAGGACATTCTGGAATATCAATCCTTCCGATCCCATTCCGCAACATTTTGGCTTTGCCAGTAAAGATTCCTATCTTGGCCTGCCAACTCACTATGAAATCAAGGACAACCAGATTGTCGAAGACTTCGGCAATGGCCCCATGGCGTGGACCGTATTCAAAACCGGCGATAGAACTCTACTGTCTCGCAGCGATGAATTCGGTTTTGCCAATTATGAGATTATCAAGACACCGAAGCACTTAATCGATCTCGATGACGTCAAACGCAAATAGCGCAGTGATCACGAGTGGGTTTCCAGACCGGCACCCACTCGTGATCAGCCACGCGACACTCTGACAACAAAAAATATTTCTATCTCACAATAACGACAGAAAATCGGTGCGCCGCAAGCGCGCTGACGATCAGGAAACCATGAAAGCAGACACCTTAAAAAATTGGCTACGGGAACCGCTGGTACATTTTTTCGCCGTAGCGGTTCTGGTATTCGCCGCTGACAGCACCCTCAACCGGAAGAGCGTTGACGACACTCCACAGCAGATCTTTATTACCCAGGATGATCTGCTACAGATGCAGGTGGCGCTGCGTACCACGCAGCTACCGCCGAGAAACTCGCCCCAGTTCCAGAACCTGATCGAAGCCAAAGTGCGCGAGGAAGTACTCTACCGGGAAGCGCTGGCCATGGGGCTCGACAAGGGCGACACTATCGTCAAGCGCCGCATGGCACAGAAAATGGACTTCCTCGCGGAAGACCTCTCCACCCTGCGCCAACCCACCCGAGAAGAGTTGCAAGCATGGTTCAGGGAGAACCCGGACGAGTTTTCCCTGCCTGCGCGAATCACCTTTCGCCATGTGTTTTTTGCTTTCGATACACGGGGTGAACGAGCGCAACAGGATGCCATTCAGGCGCTCGCCGATTTCGATAATCGCGCGGATGAGGCGCCTGTGGGCGATCCATTTATGTTCCAGGACTATTATCCGGAACGTACACCCGCACAGATTTCCTCAGTATTCGGGCCAGACTTTTCCCAGCACTTGTTCGAGCACAGGGATAATATCTGGGCCGGGCCCATCCAGTCCGGGTTCGGCTGGCATCTGATTCATATTGATTCACTAACGCCGGCGCGGATGCCGGAATTTGAGGAGGTATTCGCAGAAGTAAAAGCGGACTGGACAGCCAATCAGCGCGACGTATTCAAGCAGGCCGCCTATCAGGCAATGCGTGAGAAGTATGAAGTCGTACTCCCCGAGCCAGCGCCGCAGCTCGCGGCCGAATAGTTGACGGAGTGCGGCCAATAATGCAAGTCATGATGCGCAAACTGATCAACACACTGTTTCTTCTTCTGCTGCTTTGTTTCGCCGGCTCGGTGGCGGCGCACGACGCCCGCCCCGCCTATCTGCAATGCGACGAAACGGCCACTGGCGAATACACCCTGCTGTGGCGCACGCCGGTAAAATCCGGGCGCCTGCTACCGGTCGCACTGGGGTTGCCAGAAAATACACAACCACTCGGTGAGCCAGTTACCCAGCACCTGCAGGATTCGCTGATCGAGCGCCGCCGTATCCGCCTCGCTGCCGGCCTCGCCGGAGAGCGTATCGACTTCAATGGACTGCAGGCGACCATTACCGATGTGCTGGTGCGCGTTCAGTATCACGATGGCTCCCAGTCCACCGCGCTGGTACAACCCAGCCAACCCTGGGTAGAGATACCACAACCACAATCCACCACAGGTATTGCGATCAGCTACCTTCGCCATGGGGTCGATCATATTCTGTTTGGATTTGACCACCTGCTGTTCGTACTGGCTATTCTGCTGATTGTGCGCAATACCCGCACCCTGCTGTGGACTGTCACCGCCTTTACCCTTGCGCATTCGATCACCCTAACACTGTCCACCCTGGGTGTGGTGCGGCTGTCTTCCATCCCGGTGGAGTCTGTGATCGCGCTGAGTATTGTGTTGCTGGCAACCGAGATTATTCGCGCGCGGGAAGGCAAGCCCAGCGCCACCGCGCGCTGGCCCTGGCTGGTCGCCTTCTCATTCGGCCTGCTTCACGGATTCGGGTTTGCCGGCGCGCTAAATGAGCTCGGGCTTCCAGAGGGTGATATTCCGCTGGCCCTTTTTACCTTTAACCTCGGCGTGGAGCTCGGTCAGCTGATATTTATTGCCATCGTGCTCGGCAGTATTGCGTTGGCCCGCCGCTTCAGCGCATTGGATACCGCAAGACGGCATTCACTGACGGCCACCACCTATGGAATCGGCTGTCTGGCAACCTTCTGGTTTTGCGAGCGGGTAGTGCAGATATTTTGACTTGGTCTCGAATAATAATTGCGCCCTTCACAGAAACGAACTTACTCGAATACCCCCAGACGTTTTAGCGTGCGCACCGCCTGTGTGCGCCTTGAGACGCCAAGCTTTCCATAGGCGGATTTCAAATGGGTTTTCACCGTATTGATGGAAACGCACAGGCGATCTGAAATTTCTTTATTCGAAAGCCCCTCCACCAGTAGCGCAAGTGTCGCCAGTTCTTTTTTGGTCAGTTCATTGACCGAAGTGGTTTCAGCAAGCTCGGTGGGACGCCCCGGAACACCCGCGGAGGGCGCACCCTCGAAGGGGGTAATGATCGTTTCGATCTGTCGTTGCCAGATCTGGTGACAGGAGTTATCCGGCGCTTGTTGCAGGTCCATTTTCAGGGATTGCAACGCGCCAATAATTTCCTCGCCTTCATCGCGAAAGAGCTGCACCGTACTGTGATCGGTATCCAGAGCGAGGGCACTTTCCAGCGACTGCTTCGCCAGCATATCGCGTTTGGCTGCCAGGCGGATGCGGGCCAGTAATAAATGCAATTCCATGGCGCGAAACCGGTTCTCGCCATTAAGAAACTCGCGCAAAACCGGTTGCAGCTGAACCTCGGCGCCCTCGATATCGCCCTCTGCAAGGCGCAGGCGCGCATCTGCAACACTCGACCAGTAGTCCAGGCTATCCCTGGTATGCCCGGGAAGTCCGTCAAACGTCGCCCGCTCGCGCTGCCACTGATCAAATCGGCTTCGCGCCTGGGGCAGTTCGCCCAGTGCCAGCAGAATGCGCACCCGCTCGTGAATCAGGCACGCCAGCAGCCGCTTCCAGCCCCGCGCTTGCGCCAGCTGCTCTGTCTCCCGCAAGTAGTCCAGCAAGGCCTCGTGTTTCTGCTGCCTGAAAAGCAGCTGAACGCGCGCGCGGGTGACGGCAATAACCAGGTCTAACGTAGCGATGACACGCTGCGCATCCAGGCCACGCTGAAAGGAACTCTCAGCCCGCTGCAGATCGCCGCGATAGTAATACAGCACCCCCAGCATGGATTCCACCAAAGCGATCAATTGCGAGCTGGGCAAAACGAAGCGCAGTAAGTTACGCAACTGCACTTCCATCGCGTCCACGCCTTGCTTGAGCCTGGCGCCAACCAGGTAAACCAGAGCGTCGAGACAGCTCGCGTAGGCCTGGTTGTAGACCAGGTCGGCCTCTGTCGCGGTTGCCAGTAATTCTTGTGCCACCGACTGTGCGCCAGCGAAATCCCGCCGGTGATAACACACAAACCCCTGTATCAGGCGAAAAGTAGGCCGCAGATATACCGGATCTGCGGGTGCCTGTGGCAGCCACTGTTCAGCCAGCTGTCCGGCCTTTTCTACCTGATCGTCGATGGTGTATAGATTGGCCTCGATCAGGTGCACTTCCACTTTCTGCGCCAGATCGAGCGTGGCGCTGCGCGCTTTCAATTCATCCAGCATACGTCGTCCCTGGTGCAACTGATTGCTCAGCACCTGCAGCCAGGTCAATTGAATCAACACATTCAGGCTGTCCCCCAACAGCGCTTCTGGCAGACGGCGGATCAGACCGAGCAACTGGAACATATACCCCTGCGCAATCTGGCTGACCCCTTGCTCGTCGAGCAGGTCCAGGGCTCGACCGTGGTCTCCTGCGCTGATGGCATGCTGAATGGCTTCCGGGATCAGACCCTCCTCCTCAAACCAGACGCTGGCCCTGCGGTGCAATTCTGCGTGCTCGCTGGCATCCGCAGACGCCAG
Organism: Microbulbifer elongatus; assembly: GCF_021165935.1. Classification (NCBI taxonomy): domain Bacteria; kingdom Pseudomonadati; phylum Pseudomonadota; class Gammaproteobacteria; order Cellvibrionales; family Microbulbiferaceae; genus Microbulbifer; species Microbulbifer elongatus. The sequence goes on along the minus strand of NZ_CP088953.1, from coordinate 1,737,559 downwards.
CTGGCGCAACAGAAAATCGCGAAACAACGGGTGTAGTCGATACCAGTAACCGACTTCATCCAGGCTCTGCACCAGCAGCCGCGCGTCGCGCAGGCGGGCGAGATCAACACTGTGCTGACGGTCGCCGGTGACCGCTTCACACAGGGGCGCGCAAAAACGTTCGAGAATGGCGGCACGGCGCAGAAAATCGGCGAGCGCCGCTGGCATCTGTACCACAACCTCTTCGGCGAGAAAGTCCGCGACGGAATCGTGATTGCCGGAAAAGGCACTGACAAATCGACCGCGATCCGGAGAGCCTCGCATAGACAGTGCCGCCAACTGTAACACCGCCGCCCAGCCGCCGGTACGGGACAGCAACAGTGCCACTTCATCGTCACTCACCTGCAGTTGATTGGCCTCGCGCAAAAGTGCACCGGTCTCGTCGTCGCCGAATCCGAGCGCACGGCTGTCGATTTCCAGCAGCTCGCCCGCTGCCCGCAGGCGCGACAAGGGAATTGGGGGCAGGCTGCGGGAGCCGATAAAGACGCCCAGGTTGTCCGGCAGGTGCTTCAGCAGATACTGCACCAGCGCGTGCACCTGCGGACTTTCAATTTGCTGGTAGTCATCCAGAAACAGCGCGTAGCGCTTGTTGGCCTTCAGTGAACCGAGGAATTCAGTGACCAGCCGTCGCACCCCAGCGGGCGTGTCGAGATCGAGAGGCGGGGCGCCGAGTTTGCGGGAAAAAGACGGATTGAGCCGGCCGAACGCCGCCCTCAGGTAGTAGAAGAACGTCTCCCCCTCATTGTCGTCCGCCTCCAGCGTCAACCAGCCGGTGCTCACGCCCAGATTTTCCAGGTGGCGCAGACACTGCGCCATAAACGTCGATTTGCCATAGCCCGCAGGCGCCGTAACCAGACACAGTGGCGCGACCGGCCCTTTTCGGCTACAGACACGCCGCAGCAGCCGCTCCCGCTGCACACTGCCATCCGCCAGCCGCGGTGGTGCCATGCGCGTGGCGATCAGGGCCGGGGAGCCGAAAGTATTTTCAGTGCCAGAGACCATCGAGTTCTCCGTTCGGGGCGACGGGAGCTATACATCGCCAGGTATTTAATCAGGGGCCAGACTCTGTCGCCTCACCCTAAGGAGTGAGGCGACATTACACCTCTCAACCCTCGTCGCTTCTCGCTGTTCGCACCGTCACGCCTGCGGAGCCGGTACGCCTATGCAGCTAAAACACCCAGTACTTCATTCCAAAATCATAACAAAGGGTGAAGTGCCTTCCTTGAGAATACCCTAGCCTGCGCACCCCATAACGGTAACCCGTCAGCCTCACCGCTGACGCCATAGCGACTGTGTACGCACTGTCCGGATATTGAGGAGATCGTAAATGTGCAAACGAGACCGAACGGCCACTTCGACAACAGGGCGAGCTGACTGACCATTCCTCGTTTACTCGACCACTTTTCATGCAGCCGGGTGCAGGTTCACGTTTATCCATAAGCCCCGGCCACCGAGTGAAGAACTACGGAGACCACCATGAGCAAAATGTTTTTTGAAACCATCGACACCGCCTGTATCGATCCCAACGATCTGCCCTGGACACCCTTTACTCCCTACACCGATGAAGTGCACGTAAAACTGTTGCGCGTCGACCCGGTTAAAGGTGAAACCGTCACCATGCTGCGTGCACCGGTGGGCATGCAACTACCCAAGCACCATCACTCCGGCACCGTCCAGCTGTACACCATCGCCGGTGCCTGGAAATACCTGGAGCACGATTGGGTTGCCAAACCCGGTGACGTGGTATTGGAAACAGCCGGCAGCTCCCACACTCCCGTCGGGGTCGAGGGCTATGGCGATGAAATCATTACCTTCCAGATCACCACCGGTGATCTGTTGTACCTGGATGAAAACGACCAGGTCTGTGCCATTGAAAACTGGAAAAGCGCGATGGATCGCTACCTGGCGTACTGCCATGCCAACGATATTGCACCGAAAGATCTGAGCCACGCCTGAATCAACGGTTAAATCGCCACACAACTCACTTTAGGAGCACTCATGCTTGGCAAAATGATGCAGTGGCCGTTGCTGGTCTCTCGTATTTTTAAATACGCCACACAATTTCATGGCGAGCAGACTATCGTCTCTGTCTGCGCAGGCAAGCCCAATTTCCGCTACAGCTACCGCGAGTTTGGTGAACGGGTTTGCCAGCTGGCCAACGCGCTGACAGCCGCCGGTGTAAAACCCGGTGATCGCGTGGCGACCCTGGCCTGGAATGATCACCGCCACCTGGAACTCTACTACGCGATCTCCGGTATCGGTGCCGTCTGCCACACAATCAATCCGCGTCTGTTTCCCGCGCAGATGGAATATATCGTCCATCACGCCGACGACGTCCTGCTGTTTGCCGATCCGGCGTTCGTCGATCTGATTTCCCCCATTGCTGGCGGCGCACCGAGCCTGCGGCAATTGATCTGGCTCGGCGATGAAGATCGCCAATCCAGTGAAATCGACACAACCCACTACGAAGCGTTTATCGCGGGCCACAGCAAACAGGTCACCTGGCCGGAGCTGGATGAAAATTCGGCTTCCTCGCTCTGTTACACCTCCGGTACCACGGGCAATCCAAAGGGCGTCCTCTACAGCCATCGTTCCACGGTATTGCACTCCATGGCCGTGACCGGCGCCAATGCATTGAATATCGGCCTGCACGATGCAGTACTGCCGGTGTTCCCCCTGTTTCACGTCAATGCCTGGGGCATTCCCTACAGCGCACTGTTAAACGGTGCCAAGCTGGTGCTACCCGGCCCGAAACTCGACGGTGAAAGCCTGTACAAATTAATCGCCGAGGAAGAAGTCACGGTCACCGCTGGCGTACCCACCATCTGGCTGGCGCTACAGAACCACCTGCGCGATAACAGCCTGTTTCTGGAATCGCTGAAGCGCATGATCGTCGGCGGCTCCGCGGCACCCCGCTCCATGATCGAGTACTTCGAGGAGCAACAGGGAGTGGAATTTATCCACGCGTGGGGCATGACCGAAATGTCTCCGGTAGGCACCATCTGCAAGCTGAAGTCCCACCTGTTAGACAGCGACCGCGAAGCGCGCTCCGCGGTGCGAGTCACCCAGGGCCTGCCAGTGTTCGGTGTGGAAATGAAACTGGTGGACGACGACGGCGAAGTCCAACCTCACAATGGTGAAGCCATCGGCGAGGTGTGGGTGCGCGGCCCGTGGATCACCAGTGGCTATTACGAAGATGCCGAGGCAGACGAAGACAAGTTTGATCGCGAAGGATTCTTCCGTACCGGTGATGTTGCCAGCTTCAGTAGAGACGGCTACATGCGTATTTGTGATCGCTCCAAAGACGTGATCAAAACCGGCGGCGAGTGGATCAGCTCCATCGACCTGGAAAACGCCGCCATTGGTCACCCGCTGGTAGCAGAAGCCGCGGTGATTGGCGTGTCCTCGGAGAAATGGGCCGAGCGTCCGCTTCTAGTGATCGTGCCGCGGGATCCGCAGACGCCACCAACGCTCGCGTCGATGCACGACTACCTCGGCGACAAGGTGCCCAAATGGTGGTTGCCGGATGCAATGGAGCTGGTCGAGCAATTGCCGCACACCGCGACCGGAAAGATCCAGAAGCGGGATCTGCGCGAGCAATTCAAGGATTACCAGTTGCCGTGAAACCCACAGGCCTTACGTACGACACCCCATGAAGAGCCATTACGAGAAGTACCGCCATGACGAACAGCAACCTGAAGCACAAGAAAGTCTTGATAACCGGCGGTGCCGCCGGTATCGGTCTGGCGACGGCCGAGGCTTTTGCCCGCCAGGGTGCCCTGATCATATTGGTGGATCTCAGTGAGGCGGCACTGGAAAAGGCGCGTGAAATAATAGAGTCTCGCGGTGGGCACTGTGTGACGTATCCGTGCGACGTTTCTGACTGGAATAGTGTCCAAAATCTTGCGGGTGATATTCACCGGGCACAGGGCCCGCTGGATATTCTGATCAACAACGCCGGGATCGCTTACCTCGCCGGTGTCGTAGAGCATCCGCTGGATCAGTGGGAAAAAATACACCGGGTGAACGTCATGGGCGTCGTGCATTTCGTGCAGGCATTTTTGCCGGCAATGAAGCAGGCCGGTGGCCCCCGGCATATTGTGAATATCGCCTCCGTCGCGGCGCTGGCGCCCGCACCGAACATGAGTGCATATGCAGCCTCAAAAGCCGCGGTGCGTAATTTCACGGAAGTGCTGGCGATGGAGCAGCACGGCAGTGACATGGTGGTGCAATGTGTTTATCCCGGGATCATCAACACCGCTATCGTCAGCGGTATCCATTCGGTGGGGGAAAACATTTCCTCCCGACAGCTGGATAAACTGCAGCATTATTACCGCGAAACAGGTGCAGACCCCGAGGTGGTGGCTCGGGATATTGTGCGCGGTGTAACCTCCGGGCGCGCGCATATTCCTACCGGCCCAATGGCAAGCCTGGCTGGCTGGCTCGGTCGTGTTTCCCCGCGCATATTGCGCACTTTGTTAATCCGCTCGTCGAAGAAAAGCGGCTACCTGGCGGAAAGTTAGGATCATTTCCCCGCGAGCATATACCCCTTGCCCCATACCGTGCGCACGGTGAGTGACACATCGCTGCGCGCGTCGAGCTTTTTGCGCAGGCGACTCACGCGCCGATCGATGGTGCGGTCCAGTCCGTCATAGGGGCGCCCGAGCGTGTGCGTGAACAGGTACTCACGAGATAAGGCCTGCTGCGGATGCGCAGCGAGGGTCCACAACAATTCAAATTCACCGGAAGAAAATGCCACCGGCGTATCTTTGATAAAGACACGCTGGTTTTTCCGGTCGATAGTCAGGTTTTTAACCCGTATTGCGCTGGCGACTTGCTCCGAGGAAGTTTCCGGAAGGTATCTGCGCAGGACAGCACCGATCCTGGCCAGCAAAATTCGCAGGTCGACGGGCCTTACAATGAAGTCATCCACCCCTAGCTCGTAGGCGCGCAACTGCGTATTTAGGCCGTCGAAGTCGGACATGGCCAACAGGGGACCGGGAAAAACCTGCCGAATCAAACTGACTCGCTCGAAGTCGCCTGGCGTATTCACACTGCTGAGGACAACATCAAAAACCTGGTGTTCAAGGCTGCGGGTGATGTCCTCCCCACGCTCATCGTGCCACACGATAAACCCCTTATCCTGCAGGCAGCCAAAAATCCGCCGCGCAATCCGCTGATTGCTTTCGATCAATAGAATTCGTTGAGCGCGCATATCCAATAATCCGAAAAACTGCGGACTCAAATGCCCACAGCCCCGGATTCTATCCAAACGGTTTACCGATCATTTTTCATTTCACGCCACGAACCAATCATTTCGCGACACAGGCAGCCCCGAAGGCCATATACGCACCAAGCGAGACAATTTAGGACAGATAGCACGCAGCGACCGTGATACTCATGTTGACCCCTCCGTGCAGCCCACCGGGGCCACGGAGCTAATAACGATAAGTAACCATGCATCGGGAGTATCACGTTGAAAGTTAAAACCCTCGCAACGGTCATCGCCTCTGCGATCTGCGCCAGCAGTGTCGCGGCGGCGGTCGCCAGTCACGCCCCACCGGGGATACAGCAGATTCGAGCCGCCCAGCTCGACGATCTCGCCCAGCCATCCGCTCAACAACAGCAGCACAACCCCGTGCTAACGCAACCGCGTCGACCGGGCGGCGTAAACCAGCAGATTCGCCCGGCTTCAGCCGAAGACAAATTTGCCCAGGAACCACCGCGCAGTGGCGAGGATGTGTACATCATTCGCCTGCAGGATCTGCCGGTCGCCACCTACGACGGTCGCGTTAAGGGCTACGCCGCTACCTCGAAGAGCGTGCTGCGCGCCGAAGCGGAACAGGGCCTACTCGCGGTACCGCGCGGCCCCCGTGGACTGGAGACCGTCCAGCAGAACCGCGCCGTTGGCTATAAAAATTATCTTATGGACAAGCAGCAGGCGGTGGTACAGGAAGCCCGCGCCCTGGGCGTGAAGCGCGCCCCGCGCCTGCAGTTCACCGACGCCATCAACGGCTTCACCATGGCGATGACCCAGGCGCAGGCGAAGGAAATGGCGAAGCTGCCGCAAGTAGCCTTCGTGCAACGCTCCGATATGCTGCAACTGCACACCGACCGCGGTCCGGAATTTATCGGTGCGGACAAGATCTGGAACGGTGAGACCAGTGCCAGCAGCCTGGAGCAGAAAGGCGAAGGCATGATCGTCGGTATCCTGGATACCGGTATCAACACCGACCACGTTTCCTTCGCTGACGTGGGTGACGACGGCTATGACCACACCAACCCCTGGGGCAGTGGCAATTACGTAGGCGACTGTGCCGCCGGCACATCCACCTGTAACGATAAACTGATCGGCGTGTGGAGCTGGCCGTTTATCACCGACACCTATGAGGGTGTGCGCCCGGCCAGCGGTGAAGACTACAACGGTCATGGCAGCCACACTGCCAGTACCGCCGCCGGTAACGTGGTGCACAATGTGCCCTACCTGGGCGGCACGCCGAGCGTCGGCGACGGTATTCCCACCGGCTTCGAATTCGAACAGGCAGCCGGTGTCGCCCCCCACGCCAACATCATTTCCTACCAGGTCTGCTTCCCGGATCACCGCGGCTGTCCCAGCGAGGTCATGCTGAAGGCAATCGACCAGGCCATCCAGGACGGCGTTGACGTTATCAACTTCTCCATCGGCGGTGGCGATCGCTTCCCCTGGGAAGACGCCACGGCCATGGCCTTCCTGTCCGCGCGTGAAGCGGGTATTTCCGTAGCGGCGTCCGCCGGCAACGCGGGCAAGGGCTTCTACACCCTGTCCCACACCGCACCCTGGTACACCGTGGTGGCCGCGAGCACCACTGACCGCGTGATGGACGTTACCGCCAACAGAATCGAGATGAGCGGCGGCGCCACTACGCCCCCGTCTTTCTGGGTCAGCGAGACAGACCCCAAGAGCGACGACATCGCCGGCTTCTCTCAGGGCAGCGTCACCGGCACACCGGTACTCGCCGCGGATTTCGGCGATGAAATGTGCCTGAACGAGTTTGCTGCCGATACCTTTACCAGCGATCAGATCGTGATCTGTAAACGCGGCCAGAACGCCCGCGTCGACAAGGCCTTCAACGTACAGGCTGGCGGCGCCGGCGGTTTTATTCTGTACAACGACTCCTACCCCGGTATGAGCAATGAAGAGACCCAGGTCTACGACGATATCTACCCACTGCCGGGTCTGCATATCAAAAGCTACCCGGGTACCAAACTGGTCAACTGGGTCAACGATGGCGGCACCGATCACAGCATCACCATCACCGGTGGCAGCATTACCCGCACCCTGGATGAAAGTGCCGGCGACCTGCTCGCGGACTTCTCCTCCCGCGGCCCGGCCACCCACTTCACCGGCAGCCTGGCACCGCACATCAGCGCACCCGGCGTGAATATTCTCGCTGCCTACGCCGATGAGCAGCCGTTCACCGGTGGCCTCGCCAAAGACTGGACCATGATCAGTGGCACCTCCATGGCTAGCCCCCATGTGGCCGGTGCCCTGACCCTGGTGCGCCAGGCGCACCCGGACTGGACCGCAGCCGAAGTGCAATCCGCACTGCTGATGACCGCAGCACAGACCGTGCGCGAACCCATCGACGCCTATAACGACCCACGCCCGGCCCATACCTACCGCGCCGGTGCCGGTCGCATCGATGTGGCCGCCGCCGTCGACGCCGGTCTGGTGATGGACGAAACCGCAGCCAACTTTGAATTCGCCAACCCGAAAAATGGCGGCGATGTAAATCAGTTGAACCTGCCACAACTGGTGGATAACAACTGCCGTCGCAACTGTTCCTGGATACGTACCGTGCGCGCCACCCGCGACGGCAACTGGACCGTGAGCAACGGCGACTGGACCTACGATGTATGGAATTCCGGCGAGGGTGAACGGCCGGTTCAGGGCGCAAAAATCGCGGCCTTCCCGTCGAGCTTCAGCCTGAAAGCGGGTGAGACCCAGACCATCGTATTCCGCGCCGATCTGACCGACGTACAGTGGGAATGGAACGGCGTACTCGACGTCGAGGATCAGCCGGAAGTGGAAATGTGGAGTGAAGTGCGCTTCGAATCCACCGATAGCAGCATCCCGGATGCCCACTGGCCGGTTTCGATCAATTTCGACCGCGCCGGCCTGCCGAGCATGGTGAATGTCGAAGTCCATCGCGACAACGGCAGCTACCATGTGAAAGATCTGCCTCTGCCGGCGATGAACAGCATCGCCTACCGCGGCTATACCCCGGTAAAAGCCGAGGTCGAGGAAGTTACCCTGCCCCAGGATAACAACCACTACCCCATTTACATGGATGGAGACCACGGGCCGGGCCACACCCGTGTGACCATGCTCGAGGTGCCGGAAAACACGGCACGCCTGGTGGTCGAAGTACTGGAAAATGTCAGCGGACCGGGCTGGAACGAGGCCAAGCGACGCTACCTCGACGGGTGGGCCACCGTGTTCATCGGCCGTGATGCGGACGCTGATGGTGAAGTGGATATTGACACTGAACTGCTGTGCGCCTCGTCTACCCAGATCGAGCTCAACTACTGCAGCATTACCAATCCGGATGCCGGCAGCTACTGGGTAATGGTCGAAAACGTCCGCATGAAGGCAGCAGACAACACCGAGTACGACGGCTTCGAACTGGTGGACACCTACAAAGTCGCCACTGCCATTGTGCCCGCCGATGCAGGAGGCCTGCAGGTTGAAGGGCCGACCAGCACCGACGGCAGCAAAGCCGTAGGTGTGGATCTGAGCTGGGCCCTGAGCGATCTCAAAGAAGGTGACGTAGCCTATGCAGGCTTCGATATCGGCACCTCCAATGCTCCCGGCAGTGTGGGCTTCGTACCGGTCAAACTGACCCGCGGCGCCGACGATGTCAGCATTACCACCAGCCAGACCCAGGCGATCGGTGGCGACATCATCGATGTCTCGGTGCATGTACTGGAAAACAACTCCGGTATCGACCGCGAGATCGACCTGATCAGCCAGATGCCGGAAGGCCTGACCCTGGTGGAAGGCTCGGTGAAGATCAACAACCCGCGCATGCGCGACAATCTCACCGTGGATGGCGATCTCATCCGCGTGAACGGCGTGCAGGAAAATTCCGGCGACTGGAAACCCGATTACGAAATCACTACCAGTGAAACGGACCAGATGTGTCGCACGCCCAACTACGGTGGCGCCAGCAACGGTGGCTTTATTGGCCTGTTCCAGAACTACGGTTTCATTCCGGAGATTGGTGGTAATGCCACCGACTTTGTGAACCCGGAATTCCAGATTCAGCTGAGCCGCTTCTGGGGCGAGAACGCGACTATCAACCTGTTTAACAACAAGGAATACCGCTCCTATCCCTCGCTGGTAGTGTCACCCCAGGGCTACGTCGCGCTGGAAGCTCAGTACGATAGTGCTGCGCATATCGCGCACAGGGAATTCCCCTACTACTCCGCACCCTATACGCCTTTTGTCGGGGCATTCTGGAGAGGTACGGTAAATTCCCAGAGCTGGTTCGGTGCCAACGTCGATGCACTCGGCACACCGCTGAATCAGGTAGCCAATAAAACCGAAGGTTCCGGTATCGCACTGGCCTGGGCCCAGGACCCGGAAAATAATATCAACGATATTATTATCGAGTGGGTCAACGCCCGTACCCAGAACCTCGATATCGGCTGGTCTGGGGGTACCCTGAACAGCGAGAAGTCTGACCGTTACAACTTCAACCTGATCGTGCACGAAGGCTACCGCTACGGCGAGGGTGAATACGAATTTACCATGGCCTACGGTGACCTGGATTTTGCCGGCGAGCCCGGTGGTGGTTCTATCGGCCTGCACGGCCACTACGGCCCGCTGGATGTTCAGGGCTATCCGTTCTACTTCAAGCAGGAAGTCGGCAAGAGCTTTGCCCACAACGACCTGGACAGCAGACTGAAGAAAGATCTCGTGGTCTGCTACGACTACGTAGGTCCGGAATCCACCCAGTTTGACCTGAGCTTCCAGGTGCGTGTGGCGGAAACTGCGGCCGGGCAGGATCTGGAGCTGGCCTTCGTCAGTGATATCGACGGTATGGCCCAGGAAGTGAAGAGCCAGATCATCGTGGTACCGAGCAACCTGACTCTGGTAGAGATCGCCGACCAGACCACTGCGGAAAACACCCCGGTGGAAATTGAAGTGATCTATATCGATAAGGACCAGGCGCCAAACCTGATCTCCGTGAGCGGCGAACACATTTCCGCGACGGTTTCCGGTCACGCATCCGGCTCCGTGATTACCATCACCCCGGAAAGCAACTGGTATGGTGAGACCGAAGTGACGGTAACCGTTGCCGACGAGCAGGTACCTGCCGACAAGTCGAGCCAGTCGTTCATGATGACGGTGGCGTCCGACGGTGAAGAGCCGGGGTGTACCGATATTGAAGCGGACAACTACGACGAAAATGCCACGGTAGATGACGAAAGCTGTACTTATCCGGAACCGGAGCCTCAGCCGGAACCAGAACCTAAGCCAGAAGAACCCAAGAAGAAACGGAAAGGCGGTTCCACCGGTACTTTCCTGCTTGGACTTCTTGCCATGCTCGGACTGGCTCGTCGTTTTCGTGTGATTCGCTAATCCTTCGGGTAGTGTACCAACAGAACTGAGCTGAAATCATTCGGTTCAGATCGATCAAGCCCCGGCGCTTCCGCCGGGGCTTTTTTTGTGTGTATTTTTACAGATGTACGGTCGACGTCTGCCCCCTGGGTTCCGGCTCTACATATTCAGCGTGCACCAGATAGCGCAAAGGCCCACCAGCGCGCATCGCGTTAAACGGATAACAGGTCACTAGCAGCAGGTCCGGCGCGGCAACGATGGGCAAACGTTCTTTTTCGCTATCAACCACTTTTGTCCCATTGACTCGGAAGCTGTGCCAGCGTCCGCTTTGATCCTGAAGTTGAATCACATGGCCCGGCTGCAACTTATCGAGATTTTTGAAGTGGGTATCCCGGTGCGCCGCAACCACGGTCGTGCGCGGTGCTAATAACTTCCCGGGTTCGCCCGCACCATCCAGCATACCCGGGCCAAACGCCAGCGCCTGTCCACTGGTACCGCGCAATACCATCAGCGGTTTATCCTCTCCCATTTTTATTTGTGCCACCGGCCATGTATCCGCCCAGGGCCAAGGCTTATGGATTTCGCCACTGGCCAGCTGTCGGTGCCAGGCATCGCTGATCAGATACTGGGCCAGTTCGGCTTTGGCCAGAATCCAGCCGCCGCTACCCAGTTGCCAGATACCCGCGCCCATCAGAATAACCGGCAGCCAGTGTTTCAGAATCCGCAGCGCCATCATCTCAAACCTCCACCGGGCGGGCATTGCCGGTGCGTACAGGCGCTTCGCGGTATTTCAATGCAGCAACCGTCAGACGTCGCGCCAGAAACTGATCGAGGTGAGTCCGGCAGCAGCGCACGTCCGGTATGCACCGACGCAGTATGCGGCGAGCAGCGCGCACCACTTGTGCGCGAACACGCAGCGCGCCGCCCAATCCCAGTAGCAGCAGTGCCGTCAGCAGTTGACCGTAAACGCCGGTAGCGGTTGAGGGATAGGTCATACGCTGCAGCACCTGTCCTTGCGCTACGGCGTTAGGCACACCATGAGACTTCAAGCGCTCTGAAGCCGGACGCACGGGCGTTTCCTCGACCGCAACAAAGCTGGTGTAAGGGCTGGCAAGCTGATAGGCCAGTGCGAGGCCAATAATTTCCTGCTTGATCGGGTCTTCGGCCTTTTCGCCCTCTCTTGTTGACGACGTCAGCGGGCCACGCTGTTGCTGCTCATCACGCAGCGCACCTATTTTCGAGCGTGCCCACAGGCTGCCAATTTCACGCCCGCCTCTATCGACGGCCAATTGGCCCAGAGAAATAGTCCGGGAAAATCGCTTGCCCGCCAGGCGGCCGCTGACCACGACTTCACCACTGGAAGGATTACCCAGTTGCTGGCCCTCAACCCGTGCCACCAGCCGCACCGGTTCGCCACGATACAGGTCCGGCAGCTGCTTTGGATAGGTTTCTACCTTGATGCCCTGCGGCCATTCCACCTGGAGATCGGTGACCAGTGGATTTTCCAGCTTTTCAAAAAGCTGGCCCATTTTGGTCTGTACTTCACCGAGATCGCCAATCTGCACAAAACTGCCGCGGCCAAACTCCGCAGCCTTGGTCATAAAGAAACTGTTGGGTGCGGAACCTATGCCTACGGTAAACAGGCGCACCTGACCAAGTCGCTGGCGCACGATTTCAAACAGCGCGCGCTCATTGCCTACAGCGCCATCGGTAATAAATATGACCTGCCGCACCAGTTCGCCGGCCTGCTCGTCCAGCTGTTGGGAAAGCGCTTCCTTCAATGCGGGAGCCATCTCGGTGCCGCCGGTCGCCTCGAGGGACTCCACCCAGTCCCGCGCGCGCTGGATATTACCGGGGGTCGCGGCTACCGGACGGGGATAAAAAGAGCGGTGGCGACTGTTGAATTCAATCACGTTGAAGCGATCCGCAGCGTCCAGCCGGGACAGCGCCAACAACAGACTCTCCTTTGCCTGCCGAATGGAAACGCCACTCATGGACCCGGATGTGTCCACCACATAGACCACCTCACGCGGCAGCTTTTGTGTGGCCGCAGACTGGTGTGGAGGCAGCAGCAACAACTGGAGATATTGCGCGGAAGCATCGACAGATTGCTCCGCAAAAACTGCCGCGGATGGCATGGCGGATGTTTGCGGCCGCCAATGCAGGGCAAAGTCCCGATCCATGGGAACGGAACCCTCTTTCAGTTCGATTTGATACTGGTGGTCACTCTGGCGATGAAAATTGATTTCATGATAGGGGCTGAAAATATCCGCCAGAGGCAATCCCATACCGAGATCGATGGCAATGGACATCTGGTGGCTGCCGCGCGCTTGCAGCTCGGGCATGGGCACCATGGTGGGGGAAATCCGATCCGCATCAGGGACCTGATCAGTGGGCAGCGACCAGCCGTGCGCATTTAATGCTACATCCTGTTGCGAGGCCATGGGCGTACCGGGCATATAGCGCGGGGTGAGTGTACTGGGCAGGCGCAGGCTGAACTGGCCGCTGTCAAAGCGCAGTGTTTGCAGGTAGCGGATTTCCACCGCTACCTTTTCACCCGGTGCAATATTCGCAACCCGGCTGGTGAACAGATTGGGGCGCTGCTGCTCCAGAAGTGCGGCGCGTTTGCCCTCCGCCTTCGCCTGCCGGTAGACCTTTTTCGCGGCTTCCCGCTCCCGTACCTTGCCCACAATGCGGCGCTCGCCGACGACGATTTCCATTCCGTTGACCGCGGCATTTTCCGGCAGCGGCAACACGTACACCGCCTCCTGCCAGTCGTTGCTGGTATTGGAAAAGAACTGCTGGATATGCACCTCGGCCACCAGCCCACGCACGCGAATATCCACTTCGGTACCCAGGTGAATCGCCGGCACATACTGACCCGGCACATCGCCAGAAAACAGAAGGTCACCGCTGCCGGCATCGTCCAGCGTTATCGGTTCGTATTCTGTATTCACGCCCTCTGATGCCTTGGCTCCGTTGGCTCCGAGCGCCGCGAGCAACACCGCAAGTGCGGTAACCACCAGCAACATCCAGCTGCCGGTGCGATTTTTGCGGTAGCGGCGCCGGTAGTATTCATCGGTGGGGAGTATCAGCAGATCGCGCTCGATGCGTGGCGCGTGGAAAAAGGGTCGGTTCACGGGAGCCTCCAGATTGGTTGATGGAGGCATTACACACAGGCAATCGGGCAGCGGGCGGGGTGAAATCGGGCGGACTGGAGGTCAAATATGACGAAATGTGGCGGAGCGAATGTTAGCGCGGCACAAAAGTAAAAAACCGGCGCAGAGGCCGGTTTAAAAACTACGCGTAGTAATGGATCAGTCGATCAGTCCATACTCGTCCCGCAGCACCTGCACAATCTCCGCTTTGGGGTTGTCGGAGATTACCAGCTTGTCACCGATAATCTTTTCCGCAATCCCTACATAGGTATTTGAGACATCCATCAGCATGGATTCAGGCAGCTCGTTATCCCGGGCCAACGCAACACGCTCGCCAAAGCGCTCCTTGTTCAGCAGGATATCCGGGTCGGGGAAATGATTGAGCAGAGCCTGGCGAAACCCCTCTTTGGAGTTTTCCACAACCCGGCCATTGCGATACTCGGCGCCGTCCCAGATACGGGAAGAATCCGGCGTACCCACCTCATCCATGTAGATCATTTTCTCGTTGCCGTCGGCATCGGTCACGTAGCCAAACTCGAACTTGGTATCGACAAACACCTGATCCAGTTTCTCCAGTGCTGTGGATATAACGTCGAAACCTTCTTTCAACAGGGCTTCGTAGAGGGCGATGTCTTCAATAGTACTGAAATGGAAGGCGGCGAAGTTTTCTTCAATGTTGCGGCGGGTGATATTTACATCGTCCGCCTCCGGGACGCCCGGGATCCCCTTGAGAATCCCTTTGGTGGAGGGGGTGATCAGCAGCTCCGGCAGCTTCTGGTCTTTGTCCAGGCCATCGGGTAGCTGTATGCCGCAGAACTCCCGCTCGCCCTTGCTGTAGGCGCGCCACATGGAGCCGGTAATATACTGGCGGGCAATAGCTTCGATCATCACCGGGCGGGCTTTCTGTACGATCCACACCGCCGGGTGTGGGATATCCAGAATATGACTGTCCGCCAGTCCCTGCTCCTTGAACAGTTTGAACCAGTGGTTGGCCACCGCATTCAGCGCCGCCCCCTTGCCGGGTACACCACGCAGACCATTCTCGCCTTTCCAGATGCAGTCGAAAGCGGACATGCGATCGGAAATCACCATGACCGCCAGTGGCGCATCGGCCGCCACCGGGTAATCTTTCTCCCTGATCAGGCGAGCGCTGTCGGCTTCCGTCAGCCAGTACACGGAGCGGACCTTGCCGCTGTGCACGGGCTTATCGGTACGGATGGGCAGGTCGTTGTTTACCGCCAGGACTTTGTCAGCAAGGCTCATGGGCTTTCCTATGCCGTAATACGGATACAGACAGATAATAGATAAGAGCCCCGCGAAAGCGGGGCCGGAATTTCAGGCGCGGGATTCTAGCAAATCGGGGATTTTTGAGACAGTTGTCCGCCCGTCGGTTCAGTGCTCTTCGATGCTGCTGCCCGACGTTCCCCGCGCCCACTCCTTCTGATGCTCGCTGGTGGGCCAGGCATTGAGGATGGCCTTGGCCAGGGTCGCCAGGGGAATCGCAAAGAACACGCCCCAGAATCCCCAAATACCGCCAAATACCAGTACCGCGAGGATAATCGCCACCGGATGCAGATTGACGGCTTCGGAGAACAGAATCGGTACCAGCACGTTGCCGTCCAGCAACTGGATCATGCCGTAGGCAAACATCAGCCAGAAAAACTCGCTGCTCCACCCCCACTGAAAGAGGCCGATGGCGGCCACCGGAATGGTGACCACCGCCGCGCCGATATAGGGAATGAGTACCGACAGGCCCACCGCAACCGCCAGCAGCAGCGCGTAATTCACCCCCAGCAATAGAAAGGCGATGTAGCTCACCACCGCCACAATAGCGATTTCAATCACCTTGCCGCGCACGTAGTTGGCCACCTGATCATTCATTTCATACCAGATCTGGCGCAGCATCGGACGCTGGTGGGGCAGGAAGGACGCACACCAGCCCAGCAGCTTGTTGGAGTCCTTGAGAAAGAAGAACACCAGAATCGGCACCACCACCAGATAGATCAGTACCGCCGCCAGTACCGGGATATTGGCCAGGGAAAAAGTCAGCACCGTCTGCCCCAGGTTGCCCAGCTCACTGCCGATGGTGTTGAAAATCTCGTCGATCTGCTGGGCAGTAACCAGCCGTGGGTACTGCTCTGGCAACAGAATCAGCAGGTCCTGGCCGCTGGCGATCATATTCGGGAGTTCCGCGAACAACCGCGCGGTCTGGCGCCAGATAATCGGCATCACTACAAACAACAGGCCGACAATGGTGCCCACCAGCACCAGGCAGGCGATGGTCACCGACAACCAGTGGGGGACTTTCCACGACTCCAGCCGCTGCACCATACCCTGCATCAAAAAGGCAATCACCAGCGCTGCAAGCACCGGTGCGAGCACACCGCCGAGCGTGGCGAGGACGATCATGGCGGCCAACAGCAGCAGTACCAGCAGTACCACTTCTTCCTGACCGAAATAGCGATTTACCCACCCCTTTACAATCGCATACATAAAAGCTGTTCTCTCGAGACTCCGGTAGAAGTGTGTTTGGTTGTCTGATGGGTCGGTGCGGGAGGGCTTCTCCCGGCAAAGTGACCATTGGTTCAGCGCATTAAATCTGCCGCAACCAGAAATGGAAGGACTCGCCATCCGTTTCGACACGCGCCAAAGGTACACCACTCAGATCGCAAAAGCTGCGAATATCCCGCTGCGATGCCGGATCGGTGGCAATCAGGTGCAACAGCGCTCCCGGCGCCAATTCCTTCAATGCACGGCGCATGGCGAGCAGAGGCTGCGGGCAGGGAAGCCCGCGGGCATCTACCCTTAAGGCATCCTCCCAATGGACATCCTGGCGCTGTGTGGCCTGTTGTGTGGTCGTGGTCATAAAAATGCGGTAAAGAACCGTTAATGCCGCGAATTATAACGGCGACGCCTGGTCAATGGGTCATGAGGCAGAACCTTTTGCCCCAGAATTGATCAAAACCTCGACAGTCTCACAGGGTTACGTATAGTGTTAGCCGTAGGAAACCCGGCAGGCGCAGTTAGATTATGACCGAGAACCTCAAAGTATTCAGACACCGAATCCGACTCGGCTGCGCGCGCCTGCGCCGGTGCGCCGCCGGTTTCGCCGCCAGCGTGGCTACCGGCCTGGTATTGACCGCCGCGCCGATCGCCGCCACGGCCCAGGACGACCATCATATCCAGCTGCCGATGCTTGGCGACTCCAGCAGTGGCCTGGTGTCGCGCGCGCGGGAAAAAGAACTGGGCAGCATGTGGTTGCGGATGTTCCGCAGCCAGGTACGCACCTCCAGCGACGCCCTCCTCCAGCAGTATGTGGAAAACTCACTCAAATCCCTGGCGGAATACAGCCCGCTGGAGGACAAATCCCTGGACGTGGTGGTGGTCAATAACGACACCATGAACGCCTTTGCCGTTCCCGGTGGCGTGGTGGGTGTGCACACCGGCCTGTTCCTGTTTGCGGAGAACGAAGACCAGTTTGCCTCGGTACTCGCCCACGAACTCGCGCACTTGAGCCAGCGCCACTACGCCCGCTCCCTGGAGGCCCAACGCAACAGTACCCTGCCCACCCTCGCCGGTATGCTGGGCGCCCTGGTACTGGCCGCGACCGCCGGGGGTGATGCAGGGCTCGCGGCCATGACCGCCACCCAGGCCGCGGCACTGGATAACCAATTGCGTTTTTCCCGCCAGAACGAGCAGGAAGCGGACCGGGTGGGGATTGAAACCCTGGCCAAAGCCGGCATGGACCCCCAGGCCGCCGGCGAAATGTTCGAGCAGATGCTCAAGGCCACCCGCTACTACCGCCGCCCACCGGAATTCCTGCTCACTCACCCGGTGACCGAGAAACGGATTGCCGACGCCAAGCTGCGTGCCAACCGCATGGAAAAGGTGCCCCTGCGGGACAGCCGTGAATACCACCTGATGCGCGCGCGTATCCGCGTTGCCGCCGAGGCCACCCCCCAGCAGGCGGTGAAACGCTTCCAGGCGGAATTGCGCGGCATCAACGATAACGAAGACGCCGCCCGCTACGGCCTGGCCCTGGCCCAGACCGCCGCCGGAAAGCCGGACTCCGCCATCGACACGCTGCAACCCCTGTTGGAAAAAGAGCCCGACAAGGACGCATTCATTCTCGCCCGGGCGGATATCGACCTGAGCCGTCAGGATTACACCAGCGCCACCAAGCGTCTGCAGAAGGCGGTGGACGACAGTCCGAAAAACCACGCCCTGATCATGGGCCTGGCCAACGCGCACTTTAAGGCGGGTAACTATCTGGCCGCGGAGCGCATTCTGAAAAAACACAGCCGTATGCGCCGCAAGGATCCGGCGGTCTGGTATTTGCTGGCGGAAACTCACGGTTTGGCTGGGGATATTGTTGGTGTGCACGAGGCCCGTGCGGAGTATTACATCCTGAACGGCGTGTTCGACAAGGCACTGCAGCACCTGCGCCACGGTGTCCGTCTGGCGAAAAACGATTACCAGACCCACGCGATTCTGGAACAGCGTATGAAAGATGTGATCAAGATGCAGGAGAAAGCTAAGGAGCTTTAAGTTCGAAGCTCAATAGTTTTGACTGAAGGCAAAGTGGCGGGGATCTGTTTTTGAAAGCGTCGGCGACAGGGACGTCGCCGACGCAGCGTACAAGGATGTATTCACAGCGGTTTCAAAAACAGATACCCGGTGCTTTGCCGCCACCGGACCAGCTTTAAAACCACTAGGCAAGCCTCAATCCAGGGGCTTGCGGAAATCCAGCATCCGCTGCAGCGGTATCATCGCCCGCTTGCCCAGCTCCGGATCCACAACGATCTCGTTGTCGCCGCGCTCAAGTACACCATACAGATTCTCCAGGGAGTTCATCGCCATCCATGGGCAATTGGCGCAGCTGCGACAGGTCGCACCGGAGCCCGCGGTGGGAGCGATGATCAGCTCTTTGTCCGGGCACTGCTGCTGCATCTTGTAGAAGATGCCCTGGTCAGTCGCGACGATAAACTGCTTGTTTGGGCGGGTTTTTGCAGCATTGATGATCTGCGAAGTGGAACCCACCACATCCGCCAGCTCCACTACCGCCGCAGGGGATTCCGGGTGTACCAGCACCAGCGCTTCCGGGTACATGGCCTTCAGATCAGCCACACCCTTGGCCTTGAACTCTTCATGCACAATACAGGCGGCGTCCCACAGCAATACGTCGGCCCCGGTCTGCTTTTGCACATAGCTCCCCAGGTGTTTATCCGGCGCCCACAGGATTTTTTCCCCCTGGCTATCCAGGTGATCCACAACATCCAGTGCGATGCTGGAGGTGACAACCCAGTCTGCACGCGCTTTTACCGCCGCTGACGTGTTCGCGTAAACCACCACGGTGCGATCCGGGTGCTGGTCGCAGAAAGCGGAAAACTCCTCAATCGGACAACCGAGGTCCAGCGAACAGGTGGCTTCCAGGGTAGGCATCAGCACGCGTTTGTTCGGAGTCAGGATTTTGGCCGTTTCCCCCATAAACTTCACACCGGCCACAATCAGCGTATCCGCCTGATGCTGCGATCCGAAACGGGCCATCTCCAGAGAGTCGGAAACGCAACCACCGGTTTCTTCCGCCAACGCCTGAATCAGCGGGTCGGTATAGTAGTGGGCCACCAGTACCGCATTCTGCTCTTTTAGCAGGCGCTTGATACGCTCCCGCCACAGCGCCAGCTCTTCCGCGGAGTATTCGTGGGCACCCGGGTGCGTAAGATGATCCTGCACAAAATCCCGTGCATCGATCGCGTTGGGAGCCGGGGCGTTGGAAGCAATTTTTTCGCTACTGTCTGTCATAGTTTCCACGTAAGGTTTCTGCGTGCTGACGGAAAAGGCCGGCATTATACCGGTACAGACCCCGTTCGCCGATCTTCGCCCCTTAATCCCGCGGTACACCCTGCGGTCAGTGGTATTTTAAGGTGGCGCAAATGCGGATGCGATGCAGCGAACAGGGTGGCCCCGGGCGCGCGAAAGGTATCAATTGAGGGGGAACTTAAGGAAATGGTGGGTCGTGCTGGACTCGAACCAGCGACCAATTGGTTAAAAGCCAACTGCTCTACCAACTGAGCTAACGACCCTTAAGACTGCCCTTCTCTCACAGAGGAAGGCAAAACTGCTTGTATAACCCGTAGTTGCTACGCGTTTTTTAATAAGCACCGGCTCGATCAGATATCGGACTACCGGCACAGGAGGGAAGATGGTGGGTCGTGCTGGACTCGAACCAGCGACCAATTGGTTAAAAGCCAACTGCTCTACCAACTGAGCTAACGACCCTTAACCCCTCTACCTGAGGAGCTGCGTATCTTACGGATCTAATCCGAAAACACAAGTCCCGGTTACAAAAAAATTTCTAACAAATATAAGGGGTTAGATCCCCGGCCTGGCTCGGTATCCGGCCGGTTTATACCTGGGAAATCCCCGCCGGGCTGGCACCGATTCAGGCGTATACCGTGGGGTCCTCCAGACCGGCCTCGGCAAAACCCGCGGCGCGCAGGCGGCAGCTGTCGCAACGCCCGCAGGCCGCGCCATTGGGCAGGGCCTGGTAGCAACTTACCGTCAGGCTGTAGTCCACACCCAGCTCAGTACCTCGATGGACAATATCCGCCTTGCTCATCTTCATCAGTGGTGCGTGGATGGTCAGCTTGTTGCCCTCTACACCCGCACGGGTGGCCAGGTTGGCCATTTTCTCAAAGGCATCAATATAATCCGGGCGGCAATCCGGATAACCAGAGTAGTCAACCGCGTTCACGCCCACAAAAATATCCTGCGCTCCCAGAACCTCCGCCCAGCCGAGGGCAATTGACAGAAACACGGTATTGCGCGCGGGCACGTAGGTGACGGGTATCCCGGAGGTCTCCTCCTCCGGCACATCGATACTGTCATCGGTGAGTGCGGAGCCACCAATGACCCGTAGGTCCAGCTTTACCACTTTGTGTTCGCGGGCATCCAGATCCGCAGCCACGCGCTGTGCCGCCATCAGCTCGGCGCTGTGGCGCTGGCCATAATCGAACCCGAGGGCATAACACTCGTAGCCCTCTGCCCGGGCCATAGCCAGGACGGTGGCGGAATCCAGGCCTCCGGAGAGTAGTACAACGGCTTTTTTGCTGCTCATAAGTCTGCCAATTGGGTTCAGTTAAAGAGAGAAGCGTATTCGATAGGGTTACACGCCGGGGATGTCGCCCCAGAGCAGTTTGTGCAGCTGCATCTGCATACGCACCGGCAGCCCATCTTCCAGAATCCACCCCGCCAGCTGACGGGGGGCCAACTGCTCATAACTCGGGGAGAAGAGCACCTCACCTACCCGCTCCACCAGCTGGTACTGGTCCAGGGTAAAGCGCGCCCATTCGTAATCCGCGCGATCACAGATCACAAACTTGATCTGATCCTCCTGGGTCAACAGGGGAATATTCTCCATCCGATTACGGCCCTGCTCACCGGAGGCCGGTGTTTTCAGGTCGACCACGCGGGATACCCGGGCATCCACCGCGTCCACCGGCATGGCCCCGCTGGTTTCCAGGGAAACCCGATAACCGGCATCACACAGCGCCCTTAGTAAGGGGATGCAATTGGGCTGAGCGAGCGGCTCACCGCCGGTGACGCACACGCGCCGCGCGGGGTACGACTGCACTTTCTGCAAAATATCGGCCAGCGACAGGCGCTCGCCGCCGTAAAACGCGTACTCCGAATCACAATAGGTGCAGCGTAGCGGGCACCCGGTCAGGCGCACAAAGACCGTGGGTAGGCCACTGTCACGGGCTTCCCCCTGCAGAGAATAGAAAAGCTCACTGATGCGAAGAGACTCACTGGTCAGCTCCCCGCCTTTCTGTTCAGTGCCCGGTTCGGTCTTCAGTTCCGCCATATACCGCTCAGATGGTAAATATTGGCCGGTGACGCCCTGGCGGCTACCGGCACATACAAAAACGCCCGGAGGGTAAATACCCTCCGGGCGCGGGATCATAGAGTTTTTTTGATCACAAAACCAGCACCGCTGGTTTTATCCCCCACCCAGCGGCGGGGTTACCGGGCCGCTCAGATAGCAGCCCTAGAAATTTTCCTTGAGATACTGCTTGGCCAGATTGGAGGCGCGCTGATCGCTGGCAGCCACCTGCTCCAACAGCTCTTTGGCCTTGGCGTTATCACCCAGCTGGTGATAGACAGTCCCGAGCTTGTAGCGGCCATCCCATACCTTGCTGGAATTGGGGTACCCATCCAACAGGGCTACAAACCAGGTGCGGGCCTCTTCGATATTACCCTGCACCAGGGCAATCTCGCCCAACCAGTAATTGGCATTCGGCGCATACTGCCCGTTGGGGTAGTCCTCCAGCAGGCTCTTGAACGCCTTACTGGCGCCATCGTAATCGCCGTTGCGCGCCAGGCCGAAGCTGGCCTGGTAGCGATCGCGCTCGCTTTCACTGGCTTCCGAGGCTGAACCCGCGCCCGCAGCCGGCGCGGAGTCGCTGGTGCCGGAGGCTGATCCCGAGGGCGCGCCTTCGGCCGGTGCCGCGCCATCAAGCTTCGATATGCGGCGATCGAGGTTCATGTAGTCTTCGGTGCGCTGCTGGCGCAACCGTTTGACCTCGTGCCGGAGCTCCTCCACCGCACCGCGCAGTTCCTGGACTTCCTGCTGCAGAACCTGCATCTGGTAGTAGGCCTCAGCCTGGGGGTTGGCCTGCAGATTACCTGCCGAGGTATTGGTGCGGGCCGCCAGCTGTGGGTAACCGGGGGGAGGAGGGGTTGCAGTACCCTGGTTGACAGAGCTGTCACGGGACAGATCCACCACCGGAGCCTGCGCGAATACGGACGAAGCCGCAGCCAGACTGGCTGCGGCTATCGCGATACTTCTAATCAGAAAAGACAATTGCATGCTTCTAGATTAGTTGATCACCACGCGACGGTTCATAGCACGTGCACTCTCGCTGGAGCCTTCTTGTGCCGGACGCTCTTCGCCGTAGCTGATGACTTCCAGGTTGGCAGCGTTTACGCCCTGAAGTACCAGGAAGTCGCGAACCGCGTTGGCGCGACGCTCACCCAGTGCCAGGTTGTACTCACGGGTACCCAGCTCGTCAGCGTGGCCCTCCAGGCGAACGGTGCCAGCGGCGCCGCGCATACGGTCAGCGTGCTTGATCAGCAGCTCACGGGTAGAAGGCTTCAGCAGGCTCTGGTCGAAGTCGAAGTACACGACGTTGTCCAGAGGAACGGCTGTTTCGGTAGGAGTGGTGTCTTCAACCACCGGAGGTGGGGTCTGATCAACTACTTGCTGGTTAGCGCTATCGTCGGTATCGGTGCTGGAACAACCGGCCATTACTGCCAGTACACAAGCCAGACCCAGGCCGGTTTTTACTGATTTGAACATAAACAACTCCGCTTTTTGTGTTATCGGGAAATCCTGTAAGGGGTAAAACCCGGGATTAAATCAGGGTTTCGCTTCTTCTTATTTGTTTGATCTCACACTTGTCGCAAAAAAATAAGAAATGCGCCAGGTACTGCATCAATCAAAGTAAGGCGACCACGCCGGCTCGCGGACATTCCCCTGCTGAGAGGGCAGGCTGTATTTCACTCCGGCATCCAGCGACACCGCAGCTAGGATACCCTTGCTCCCCCGCTTGGTGGCGTACATCAGCATCGCGCCATTGGGCGCAATACTCGGGGATTCGTCCAGGCGCGTCTCCGTAAGGACACGCATTTGACCGGATACGATGTCCATCGTAGCGATAGTAAATACCCCCCTGCTACGATGCACCATAACCAGCGTTTTGCCATCGGGAGATACCCGCGGACGCGCGTTGTAGTCGCCGTCGAAGGTTAAGCGGTCTACTTGACCCGTGGCAAGAGTCAATTGATAAATTTGTGGCTTACCTCCCCTGTCAGAAGTGAAAACCAGCGATTTTCCGTCCGGCATCCAGTTCGGTTCGGTATCAATGGAGAAGTGGCGGGTCATCCGGGTAAAGCGACCCGATGCCAGGTCCAGCACATAGATCTCCGGGTTTCCGTCTTTCGACAGCACCATGGCCAGCTTGGAGCCATCCGGGGACCAGGTTGGAGAGCTGTTCAGCCCCTTGAAATTGGTCAGCTGCTGACGGGCGCCGGTGCGGATATTCTCGCGGAAAATCGCCGGGCGGCCGGTCTCGAAGGACACGTAAGCCACTTCCTGACCGTTCGGAGACCAGCTGGGGGACATTACCGGCGCGCTGAACCGGCGAATCTGACGGGCGCGGGCACCGTCGATATCCGACAGCATCAACGCATAGCTGGGCTGCCCGCCGCGCTGGGTTTCCTGCACGTACACCATCTGGGTACCGAAAGCACCGCGGATACCGGTGATCGCCTCGAAGATCTCGTCGGCGGCACGGTGGGCGATATCCCGCAGCTGCTGTGCACCACCGGTGACCTGCTTGGTAAACACCTTGCGCTGGCCGAAGATGTTGGTGAGATCAAAGCTCAGCAGGTAGCCATTGGCCTGAGGCTGCATACGGCCGGTGACCACATACTCGGTACCCAGCATACGCCAGTCTCGAAAGCTGACTTCCTCCGGCGTTTTCGGGAAAGACAGCATATCCTCCCGCGGCACCGGTGCGATCAGGCCACTGCGGCGCAAGTCGGCGGAAATGATGGAAGACACATCCTCTGGCAGTACACCGCTGCCAGCCCAATCAAATGGCACCACCGCGACTGGCGTGGGATTGTCATTGCCATCGTCAATTTCCACCACCAGCTGGGCGCGGGCGGAAACCGCCAGTACGCAGCCAAGCAGGGTGGCAAAGAGAAGAGAGACTGTTTTTTTCATCATTGGCGCAGGCCTTCGACTCTGAATATCAATTTGGTGGTTCTAATCTGGCGTTCGAACAGTGACGGCTCCTCGCGCGCCACCTTCTCCACTTCCGGAAAGACTTCTACTTTCTTGACCGCAGTGAGCACGGATCGATCCACCGCGGGATTGCCACTGCCTTTGGTAATGGTAGAGGCCACCACGCGCCCGGTGGGTACAAAATTGATCTGAACCTCCACCACCATACCATTTCGGGCGCTTGGCGGACGGCTCCAGACCTGCACGATGCGCTGGCGAATGGCCTGCGCAACGGACATGACCGCGGCGGAGTCGTCGCTGGCCTCCTGCAGAGCCTCTTCGTCCTCAAGTGCGTCTTCGAATGCACTTTTACGCTCCTGCTTCAGCTGCTCCTTGCGCTCGGCCTCTTTGCGCTCTTTCTCCTTGCGCGCTTCTTCTGCCTTACGTTTCTTCTCCGCCTCTTCCTTTTTCTTGCGCTCGGCCGCGGCTTTACGCTTTCTTTCCGCCTCGGCTCTGCGCTGGCGCTCAAGTTCCTGCTGACGCCGCTTTTCCCGCAGGTCGACCTTGGGCGGTGCCTTGGGCTGGTTCGACTTGGATTCCAGCTGCACCAGCTTGGCCTGCACAAACTTGGGCATCGGCTTCAGTTCGCGTTTGTGTTCCGCCTCCCAGCCAAACGTCAGCACCGCGATCAACAACGCGTGCAGAGCGACACTGATAATGATGGCCGGGCCGTAGGAGCGATTCATACTTGCGTCTGGCTCCAGCTCATTCCGACGGCGGCTCGGTCACCAGGCCCACGCTGGGGGCCCCGGCCTGCTGGAGATGCGTCATGGCACCCACAATCAGACCGTACTTGGCGTCGGTATCTCCCCACACCAGAACTGGCGTTTTCGGCTTCTGCCGCAGCACTTTGGCCACTGTTTCCTTGATTTCCTTCAGCGGCTTGGCCACCTTCTCATCGTCACCAAGGTTGAGGTAGTAGCTGCCATCGGCTTTCACCGACACGATCAGCGGCTCGTCATCGGTATCATCAATGGGGGCCGAGGGCGCGTCCGGCAGATCCACTTTGACCCCCTGCATCAGCAGCGGGGCGGTCACCATAAACACGATCAGCAATACCAGCATCACGTCGATGTACGGCACCACGTTGATCTCGGAGACCAGCTTACGCTTCGGGGCTTTGCGAAAATTGCTCATGATTCAGCTCTTTGCACAGCGTTGCGTTCAGCGCCGCCTTAACCGGAGGCGTGCACTTTGCGGTGCAGGATGGAGGAGAACTCTTCGGCAAAGGTCTCATAGCTCGATAGCAGCCATTCCGCCTTGGCGGAATAACGGTTGTACGCCATAACCGCAGGAATCGCCGCGAACAGCCCCATGGCGGTGGCCACCAGCGCTTCGGAAATACCCGGAGCAACCGTGGCAATGGTGGCCTGGTGCATAGTGGCGAGACCGCGGAAAGAGTTCATGATCCCCCACACGGTGCCGAACAGGCCGATATAGGGGCTGACGGAGCCGACAGTAGCCAGGAACGGCAGGTTCATCTCCACCTTCTCCTGCTCCCGGGACATGGCCACCCGCATGGCGCGCTCAGTGCCCTCCATAACCGCCGCCGGGCTGCTTTTGCCCTGCTGGCGCAGGCGGGTAAATTCGGTAAACCCGGCGCGAAACAGGGATTCCACACCATCAATCTTGCCTTTTTCAGCGGCGGCATTGCCGTCGCGGAACAGCTGGTTCAGATCCGCACCGGACCAGAACTTGCGCTCAAAGTTGATCATGGACTTGCGCGCACGGGACAGATAGGTACCGCGCTGGATAATCATGACCCAGGAAATGACCGAGGCCAGTAACAGCATCAGCATGACCAGTTGTACCAGCAGGCTGGCGCTGGAAATCAGGCCCCACAGGGAAAGTTGTTCACCGGCATTCATGAATGTTGACTCGCTGCCTTCAAAGCTTGATGGATGGGTTGGGGGAATGCGCAGGGTTTGCGGCTCGCGTCGTCCACGCAGGCCACTTTGACCACGCCCTCACAAATAATTTCACTGCCGCGCCAGATTTTCTGCACAAAGGTTACCGCGGCACGGCCGACTCTGGCGACTGCCGCAGTGGCTCTGAGCTCGTCGTCGAGTATTGCAGACCGGCGGTACTGAACCTCCGCTGAATGCACCACCAGCAGCAGCCCCTGCTGCGGCATCGCGGGCTTATCATAGCCGAGCGCACGGACCAATTCTGTGCGCGCGCGCTCCATATACTTTAAATAATTGACGTAATAGACGATTCCGCCAGCGTCCGTATCCTCGATATAGACGCGAATGGGAATACTGAAGGGTTCTGACACGCACCGTCCTTAACTCGCCGACCGCGAACTGACTTTTTGTTGTTGATAGCGGTTTGGGGCACACCGGGCAGATTTCAACGGCCGTTGACCATTTCTACCAGCGCTCGTGAGATATGCTACAGGAACCAGACCGCTTCGTCAGGTGTGGTCAGACTCAATTGTGCGTCAAACCCGATCGGGCTTGGGAATGCCGAAGTGCTCATAGGCCAACGCGGTCACCACCCGTCCGCGGGGGGTGCGGGTCAGGTAGCCCTGCTGGATCAGGTACGGTTCCAGCACATCCTCGATGGTATCGCGCTCTTCACTCACGGCGGCGGCCAGGCTGTCGACACCGACGGGGCCGCCATCAAACTTCTCGATCATGGTCAGCAGCATGCGGCGGTCGAGCTGATCGAAGCCGCTGGCATCCACGTTCAGCATATTCAGCGCCAGGTCCGCGGTCTCCGCACACACATGACCGTCGCTTTTCACTTCGGCGTAATCCCGCACCCGGCGCAGCAGGCGGTTGGCGATACGCGGCGTGCCGCGGGCGCGACGGGCCACCTCGTGGGCCCCACCCTCATCCATATCCACGCCCATCAGGCCGGCGGAGCGGGCGACGATACTGGTGAGATCGGTAACGGAGTAGAATTCAAGCCGCTGCACGATGCCAAAACGGTCCCGCAGGGGGGAAGTCAGCAGGCCCGCGCGGGTGGTCGCACCAACGAGCGTAAACGGTGGCAAATCCAGCTTGATGGAGCGCGCCGCAGGCCCCTCTCCGATCATGATATCCAGCTGATAGTCTTCCATGGCGGGATACAGCACCTCTTCCACATGCGGGCTGAGACGGTGGATCTCGTCGATAAACAGCACGTCCCCGGGTTCGAGATTGGTCATAATCGCGGCGAGATCACCGGCCTTTTCCAGTACCGGACCGGAGGTGGTCTTGATGGCGACACCCATTTCCGCGGCAATAATGTTCGCCAGTGTGGTTTTACCAAGACCGGGTGGGCCGAATACCAGGGTGTGATCGAGGGCTTCTTTGCGCAGCTTGGCGGCCTGGATGAAGATTTCCATCTGCTCGCGCACCACCGGCTGGCCCACGTAGTCGGACAGGGTTTTGGGGCGCACGGCGCGGTCGTACTGCTCTTCCTGGCCGGTGGGCCCTTGGGGTTCGGGGGCGATCAGGCGGTCGGCTTCAATCACGGGCAATTCTCAAATGGATACAGTATCAGGCCGGAGCCATGCTTTTCAGCGCCAGGCGGATCAGGGTGGCGCTATCGGCGTCGGGCTGCTCTTTGGCGGCGCGGGCGACCATTTTGGTGGCGTCGGTGGGCTTGTAGCCCAGGGCGGCCAGGGCACTTTCTGCCTCGCCGCTGTGATCGACTTTGGATTCGGCGTTGGTGGACATCAGCGGGATATCCCCCAGATCGCCGGATTGCGGGGTGAGCTTGCCGCGCAGTTCGATAATCAGCCGCTCGGCAGTTTTCTTGCCCACACCGGGCACTTTCACCAGCGCACCCACGTTATCGTCCGCTACACAGCGGGCCAGTGCGGCGCCGTCGAGGCCAGACAGGATGGCCAGAGCCATTTTGGGGCCGACGCCGTTGACCTTGATCAGGGTGCGAAACAGCTGCCGGTCGCTCTCGCGGATAAAGCCGAACAGTTGCTGCGAGGTTTCCGATACGGCCAGGTGAGTATGCAATTGCACACTGCCACCCAGCTGTGGCAACTCAAAAATAGTGGTCATGGGGGCCAACACTTCGTAGCCCACGCCCTGCACATCAACGAGCAGTTGCGGGGGTTGTACGGCGGCCAGCTTGCCGGTGAGTCTTCCGATCATTCTTATTCCATTTTTTCCGGGCCCTGAGGTCCGGTGGTACGTATTTTATAGGATTCTGTGGCGGCGCCACTGCCGATAAAGGTTTGCCAGACACGCCGTGAACCCATCCATGGGGGCTCTTCTGCGAGGTCCCTCTCGCAGAAGGTCTGGCAAACCTTTATCGGCAGCAGCGCCTTAAATTTTTACCAATGCTGTTTATCCCTCCACGAGGTACACCCGGTGATTGCCAAGCAAGCAGTGCTACAGGGCTAAGGCTTCGATACCGGGGACACCTTCGCGGGACCTTCACCGCCAGGGATGGCGGTGCAGAGCCCCCAGGGATGGGTCTACGGCGTGTCCCGCGAAGGTGTCCCCGGTAGCGGAGCCGCCACCCAACGTCCCGACTGCGTGCCACGAAACCCGCCGCACCACTGAAGCCAAACTCAAGTTACGCTAAGCCGCCCGCGCCGAAACCGGGCCCGCGACCCAGCCGAAGACTGAACCAAAGTCTGCATGGTATGCATATGACACAAGGCAACGGCCAAAGCATCCGCCGCATCCTCTTGCGGAGAAGCGGGCAGTTTGAGCAGGGTTTTGACCATATGCTGCACCTGCAGCTTGTCCGCACCACCGTTACCCACCACCGCCTGTTTCACCTTGCGCGCTTCGTACTCCGACACAGGCAGATCCGCATGGGTGGCGGCGACGATGGCGGCGCCTCTTGCCTGACCCAGTTTTAACGCGGAGCCGGCGCTTTTCGACATAAATACGTTTTCGATGGCCATCTGCTGGGGCTGGTACTGCTGGGCAATCTGGCTCACGGCGTCAAATATGAGCTTCAGGCGCTCGGGCAGCGGGCCGTCGGGGAGTTTGATCACACCGCTGGCGACATAGCGGGCATTGGAGCGCTCCACGTCGATCAGGCCGTAACCGGTTTTACGTGAGCCGGGATCGATGCCCAGAATGCGGGTCACGGCGGGCTACCCCCTGTACATTTATACAATTGTTACCGGGAAGTTTCCCAAGGTGAGGACTGGGCGTCAAGGCGGGAAGCGGATCTGTCCGGTCAGATA
Organism: Microbulbifer elongatus; assembly: GCF_021165935.1. Taxonomy (NCBI): domain Bacteria; kingdom Pseudomonadati; phylum Pseudomonadota; class Gammaproteobacteria; order Cellvibrionales; family Microbulbiferaceae; genus Microbulbifer; species Microbulbifer elongatus. The sequence continues at coordinate 1,707,755 of NZ_CP088953.1, read as the reverse complement.
CAAAAATGCCCCACGATTGCGGGGCATTTTTCCGGAGTGGCCGGGATCAGCTCAACCCAGCTCGGCCATTACCTCTTCTGGTATATCGGCGTTGGAATACACGTTCTGTACGTCGTCCAGGTCTTCCAGCATATCCACCAGCGCCATCACTTTCTCCGCACTCTCTTTATCCATAGGCACGGTGGTCGAGGGGATCATGGCAATCTCGGCGTTGTCCGGTTTGAAGCCCGCTTCCGTCAGGGCATCTTTCACGGACATATACTCGGTAAACTCGGTGGTCACCTCGATACTGCCATCGTCATTGGTCTGGATATCCTCCGCACCGGCTTCCAGAGCCGCTTCCATCAGCGCATCTTCATCCACCCCCGGCTCGTAGTACATCTGCCCCTTGCGCGAGAACAGGTAAGCCACAGAACCGTCGGTGCCCAGATTGCCGCCGCGCTTGGTAAACGCGTGACGCACCTCGGCAACGGTGCGGTTGCGGTTGTCGGTGAGACACTCCACCAGAATGGCTACGCCGCCGACACCATACCCTTCATAGGTCACCGCTTCGTAATTGTCCCCATCGGTATTGCCAGCACCGCGGGCGATGGCTTTATCGATGGTGTCGCGCTTCATGTTCGCGCCGAGGGCCTTGTCGATGGCGGCGCGCAGTGCCGGGTTGTCATCGGGGTTGGCACCGCCCTTCGCGGCTACGGTGAGCTCGCGAATGATCTTGGTGAAAACCTTACCCCGCTTGGCGTCCTGGGCGGCCTTGCGGTGTTTGATGTTGGCCCATTTACTGTGTCCTGCCATCGATAAATCTCCGGTCTTTCTTCTATATCTAAATCTGGGTCTGGCGCACTCATGCTTTTCGTCTCCCCGGCGCAGGCCGGGGTCCAACTCACTGGATTCCGGCCTGCGCCGGAATGACGATAGGGAAAACGCAGCCTTTAACCTACCTGCTCTTCTTTTTGGCGCAGACGGATGCTCAGTTCGCGCAGCTGCTTGGCGTCCACCGCTCCCGGGGCATCGGTCATCACACAGGCGGCGCTCTGGGTTTTCGGGAAGGCGATGACGTCGCGAATGGAGTCACTGTCGGTCATGAGCATCACCAGGCGGTCGAGGCCGAAAGCCAGTCCACCGTGGGGCGGAGCACCGTATTTGAGCGCGTCCAGCAGGAAGCCGAACTTCTCGCGCTGCTCCTCGGCGTCGATGCCGAGGGCGCGGAATACCGTCTGCTGCATGTCCTGATCGTGAATACGGATGGAACCGCCACCCAGCTCGCAGCCGTTCAGCACCATGTCGTAAGCGCGGGACAGGGCCTCCAGCGGGTTCTTTTCCAGATCCTCTGCGGAACAGGAAGGCGCGGTGAACGGGTGGTGCAGCGCGGTGACGCTGCCGTCGTCGTTCTCTTCGAACATCGGGAAGTCCACCACCCACAGGGGCGCCCATTCCGCCACGTACAGGTCCAGGTCTTCACCCAGCTTGCAGCGCAGTGCGCCGAGTGCTTCGGAGACAACCTTGGCCTTGTCGGAACCGAAGAAGATCAGGTCGCCATTCTCTGCCTGTACGCGATCGAGGATCGCCGCGCGCACTTCATTGGGCAGGAATTTGACGATCGGGGACTGCAGGCCACCTTCCAGATCGGACTTGTCGTTGACCTTGATGTAGGCCAGGCCCTTGGCGCCGTAGATGGAGACGTACTTGGTGTAGTCGTCGATCTGCTTGCGGGTCAGCTTGTCGTTGCCACCGGGGACTTTCAGTGCGGTCACACGGCCTTTTGGATCGTTGGCCGGGCCGGAGAATACTTTGAAGTCCACTTGTGTCATCAGGTCTTTGACGTCTACCAGCTCCAGCGGAATACGCAGGTCCGGCTTGTCGGAACCGAATTTCGCCATGGCCTCACTGAACGGCATGCGCGGGAACTCGCCCAGCTCCACGCCTTTCAGCTCTTTGAACAGCTTGCGAATCATGTTCTCGGTGATGGACATGATGGCGTTTTCGTCGAGGAACGCCGTCTCGATATCGATCTGGGTGAATTCCGGTTGGCGATCTGCGCGCAGATCTTCGTCGCGGAAACACTTGGCGATCTGATAGTAGCGATCGAAACCGGACACCATCAGCAGCTGCTTGAACAGCTGTGGGGACTGCGGCAGGGCGAAGAATTTGCCAGCGTGGGTGCGGCTCGGCACCAGGTAATCCCGGGCCCCTTCCGGTGTCGCGCGGGTCAGTATCGGGGTTTCGATATCCAGGAAGCCTTCGCCGTCCAGGTAGTTGCGAATGGCGTTGGTAATCTGCGAGCGGAAGCGCAGATTGCGCTGCATTTCGTTGCGACGCAGGTCCAGGTAGCGATACTTCAGGCGTACGTCTTCGCCGACGGCGGTGTGCTCGTCCAGCTGGAAGGGCGGGGTTTCCGCGCTATTGAGGATCTCCAGCTGCAGGCCATAGACCTCGATTTCACCGGTCTGCATATTCGGATTGACCGCTTCCGGGGCGCGAGCGCGCACACGACCGGTCACCTTCAGGACATATTCGCTGCGCACGCGGTCGGCCAGCTCAAAGTGTTCTGCGGCATCGGGGTCGAAGACCACCTGAGCAATACCATCGCGATCGCGCAGGTCGATGAAGATCACCCCACCGTGATCGCGGCGGCGGTCTACCCAGCCACACAGGGTTACTTCGCGGTCAATATCGGCGGATCGCAGGGCGCCACAGTAGTCGGTGCGCATGGAGTCTTATTCCCTTAGTAGTATCGTCTTTGTTCGGCTTTTGCAGCTTAGCTGGCTTTGGCTTCCGAGCCACCGGATTTGCCGGAGGGCTTGGCGGCATCACCAGCGAGATTCTTCTTGCTGCCGGTTTTGAAGTCGGTTTCGTACCAACCGCCACCCTTGAGGCGGAACCCGGCGGCACTGATTTTTTTGCTCAATTCCGCCTGATTGCACGCCGGGCAGTCGGTCAGCGGAGCGTCGCTCATACGCTGTAGGGCTTCCATCTGGTGCCCACAGGCCTTGCATTGGTATTCGTAAATAGGCATGGCTAGTACCCGGAATATAAAGGGGCGCAGATTATACATGAGCACCTGCGAGGGAAGAAGGAGCCTGTTCACTGGAGCAACCCGGTGCTCACAACGCCCCCGGAGCGGGAGGTTCACGGGCCATTTTTCGGCCACAACCCTAAAAAAAAGCACTTTTTTTCTGATTTACCCCCGTGCGCGCGGAAAAAAACTGGATATACTTCAGCTCAGTACTTGGGTATGCCCTGGCACCGCAGCCGGGCAAACCTGGATGTACACCCACTTTCACTGGAAAAAACACTTACATAAGGAAGGAAGCTAACATGGCCGCAAAGAAGAAAGCCGCAGCTAAGAAAGCCCCCGCCAAGAAGACTGCAGCCAAAAAGGCTCCAGCCAAGAAAGCAGCAGCCAAGGCCGCTCCGGCCAAGAAAGTGACTGCGATCAAAGAAAAGTACACTAAAACCCAGATCCTGAATCAGATCGCCGAAAATACCGATCTGTCCCGCAAGCAGGTGCAATCGGTTCTGGACGAACTGAACGACCTGATCCACGGCCACATCAAGAAGCGTGCGGTGGGCGAATTCGCCCTGCCAGGCCTGATGAAAATCACCACCGTGAAAAAGCCGGCCAAAAAGGCGCGCAAGGGTATCAACCCCTTCACTGGCGAAGAAACCATGTTCAAGGCCAAGCCTGCGAGCATCCAGGTTAAGGTTCGCCCGCTGAAGAAGCTGAAAGAAATGGCCGAGTCCTGAGTCTCGCCGCCTTTCAGCCCCGAAAACCCCGCTTTTGCGGGGTTTTCTGTTTCTGCCCCTCCCTTAGGCAGCCCCCTGCCGCCGGCTCCTCTACCAAAACGGGCCTTCGGCAGCGTAAAATGGCCGCCCTGAAAATTTCCCGGAAAGAATTAAGAAACCACTATGCGCGCATCCCGCTACCTGATCGCCACCCAGAAAGAAACTCCTAATGACGCAGTGGTCATCAGCCATCAGCTGATGCTGCGCGCGGGCATGATCCGCCGTCTATCCTCCGGGCTCTACACCTGGCTGCCCACAGGCCTGCGCGTACTGCGCAAGGTGGAGCGTATTGTGCGCGAAGAAATGAACAATGCGGGGGCCCTGGAAGTCCTGATGCCGGTGGTGCAGCCAGCCGAGCTGTGGGAGGAATCCGGGCGCTGGCAGCAGTACGGTCCGGAACTGCTGCGTATCCAGGATCGCCACGACAACGCCTTCTGTCTGGGGCCGACCCATGAAGAAGTGATCACAGATCTGATTCGCACCGAAGTAAACAGCTACAAGCAGCTGCCGGCGAATTTCTATCAGATCCAGACCAAATTCCGCGATGAAATCCGCCCGCGCTTTGGTGTCATGCGCGCGCGCGAGTTCACCATGAAGGATGCCTACTCTTTTCACCTGGGCGCAGACTCCCTGCAGGAAACCTACGATGTGATGCACGATGCCTATTGCCGCATCTTCGATCGTATCGGCCTGGACTACCGCCCGGTGCTGGCAGACACCGGCTCCATCGGTGGCTCCCACTCCCACGAATTCCATGTACTGGCGCAAAGTGGTGAGGACGATATCGCCTTTTCCACCGAGAGCCGCTACGCCGCCAACGTCGAGCTGGCGGAAGCGATAGCGCCCACCGGCGAGCGCCCTGCCCCATCCAAAGAGATGGCAGAACTGCATACTCCCGGCCAGAAAACCATTGCCGCCCTGGAAGAGGCCTTCGGCATCCCCGCCAGTACCTCGGTGAAAACCCTGATCGTACTGGGCGAAACCGAAGAGGAAGGCGCAACCGCACCGCTGGTCGCACTGGTTCTGCGCGGCGATCACGACCTGAATGAACTGAAAGCGGAAAAACTGCCGGGGGTGGCCAGCCCGCTGCAATTTGCTCCGGAAGCCCGCATCGCCGACGAACTGGGCTGCGGTATCGGCTCACTGGGCCCGGTTGGACTGAACATCGACGTGATCGTGGATCGCGCCGCCGCACATCTCGCGGACTTCGTCTGCGGCGCCAACAAGGACGATTACCACCTCACCGGCGTGAACTGGGAGCGCGATGCGGCCATTTCCCGCATCGAAGACCTGCGCAATGTGGTTCCCGGAGATGCCAGCCCCGACGGACACGGCACCCTGGAAATCAAACGCGGTATTGAGGTCGGACACATTTTCCAGCTGGGGACCAAGTACAGTGAAGCCATGAATGCGACAGTACTGGACGAGAACGGCAAAGAGCAGGTCATGACCATGGGCTGCTACGGCATCGGTGTTTCGCGCGTGGTGGCAGCGGCGATTGAACAGAATCACGATGACGCAGGCATCATCTGGCCGGAGGCCATCGCGCCATTCCAGCTGGCCATCGTGCCGATCAATATGCAGAAGAGCGCAGCGGTACAGCAAAAATGCGAGCACATCTATGAAGCGCTCACCGCCAAAGGTATCGACGTACTGCTGATGGACGAGCCGAAAGCACGCCTCGGGGCCATGCTGGCGGATGTGGAATTGCTGGGCATCCCACATCGCATTGTGGTGGGTGACCGCGGGCTGGAAAAAGGCAATGTCGAGTACAAAGGCCGCCGGGACTCCGAGAATCAGGAGTTCTCCGCAGACCAGATTCTGGACATCCTGCTGGAGAAAATCCCCCATTGATCCGCGCAGCCATCGCCACATTCCTGCTGACACTGTTCAGCGGCGCGGTATCCGCCCAGGTCAAGGAGGTGGATCCGCAGCTGTTGCTCGCACTGAAGGACGCCGTCACCGAGGCGGACTCCTTTGTGGACCGCTTCGATGCAGAAGTGTGGCTGATGGCCAAGTCCCAGCCACTGGCGCGCTATATCAAGGATCCCAGCGAGCGAATGCGCGTGCTCAAGGCCATCCACCGGGAAGCCACACGCGCGGGTCTGCAGCCGGAAATCGTGCTGGCGGTGATTCAGATCGAGAGCGCCTTTGATCCTTACGCGGTATCCAGGGTCGGGGCCCAGGGCATGATGCAGGTGATGCCCTTCTGGAAGAATGAAATCGGCCGTCCGGAAGACAACCTGATCGATATGGAAACCAATCTCCGCTACGGCTGCACCATCCTCAAGCACTACATAAAAAAAGCCAAGGGCAATATGCCCAACGCTCTGGCCTACTACAACGGCAGTTACGGTCGTCACACCTACAGCCGCAAGGTACTGGATGCGTGGGTAGAGCGCTGGCGCTGAGTGCCTGACCGCCCGGTTAAAAAGAGAACAAGAGGTACGCCACCGATGGATTACAGTTTCTTTACCGGTGCGGCCTGTGGATTACTGTTACTTGCGGCAACCCGTATCGCAACAGGCCACAAACGCAGAGACAGCCGCTGGCTGCTGGTGTTGCTGGGGGGCGTTTTTGTCTATTTACTGCGCCCCCTGCTGAACGACCAGAGCGCGTTACTCGACCTCCTTATCGATATTCCCACCATTCTGATTCCCGGCGCCTTCTGGCTGTTCTGCCACCAGCTGTGCAGTGATCGGGAAACCTTTCCCAAGTGGGGTTGGTGGCTAATCGCGACGCAGATCGCTGTGGACCTGGCGAGCCACCTTAATTTGCATCACTTTTTCTATCTGCTGGCACAGCCATACAAACTGGGCATCATCGGCGCAGGACTGGCAACCCTGCTGCAGCAGTTTCAATCTGACCTGGTAGCGGAACGCCGGCAATTGCGTATCGGCCTGCTGATCGCGATCGGCGGCTACATGATCCTGGTTGTCTGTGCAGAATTTGTATTTGGCTTCTTCCCGACACCGCCCGGCGTCCCCACTCTGCACGCGGTCACTGCCAGCCTGCTGGCCTTCGGCGCCTGTTTCTGGCTGCTGTCCCTGTCACCCCATGCACTCGAGGAGTCCCTCCCTCAATCCACGGTAGCGGAGCTCCAGGTAAACCCTGACGAAACACCGCAACCGCCATTGGATGAGGCACAGTGCGCATTGCTGTCACAGCTCCAGCAACATATGGAGGCGGGTGGTTACCGGCGCACCGGACTGACGATTCGGGAACTGGCAGAGCAACTGGATGCAAAAGAGCACGTGCTGCGCGCGCTGATCAACAAGCATCTGGGGTTCCGCAATTTCAATGAATACCTGAACCAATATCGCATTGATGAGGCGAGCCGCCGACTGGCAGATCCACAGGAAGCGCACCTGCCGGTACTGAGTATTGCACTGGATATCGGATATCGATCCCTCAGCCCGTTCAATGCCGCGTTCAAGCGCCGGCATGACAAAACCCCGACGGAATATCGCCGGGATCAGTTACCAGCATCGTAAAAAATTGACTGCCAAGCGCGAGACAAGTCGAAAACCGGACATTTGTAAAATGATCTGGCGCCCCTTCTCGAGCAATTAGCCGTCATAATTTTTTGTGCGCGGCAAGCCAAATCACGCCTTGTGGACCAAACTAGATCTTGCAGGACCTGCTCTGCAGGCAATTAGCCCAGTCACCACCTCGCTTGTAGTTCAGGTTCCTGCAAACCTACCGCACCCACCATACGAAGGTTCCTCAAACCCCCACCAGCCGCGCCACAACCTCAGGGCTTGGGCGACGCCATATAGTTGATCAAGGCCTTGTAGTCCTCGTCACTGCAATCCGGGCACATACCACCCGGGGGCATTGCGTTGAGCCCGTTTTTTACGGAATTCAGCAACGCGTCCATGCCCTTGTCCATGCGGGGCTTCCACGCCTCCACGTCGTGTACTTTGGGTGCATTGGCCACCCCCGTGTCGTGACAGATATGACAACTTTTCTGGTACTTATCCGCCACAGCATCTGCCTGCACCGCTGCTGCAAACAATGTTGCGATAACAATAAACGACCACTGATTAGCTCTCACAGGTAAGCCCCTTTTTGCAACTGGATAACTGAACGCCACTCAGTAAAACGCCACAAACAAACAAGCGCACTGGCGCCATACCGCGGCGCGGGCGGCGATAACAGTGTAGTGATTGGCACTCAGCGCCACAAATCCACGGTTTTTCTGAACTTATTACTCCACTTTTCGGCGAAAATCCTGCGCACCATCGCAATTCCAACACCCCGACGGAGTACATACGCCGCCGTGCGCTGTGATCTACCCGTTGTGGAGGGCACCGCCAGTATCCAGGAGCGCACCTGGAGTTCACCCATTCGGCATAGCCCCGCGGCAACTAACCCGTAACCGCCAATTGTTGGACTATCCTGTGAGACGAAGGAATCCAGTCTCGACGAGCCATCGGAATAACATTAAAAATTCGGAGTTCGTGCATGAACGTGCAATGGATCAGGGATCCCAGCATCCAGTTCACCGTCATTGGTGTCCTGCTGTTTGCGATCAACAGCTTCTTTCAGCAGGGCGCTGAGGGTGACGGCGAAGAAATAATCGTCACTCAGAATCGTATTCAGCACCTGTCAAATATCTTCGAGCGCGGCTGGCAACGACCACCGGAACCTCAGGAACTACAGGGGCTGATTGATGACTATGTGCGGGAAGAGGTATTGTACCGCGAAGCGGTGAAGATGGGACTGGATCAGAATGACACCGTGATCCGCCGCAGAATGCGCATGAAAATGGAATTTCTCGCAAAAGACCTTGTAGAAGCCGTCGCCCCGCCGGAACAGGTGCTCGAAGATTATTACGCCGCCAATCTGGCGCACTATGCCGCACCCGCGCAATACACCTTTGAACAGGTATTTCTCGACAGCGACAAGCGTGCCGAAGTCGCGGAAGATGCACGTATCGTTCTGACCAAACTCACCGCAGGAAAAGATCCCAGATCACTGGGCGACAGCAATCTACTGCAATACCGATTCGAACAGGTCACCAGTGAGCGGATCGACCGGTTGTTTGGCGCTGACTTTTCCAGGCAGTTCGATGGACTGGAAATCGGTCAATGGAACGGTCCTCTCACCTCGGCCTATGGGGAGCACCTGGTCAGGATTTCCGCCGCCACCCCCCAGCATCAACCGGATTTCGGGGAAATCCGCGACAACGTATTGCGGGACTGGCAGCTCGAGGAGCAGAAAAGCATTCTCGAAGCCCAATACCAGACCCTGCGCGATAACTACCGGATTCGTATCGCAACCCCCGCTGTCAGCCACGAGGGAGCAGCACCATGAAAACGCTTCTCGGTCTGCTGTCCCTTCTTGTCACCCTATTCTATTCCGCCCATGCCTTGTCCCATGAACTCCGCCCGGCCTCGCTCAGCCTGATTCAGACAGGGGCGGAACAGTTTGATGTCACCTGGCGGGTACCCGCCCGCGGGGATAGGCGCCTGTCACTGTATGTGCAGTTTGACGAGGGCACTAACCAAAACAGTCTGTCCACAGCGCAAATGATTGGCGGCTACTACGTGGAGCGCTGGCAGGTTTCTCACCCACAGGCCCTGGTTGGCAGCCGTATCGCCATCGACGGACTGGCCGATACCATGACCGATGCGCTGGTACGTATCCGTTGGCAGGATGGCCGCGAACAGGTGGCCCGGCTTCTTCCCGATCAGACCAGCATTATGGTCGAGGAAAAAAGCGGCATCATGGAGATTGCCCGCACCTATTTCGTACTCGGAGTCGAACATATTCTGCTGGGTATCGACCACCTGTTATTCGTGCTGGCACTGGTTGTACTGGTCAGTGGCGGGCGGCAGCTGGTGACCACCATCACCGCGTTCACCCTGGCCCACAGCATTACCCTGGCACTGGCGGTACTGGGTGTGGTGTCCGTACCTCAGGCGCCAGTGGAAGCGGCAATTGCCCTGAGTATCGTGTTTATTGCCACCGAGATTCTGCACAAACTGGAAGGGCGAAAAACGCTGGCGATTCGCAAACCCTGGGTGGTGGCATTTGGATTTGGGCTGTTACACGGTCTGGGCTTTGCCAGCGCCCTTACCGAAATTGGCCTCCCGGAACACGCGATACCGGTCTCCCTGGGACTGTTTAATGTGGGGGTCGAGGCGGGCCAGCTGGTGTTTATCGCGGCAATTGCCGGAGTGATGTATTTTCTGCGCCGAATTAAACCGGTGCAGCTTTGGGAAATCCGCACCGGTACCACCGCCACTGCCGCCTCGGCACTGCCGGTGGCCTATCTGGTCGGAGGTCTTTCCGCGTTATGGCTGGTGGACCGGACCCTGGCGCTGGTGGTATGAAGCGGCGCACAGGGTCAGGTGACAGGCATGCGCTACACAGCAGTTGTCCGTACTCACTCCTGGAAAAGTAGTTCCAGCGGATAGCCGTTGAAGGGCTTGGTTTTCTCGATTACCAGATGTGAAGTCATCCGGGTAATTGCCGCATCCTCGTCGGCCAGTAACTGCTCGGAAACCCGGTTGAAATCCCCCGCGTCCGGGCAGACAAAGCGCAGCATATAATCGAATTCTCCGGACATTTTGACGCAGGAGACAATCTGCTCGATCTTGTTGATCGCGCGTCGAAAACTTTCGCTGGTGCGGGCGTCCTGGCGTTTCAGAGCAACGTTTACGTAGAACTCAGCGTGCCGCACCTTGTCCAGATTCACCTCGGCCTGGTACTCGCGAATAAACTTCTCACTGGTCAGTTTTTTCACCCGCGCCAGGCAGGCGCTTTCCGACAGCCCAATCTGATCCGCCAGATTCAAATTACTGATGCGGGCATTGGTCTGCAGAACTTCCAGAATCTTCAGGTTGTGACGATCTATTTTCACGGCTAATTTTTATCGACTGAATAATTATATAGGGTCATTTTTAAAGCAGCATAACGGGAAAACCGCCGCGCGGGAACACACAGTATGGTTCCTGCGCCCGTTAACCCGCTTTCAGACAGCCGTCCACCACAAACCGCTCTATCCGGTTCAGTGCACGGGTAAGCTCCACTTCGTCAGCCGCCAGTGTCAGACGCACATGATTGACAGCACTGGGGCCGAAGGGCTTACCGGGTAAAACCGAAACCCGCTCGGCGTCCAGCAGAGCGCCGGCAAATGCTTCGCCATCGTCGGCGACAGCCGACACGTCCACCATTACAAACATCCCCGCTTCCGGTGAGTAACAGCGGAGGCCGGGGATTTTGCCAATGCGGTCGATAATCAGGTCGCGGCGCTTTTCGTAGGCATCGCGCATCTGCTTCACGAAATAGGTGTCGAACTCGAGCGCAAAGGCCGCGGCTTCCTGAATAAACTGCGGTACGCCAAATATGGTGGCACCGGCGTACTCGATCAGGCGCTCGACCAACTCCCCCTGGGCCACCGCCCAGCCCAGGCGCCAGCCGCTCATCGCGTGGGATTTGGATAAACCGTCAATCACGATCACATTGTCGAGATGTTCCGCCGCCGCGCGCAGGGAGGTGTGGCGCCGGGCAAAGGTAATCATGGAGTACATCTCGTCGGAGATCAGCCAGATATTGCGCGCGCGGCAGTATGCCGCCAGTTCGCGCAATTGCTCCGGGGTCGCCATGGCGCCGGTGGGATTCACCGGGGTATTGATCATGACCGCACGGGTGTCGGCGGAAATGGCTTGTTTGATGGACTCGATCTCGAACGCAAAGCCCTGGTCTGCCGGACAGGACACCTTTCTCACATCCAGCTGCAGGGCATCGGTGATCGGCACGTAGCCAATATACATGGGCTCAGGAATGACAATCTGTTCCCCGGGATTCAGCAGGCAGGAGAGCACCGCGTAGATCGCATTGGTGCCGCCGGGGAACACCACCACATCGTCCGGATCGCAGGGATGAGGGCTGACCTTGCTTTCAATATCGGCAATGGCACGACGCAGTACCAGCTCTCCCGCTGCCGGGGAATAGTGTGTGCGGCCTACACCCAGGCGGGCGCGGGCAAAGTCGAGGATGGGCTCAGGGGTATCGAAGTTGGGGTCACCCACGCACAGAAAGATGACATCTTCGCCCTTATCGGCCAGTTCATGGGCGCGGTCGCTCACCGCCCAAACATCGGCATCCGCGGAGTGAAGGGCCTGGCTCTGTTTACTGAATCGCGGGGTGTACATCATCGGGTCCATCGTTGGTGGTTGTTATTCACGCTTTCTAAGGTAACAACCGGTGGAGCAATCCATCTGGCTTACACCCAGGTGTTTTCGCAGCAGCCCGATTATTTGCCACCGTTTGCCGCAGAAAATTCGGCGACATCCACCACCTCAGAAACGGTAGTTCAGACTCAGGCCTCCCACCGCATCCTCCGGGCGAATCAGCACGTCCGCCGCAAGCCGCAGTTTTTCATTGATACTCACGCCCACCATCGCGCCCACCCCATTCTGAAAGATGCCTTCATTTCGGCTGCGGTAAGACGGCAGCCGCGCCCAGTTGAGATAGATGGAATTGACCCCGATCCCCAGGTCCTGGTCGTCATCGCCGCCGGTGTGCTCAAGCCAGACCTCACCAAACCACTGGTGATCGACACTCTCCGGGCTGTTGTAGAAAAAGCCGGCCTTCACCCGTCGATAATCCCGCTCCTGTCCACGCACCCACAGGCCCAGCGGGTCCAGCCGCTGCCCCCAGGCACCCCGATAGGTGTAACGATCCGCAGTTCTTTCGTGGAAACCGTCCACATCAATACGCGTCCACTCCAGGGCGGCAAAAGGCCCCATACGGCTACTCAGGTTTGGCGTGGCATCGAAACCGCCGCGCACGAACGCACTGTACCCATCGCCATTGGTACTGCCATCCAGGCGGTGACTGAAGCGATCACCGAGATACAGGGTGCGCTGGACGTCGTCATACTGGATGTTCGAATAGGTGGCAGCTCCATCGACAAACCAGAACTCGTTGTCCCAGCGGGCAAAAGCGCTCAGGTTGAAATTGCGCGCCTTGAAAAAGACATCCGTGGGTTCGTACTCGCTGCCCCCATAGGACATCCCGAGCCCCCACTCCAGATGCTCAAAGCCCGCAAAGCTCATACCGAAAAAGCCATCCCAGGCCGGATACTCATCGTTGATGGCCGGCGTCACGCCCAGTTCGGTATGGCCCACACTGGCCCCGAAAAAGACGGTGGTATAAGGATCGCGGTAGCGTTGGGAGATCAGGTGGTGATCAATATTGATACGGTGCTGGCGGGTATTCTCGTACCCCAGGTCGGGCAGCACCCCGAAGTTCACCGCCGCAGTCAGCGTTTCGTAGTAGTAGTCGGCCAGTAGCTGCTGGCCGGCCAGCGTCGGGTGAATACTGTCGTAAAACACCAGCATGTCCGCATTGGGGTTGCTGCCATTTGCCCCGTACACCGGGTGCGGGTTCGCGCAGTCGGTATAGCAGGTCGCACTCTGATTGATGGCGGCGAAGCCAAAGGCCGCCGGGTCATCAATCACCAGCTCCAGAATGCCCTCCATATCCAGCAGCAGAATATTGCCGATGTCATTGACCTGTCGACGCAGCTGGTTGTTGAAGTACTCGGTGCCCATATTGGCGTATTGAATTGCCCCGGGCCCCTGCACATAGACCGCCGGTGTGTTGCCGATCCGCGGCGCATTGGTCATCGCAATATAATTGGCACCGGCAAAGCGCAGCTCCCGGCCGGCCACAGCCAGGAAGCCTGCGGCGCGGGCCATAGAGTCCCGGGTGATGGTTCCGTTGCGCACGCCATCGAGAATGTTGTTACCGCCCCCATTGAGAAAAAAGAGATCCCTGGAGCGCACGGTATTTTGCGGCAGGTAACCCTGCCCGGTAGCGAAGGGCACACCGGTGAGGGTGATATTGTTGTTGGGGTCATCCACCAGTGCCTGCAGAGCCGCCGGGTCGTTAAATGCGCTGACCGCAGCGCCAACTTCCGCCGCACTCAGGTAGGGGCTCTCTCCCATCGCCGGATCGCAGACACCGTCGGCACCGCAGCGACTGGAGTCCGGCAAAATGGTACTCAGGGTGTTGTGATCGGCCACCGTGGTGTTGGGAAACAACTGACGAAACCGCTGCGGCCCCACCAGATCCAGCAGCACATCCGCCGTCCGGTTGCCGCCAACCGCCCAGTTGGGGCCATTGGTCAGCACCGACTGGGTAATCTGCAGCAGCTGCTGCGCCGGTGCTCCCCCTGCGGGCGCACAGGGAATCGCGCCGCCAAATGCAGGCCCCAGGCCATAGCAGGAATTCAGTTTGGGTAGACCGAGACGGTCGGCAAGAAAGGATACGGCAGGCTGCCGGGGGTAAATACCATCGGGATCGCTTGAGGTGAATACGCCCGCGTTGCCGTTATCCGACAGGCTGTCGCCAAAGACCACCAGTGATCCGTACAGCGGCTCTTCCGCCGCACCGGCGGCGGTATACAGACCGCCTACCACGGCCAGCGCAATCGCCGCTGGCAACCGCGCCAATTTTCCGCTTGGTCCCTGGCATATATCCATGTCTCGCAGCACTGGGCTCTCCTTGCCTTCGCAAAATTTCGTGGCAAGTATAGGTCAGTTGCGACAGGCGGCATTGCCCCTGGTCGCGTCAAACGGGCTCCACTCCATTTCTCTCGACCGTCGCTCAGGCCTCGCTCTGCACAGGCTCCACCTTTTCCACAAAAGTCAGCATTACCTGGCTGATACATCCGGCGAGCAGGCCCCACACCAGGGCGATAATCAGCAGGCTCTGCCACAGGGGCTGCCCCCAGCTCGCCGGGCCAAAATAAATGCTGTTGGCGTAAAATGCCGGCGCTACCAGGAGCCCGGTCACAACGGACCACAGCCGATTGCGTACCAGCCAGGCGAGGGAATGGCGTATGGTGATGGACAGCATTGCCCAGATGCAGATTGGCCAGGCGGGCGGCAGGTTGGCGCCGTAATCCAGAACACCACCGGCCATAAAGGCCCATTCGACCCCGAACCCGCAAAAGATGAACCCGAGGACCACGAAGATGTCCTGAATGTCGCGCCACATCAGAAAGTGCAGCATCAGCACCAGAAACAGTGCGATCAGGGCCATGGCATTGCCATACAGCAGTGCCGCCCACCACCCGAGGACGAACAGGGCAAAATTGGCCAGTTTTTTATAATGCATTGGGCGACTCATTTATCAGAAGGATTCTGTACCGCGAGCGCAATTTTCCCGGCAAATTGCCGCATGAATACAAGAAATAAATCAGAGGATCGCTATTTCTTCAAGTTTGCGAAGGCTTCTATTGCGGTTTTGCGGGATTCAGTCACATCGCATATTGGGGCTGGGTAACCGTGATCTGCGAAGATATCCCGCGGTGGACAATGAATATCGCGATGCCCCAATTCAGCGAGCTCCGGGATATAGGTGCGAATGAACCTGCCATCCGGATCATACCGCTTTGACTGGCTGTAAGGATTGAATACTCGGAAGTATGGCGCGGCGTCGGTGCCGGTGGAGGCCGCCCACTGCCAGCCACCGTTATTGGCCGCAAAATCCGCATCGACCAGAGTTTGCATGAAGTAGCGCTCTCCCTTGCGCCAGTCGGTCAGCAGATTTTTGGTGAGGAACGAGGCCACAATCATACGCAACCGATTGTGCATCCAGCCGGTCTCATTCAGTTGCCGCATGGCCGCATCCACTATCGGCACACCGGTTTTCCCCTCGCACCAGGCCGCAAAATCCTGCTCCCGATCAGACCAGGGCACGGCTTCGGTTTCGGGCTTGAAAGGTTTGTTCCGGCACACTCTCGGATAATTCACCACAAGGTGCTGGTAAAACTCCCGCCACAGCAACTCGCTTAGCCAGGTTGTGGCCCCTTCACTGCCTCCGGCCCAGCGGCCGCCGTTGGCTTGCGTCGCCATCTGTACACACTGGCGAATGGAAACAGCGCCACAATTGAGATAGGGCGAAAGACGCGAGGTATTTTCCCGTGCCGGAAAGTCACGCCAGCGGTGGTAGTCATCGATGATTTCCGCAAACGCCTTGAGTGCCCGGGCGCCGGCAGCTTCTCCCGTGGACCAGTCGCGAACCCGCTGGTTCCCGCCGGGCGCCACGGCGTAATCACCCACCGTGTCAGGGACCCGCCGCACCAGATTGCTGTCGCCCTCCACCGCGATCCACTCCGGCCACTGTCCGGCGTGATCGTCGCTGCGGGAACGGGGGGCAGGCAATGGTGCAAAGGCCTCGCCACTGTTGTCGTGCGCGGCGATAAACGCGCGCTTAAACGGTGTAAAAACCTTGTAGCCGGCGCCGTCGCCGGTGGTAATACTGCCGGGGGGGACGAGGGTGCGGTCGGTAGACAGCTCCAGCGGAAGTCGACGTTTTTTCAGCTGCGCCCTTACCGCCTGATCCCGCCGCAGTTCATTCAGCGGATATTCGGCATTGGCAAACAATGCATCGATTTTCAGCTTTTGTGTAATCTGGTCCAGGGCCGCAGGCACCTCAGAAAAGGTGGCGACCTCGAGAAAGTACAGCGGTATATGTTTTTTCTCGAGCGCGCGCTGGAGCTGCATCAGGCTGCGCAGGCGCATGGCGACGACATGATCGCCATCATTGTGTTCACGCCAGGTTTCCGGGCAGGCGATAAAAATACCGGCCACGCATTCGCAACTTTTCGCTGCGCGGTAAAGCGCGGTGTTGTCTGCCATGCGCAAATCATTGCGAAACCACACCAGGCCGCGTTGGTACACTGTTTCAGCCATACACTGGACTCAGTCGCCGGTTGATCAATGAAAATCACAGAGCCCGAGCTCTGCGGGTTCGGCGGCCAGCAACACCTGATTGTGGATAAAACTGTGCGGACTACGCGGCAGATAGTGGCGCAGCAGTGTCAGAACCGCCGACAGAGGCTTGCGCCCCAGACGGTATTCCTCGATCAGCGCGCTGAGCTCTGCTTTCTCGTCTTTATCCAGAAATTCACGCAGATGACCGGCACTGTGCATCAGGGCATTGGTGCGGTCCTTGCGGGATGCGGGGCGAGACAGAATATCCATAATCCCACCACGCACTTCAAACGCCAGCTGGTCCTCGGGTAACGACTTCGCGTTGGCCACTAATCGCCCCAACGCACGGGTTTTGTCCTGATGGTGGGCGAGCAGCAGGTACTTGTAGGCGGTATAGAATTCGATGATCCTCGCCAGATAGGAGGCGGCCGCCACCGGACCGGAGGCGTCATCCGCTGGCACTTCCTCCGGGTCGCCGCCCTCGAGCTCCACGTAGCGGAACCAGGCATCGTAGGCAAAAACCCGGGTCAGAAAATTCTCCCGCAATGCACTGTTGTTCAATCGCCCGACCTCTTCCATCGGGAGATGGGGAAACTTCTGCTGCAGACGCCGGGCAAAGACGCCCACGCCTTCACTGTCGATACCGTGACCATTGTCGAGATAGCGGCGCACACCCCGCAGGCCGCAGCTGGGGGAGTTCTGCATAAAAATGTAGCCGCGCACCTTTTCCAGTTGGGGCACCACCGAGTCCGCATAGGCCCGCAATGGCTCGGTGACATCCACTTCCGGATCTTCCACCCCCACCACACGCACCGCATCCACCGGCGCACTCGCTTTCTCTACCAGCAGGTGAATCGGTTTGCGCGGCACTCCCATGCCAATCGCCACCTCCGGGCACAGGGGGACGTAGTCAAAACACTGACCCAGCAGTTCTGTACATATTTTGCTGTGCTTGTGGCAACCATTGAACCGCACCGGGTCGCCCATGGCACACTGACTGATACCGATGGGTATTTTTCGGCTCTGTTGCTGTATTTTCATCCGCTCTCCAGCCCAAATCGCCTCTAAGCTTCCACCTAAGTCTACTCTACGCTGCAGCCGCCTTATCGGATGAGAGCGGGATACCGGAGCACCACCGCAATAATCCAACGCCAACCGGTGAATTCCCCGGTAATTGTTGCGCAGCCCGCCACCGCCGCTAAAATGCCAGTCCTTCTTATATATACCAGTCTTACCAGATCCCGGGGCCCGGAATGATTCCAGCACTGCGCGAAATCAACGATGTACAGGCGCTCTACCTGCAGTTTCTCAAAGCACTCAAGCAGGAGGGCTTCCATGGCGATGCGAGCCCCAGTTACGCCAGCCGCACGGTGCTGTCGACCGATAACTCCATCTACCAGGTACTGCCCCAGGCGGTGGTGTATCCCCGGGACATCCACGACCTGCAACTGCTGATGAAGCTGGCGGACCGGGAGGAATTTCATAACGTGGTGCTCTCTCCCCGGGGGGGCGGTACCGGCACCAATGGCCAGTCCCTGACCGATGGCATCGTGGTGGACATTTCCCGGCATATGAACCGCATCCTCGAAATCAATACCGAAGAGGGCTGGGTGCGGGTGCAGACCGGCGTGGTAAAAGACCAGCTGAACGCGGCGCTGAAGCCCCACGGCCTGTTTTTCGCCCCGGAGCTGTCCACCAGTAACCGCGCCACCATTGGCGGTATGATCAATACCGACGCCTCCGGCCAGGGCTCCTGTCTGTACGGCAAGACCCGCGATCACGTGCTGGAACTGAAAACCGTGCTGATGGGCGGCGAACTCTGGCACTCCCAGGCCATCGACGATGAAACACTGGCAGAGGTCACCAGCAGTGACTCCCGTGCTGGCAGGGCTCACCAGGTGGTCGACCGTATCGGGCGGGAAAAAAATGACCTCATCGATGCCAAATTTCCAAAACTGAACCGCTGCCTCACCGGCTACGACCTGGCCCATATTCGCGACAGTGAGAAAGGCAAGGACGGCCGCTTCAACCTGAACAACATTCTTTGTGGTTCCGAGGGCACCCTGGGCTTTATCGCCGAGGCCAAGCTCAATCTGCTGAAGATCCCCAAGTGCGCAGCACTGGTGAATCTCAATTACGACCACTTCCAGGATGCCCTCAAAGACGCCACCGACCTGATGAAGGCCGGGCCCACGTCCATCGAGACGGTGGACAGCAAGGTGCTGCAGCTGGCCATGGGGGATATCGTGTGGGAGAAGGTGAGCGAGTTTTTCCCCCAGGACGAGCGCCCCGTTCAGGGGATCAATCTGGTGGAATACACCGCGGATTCCGAAGAGGAACTGGAGGCGGCGCTCAACAAGTTCACCACCCATGTGGACAGCCTGGTCGGCCAGCCGGGCAAGAGCTTCGGCTACACCATTGCCCGCGGCCACGCCCAGGTGAACAAGATCTGGGGCATGCGCAAGCGCGCCGTGGGGCTGCTAGGGAACGCCAAGGGCGAACAGCGTCCAATCCCGTTTGTGGAAGACTGTGCGGTACCGCCGGAAAACCTCGCCGACTTTATCGCCGAGTTCCGCGCCGCCCTGGACGAAGCCGGCTTTGCCTACGGCATGTTCGGCCATGTGGACGCCGGTGTACTGCACGTGCGCCCGGCCATCGACATGAAAGACCCGGAACAAGCCAAGCAGGTACGCATCATTACCGAAAAAGTGGTGGCCCTGGCGAAAAAATACAACGGTCTGCTGTGGGGTGAACACGGCAAAGGCGTGCGCTCGGAATTCGCGCCGGAATTCTTCGGCGAACTGTATCCGGAGCTGCAGAAGATCAAGGCCGCCTTCGACCCGCGCAACCAGCTGAATCCCGGCAAGATCGCCACCCCCAGCGCCGCCTCCGGCCTGCTCAAAATTGATGAGGTACCCACCCGTGGCGAGCACGATCGTCAGATCCCGGTACAGGTGTGGGAGGGCTATTCCGAGGGCGTTTACTGCAACGGCAACGGGGCCTGCTTTAACTGGAACCCGGACGACGCCATGTGCCCTTCCTACAAGGGCACCCGCAACCGCATCCACTCCCCCAAGGGCCGCGCCTCGCTGATCCGCGAGTGGCTGCGCCTGTTGTCCGAACGCTCTGTGGACCCGGAAGCGGTGGCACGCAAGAGCCGTGAGCAGTCGTTTCTGATCGGCCTGCCCAGCCGAATCAAGCATTCTCTGGCACGCGCCCGTGGCGAATACGACTTCAGTCACGAGGTGAATGCATCCATGCAGGCCTGCCTGGCGTGCAAGTCCTGCGCCGGCCAGTGCCCGATCAAGGTGGATGTGCCCACCTTCCGCGCCAAGTTTCTCGAGCTCTACTACAGCCGCTATCTGCGCCCACTGAAGGACTACTTTGTCGGCGGCCTCGAGTTCATGATGCCCCATCTGGCGCGGGTGCCAATGCTGTACAACCTGCCGCTGAAGCTGAAGCCGGTGCGCTGGGTCATGGAGCGCGGGCTGGGCCTGGCGGACTCACCAAGCATTTCCGCCACCCGCCTGGACAAAGTGTTGCGCGAGCTGGGTGTACCCTACGCCAGCCGCGAAAGCCTGCGTGCCATGGGCCCGGCACAGCGGGCCAAATCCGTAGTGATTGTGCAGGATGCGTTTACCAGTTATTTCGACGCGGATGTAGTCGCAGACACCCTGCGCCTGCTCAAGCTGCTGGACTTCAACCCGCTGGTGGCGCCTTTTCGTGCCAACGGCAAACCACTGCACGTGCACGGCTTCCTGCGCCAGTTTGCCCAGACTGCCGCCAGCAACAGCGCCATGCTGAACAGCCTTGCGGAAAGCGGGGTTCCGCTGGTGGGGATAGACCCCTCCATGACCATGACTTACCGGGGAGAATACCGGAAGCTTCTCGGGGATAAAGCGCCGGAAGTCCTCCTGCTGCAGGAGTGGCTCTCCCGGCACACCGAGCACCTGGCCAGCAACCGAAAACGGCTGCAGCCCGGCACCTTTACCCTGCTGCCCCACTGCACCGAGCAGTCCAACGCTGCCGGCTCCACCCGTCAGTGGCAGCAGGTGTTCAGTGCCCTGGGCATGGAGCTCAACAGCCAGGCCGCGGGCTGCTGTGGCATGGCGGGTACCTACGGCCACGAAGTGGCCAACAAGGAAACGTCACGGACCATCTTTCAGCAGTCCTGGGCGCCCAAGCTGACCGGCGATGCCAGTGCCATACTGGCCACCGGCTACTCCTGTCGCTGCCAGAGCAAGCGCTTTGCTGACACCGATTTACGCCACCCCTTGCAGGCACTACTGGCACAAATTGAAGATTCAGGGTTTACTGTCAGTAATCACTAACTTGTTTGCGGTGGTGCCCGCACCACCGCAAACAACGACGAATACGGACTGCCCATGTTGCCCAGCTGCCAACACCGCACGCGCCCGCTTGCTTGCCTCGCCGCCCTGCTAGCCGCTCTCTGCCTGCCACTCTCGCCCTCCGTAGTGGCACAGGAAAACGCCCCCAAGGCAGGCACCGATGTCGCGCCCCTGATCATGGAAGCAGAAGAGTACGCTCTGGAAGGGAGTTATGACCTGGCACTCCCGCTCTACGAACGCGCTATCGCGCAGTTGAAAGCCGAGCCTCATCAGCAGAGCCAGCTGCGTTACCGCTACGGCATCATTCTCAATGCGCTGGGTGCACAACGCCCGGATCTCTACCCCCTGGCGCGGGAGCAGTTTGAGGCAGTGCTGCTGTATATCGAATCGTCTCCGGGAATTCCCTTCGAGCACTCCGCGGCGCGGGTACGCTCAGCCATTGCCCACACCTTCCACCAGGAGTCTGCTGTGCAGGAGATGCCCAATCGCCGCGCACTCCTGCTCCGCAGGGCCTACCAGATGTATACCGGTGCCATCGAACAGTTGCGTGCTGAAGGGGACTGGCAGAACCTGGCGATCACCTCGTTCAATATTGGCCAGGTATGCGAGTGGCAGGGCAACCTGGAGGAAGCCATTCAATGGCTGGAGCAAGCGGTTGCACTGGACCGTAAACACGGCTTTCCCGACCTGGAGGAGGATCAGGCCTACCTGACCGCCCTGCGGGAACTGGTCAACCCACAACAACCGGTGGGCAAAACCGCGATCTGAGTCGCGGTCACGGAGCCCTTCCCAGCCCACAGCGCCGAAATGAATATAGGACGATAGTACAACTTCCCCTAGTCAAAGCCTTATATTGCGCAAACGGTTTGACCTAAAAAACAGAGATTTCAATCAGCCTAATAGGCTAAACCTTCTCTGCGCGCGGGGGATTTAGCCCTCACACCCGCTTTCTGGCGTAAAGATCAAAACATTTGGCCTTTTTCGAACGGCCGGTCACAAATAATCACAAAAAAATTATGTTCTACGGTCTGCGGGTTCTCGGCGCCGTTGTCGTTGATTTTTTAACCAACCCTAGATGACATCGCTGTCAACCTGTTCCCGTGGTCAGGAATTCCTTACCAATAAATTCAAACGTTTGTTTCGCCACTCGTCATCAAGTGGTCACAATCAGAGACAACATCCCAACATTCTCGGTCACTACGCACCGTGTGGACTATTCGTCTCGGGGAATACGAGAATCTTTACGAAGACTCAGCGGTTCTCTGGGCAGCCTTGCGCGAATTCCCCCACCCCCTAATATGGCCCTCGCTGATCAAACATTGATCGCTTATGAAGAAATCAACTTGGAGCCACGCAGACATCCACTGTCTGTGACCAGAGAGCTTCCGGAGGTATAGAACCAATGCGACAGAGTCTTAAACAGTACATCATCGTGCTTGCAGCTTCCCTTGCGGCCCTGGCCGGTGGCGATGCCTTTGCCGCAATCAAGGAGTCCCCGGATAAGAAAAAGAAGTCCATGACCGTCACCGCGACCGCCTACAATTCTGTTGAAGGCCAGACCGATGACGACCCCTGGACTGCGGCCTGGAACAACCGTCTGCGTCCCGGTGACAAGATTATTGCGGTGTCCCGCGACCTGGAAAAGCACGGTCTGACCAACGGCGCCAAAGTGAAAATTGAGGGTCTGCCCGGCACCTACACTGTGCGCGACCGTATGAACAAGCGCTATAAAAACCGCATCGACGTGTGGATGGAAGAAGACATCAAGAAAGCCCGCAAATGGGGCAAGAAAAAGCTGAAAATTGTCTGGAACCACAAGAAGTAACAGACCAGTGATTGACTGAAGCTCCTGGGAGTTGCCAGCACTGTCAAACAAAAAACCCCGCGATCGCGGGGTTTTTTGTTGTTCCGGATATCAGGGCTCAGTGGTGACCTCTATTCCGGGCACCTCGCGGCACCCTTCATTCTCGATGTAATAGATACTCGGCTGATAGCTCTGATTGTAGCGGTGCTCTATCCCCTCATCGCGAAAAACCAGCAGGAACTCTTCCTTTACCCACCCTTTGTCGGTGAGATACTCACTCAGCCAGAGCAGGGCCGGGCCATCTTCGTGGCACTTGCCGTAGAACATTCGGGTTTTTTCCACCAGCTGCTTGGTAAGGTAGTCGCGGTATTTTCCGGGATAGGTAAAGCGCTCCCCTGAAAGGTCTGCATTCAGTACACCATCTTCGTTACCTTCCAACTGTGCCTGCGAGCGGTCCTGCCGCTCCGCCGACGGCAGGTCGCGATCTTCCCGCGTGGGGAATTTCTCAGGCTCTGGCGGCTCATCACCACCCCGGTCGCGCGTCGGGCGCGCGTCCTCGGGCCGATCAATTTTCTCAAGGAATATCGCCGTATTCTCGTCGCAGTCGATACAGGTACGACCGGCGATAATGGCATAACCTTTCAGCTCGGAAATCAGCTCGGCCTCCGCGAGATCCACATCGATCGTCCGATCATCGGAAAGCGTCAGCTCAATGCCGGAAAATGCCGGCATCGCCGATGAGAAGCACAGCAGGGGAAGTAGAAGACAGTAAGGGAATATTCTCATGCAGAGCAACCACACTTAATACATCTGCAGACCGCGGCCAGTTGGCACCGCCAGGGCAACTTTCCTTGCTGCCCTTGGCGGCGCCGCGATTGGGTAGTGCTGTTACACTGTCGCGATTCCCTTCTATAAATAACCATAGCAGAGCACGGCAATCCTGCCGGCCAGCGGGCTATTATTTCCCCGTGCGCCTCAAACCAGGACCTGGCAGGGTACGCCTAACAGGGTCGGGGCATCAGGGCGCTTCCCAACTCCCACTTTCCTCCGCCGGACCAATAAACGCACCCACACCCTCTTCCTTCAGTGCATCCAGCGCTTCCTGCAGGGCCTCTTCGTCCGTATCGAATACGTCTTCCCACACGGTAGAGTTGTTGTGCGCATCGACAATTTCCAGAAGCCAGCCCCCCTCGCCGTCTTCGTAGATATCGATGCTGACCGTGTGGTTTCCATCGCTGTATGCCCGGCTCAGGGGAGAGTCCTGGGAAGTGAAGTCTTCGGCCATGGGGTAACCTCGCTGGCTTAGGAGAAGTGGAAGTAAGTCGCCGATTGGCAGAGACACCCGTTCCGGTGTGCCATCGTCAAGCAGCGTCCTTCACTGTCGAAAAAGTGTACGCTGCAGGGAAAGAAATTTGTTAAAATGCGCGGCGAATTTTTACCGCTTTCCCCCGAATGCCCCGGATTTACGCTCCGGCCTGCAAAAGGACATCAAAATGACCGCTTTTTCTGCCGAAAGCGCGCCCGTCGTGGTCTGCGCACTGTACAAATTTGTCACCCTTGAAAACTTCGAATCCCTACGTGAGCCCCTGCTGCAGGTCATGCTCGACCATGAGGTGCGCGGCACTCTGCTTCTGGCGGTTGAAGGCATCAACGGCACCGTAGCGGGGAGTCGCGGGGGCATCGATGCCCTGCTCGCACACCTGCAGTCCGACCCGCGCCTGGCGCCACTGGATTACAAAGAGTCCTACACCCGGGAGATGCCATTTCTGCGCAGTAAAGTGAAACTGAAGCGCGAGATTGTAACCATGGGGGTAGAGGGTATCGACCCGCGCCGTACCGTGGGCACTTATGTCAAGCCGGAGGACTGGAACGCACTGATCTCCGATCCGGAGGTTCTGCTGATCGATACCCGTAATGACTACGAATATCAGGTGGGCACTTTCCAGCACGCGGTGAACCCCAACACCACGTCGTTTCGCGAGTTTCCCGAGTATGTGAAGCAACACCTGGACCCGCAGAAACATAAAAAAGTGGCTATGTTCTGCACCGGTGGTATTCGCTGTGAAAAGTCCACCGCCTACCTGAAAGAGCAGGGGTTTGACGAGGTGTACCACCTGCAGGGTGGCATTCTCAAGTACCTGGAAGAGGTTCCGAAAGACGAGACCCTGTGGAAAGGGGAGTGCTTTGTGTTTGACGATCGGGTAACCGTCAACCACGACCTGGAACGCGGCTCCTACGCCCAATGCAACGCCTGCCGCATGCCGATCACTGAGGACGAGATGGCCTCCGAACTGTTTGAGCAGGGCGTCAGCTGTCCCCACTGTCACGACAAGGTTTCCGAAGCGGATAAATCCCGCTTCCGCGAGCGGGAAAAACAGATTCAACTGGCCAGGATTCGCGGCGAGCAACACCTGGGTGAAGATGCCAAGGCCGCCACACGCAACCGACGCCAGCAGAAACAGGCTCAGCGACGCCAGCAGGCAGAGCAGGCGCGTAACGCCTGATTACCCCTACCCCGCAACCGGGCCGCCGGCGTCAACTGGGAACATCGGCGGTGCTGGTCAACCATTGCAGAGCTTCCGCCTCGGTCAGAAAAGAGAAAAAATTCAACCCACCCTGGCGTGCCTGCTTGCGCATAACAGCGGTGGTATTCAGCTGCGTATTGTTGAGCACCGCGATGCGCGCCGCGCGCAGCTCAGGCACACTGGCGACAAAGCTGCCATATTGCCGCTGCTCATCCAGTGTCATGGACAGTCTGCTGACCTTGCGAACGTCCGCGAGAATCCGCAGGGGTTTGAGATGTCCATACTTGGCCACCAGTTGACGCGCTGCCCGTATTCGATTGTCGAGAGTTGCCTCTCCATATAGCAAGAGGTAAACCACACGACTCTGGTTGTCATACCGAAACTGAAAACTCACAACTACTACTCGTATCCGCGCGGGGCGACTAAGCGCCACAGCAAAAACCGCTTCATTCTTTTTTCTGGAGCAAGAATGGTCGAATACTACGAACAAAGCGTCTTGATTGGCACAAAAAACCAAGCTTCGTTGCAAATCTGTGAAACCGATCCGTATACAACCTGAATCCAATGAAGTAACCGCGACGCGCATCACAGTGCCGGATACGCGTTTCCGGCGTATCGGAAGCTCCTGCACAGTGCGTACCAAGTCAGGTTCAGGGCATATGACCTTGGTGGGGAAATGAGACAGAGGTCGCGGTGGCGCGGGGCCCGGTCCGCGAAGTGAGAAGAGGATAGGTGAAAAGAACACGGAAGTCGCGGAGCAACGTTCCGGGTATCAACGCAGCACTTCTCCTGTGATGGAGCGCGACTTTTCGCCTTCCGCCAGCCACTGCAGCGCCGCCTGCTCGGTAACAAATTCCAGTACATTCAATCCTTCCGCACGGGCTACACCGTCAATCACCACATTGGCGTTGTACTCCGGCGCATGCAGCACAGCGATGCGCCCGTGTTTCACTCCCTGCAGATGGGCCACGTAGGTGCCAAACGCCTCGCGCTCGGCCACGGACATTTCAATATCAGCCTGGCGCACGTCCACCAGCACATTCAGTGGATGCAGGTGCCCGTACTTCTCCGCCATCTGGCGGGCCGCCGCACGTTTTTCCGCCGCATCCACACGGTCGAAAAAGATGGCACTGACCACACGCGTCGTTGCGTTAAATCGAACCTGAAAGCCCAACTGCATTCTCCTGAGCCAATACATTCAGGGCGGAGGCGCGTCTCACGAAGAATCACGCTCCACCGCCGTTTCCCCGACCTCAGGTCGGGTATCCCAGTGTCTACCGGAAATTTGCGGCCACTGAGTATAGCCCCACGCTGGAATTGTTCCGACTGATCCTCGTACTGGCGCCTGTTGACGCGATCAATCCAGTTCAATCTCCGGCATCCCATCGTCACTGGCACCAAGCCACACTTGCGCCGCTGCTGCGCGAGCAATCTCACGGTACAGCGCCGCGACCTTGCCCTCGGGCTCCGCGGCCACGGTAGGGCTTCCACCATCGGTCTGCTGGCGGATCGCCATCGCCAGCGGCAGCTGACCCAGCATACGGGTGTCGTAGTCCGCCGCCATTCTGTCGCCACCACCGGCGCCGAAAATAGGCTCCTCGTGACCACACTTGGAGCAGGTATGCAGCGCCATGTTTTCCACAATTCCCAGCACCGGTACAGAAACCTTGCGGAACATCTCGACTCCCTTGATGGCATCGACCAGGGCCAGATCCTGGGGTGTCGTCACAATGACCGCACCGGCCAGAGCCACCTTCTGCGACAGGGTCAACTGGATGTCACCGGTGCCCGGAGGCATATCCACCACCAGATAATCCAGCTCACCGTGTTCGCTGCCAGCGCCCCACAGGGTCTGAGTCAGCATCTGGTTCAGGGCGCCGCTGGCCATGGGACCCCGCCACACCGCCGGGGTATCTTCAGTCAGCAGGTACCCCAGCGACATGGTCTGCAGGCCCTGCGCCGGAATGGGTACAAAAAACTTGCCGCCCTGTACCTCCGGCCGCAACCCTTCAGTACCTAGCATGGTGGGCAGGCTGGGACCGTAAATATCCGCATCCAATAACCCCACCGCAGCGCCCTCGGCGGCCAGCGCGAGCGCCAGGTTCACCGCAGTGGTGGACTTGCCCACACCGCCCTTTCCTGACGCCACGGCGATAATGTTCTTCACCGCCCTAAGGGAGTCCGGTACCTCTCCTGCGTCTGTACGCTGGATATCAGAAAACAGATCAAACTGAATTTCACTGCACGCCAGTGCCCCCTGGAGCAGCGGCTCACAGGCCGCCTGCACCCGCTGTGCCCAATGGGGCTGCTGGCTGGCACAGGGGTACCCAAGGGTCACACCGACATACACGGTGCTGTCGTCAAAACCCACCTCAATGTCCGCATCCAGGGCATCGAGGACCACGCCGGTAGACGGGTCTTCCAGAGCGCCAACGGTCTCCGCGATCCGCTCGAGCCCCGCCTGGATTTCAGGAGAAAGGTCGCTGTGGTCTTGATGGTGATCGGTCACGGTGGTGTCCTCGCTAGAACAGATGTGCAATGGGAATTGGGGCGGCATTGTGGTCAAGCTGTGCGCGGATGACAAGCGCCCGACCTATCGGTCCCGTGATGCTGCCGGGTGCCTTACAGCCCCCATTTCTGCTATATTCCGCGCTCTTTTCCGGCCCTGGCGCCGCACCATTCAAACAATCCACACAGACTAATCTCGCAGCTTTTGGAACCCATGATGTCTCACACCGACAGTCAGCCCAGAAACATCCTCGTCACCAGTGCCCTGCCCTACGCCAACGGCTCCCTGCACCTGGGTCATATTCTCGAGTACATCCAGACGGATATCTGGGCCCGCTTCCAGCGCGCCCGTGGCAACCAGTGCCTGTACATGTGCGCCGACGATGCCCATGGCACCGCCATCATGTTGAAAGCCGAGCAGCTGGGACTGACCCCGGAGCAGCACATCGCCAATATGCAGGCGGAGCACGAACGGGATTTCGCGGACTTCCTGATTGGTGTGGACAACTACCACTCCACCCACTCCGCAGAAAACCGTGAGCTTTCGGCGATGATCTACAAGCGCCTGCGAGAAAATGGCCATATCGCCTCGCGTACCATTACCCAGGCATTCGACCCGGAGAAAGAACTGTTTCTGGCAGACCGCTACATCAAAGGCACCTGCCCGAAATGTAAAGCCGAGGATCAGTACGGTGATAACTGTGAAGTCTGCGGCGCAACCTACAGCCCTACCGAGCTGATCAATCCGGTCTCCGCCATCTCCGGCGCAACGGCGGTCGAGAAAGAGTCCGAACACTTCTTCTTTACCCTGCCGGCATTCACCGATTTTCTGAAGCAGTGGACCCGTTCCGGCACCCTGCAGAGCGAAGTGGCGAACAAACTGTCCGAGTGGCTGGAAGACGGCCTGCAGGAGTGGGACATCTCCCGCGATGCGCCCTACTTCGGTTTCGAAATTCCCGATGCGCCGGGCAAGTATTTCTATGTGTGGCTGGATGCCCCCATCGGCTATATGGCCAGCCTGAAAAACTATTGTGACGCGAATAGCCTGGACTGGCTGGACTACTGGAAAAAAGACAGCACCGCCGAGGTGTATCACTTTATCGGCAAGGACATCGTCAATTTCCACGCGCTGTTCTGGCCGGCCATGCTGGACTCCGCCGAGTTCCGCACCCCCACCAAGGTGTGCGTGCACGGCTTCCTCACCGTCAACGGCAAAAAGATGTCCAAGTCCCGCGGCACTTTTATTAACGCGCGCAATTATCTGGACAATCTGAATCCGGAGTATCTGCGCTACTACTTCGCCGCCAAGCTGACCGCGGGTGTGGACGACCTAGATCTGAACCTGGACGACTTTATTGCCAAGGTGAATTCGGACCTGGTGGGCAAGGTGGTGAACATTGCGTCGCGCACCGCCAAGTTTGTGAGCAAGTCCGGCGGTGCGCTGGCGAGCGAACTCGCGGACGAGGCCCTGTGGGACCAGTTTGTGGAAGCGGCGCCGCGTATTACCGAATTTTTCGAGGCGCGCGAATACAGTCGCGCGACCCGCGAGATCATGGCTCTGGCGGATGCCGCCAATGCGTGGATTGCCGACAAGGCTCCCTGGTCTCTGGCGAAAGAGGAAGGCAAGGAAGACGAAGTGCTGGCGATCTGTTCTCAGGGCGTGAATATGTTCCGCGCACTGATTACCTGGCTGGCGCCGGTATTGCCGGCAACCGCGAAAAAAGCCGAGGATTTCCTGGGTGTGACGCTGGACTGGCATACTGCCACGACCCCGCTTGCGGGTCACACCATTAACAAGTTCAAGCCTTTGATGCAGCGGGTGGAGAAATCCCAGGTCGAGGCCACGCAGGAGGCGGCGAAGGAATCCCTGGCACAACTGCAGGCGGAAACCAAAGCGTCCTCTGGCCCTCTGGCAGACGACCCACTGGCGGAGCAGATTCAGTTCGACGATTTTGCCAAGGTGGATCTGCGTATTGCGTTGATTGCCAATGCGGAACATGTGGAAGGTGCGGGCAAACTGCTGCGCCTGACTCTGGATCTGGGCGGTGAGACTCGCAATGTATTTGCCGGTATCAAGAGCGCTTACCGCCCGGAAGATCTGATCGGCAAGCACACGGTGATGGTGGCCAACCTGGCACCGCGCAAGATGCGTTTTGGGGTCAGTGAGGGCATGGTGCTGGCGGCGGGCCCCGGCGGGAAGGACCTTTGGATCCTTGAACCTCACGCCGGCGCTCAGCCTGGTATGCGGGTAATGTAAACCCGCACACCATCGCACACCATGTAGGAGCCTGCTTGCAGGCGAACCTCCACAGGCTCCTACCAATCTTTAGGTTCAGTGGCGGCCCTCAGGGGTAGCCTTCTGCTCCACAACCTCATCGGCAATCGTTCCGCAGAAGGCTACCCCTGAGGGCCTTATCTTCAACTTCATTTTTTAAAAGGACTTTGTTATGCGTGGGGTTTTTCTTGATACGTTGACGATGAAGTTGGAAGAACTGGATACGTCCGCGCTGGAAAGTTCGCTGGATCAGTGGGAGTTTTTTGAAACGACTTCACCCACGCAGACGGCGGAACGGATCGCCAACGCGGATGTGGTGATTACCAATAAAGTGGTTCTCGACCGGGATCTGATCGAGGGCGCCCCCGGACTGAAGCTGATCTGCGTCTGCGCGACCGGCACCAACAATATCGACCTGGACGCGGCAGCGGCGAAAAATATTCCGGTAAAAAATGTGGCCGGCTATACCGGGACTTCTCTCGCGCAACATACCCTCGCGCTGATACTCGCTCTGGCCACGCGCTGGTACCAGTACCATGAGGATGTCCGCGATGGCCGCTGGAGCCAGTCGCCGATTTTCTGCCGCCTGGATTATCCGGTGATGGAACTGGACGGGAAGACCCTTGGCATCATTGGCTATGGCGACCTTGGTCGCAAGGTGGCGCGGCTGGGAGAAGCGCTGGGGATGCGCATTCTGATCGCGGATTCGTTTACCGGAGAATCAAAACCCGGCCGTGTGCCGCTGGAGCAATTGCTGGCGGCATCCGATGTGGTCAGTCTGCATTGCCCGCTCACGGAGCAGACCGATCGGCTGGTGAACCCGACATTTCTGTCTGCCATGAAGCGCTCCGCCTTTCTGATCAACACCGCGCGCGGTGGCCTTGTCGATGAAAAAGCCCTGGCCAGTGCCCTGACGAGCAGAGAAATCGCCGGCGCCGCACTGGATGTGCTGAGTGTTGAACCGCCACCACAGGACCACCCGCTGCTGGCGGACGATATACCCAATCTACTCATCACGCCCCACAATGCGTGGATCAGCCGTGAGAGTCGGCAGCGACTGCTCGACGGCGTGGTCGCCAATATTACCGGCACACTGAAACCCTGACCGTCACGCATCAGCAGTCACCTTTTAGACCTGACTGATCTGTCGCCACTCCTGCTGATACTCTTTTTTCCCAAAGCACCTTTTTCCCTGCGGAGTGCCTTGCGCCCGTCTTATCCTTCGCGCTCACCTTGATTGCTATCGGAGGGTAAAACCATGGCAACTGCAAAAGCCCCGAATTCCGGCTCCACATCGCCTAATTCAGGTACCACACGGGACAAGCTACACCAGGCGTACCACCTGGCCGGCGAAGCCGCGCAGGATACCGCCGCGAACGTGAAAATGCGCGCGCGGGAGACCGCCGGCACCATGAAAGCGCGCACCCGGCACGGGATGGAGAAAGGCAAACAGCGCGCGCAGGATGTCGCTGAAAAAGCGGAGAGTTCCATCAAGGCACATCCGCTGGTCAGTGTCGGCTGCGCCTTTGCCGCGGGCTGGCTGATCGCAAAAATTCTGAAATAACCGCTGGATTGCCTCGTTTACGCGGACAATGCCCGGCGCGCTAGCCGGGTGTTTCCCTTTGCACGTTTTACACTGGACTCACCCACTGGAGGCATTGCATGGCGGGCCCGCAGGACTCAGAACAGCCGCAATGGCACGAACCGCAGAGCGACCACCACGATCCCTATCAGGATGAATCTCCCCACACCGGCGCTGATCAGGTTGAAAGCCTGACCCAGGAGTTTTACGCCCTGCGCGAGCGCGCGGAGGCGACCATGACCCTCGCTTCGGCCTGGGCAGAGAACTTCACCAGTCTGGTACAGCTGGAATTCAAGCGCACCCTGCAGGCAGGCTCACGTATTGTGGTGATGCTGCTGGTCCTGTTCTTCCTCGCGATATCCCTGATCGTCAGTATCTGTGCGGGACTCGGCCTGCTGGGCTATTACTTCTTCCAGTCCATCTACGCAGGCTTCGGGATATTCCTCATATCGCAGCTCCTGATGATTGGCGGGCTGCTGCTGGCGGCAAACAACCTGAAAAAATTACTGGGCTTTGATGAATCCCGCAGACAGGCAAAAGAGGCTCTCGAAGATGTCACTGCGCTCTTTAAACAGGCAGATTGAACAACGCAGCCTGGCGATGCTGAAGCAGCGCCACTGCGCCACCGCCCTGTTGCGGCAGCAGCGAACGCACGCCCTGGTGCAGGCGCGGCGAGTGCCGCTGCCGGCCGCCATGCTCGGCGCCTTTGCCGGTGGCTTTGTGCTGCAGCGGTTTTTCAATCGCCCCACCGCACACTCTCTGGTGAACTGGTACCTGACGCTACGGGCGATTTAAGCCGGAACACTATCCTGGTCGCTGCCTGCGTGGGCGTCCTGCACCCCGCAGGCCAGGCGCTGTTCCGCACTGGCGGTCATTATCCGTTCGGCCACATCCACCAGTTTCAGATTCATATCCATAGCGCGCTGCTGCATGGTGCGATAGGCATCGTCTTCACTCATGCGCAGGCGCTTCATCAACATGCCCTTTGCCCGCTCTACCAGCTTGCGCTCGGTGAGGGTCCTGCGGGTTTCTTCCAACTCCGCACTCACCCGTTGAATATGTGCCACCTGCGTGCGGATCAGGTCGTACAGTGAGTGCGCCAGGGGTTGCCTACGCAACGTGCCCAGACCACTGGCCGTAACACTGCCATATAGACCGGGTACTTCTGGATCGAACAGCACCGCAAGAGCCGGCAGTTTGCTCCACTCCGCGGACTTCATCTGCTGTAACTGGGCATAATGCTGACCGAGTTCGGCCTGCGCGTCAGACACACGCTGACGGCTTACCCGCAACAGTCGTTCCGCCATGGCGTCTTCCAGGCGGTGCATGGCATCAATGCGTGCGGTGGCCAGCTGATACCAGACCTCACTGATCTCCGCGGCAATTGACTCGCCATTGTTCAGGCCCGCGATTACCAGCCGCAGGCGCTGCAGGTCCCGCGACGCCTGGCTCTCCTCAATCGACTGCCAGTGTGTCTTTTCCTGTTCACCGGCGTATTCCGCAAAAACCTCAAGACTGCTCCGCTGGCAGTCCTGCAACTGCTGCAGACGTTGGTGCACCCGGGTATCAAACTGACTGCTGGCGAATCCGAGCGCGCCCCAGGCGCGCTCCTGACCGGAGAACTCCTTCGCCTGCATCAGGTTGAACAGGGCAACCAGAAGTCGTGTGACTTCCGGATCGTCCGCGACGTCGGCAGCTTCGAAGACCACGCTTAGCAAGCCAGCGATCAAACGGCAGTAGGCATCCGTGGACTCCAGCGCACTTATCTCAAACGCATCAATGTGTCTGCGCAACTCCGCCAGTTCATCCAGCCCGTGCAGGGAATAGGCAATACCGTTCAGCAACCGCATATCCGGCGCGGTATCACCGCGATCATTCTGCAGATAGCGATTGTGCAACAGCGTACGAAAACGCCCTTCGCTGAGCTGGCAGGTCTGGATCTGGGTGTCGCGCTGCTCAGAAAAGCGAAAACCGGCGGACACCAGATAGATATTGCTGATGCCACGTTCGCGCTGCAGTTGGTGCACAAGATCGGAAACGGTGGTCACCAGCTCACAGCTCCCGGCGAGTCGCTCCAGTGCCTGGATTTCAGCCCGCTTGGCAGCAAGCAGGAATTTTTCCGCATCGTCACTGTGGTTCTGCATGTTAGTGCCCCCGCACGCCACTCCTTGTTACTGAGACTTCACGACAACGAACATGCCCTTACTCCAGCAATTTATATTCCACAAGGTACTCGACGCCGGTGATATCCCGTGTGTGCTATCGGGCCACGCGGGCAACTTGCACCAATTTCATGCGAACCACCCCGCATGCACCAGATCGGCGCACCCACACACCTCGATGTGGCCACGTATTGAGAACCCGCTCGCAATCCTTGCAGCAGCGGTACGCCAGGCGCCCGTTTTCCTGCAGTGATACGCCATTGAGAAAATTGGCATCACGTTTGCTACATGAAACCTGTGCAGGCAGGTGCAATGCGGCACACACGGGGTCACCCGAACAATCAGAATACTCTGGATAAAGGCGTCCACCACTGACCGATTTCGATCGGTCCGTGTGGGCGCCTTTTTTTGTGCCCGAATGTCCGCCCCCCGAGCGCACAGCCGGTCGCGGACGGCAGCAAAGGTGGTGCAGCCTCCAGGACTCAATAAAGGAAACGATTATGGCTTATCTCGCTCCAACCGAGTTTGTGACCAAAATGGTCGATGCAGGGGAATCGAAAATCTACATGTCCACGCGGGATACTCTGGTACGGGCCTATATGGCCGGCGCCATTCTCGCGCTGGCTGCGGTCTTTGCCGTGACCGTGGGCACCATGACCGGCTCCCACCTGATCGGCTCGATCCTGTTCCCCGTGGGCTTCTGCATGCTCTACCTGATGGGGTTTGATCTGCTGACCGGTGTATTCGTCCTGGCACCACTGGCATGGCTGGACCGTCGCCCCGGCGTCACCTGGGGCGGCATTCTGCGCAACTGGGGACTGGTATTTCTCGGCAACTTTGCCGGCGCACTCACCGTCGCGGTCATGATGGCTTTTGTCTTCACCATGGGGTTCAACACCGAACCCGGCGCGGTGGGCGCCAAGCTATCCACCATTGGGGAAGCGCGGACTCTCGGTTATGCGGAATACGGCGCAGCCGGCTGGTTCACCATTTTTATTCGCGGCATGCTGTGTAACTGGATGGTTTCCATGGGTGTTGTCGGCGCGATGATCTCCACCAATGTAAGCGGTAAAGTGATCGCCATGTGGATGCCGATCATGCTGTTCTTCTTTATGGCCTTCGAACACTCCGTGGTAAACATGTTCCTGTTCCCCACCGCAATCATGATGGGTGGTGATTTCTCGGTCATGGACTATCTGATCTGGAATGAAATTCCCACGGCGCTGGGTAACCTGGTCGGCGGTCTGGCATTTACCGGCCTGACCCTCTACAGCACCCACTACAAGACGGCGCCGAAGCGCCAGCTGAGTGCGCAGAACTCCACTGCCGGCAAAGAGGCCATGGCCTGATCCCGATAGCCCCGCACACCGCGGGGCTATTCTTTGCCACCTACCATGAACAGCTCCCTCACAGTGACCGTCGGTCAGCACAGCAGTGCCGGCGCAAAACCGGAAAACCAGGACAGCTACGGCGCTTTTCTCCCCACAGAACCGCAGCTGGCGGTGAAAGGTGCCGCCTTCGCTGTTGCCGACGGCATCAGCTCCAGCAGCGTCAGCGCAATCGCCAGTGAAACGGCGGTCAAGAGTTTTCTCGACGACTATTACTGCACGTCCGATGGCTGGAGTGTGCAGAGTGCCGCGGAGCAGGTGATCAGGGCCACCAATGGCTGGCTGCTGGAGCAGACCCGCCAGAGCCCTTTCCGCTTCGATCAAGACAAAGGCTATGTATGCACCTTCAGTGCGGTCATATTGCGAGGTCATGAGGCGCACCTATTCCACCTCGGCGACTCGCGTATCTACCGACTGCGCGGCGACACGCTGGAACAGCTCACCCACGATCACCGCGTTTGGCAGGGCGAGCACCAGAGTTATCTGGGCCGAGCCCTGGGTGCGGAAACAGATCCGGAAATCGACTACCGCCGCCTGCCACTCGTGCAGGGCGATCTATTTCTTCTGAGCACCGACGGCGTACACGAGCACCTTTCGCACCAGGCATTGATCGCGCTTCTGCAGCAGCACACCGATGGCCTCGATTCGATCGCAGAGAACCTGGTGGCGGCCGCCCTGGCCAACGGCAGCAGGGACAATCTCACCGTGCAGCTGGTACAGGTCGAAAAGCTGCCAGATTGCGCGCGCACCGTGGCGCTAGAGGCCGGGGAACTTCCCCTGCCCCCGATTCTGAGTGCCGGCGACGACGTTGACGGTTACACCATCGAGCGGGATATCCACGCCAGCCACCGCAGCCACGTGTATCTGGCTACGGACCGGGACAGCGGCACACCGGTGATCCTCAAAGCACCGTCTGTGGAGCAGTCCGAAGATCCGGCGCACCTTCAGCGCCTGTTGATGGAGGAGTGGCTGGCGCGACGGGTAAACAGCCCTCATGTGGTGCGCGCAGCAGAGAGCCGGCGCCCACGCAGCTTTCTCTATACCACGCTGGAGGTGGTAGAGGGGCAGACCCTGCGCCAGTGGATGACCGACAACCCGGAACCCTCTCTGGAAACCGTGCGAGGTATTATCGAGCAGGTCGGTCGGGGGCTGCAGGCGCTCCACCGGGCAGAAATTCTGCATCAGGATCTGCGCCCGGAAAATATCATGATCAGCGCGGCCGGCACCGTCACCCTGATCGATCTTGGCTCGGCAAAAGTGGCAGGCATTGCAGAGACCGCACAGGAAAATGGCCAGTTGATTCTCGGCACCGCGTTGTATAGTGCACCCGAGTATTTTCTCGGCGACAGCGGCACGCCCCGCTCCGATCTGTTTTCTCTGGCGGTACTCACCTATCACCTGCTCTCCGGCGAATTTCCCTATGGCACACAGGTAGCCCGCAGCAACACGGTGGCGGCCCAGCACAAACTGCGCTATCGCACCGTGCTGAGTGAGTCCCGGGCCATACCTGCATGGATTGATGCGACACTGAAAAAAGCACTGCAACCGAATCCGCTGCGGCGACACGAGGCACTGTCTGAATTTATTTACGAACTGCGCCACCCCAATCCGGAATACATCCACAGTACACGCCCACCCTTGATGGAACGCTACCCGGTGCGTTTCTGGCAGTCCGTCAGTGGCGTGCTGCTGCTTTTTGTCTTTTATCTGTTGAGCCTGATTTCCCAGGCAACCTGATCCCTGTATTGACCCAACTCTTGTGAATGGAGAACTCCTATGATCAATAACCGCCAGCAAGTGACCGACCTTATTTTGGTTGCCAAGGTACAGAAAGGTCTGAAGTGGGCGCAGGTGGCAGATGCCATTGGCCAGTCAAAAGAGTGGACCACCGCCGCCTGCCTCGGGCAGATGACCCTGGACAAGCAACAGGCCGCGGTGGTGGGCGAGCTGTTTGATCTCAGTGACGAAGCGATTGCCTGGTTGCAGATTGCCCCCTACAAAGGCTCCCTGCCCACGGCGGTACCAACGGATCCACTGATCTACCGCCTGTACGAACTGGTCAATGTCTACGGCACCACTATCAAGGAGCTGATCCACGAGGAGTTCGGCGACGGCATCATGAGCGCCATCGACTTTTCCATGGATATCCAGCGGGAAGAAGACCCGAAAGGCGACCGGGTGAATATGGTGATGTCTGGCAAATTCCTTCCCTACAAGACCTACTGATCCACGCGGTTGCACCGCGCGGTGACGGCGTCACGCCGGTGCAACCTTCCGCTGCCAGACTCGTTACAATACCGGACCCAACGTTGCCGCGAACGGACCCGAATCATGAGCCTGAGCACACTTTCCTCTACACCCCGGCCGGACAGCAATCGTGTCACCGATTTGCCGTTTTCGAGTACCGAGGCGGCGGAGCAGCTGGCGGATTTTATCCGCCGCCACCCCCATTTGACGGTGCTCACCGGTGCTGGGGTAAGTACGGATTCCGGCATCCCGGATTACCGCGATCGCAACGGGCAATGGAAGCGCAAACCGCCGGTGGACCACCGGGATTTTATGCAGTGTGCGGCCACCCGGCAGCGCTACTGGGGACGCGCCCTGATCGGTTGGCCGGTGATCCGCAATTCGGCGCCGAACCCGGCACATTTTCATCTGGCGGAGCTGGAGCGGCGCGGGCATATCAATCTGCTGATTACCCAGAACGTGGATCGATTGCACCAGCGCGCGGGGAGCCAGCAGGTTTTGGACCTGCACGGGCGCGCCGATGAAATCCGCTGCATGGATTGCGATTACCGGGCAATGCGCCAGCAGGTGCACGATCGCAGCTACGAGCTGAACCCGGCCTTCCGCGATTACACCGCCGAGGCGGCACCGGATGGGGATGCGGATCTGGAGGTGGATTTCAGCAATTTCCAGGTGGTGGATTGCCCGGACTGTGCGGGGATTCTGAAACCGGATGTGGTGTTCTTTGGTGACAATGTGCCGCGTACTCGAGTGCAGCGGGCGCTGGATACCCTGCAGGCAAGTGACGGTCTGCTGGTGGTGGGGTCGTCGCTGATGGTGTATTCCGGGTTTCGCTTCTGTCGCTATGCGAAAGAGTGGGGCAAGCCAATGGCGACGCTCAATCTGGGGAAAACCCGCGCCGACGATCTGATTGACCTGAAATTGAATGCAGATATTGGGCAAACACTAAAGCAGACCCTGAGTCTGCTTTAGCATTCCGATCATATCTCGGGCGATCAATCCTCCCCTTCGGCATCACCAATTTTATCTTGCGTGCGCAATTCAAAGTCACTGGCATCGTGCCGCTCATGTAGCTGTTCTTCCGGCTCGCCCCAGGTACGGTTGACCATACTTCCGCGTTTTACCGCCGGCCGCTCACCGATCTCATCCACCCAGCGGTTTACGTTTTTGTAGGTGTGGGCTTCGAGAAATTCTGCCGCATCGTAGGCTTTGTTTTTTACCACCGCGCCGTACCAGGGCCAGATCGCCATGTCGGCAATGGTGTATTCCTTGCCGGCAATAAACGGGTGCTCGGCCAGCTGGCGGTCGAGGACATCGAGCTGGCGTTTGACTTCCATGGTGTAGCGGTTGATGGGGTATTCGTATTTTTCCGGGGCATAGGCATAGAAATGACCGAAGCCGCCGCCGAGAAAAGGCGCTGCGCCCATTTGCCAGAAGAGCCAGTTGAGGGTCTCGGTGCGCTGCTCAGGTGTATGGGGGAGGAAGGCGCCGAATTTTTCCGCGAGATACAGCAGGATCGAGCCGGACTCGAATACACGAATGGAAGGCGTTGTGCTGTGATCAACGAGCGCGGGGATTTTGGAGTTGGGATTGATGTCCACAAAGCCACTGCTGAACTGATCGCCTTCGGTGATGCGGATCAGGTGCGCATCGTACTCGGCGCCCTCATGGCCCAGCGCCAGCAGCTCTTCGAGCATGACGGTGGCTTTGACGCCGTTAGGGGTAGCGAGGGAGTAGGGCTGCATGGGGTGCTTGCCCACCGGCAGTTCCTTGTCGTGGGTTGGGCCGGCGATGGGGCGGTTGATACTGGCGAACTGACCGCCGCTTTCTGCGTCCCATTTCCACACTTTCGGCGGGGTGTAGCTTGCATCCGACATGGTGACTCCTTAGCGCATTCTGGTTGATGCGTAAGAGTAAGCCGGTGGGGGAGAATTTCAAACGTCTGGCAGGTTATCGATCACGGCCTGGTAATCGGCACAGCGCTGCAGCAGCTGGACCACCTGCGGCAGCGGCTCTGCGTAGTTTTCCGGCAGGTCACGCTCGCCACTCTCGGTGGGTGTATAGGCCAGGCGTTCCTGAGGTGGGATGAATTCAGCGATGATTCCCGCCTCCGGCCGGTTGCCGCGGGCGTCGATGCGCAACCAGCCATAGCGTTCAAGGTAGACACTGTTGAGGCCGTGCAGGCAGTAGCGCCCGCTCGCCTTGTCCAGCAGCAACCGCTGATAGCGGAAACCAGAGGGTATCTCGTTGGCGCGCAGCAATGCGGCCAGCAGATGGCTCTCGGCAAAGCAGAAGCCGGTACCCGCGGTCAGTACCTCTGATGCGCGGCAGGTCACCGGATTCAGGGCAAAGTCACCACTGTGGCGAATTTCATCGCGCACGAACTCAAAGGTATTGCGCGCGGTGCCAAATTTGGCGCCGGAGCGGCATTTCAGATCGGCGGCGGCGGCGAGGATGTCCGGGTGCTGCCAGTCAATGATCGGGGTCGCTTGTAGGTAGGCTTGCATGCTCGAGTCGTTATCGGGGAAGGCGAATCAGAGGTCCAATCGCATATAAACGCTATTCGGGTCATTTGTATATGCGGCGAAGGGAGGACACTCCGTAAATCCGTGGCGCCGGTATAGCCGGTGGGCAGGATGAAAAAACGCCATCGAGCCGGTTTCCAGGCTGAGTCGGGTATAACCCCTGGCGCGTGATTCATCAATTATATGCGCCAGCATTGCGCTGCCAACCCCTTTCCCCCGCGCTGCGGCGCCGGTGCGCATGGATTTGATCTCGCCGTGATCTGACGCAAGCTCTTTAAGTGCGCCACACCCCAGCAATTCCCCGCCTTCCCATAAGGTCCAGAAGGTAATGCCTGGCTGGCGCAGACCCGCGAGATCCAGGGCGTGCACACTCTCCGGAGGCGATGTGGCGCGCATATCGTCTATATGTTCCTGTAGAAAGGCCGCGATAGTGGGGCCGGAGAGGTCGTCAATGGCGATCTTCATGTGCCGGGCATCTTTCCTGTGAGCAACTTGGGCCTGGGCCGGGATTGCGGTGTGCCGGTTTTCTTGCGGTTGCGGGGCTCAGAGCGGGCTGCGTCAGTTGAACGCCCCTACCCTCTCGCCCATAATACCGCCCCCTGATCAGGCAACACAGACTGAGCACTGACCTGCAGTGC
The DNA here is from genome assembly GCF_021165935.1 of Microbulbifer elongatus. Taxonomy (NCBI): domain Bacteria; kingdom Pseudomonadati; phylum Pseudomonadota; class Gammaproteobacteria; order Cellvibrionales; family Microbulbiferaceae; genus Microbulbifer; species Microbulbifer elongatus. The sequence continues at coordinate 1,667,226 of NZ_CP088953.1, read as the reverse complement.
CCAAACCAACAGCCTGCAAACTTTGCGCCAGCACAGCAAATTCGACGCCAGCCAGGCGGGCAATGCGGCCACTGGTGACGCGGGCACCCCTAGCCCTGCCTGTTATTTCTGCGCGAATCTGTTGCACGAACCGCGGCCCGGCGCAGTGGGCAGAATGGAATCTCTATGACCGAATTTACCGTCATTCTTCTCAGCACCATCCTGGTGAACAACTACGTGCTGGTACAGTTTCTCGGCCTGTGCCCGTTTATGGGGGTTTCCAACAAGCTGGAAACCGCCATCGGTATGGCCGGCGCCACCACCTTTGTGCTGACCCTGGCGGCCATCTGCTCCTACCTTGTGAATACTTACTTACTCGAGCCCTTCGGGATGGAGTACTTGCGCACCATATCCTTCATTCTGGTCATCGCGGTAGTGGTGCAGTTTGCGCGCATGTTTATCGAGAAGACCAGCCCGCTGCTGCACCGGGTACTGGGGGTCTTCCTTCCTCTTATTACCACTAACTGCGCGGTGTTGGGTGTAGCGCTGCAGAACACCCTCAAGGCAAACAACTTTTTCCAGTCCACCCTGTATGGCTTCGGCGCCGCGGTGGGCTTTTCCCTGGTGCTGATTCTGTTTTCGGCGATGCGCGAACGCCTGGCGGTGGCGGATGTGCCGCGACCGTTCAAGGGGGCAGCCATCGGCATGATGACCGCGGGATTGATGTCCCTGGCGTTTATGGGCTTTAGCGGCCTGGTATAAGGAGGCGACAATGGAATGGCTGTCTGAAGTATCCACGCCCCTGCTGATTCTCGGCGGTATGGCGCTCGTGTTCGGCGCACTGCTGGGCTTTGCCGCGGTGCGTTTCAGGGTCGAGGGGGATCCCATTGTGGATCAGATTGATTCCCTGCTGCCCCAGACCCAGTGCGGCCAGTGTGGCCACCCCGGCTGCCGTCCCTATGCCGAGGCCATCGCCAACGGCGAGGCCATCAACAAGTGCCCACCGGGGGGCCAGGCCACCATCAATGAGCTGGCCAACCTGCTGGACGTGGAGCCCACCCCGCTAGATGCGGAGCACGGTGTGGAAGACGTCAAGAAGGTGGCGTTTATCCGCGAGGCCGAGTGTATCGGCTGCACCAAGTGCATCCAGGCCTGCCCGGTCGATGCCATTGTGGGCGCCGCCAAGCAGATGCACACGGTGATCGTGGACGAGTGCACCGGCTGCGACCTGTGTGTGGAGCCCTGCCCGGTGGACTGCATCGATATGGTCCCACTGGAAACCAGCCTGCAGCAGTGGCACCCGAACAAACCCAAAGACGGTATCCAATTGATCGCCAGTGACAGACCCGACCTGCACACCGACGACCGGAGTGCAGCATGAGCCAAGTAGACCATCGACAGAGCGCCAGCGAGCGCCGCGCGGCCCGCGAGGCCCAGTTGATTGCCAGTGAACAAGCCCGCGACCTGTCCCGGGAACTCAAGATCAACGATTTCCACGGTGGTATCCACCCGCCGGAGAACAAGCATCAGTCCACCGGGGAGCCCATCGGCACAATTCCCCTGGCAGAAGACCTGATTGTGCCCCTCAACCAGCATATCGGCGGCACCGCCATTCCCCTGGTCAAGCTGGGAGACCTGGTATTGAAGGGCCAGAAGATCGCCGAAGCCGACGGCCCGGTGAGCTGTCCGGTGCACGCGCCGTCTTCCGGCAAAGTGGTCGCCATCGAACCCTTCTCGGTCCCCCACCCCTCCGGCATGGTGGCCGACTGTATCCAGATCCGCACCGACGGGCGCGACGAATGGTGTGCGCTCACTCCGCTGGAAGACTACGCCAACCGTGATATCGACGAAGTACTGGAGCAGATCCGCGACTGCGGCATCACCGGTATGGGCGGCGCCGGCTTCCCCACCGCGGTAAAACTGAACCCCCGCGGCGGTGCGGTCATCGACACCCTGATCATCAACGGCACCGAGTGCGAACCCTATATCACCGCAGACGATATGCTGATGCGCGAGCGCGCCGCGGAGATCATCGGAGGTGTGGAAATACTCGCACACCTGCTGGACCACCCGGAACGGGTATTGATCGGCATTGAGGACAACAAGCCGGAAGCCATCGCCGCCATGAAGCAGGCCGCCAAAGGCACCCGCTTCCACGTGGTGGTTTTTCCCACCAAGTATCCGTCCGGTGGCGAGAAACAGCTGATCGAAATTTTGACCGGCCGCGAAGTTCCCAACGAAGGGCTGCCGGCCCATGTGGGAATCGTGTGCCAGAACGTGGGCACCGCCCGCGCGGTGTTCCGCGCGGTCACCCTGGGCGAGCCGCTGGTCAACCGCATCACCACGGTGGTAGGGGAATCTCTGAGACACCAGCGCAATATCGAGGTACCCCTCGGCACCCCCATCCGCCATGTTCTGGAGCAGCACGGCCTCGACCGCAAGCGCCTGCAGCGCATCATCATCGGTGGCCCGATGATGGGCTACACCATCGAAGATGAAAACGCACCAGTGGTAAAAACCACCAACTGCATCCTGGCGCCCACCTACGAAGAGCTGCCACCGCCACCGCCGGCCCAGGCCTGTATCCGCTGCGGGCTCTGCGCGGAGGTCTGCCCGGCAAGCCTGCTGCCACAGCAGTTGTACTGGTATGCGCGCGCGGAAGACCGGGAAAAACTCCAAGCCTACAACCTGTTCGACTGTATCGAATGCGGTGCCTGCTCCTATGTGTGCCCTTCGAGCATCCCACTGGTGCAGTACTACCGCGCCGCCAAGGGGGACATCCGCGAGGCGCGCCGGGAAAAAGAAAAAGCAGACCGCGCCCGCGAGCGCTTCGAGTACCGCAAGCTGCGCCTGGAAAAGGCCGAGCAGGAAAAAGAAGCCAAGCGCCTGGCGCGCAAGAAGGCCGCCGAGGAAGCGCGCAAAAAGCGCGAGCAGGACGCCAGCAGCCCGGAAGCCAAGGCCGCCAAGGAAGAGTCCGACGTGGTGGCCGCGGCCCTGGCCCGGGTCAAAGCCAAACAGGCCACCCCGGAACAGCAGCTGGCCCGCGCCCAGCGTACCCTCACCAGTGCCGAGCACCGCGTCGAGCGCATGCAGAGCAAACTGAACGAGGCGGAAGAGGCGCAGAAGCCACAACTGGAAGCCCAGCTGAAAACCGCCGAGCTGAAGCTGAAAGAGGCCCGGGAAAAACTGGCAGAAGCCAAAAAACTGGCGACCGGCTCCCCAGCCGGGGAACAACCTGCCGCCGCAGGCGTAAAGCCCTCGTCCGCACCGGGCGTAACCGAAGACAAGCTGACTGTCGCTGGAGCATCGTCTTCCGCCGCCAGCGCTGCCATTGAGAAAGCCAAGGCTACTGCCGCTGCCCGCGCCAGTATGAGCCCGCAGGAAAAACTCGCCACGGAAATCGACGCGCTGCAAAAACGCGTGGCGAAAGCGGAAGCGCGCCTGGCCAAAGCCCGCGAAGAAGACGACCCCAATACCGGCGCCTTCGAGACCGCACTGGAAAAAATGCAGAGCAAGCTGCAGGACAAGCTGGCACAGCAGCAAGAGCAAAACGGGAGCGGAGAGTAGACCATGTCATTGATGCGAATCACCTCCCCCCACGCCCACTCCGGCCAGAGCACCTCAAAAGTGATGCTGCAGGTGGCCGCCGCCACCATTCCCGGTGTGCTGGCGCTGGTGATCTACTTTGGCCCCGGCGTATTGATCAATATCGCCCTGTGCCTGGCCGCGGCACTGGCCACCGAAGCGGCAGTGATGAAGCTGCGCAAGCGCCCCGTGGGCTTTTACCTGAAAGACTACAGCGCCCTGGTCACCGCCCTGCTGCTGGGCATCGCCCTGCCGCCCTACTGCCCCTGGTGGATTCCGGCGATCGGCAGCGTGAGCGCCATTCTGCTGGCCAAGCAACTCTACGGCGGCATGGGGTACAACCCGTTCAATCCGGCCATGGTGGGTTACGTGGTGCTGCTGATCAGCTTCCCGGTGGAAATGACCCGCTGGGCCGGCCCCGCCGACCTGATCCACGGCGCACCGGGACTGGGTGAGACCATCGACCTGATCTTCGGCAATATGAATGTGGACGGCTTCACCCGCGCCACGCCGCTGGAGATCGTGCGGCACAATGAATCCACCATCCTCGCCCAGCTGTACCAGATGGAGCCGGTATTCAACCAGGGCGCCGTCGCCGGTCTCGGCTGGGAGATGGCCAATTTCGGCTTCCTGCTGGGCGGTCTGTTCCTGTTGTTCCGCGGCCTGATTACCTGGCACGGGCCGGTGGCCATGCTCGCCACCCTGACCCTGCTTTCCACCGTCTTCTATGACGGCGGCAGCTCCCTGAGTGAGGGCTCACCCCTGCTGCACCTGTTCTCCGGTGCCACCATGCTCGGCGCATTCTTTATCGTCACCGATCCGGTCAGCGGCTGCACCAGCAACAAAGGGCGGCTGATCTTCGGCGCCGGTGTAGGCCTGCTGGTGTTTGTGATCCGTGCCTGGGGCGCCTACCCGGATGCGGTGGCTTTCGCGGTGCTGTTGATGAACTTCGCCGCGCCCTTTATCGACAACTACACTCTGCCGCGTACCTATGGCCACAAGGCCGCACGCAAGGCCACCGACCTGGAGGAACAGTAATGCTGAAGCGCTCCATCGGGAAGAACGCCGCCATTCTGGCCCTGTTTGCCCTGGTCACCGCCGGCACCCTGGCAGTCACCCAGATCACCACCCGCGAGCCCATCGAGCGGGCTATCCGCGAGGCCGCCGCCAAGGCTCTGCTGGAAATCATCCCCATCGAGCGTCACAGCAACGACCTGTTGGTGGATACCTATCCCATCCCCAAACAGTACTGGGCCATGCTCGGGCTGAAACAGGGGGGCAATATCAATCTGGCGCGGGAAGGCGATGGCACCATTGATGCGGTCATCGTCCCCACGGTGGCGCCGGACGGCTACTCCGGGCCCATCCAGATGCTGGTGGGGGTCAACCGTGACGGAACCATTGCCGGCGTACGGGTCACCAGCCACGCGGAAACCCCCGGCCTTGGGGACAAGGTGGAGGTAAAGAAGAGTGACTGGATTCTTTCCTTCGACGGCACGTCGCTCGAGGACCCCGGACGCGATATGTGGAAAGTGCAGAAAGACGGCGGCGCCTTCGATCAGTTTACCGGCGCCACCATCACTCCACGGGCAGTCGTCAACCAGGTGCGCACGGTGCTGGACTTCGTCGCCGAGCATCAGCAGGAAATCTTCAGCGCCCCTGTCTCCAAGCACGCGGTCGAAGTCGAACAGCCCCAAAACACGCAAGGGGAGGACAACTGATGGCGACACCCAACTACAGCGAAATTACCCACAACGGCCTGTGGAAGAACAACCCCGCATTGGTGCAACTGCTGGGCCTGTGCCCGCTGCTGGCCGTTACCGGCTCGGTGGTCAACGCCATTGGCCTCGGTCTCGCCACCACCGCGGTACTTGCCTGCTCCAACCTGGCGGTATCCCTTGTACGTCACCAGATGCCGGAAACCGTGCGCCTGCCCGCCTCGGTGATGATCATCGCCACTTTCGTGACCTGTGCCGAACTGTTGATGAAGGCATTTACCTACGAGCTGTATCTGGTACTGGGTATTTTCATTCCGCTGATTGTGACCAACTGCGCAATCCTGGGCCGTGCGGATGCCTTTGCCAGTAAAAACCCGGTGCTGCCCTCTCTGCTGGACGGGCTGATGATGGGGGTCGGCTTCAGTGCGGTACTGATTGTCATCGGCGCGGTGCGGGAAATTATCGGCCGCGGTACCCTATTCAGCGATATGGATCTGCTGCTCGGCCCGGTGGCCGCAAACTGGACCCTGCCGATACTGGGGCAGGATTACTCCGGATTTCTGGTGGCAGTGCTGCCTCCGGGTGCCTTTCTCGTGGCCGGGCTTTTGATCGCCGCCAAAAACGCCATCGACACCGGTATCGAGCGCCGAAAAAATGCCAATGCCAGCGTTGTCAGCGGAAGCAAACGCGTGCGTACCACGGGCAAAATTTCCTGAATTGCGCAGGGTTTTCCGCTAACAGGCGATCGGGTCGGCACCAGGCTTTTCCGGTGCCGACCCGACCCGCAAAAAAATACCGGCCGCAGAGCCGGTATTTTTTTGCGGAAGCCATGTCCTCAATTCCATGACCGGATCTTCTTCGTTTTCCACACAGCAACTCACATCACTTGCTTCTCGCGGCTCAGCTCGCAAATTCGCCATTTTCCCGAAGTTTTCTTCAACTAATTCCCCGTGTAATAAAACGTAATGGGATTTCCCTCACAATCCGCGATTCCTCGCTGGCTAACCTGACTCATATCGATAAAATAGAGCGACCGTCCCAAGCTGTCTTGTCAGTCATAAGTACGCGTGGCCATGGCCGTGTGACTTTCGGTAGACTGGAGGCATAAAGATAAGACGAATACACGACGGGAGCGGAATACATGAACGGGCTGTATTGCCGACAATTTTTTCACCGCGCTATTTTCATCTGGAACACCCACTTCCCGATTCCCGATAGCTGTTCGCCTCATACTGCAAAGGAATTCTCGCAACCATGACGTTAGACAACGGAAAGTCTGAATTGGTCTACCAGGGTCGTCGCGCACAACGTGCCGACAGCCGCCAACGTCGCAAAGCAATTTTAGAAGCCACTCTTCGCCTCATTGTAAAAGAGGGAATTCGTGGCATCCGCCATCGCGCTGTCGCCAAAGAAGCTGCGGTACCACTGGCAGCCACCACTTACTACTTCAAACAGCTGGATGACCTGATCAGTGATGCATTCACTTATTTCGTAGAACAGAATATTGATCAGACCCTGACACTGCAGGAAGAAAGCTTTTCCGCGGTTCGCCAGCTCACGCCGGAACAGATGCACTCTTCCACAGGGCGCCGCCAACTTATTCAGCAGCTGACTCGCTTCGTGTTGAACCACATTCGCTCCCAGGCGAGCAGTCGCGACAACCGGATTATTGAGCTCGCCTTCAGAAATGAAGCGCTGCGCAACCCACAGTTGACCCGTGCCGTACGCATGGCGAATCAGTCCACAGAAAATCTGATTGTCGAATTCTTCGAGCTGTTACAGCTGTCAGACCCGCTGGCTGCGGCCCAGGTAGCTCACGGTACGATTCTGAATCTTGAGTTCCAGATTCTGAGCGGCGCCATTTCCGTAGACTCGCCTCTGCTTGAACGTACAGTGACCCTGATGATCAAAGGCGTCATTCCCACATCAAGCACAACCGCACTGAACAACATGCAGACACAAACGGCATAGGCTGAGCAGCCCACCACAACCGACACTGCGGTCTCTACCGACTTCGCGGCCCTGACATCTCATCACTCGGGGCCCGACCACCTTCCGTGACGCCAAAAAACTTCTGGCCTGCCCGCCTTCCACCACTCCTGCTATCGCCGTTCATCCACACCTGTCGCCCTCGATAAAACCCCTCCGGTGGTTGGCGCGTCCGGGCACACAATCGCTATTGCATACCCGCACGAATATCTGCGAACCGCGGAATCAAGCTACACACCTGCAGCCCGCCGACTAGAATTTTAACAACGACATCGGATGTATCTGCAGAAGTACCATGGGATTGTTTGTGCTTGGGCGTAAGTTTTGCTGCCTTCTGGTTATCCTTCTCTCCATCGTCGCTTGCCAGCGGGAGGATGAAGGTGCCGCCCCAGAGTCGCCAGTTGCCGGGGACACTGAGACAAATGTGGCAGTTGATACCCCGGCAGAAAGTGATGACGATGACGCAGACAGCGATGAGTCTTCCCCAGAGGTCGGTGCCGATGATCCGCATATGCACCCCGCCTCCCGGGAAGACCTGCGCCGCGAAGCGGAATGGCCACAGGAAACCAGTGGCGAGTACCCCATCCACGCCTACGACAATTACACCGAGACCGGTGATCTGCCGGGCCTGCTGAAACAGGGAAAGCTCCGCATACTGGTGGATATTTCCAACAGCGATTCACTGCACCGGGAGGCCACCCTCCAGGATCTCGAACTGAGTGAAGCGAAACGCCTGGCCACGCGCCTGGGGCTGGAACCGGTCGTACTCTACGCCAATAACTTCGATCAACTGATCCCGCTACTCAACGAAGGCAAAGGCGACCTTATCGCCAACTACATGGTGATCAATGAAGAGCGCCAGCAAAAGGTCGACTTCTCGATCCCCACCGCCAGCACCCAACTGGTTCTGATTTCCCGCGATGACACAAAACCAATTTCAGAGTCCACAGACCTGTCGGGAAAAACACTGGTGGTCACCAAAGGGACTGTTTTTGAAACAGCCGCAAGGAAATTCGTGGAAAAGCATCCGGGGCTAAAACTGAAGGTTTCCGAACGAAACTATGTAGAACTGGTCATTGATGTGGCGGAAAGTCATATCGACCTCACCATCGCGGAAAACCACATCTTCAATCAGGTTTCCCAATTTAAAGACAACATTATTGAAAACTACACCTTTCCCGGAAAATACCAGGTGGGCTGGGCGGTCCGCAAAAACTCCCCTGAACTGCTGCAGGCGATGAATGATTTTATCCGCCATAGCAAGCTGACCCGTACCGTGAACCGCTCCATTGGTGATCTGGAGCAGATTCGCGAACGGGGTTACATCCGGATACTCACGCGCAATCACCCGGGCACCTATTACATGTGGAAGGGCCGCATTATGGGGTATGAATTTGAACTGGCCCAGGCGTTCGCCAAAAAACTCAAATTGCGTCTTGAGATCATCGTCGCTCCCACCCACGCCGACCTACTTACCATGTTGCGCGATGGCAAGGCGGATATTGCCGCGGCCCTGCTCTCAGCTACAGAAAAACGCGATAACAGCGGCATGGATTTTTCCACACCATACATGAAGGAGCGCGTGGTATTGGTTGGTGAGGACAGCGACAACATAGAATCGCTGGAGGCACTCGAAGGTCGCACGATTCATGTGCGCAAGTCCAGCAACCACTACCAGGTCGCACAGGATCTCAAGAAAAAAGTACCCGGCGTGAAAATTGAATTGGCACCGGAAGAGCTGAATATCCAGGAGATTATCGACAGGGTTGCAGACGGCGAATATGACCTCGCCATTGCCGATCGTCTGTCAGTGAAACTGGAGCACGCCTGGCGCACCAATGTGGATGTGCTGTTTGACCTGGGTATCGAGGACAACGTCTACGGCTGGATGGTGCGGGAAAACAACCCGCAATTACTGAAGGCCATCAACAAATTCTTTGCCAAGAAGAGCACGCAGAAAAAAATGCGCATTCTTTATATCAAGTATTTTGATGCGCCGAAACGCACCCGCCCGGAAATCGATGAGCTGAATGCCAATGGTACGATTTCCCCCTATGACGAATACGTAAAAAAATACGCGGACGAGTATGATTTTGACTGGCGACTGGTTGTCGCTCAGATGTTCCAGGAAAGCACGTTCAATCCCAAAGCAAAATCCTGGGTAGGCGCACGCGGGCTCATGCAGGTAATGCCGGATACCGGCAAGCAGGTCGGCGAGAGGAATCTGTTTGATCCGGAAAGCAGCGTACGTGCCGGCCTCAAATACCTGGAGTGGCTGCACCGAAAGTTTGAGGACAAGGGTATCAGCCCGGAAAACATGATGTGGTTTACCCTTGCTTCCTACAATGCCGGGCTCGGTCATGTGTACGACGCACAGGACATTGCCGAAGAAAAAGGCTGGGACAGAAAAGTCTGGTTCAATAATGTCGAAAACGCGATGCTGCTTCTGTCCGACAAGAAATATTACGAGAAGGCGCGCTACGGCTATGCGCGGGGACAGGAGCCCTACGATTATGTGCGCAAGATTCAGGAGCGCTTTCGCACCTATGTTGCGCTACTGGAAGACTATGAGCGGAGAAACAATGAAACGGGCCGGCTGCTGGACTTCCTTTATCCACCGTACCTCAGCACCGAGGCGCTGGCCAGAACAAGGCCACAGAGGAATTTCATCGACTCACCGCTGGTTTACGGGCCGTCACCGTGATCGCCAGCAGGCGGAAGCGTGTGACTTCCGCCTGCTGACTTTATCAGGAGCAGTTGCCGGGTAGGGAAGCAACCCACTCTTTCAGCAGTTCCGCACCTTCCTCGTGTGCGAGACTGCGCCCAAGCTCGGGCATCATTGCCCCGGGGTCAGTGGATTCCACACGAAAATTGAGAATGGAATCGTCCGGGCTCCCGGGCACAATCGCAAACAAGCGATCACCCGAGCCTGTGCCCGCGGCCACCGGGGGCTTACAGACACCCAGCTTGCGTCGATCGCGCTCGGCAACGTACAACATCAGCCCGGACGTGTCTGCAGGACCACTGGGATTGTGACAGTGGCCACAGTTGATATCCAGGTAAGACCGCGCGCGCTCCTCCAGGGAAGCTGAGGTGTCTTCATAGGCCACGTTGCGAGGCACATCCGCCAGGTCCGGCATACCGGTGAGATAGCCGACCTGCTGCCAGAATAGCAATTGGTTCTGCGCACCGTCCTGTACCCCGCTGTCGCGATAATCGAACACTTTGTTCAGGTGACGCGCGCGCGGGCCGATGGGACGCACCGCTTTCTGTGCGTGGTTGTCCGCATGGCAACCCGCGCACTGATTGGAGTCTGGCACTACATAAGTAAACGCTTCTGCGCTGCCATTCGCGTTGACCAGCTGCAGCCGCTTGGCGTCTCCAGCAATCTCCAGCACCGCATCGGTCTGCGCGTCATTCCACACGTAGGGCAGAGCCTGCCACCCGTCGATACGCTTCACCAGCAGGCGGGTTTCAATCAGCTTCACCTTCGACAGGTCCAACCCGGATCCGGCAAAGTCCCCGCTGTAATCGTCAGTACGCACCACAGTGCCGTTCTCCCCCAGCGGGTAGTAGAACGTTTTGCTGATAATGGTTCCCACCGGGTAATCGAAGTCCGCCTCCCCATACCGTGCACTGCTGCCTTCCGGCATCCACACGGTACGCAGCTTGTGCGCGTAATCGGTGAACAGCGCTGTGTTCAGGTCATAGGGCACCACGCGCGCGTTCAGCGACAGTTTGCCGTCGATGGCCTCGACGACATGCCACTGACTCAGATTGTCCGGCACGGCACTGCGTTCATGTACCGTTACCTGCTCACGGGGTGCGTCGCACCCGGTGAGCAGCAGGGCCAGCACTGCACCCCCGAACCATCTGCTGACTGCAAGCTTACGCATCGGTTACCTCATTGATTGCGTGTTGCTCTTCCTGAGGTTTTTCCTGCTTATTGTCGAAATCAAGCACCACCTGCGGCAGCTTTTTCAGGCTACAGCTGTGTTTACTGATATCGGTGGTAATGTTTTTGTAGCCGCCCTGAAGATCGACATTGATGATGCCGACACCTTCATTCTGAATACACAGCTTCAGATTTTCCGGCAGCTTGCCATCTACCATTTTTGCCTGGTCGACGGCACCATCCCACAGTACATCCGGCAGGCTGCCGGTCAGGCCGAACTTGGCTATTTTCAGCGCTTTCAACTCCAGATCATCCGGAGACTTGCCACCGCCGGTGAAGGTATTGTCGTAAATATAAATACCCTCCGGGTAGGGGTCGAAGTTCTCCTGTGTTGACTTGTCGCTGTAGTAACCCGCTGCAAAATAGCTGCTGACGATCACGTTGGCAGTGTCATTATCGGAGATTTCGTTATTGAAAATCTCCACAAAATCGTTGGAGTTGATCACCACCCCGGAGCCCGCTGGTACCGCGGCGACCGGCGTCCCTTCATGACCAAAGTTTTCGTAGTTGTTCTTGAACACCTTGTTGTTGTACACGCGGGTGCTGTGTCCCGGCTGAGGCAGGTTCGGCATATTGAATACGAGAATGCCGCCAGTGTTGTTGGTGGCGACGTTATCGTATACGTCCGCGCCAATGGTGTTCTCAATTTCGATTCCGGCAACATTGAATTCCGCACGGTTGTTACGCACGATCACGTTGCGCGACTGCCCCACATAAATACCCGCATCGGATGCGCCGATTGCCACAGTACCTTCCACCAGGGTGTTTTCAGTCTGTACCGGATAGATTCCATAGGCGCCGTTTTCGGTCGCCGGACCATTGGTCCACTCGACGCGAATGTCACGGATGATGATGTTTTTGCCCTCGTTGACTTTGAGCGCATCGCCGATGGTGTCTTCAATGGCCAGGTCTTCGATGGTGAAGTCGCTGGCATTCACCAGCAGACCTTCTGCCCCCTGAATCTGGTCTTTAAAGGAGAGAATGGTTTTGTCCATCCCCGCACCGCGGATCGTCACACCATCGACGTTGAGAGAAAGGCTGCGATTCAGCGTATAGCGGCCCTCGGGAATTTCAATGACATCACCCGGTTGTGCCTGGATCAATTGCTTGAGCAGTTGCTTCTGGAACGCCGCGGCATCAGCACTGCCCGCGCTATCCGCCGTACCCGCTTCTTCTTTCTGAGAACAGGCTGTCGCCAGTACGGCCAGCAGGAGCGCGCCAAATTTCGCCGATGATTTCATTTTTTCTCCAAATTTCTTATTGGTCTTCGAGGTGATATCCATGCATTTACGGCAGCGGAGGGGGCCTGGCGGACATAAAACCGTGACCAGGCTTCCTTCACCATTCCCAAGTGGTACGGATGTACCAATTAAGACGGGCAAAATACTTAGCTGCCAGCTGTCGGATACTATCGCCTCGTAGGAGTCTCGGCAATTCGCCAGGTGGAACTTTGTCTCATTTTAACCAGAGACAACATGACCGAATGGTCGGAAACTTGGTGTGAGGGCTTTACCCGGAGGAGCCGGGCACTGTCGATGCGGGGAACAGAGAGGGGGGAACGGCAGAGAGGGTCCCGAGCACACCTGCGCCCGGGACCGGATATGTCAGTTAGTGCTGGAACACAGGTCCGGCCACAAAGCTCCAGAACAGAACTGTGCCCACCATGACCACCACCGCCATCACCAGACACACAGTGACTACGGCACTGGCAAACAGAAAACCCCGCTCCTCAGAAACATTCATGACGATGGGGATTCCCACGTACAGAAGGTATACCGCATAGGCTACCGCTACCGTGGCAAGCAGAATATCCAGCCACAGGATGGGATAGAGCCCCGCTGCACCGGCTATAAAAATGGGCGTGGCAGTAAACCCGGCGATCACAATACCTTTCATCGGATGCGTTTTCGCGCCGTAGGTCTTCGCCATCCAGTGAATGAAATAACCCACTGCGACTACCGCAAGGATCATGGTGACATAGAACACCGCCACGAGAGACAGCGCGCTATTGTTGGTCAGGGTACGGACCTGATCACCGCGGCCGATATTCCAGCCGATTTCCGTGGTCCCGAAATACCAGCACAATGCCGGTACCAGTGCCAGAACGATGACGTAAGGCACCTGACGGTTGACGCTTTTTTCAGACATGCCGGCAATTTCCTGCCACTGCCTGCGCGGTTGCACCATCAGGCCGTAGAGATGATTCAGCATTCCCGTTCTCCTCACTCGCGAGGAACTACACGGCTTGAAGCCGCGGGGAAAACCTTTTTACTGAGCCACAGCGCAATTCGACTCTGCTGTCTCAATTTGATCTGGATACTACTTGTCAAAGTGAGGGATACCGCCAAAGGCCTTTCCCAGAAGTTCCAGTTTCTTATTTGTCTCACCAGACACGCCCCCGATACGAGGATATCCGGCGGATTACCCGTACCCTCAAATGCGGGGCACTCTAGATTTGTAACACCTCCGTCATGCAAGTCAACGCAGACACCAGAATTGGCGCAAATAAAAATGCGGCCGTTTCTCCAGGAAACAACCGCATTTACCAGAGTGCTACGGAATCACTCGAATATTATTCAGCAGTGTTTTCTGGCACTGCTTGATACACGCAACAGAAAGTCTGCGCCAGCCGCTGCCGGCCAAAGAACACTTTCACGTCAGGCTTCCGCCACTTGCACCATATGCATCCAACCGAAACGATCTTCCGCACGCCCTTCCTGAATATCCAGTAACGCAGCACGCAATTGCTGAGCAACCGGACCTGGAGCCTGGGCAAGACGGTAACGCTGCTCGCTGTCCCCCAGTTCGCTGATCGGGCTGACGATCGCCGCTGTACCACAGGCAAACGCTTCGCTGCAGGTACCGGATGCAACCAGGGCCAGTAAATCGTCGATATCGATTTCCCGCTCGTGCACCTCAATACCCAGATCCCGCGCCAGAGTCAGTATGGAATCCCGGGTGATGCCTTCAAGAATGGAGCCGTTCAGCGCCGGGGTGTGTAGAACGCCGTCCATTACCGCGAAAAAATTCATCCCCGACAGCTCATCGACTGTGTGCCGGTTGCCCGGATTCAACCACAGCGACTGGTCGTACCCGCGCTCTCTGAGCTGCGCGATACTCAGCAGGGAGGCGGCATAATTGCCCCCCACTTTCGCATCGCCGGTTCCGCCTACCGCTGCGCGACTGTCTTCCCGCTCCACCCACAGGCGCATATTGCCCGGGTGGTAGGCCTCGGAAGGACTCGCGATCACATAGAACTCGTACGCCTTACTCGCGGTCACCGCGAGATCCGGCTGGGTACCCATCAGGAATGGACGAACATAAAGGGATTCACCGCTACTGCCGGGAATCAGGTTGGCGCAGTGGGCCACCACGGTCTCTACCGCGCTCAGAAACAGAGATTCCGGCACTGGCGGCATGCACAGACGACGGGCGGAGTGCGCCATACGCTGGGCATTGCGCTCCGGGCGGAACAACCCAACCCCGCTGCCACAGCGATAGGCTTTCATGCCTTCAAAACAGGATTGTGCGTAGTGCAGGACCTTCGCCGCAGGATCCAATGCCAGCGGACCATAGGGCACCAGCTCTCCGTCACTCCAACGGCCGTCCTGGTATCGGGCGCGGAACATGACCGGCGCCATAACGGTTCCGAACCCGAGTCGCTCGGGGAGCTCGAATCCGCGCAGGCTGGAAATGGCTTCCGGTTGTATTTTTATCGTCACAAAGCTCTCCCACTGATTTTCGATGCGGTCAATCCAGCGAATTATGGCGGTATTACACCGTTTTTCCAAACACCCAGAATAACAACAACCCTTTCACGGCAAAGTAAAAGCCAAAAATAAGGCCAAATTAGGATAAGAATTACGGAAAACTGAGCCGCGTCTCTGCCGAGACCATCGTATTCGCCCACTCGCCACCCAAATGCCCTCCCCGACAAGCTAGTCCGTTGGTGACCGCTGGGGTGTACACAGCCGTCAGAATCCCTCCGCAAAGGGCAATTTTTGGCACCGGGATAATTGAGAGCTTCCCCCCACCCCGTCACAGACTGCCAGACTGTTGGAACCGAAGCGCAATCCTCGAACACCAGCAACCCGGCAGGCACTGATATCACACGCAACCACCCAGCATCAGCCGAGGCAAAAGCGCGCGAAACACCGTGTGGATGCGCACTTCATCGTACTGAACAGATTTACCCCAGTAGTCAGTGGCGCGCCTGCCAACGCGAGGAGGCAAAGCGCGAAAATTCGTTGGCTATACTCAAAATACATGGACGGCGAACGCCAATTGCAAGGGAAGCAAGTGCCAATCTACTGGCCAAAGATTTTCCGGCGACACCAGAGTCCAGCGTCGATATCGACAACACACCGGGCAACCGGCAGGAAAGTGAACGAACCACACTTCAGGGAGAGAGATTCCGCGCGGCGAACTTTGCGGCAGGCAGGCATATGGCTGCCAGAAAAAGCCTTCGCCCCGTGGATATCGAGCCTGACAACTTTCGTCCATGGCGGAAATTGGCAGGTCTGGCACAACATGAAATGGAAGTGGTTCAATCGTGACACAGACAGATACCAGCAACGCAATTGCTATCGGCTTGATGTTTACAGCCTCAGCTCTGCTGTGTGGCTCTGTTGCGGCGGAAGAAATTTCTGCGCTCGACAATGCCAAGGCTCCACCGGCGGCGTATATAGAAGCCGCATCCAAACCACTGGAGAAACCGAAACGACAGCTTCGGCCGTCTGTGGCGATCGACGAATACCGGCAGCGCATCGAGGATATGGAAGCCGAGCACGGTGCCTATGGTGCAGGGATTGATGAACAGCTGCTTGGACTTGGCCATGCATTGCAACGCCGGGGCCAGCATCAGGAAGCCATCTCTCAGTTTCGCCGTGCGATGCTGATCAACCGGGTGAATGAGGGGCTCTACTCCCTCAATCAGGTTCCGATGATCGAACGCATCATTGAGAGCCAGATCGCATTGAATGCATGGGAAGACGCCAACGAAAACCACGAATATCTTTTCTGGCTACATGCAAAAAATTACGGCAAGAAAGATCCGCGCATGCTGCCGATCATTGATCAACTGAGCAGCTGGCACCTGCAAGCCTATATTGATGAAAAAGGTGCGACTTTATTCGAGCATCTGATTAATGCCACCAATCTATACGCACTGGCGGTCGATATTATCTCGCAGAATTTCGGTGCCAATGATCTTCGCCTGGTAGAAGCACTGCGCGGGCTGAAAGCCACCAACTACTATCTGGCCACATATTCCGGGGAGCCCCAGGAGGCAATTGTCATCAATACCGGTTTTGGCGGCGGCAATGTGCCCAATGAGCGCCGTGCGCAGCTGGACCATTACCGGATGAACAGCTTCAGTTCTGGAAAAACAGCCATTACCAAGATCATGGATGTCTACCAGAAAAATCCGGCATCACCGCCGGCCGCTTCCGCCAAGGCGAAAGTGGAACTGGGTGACTGGTATATGCTTTTCAACAAGTGGCATTCGGCGCGGGAAACCTATGGCGAAGCCTACCGCGCCCTTTGGGATAATGGCGCGACCAATCAGGAGATCGACGAGATTTTCGGTCACCCCGCTGCGCTACCCAGCCTGCCACTATTGGATGAGGATCGCGAAGCGCTGGCGGACTCCTATGTAACGGTGTCCTACGACGTTACCGCATTTGGTAAAGCGCGCAATATCCGTATTCTCAGTGCGCGTCCGGAAGACAAAGTCAGTATCCGATCTCGGGTACGAAACGTTCTGAAGCGTGCCAAATTCCGTCCGCGCTTCGAGCATGGAGAGCCGGTAGAAACAACCGGCATAGTGCAACGCTTTGTATTTGACTAAAGCGACCTATGATTAGGGCAGTGTTCGACTGATGTATCGAGGTAAGTGGACCTTTCGGCGAGGGGTTAGGAAAACTGGCGGGCAATAGCGCCGGGCTTCAAAACCTCACCCAGGGAAAACTGTCGAACAGACATGGAACAAGCGGGCCACAACGAATACGTTGCGGCCCGTGAACGCATCAGGAGATAGCCAATGACGTTACGGAAGTTTGCGCGCCGTTTTAATCCGGCAGCCGAAGAATTGTCCCGAGTAAACTGGAAAGCGCTCGCTTCCGTGGTGGTGCTTGCCACGGTGATCAGTGGCTGTAAAAACCAACAGACACAGCAGCAGCCTCCCGCACAACCGCAACAATCGCAGTCGAGCTCTTCCAGCTCCTCGCAATCACAGTCCCAGTCTTCCAGTTCATCGAGCAGCCAGTCCTCTTCGTCGAGCCCATCGACGGCCAGCAGTATGCCGTCGCCGAGCTCACCAAGCAGCAGCCGCAGCAGTCCAAGTACGTCGACGTCGAGCAGCCAGGCTCAACCGAATACCTCCTTCCCCAGCATCGAGTCCAGTGATCGCTCCAGTAAGCAGGCGAGCAGCGCATCCGATGAGGGGCAGGAGTCGCAGCGTCGGTCCCGCTCGACGAATAGCGGTGAAACAGACCCGACAAACAGTGGTAATCCGTCCACCCCGGTGTACAGCGACTCTGACCGCCGGCCGGATGAATCCCGCATGCCTCCGGACCCTTCGTCAAACAGCGAAGGCGAACCGCCGGATGAAATCGACTTCTCTGAAGAGCAGAACACCGCGAGCAGCGCTTCAAGCAGCGCCTCGTCAAGTTCTTCTTCCAGCGCCTCGTCCAGTGCGTCCTCATCCAGCGCTAGTGCTTCCAGTAGTGCACCCGCCTCTGCACAGAGCGCAAGCCAGAGCGGCGGCCAGCAAAATGGAGGCCAGAGCGGTGGTCAGCCACCCAGTGCAACCGCCAGTGCAGCCGGCCCCGCGGGAGGCAGCAGCGCCCCCAATGAAGCCCCCACGAGTAGCGCCGAGCGCGTGGCTGAGCTGGAAGGTCAGTTCGAATCCACCATGGCAAGTTATGACGGCATGATCCTGCGCGAACGGGAGTACGTGCGTAACCGCCCCGCCTCTGCCGAAGAGCAGGAGGCCATGGAAGAGGAGGTTCCGCCCGGAGAATCTCTGGAAGACCTGATTCAGTCTGCCGAGGCAGAACTGCCTGCGCCGCCACCCGGTGGCCAGAGTGAAGGTGGCGCGGGGCCCGAGCAGAGTAATTCCAGTGGTCAGGCAACCGGGCCCGGCCTGCCCACCAGAGGCCGCAAAGGTGAGTTCGACCATACCGGTAGCGCCACCGTCGTCCCCGCCGATGTACCTACCGGTGACGACGATGATGTCGTAGCCCGTCAGATTCGAGAGGCGGCCATGCGCGAATCCGACCCGGAACTGCGCGAAAGACTCTGGGAAGAGTACCGCAAATATAAAAAGTCACAGAAATAGCGATGAATATCCATCAGGGAATATAGGGACACTAGGGAGAGAGTACAGACATGTTTTTTACACATGCACGCAGCGCCCTGGCCAGCCTGGCAACCGGTCTGTTGATCATTGCCGGCTGTACCACCACCGAAGTGCGCACGACAGCCTACACACCACTCACCGTGGAAGATCAGACCATCGCGGAAAACCGCCTGCTGGACGTGGGCATTGTGCAATTCAATGCCGGTCTCGATCAGGAGGAAGAACTGGATGAAGACGAGCTCGTCTTCCCGGAGCTGCGACGGGCGGAATCCCGCTACATCGCGGTCACCCTGGCCGACGCATTGCAATCCAGCCAGGGCTGGGGCGCTGTACGGGTTATTCCCAGTGAGCGCACCAATATCGACGTGACGGTAACCGGCACCATTTTACAGTCTGACGGGGAGACACTTACGGTCTCGGTGACCGTGCGCGACTCCCGTGGGCAGCTGTGGTTTACCAAGGAGTACACCGAACAGGCTTCTCATTATGCCTATGATCGTAAACACCCCACAGAAGGCGATGCCTTTCAGGGTATTTACAATCGTGTTTCCAATGACATGTTGATGTATCGCCAGCGCCTGTCGGATCAATATATCGCTGAGCTGCGGACCATTTCGGAAATCAAGTTTGCGCGAAGCTTTGCACCCAATGCTTTCGATCGCTATCTGGTTCAGGACCAAGAGGGACTTTATCAGCTGACCTCTCTGCCCGCCGACAACGATCCCATGTTGATGCGGGTGCGTCAGATCCGCGAGCGGGACTATCTGTTTGTGGACACCCTGCAGGGCTATTACGACACCTTCGTCAAAACCATGGAAACGCCCTATCAGGAGTGGCGCGCCATGAGCTACGAAGAAGTAAAGCAGATGCGTGAAATGAAACGGAAAGCCCGCAACAACACCATTATGGGTGTGGCCGCCATCGTCGGTGGTATCGCCACCGCCGGTGCCGGCGGCGGCGCTGCGCGACAGGCTGCCAATGTTGCGGTTGCCGGTGGCGGTTACCTGGTAAAAAGCGGTTTCGACCGCCGCTCGGAAGCCAAGATGCACATCGAGGCGTTGCAGGAACTGGGAGATTCCATCGAAGCGGAAGTGGAGCCACAAATTGTGGAACTGGAAGACCGCACCGTTACCCTATCCGGCTCGGTGGAAAACCAGTACCAGCAATGGCGTGAGCTGCTGAAAGAGATCTACCAGGCAGAAACCGGCGGCCTGCAGGATATCTGACACGCCAGGAACACAGCAGGTCACAAGGGACTCAGGGAAGGCCGATACCGGAAACCGTTTCCGGTATCGGCCTCCGGAAAATAACGACGACTACAGCGGAATTACCATGCAACACCGCGATTCAGACCCCAAAGATCCATCGTTCATTCGCCCCGCCGACTTCTCATTTGGTGATTCGGCCGGTGCCGGTGATGCCGACTCAAACAGCAAACGCTCAGGGTCGTCCACAACGAACGGCAATAGGAACCGGACAAGCTGGCTTCCCCTGGCTCTCGGAGCCGGGATGTTCAGCGCGCTGATCGGCGTCTTCTGGGTGCTGCCACAATTAGTGGAGCCCCCTGCGCCACCGGTGATTGCCAGTAACAGCAGCGCCGATACCAGCTCCAAGGCCGAACCCAAACTGCAGGAATCTCCCTATACCGAGGCGGAGATCATGCAACAGCGCCGCGACGTGCAAAAAGTACTGCAAGATATTCTGCAGTTGCAGGAGGAATTGCTGGAGCGCCGGGTAGAAACCTGGGCGGCGGAAGAGTACTTTGCGGCGCGCACCCTTGCAGAAGGCGCTGATGGAATCTATCGCCAACGCCGCTTTATGCAGGCGCTTGAGCAATACCGGGAAGCGCTGGCAGGAATGCAGGCGCTGCGCGACAGCATTCCTCAACGGATCGAGCAGCATCTGGCCGAAGGCCATAAAGCATTGGATACGGGGGATCAGGAGGCGGCAACCAGGGCCTTTGATCTGGTACTGACCATTTCTGACGATCACCCACGGGGTGTCAAGGGAAAAGCCCGGGCACAAAAGCTGCCAGAAGTCTGGCCGCGCTTTACCGCAGGCCAAGAGGCCTTTACCGAAAACAGGCTGGATACCGCCAAAGCGGAGCTCGAAAAAGCCCTGGCGCTGGACGCGGATACAGCCCCGGCCAAAGCGCTACTCCCCGAGGTCAAAGCGGCCATTCGGGAGCGGGACTACAGCGAGGCCATGTCTGCCGGTTACACCGCGATCGGCAACGGGAATTTCGAGAAAGCCAGATCCCACTTCAACACGGCGAAAAAACTCAAGCCCAATGCCACCGACCCGGACGCCGGCCTGCGCCAGGCTGCCAATGGGGTCGCGCAAGGGCGTATAGACCGGCTGTTTGCCAGCGCATCAGAAAATGAACGTGAAGAACGCTGGTACAAGGCCGCCGAGCAATATTCGGCGCTTCTCGAGGTCGACAGCAGTCTGGTTGAAGCGGTCACAGGAAAGGCACGCAGCGAGGCCCGTGCCAAGCTCGACGACCAGCTGCAGGAACTGCTGCAGGATCCCCTCAAGCTGAGTCAGGCCAAGCGCAACCAATACGCACGCAAAGTCCTCGCCGATGCCCGCGCGCTCAAGGTAGACACACCGCGACTCAATGGACAGGTAGAGGCTCTGGAAACGGCCCTGACCCAGGCGCTGATTCCAGTAACCGTGGTGCTACAGTCGGATGCAAGCACTCAGGTCACTATCTATCACGTGGGCAAACTGGGCAACTTCTCACAGCGCCAGATCGCCCTGAAGCCCGGTCGTTACACCGCCGTGGGAACCCGTCAGGGGTACCGGGATGTACGCCGGGAATTCGTCGTCCAGCCGCAGTCAGAGTCCCCCGTGGTTACCATTCAGTGCGCCGAGAAGATCAACAGCGCCAATAATTCCTGAAACCCGAAACCCTGCCCCGGCGATCGGATCCAAATGCACAGGTTTTTCACGTTGTGCAACCGATCCGCCGGCTTCTCTCGCGATACTCAATCACGTATCAGTCGTCAATTTCAGCGCCTTTTAGCAACAGGATGGCGTGGACAAAATTGTCGCCTCAGTATCGCCAAAACAGAGAAAGCTACGCCAATCATCCAGTGACTCAGGCCGCAATGGCGAGAGCAGACTAAGCTGAAATGCGCGGCTCTGTATCTCACCACCAAGGATGATCCCGCTGAGCCGAAGGCGGATATAACGATGATCGCCGCGACGGAAAATCAATAAGTGCGCAGTAACAGGGAATCACTAATGACAGCCAAAGAAGCGGTACCCGCACGCGACAGCGAGCCGGCCAAAGAAGAAGTATCCGTCATTCAGCCAATCGGCTTCACCCCCGCTCCGGTTTCTTCTGGCGGTAGAAAACTGCTGCTATCCCCCAAGGCGATCGCGGTTGTCAGCTGCCTGCTGATTGGCGCACTGATGCTGGTATACCTGCTGGTGGCCCGCTCCCTGATATTTGAAACCCAGCCAGGGGATGCAAAGGTTACCGTCAGTGGCCTGGCATTGCCTCTGGGTGACGGCCATCTGGTATTGCCCGGTCACTACAACTACACCATCAGTGCCACCGGGTATGTCTCGCAAAGCGGCGAGGTAGAAGTCAGCAGCGATCGCAACAGCCGTCACGCAGTAACGCTACAGCGCCTGC
This sequence comes from Microbulbifer elongatus, assembly GCF_021165935.1. Lineage (NCBI taxonomy): Bacteria > Pseudomonadati > Pseudomonadota > Gammaproteobacteria > Cellvibrionales > Microbulbiferaceae > Microbulbifer > Microbulbifer elongatus. The sequence continues at coordinate 1,644,994 of NZ_CP088953.1, read as the reverse complement.
CCGGACATCTGCAGGTGGTTACCGAGCCCAATGTACCGGTGCGCATTCTGGTCAATGGTGCCGAGGTGGATAGTGACAACGGCCTGGCCGCGGACATCCCCGCAGGCCGCAAGCGCATTACCGTACTCACCGAGCGATACCTCCCCTTCAGCAAGGAAGTTGAAATCGAGGGCCTCGACAATACGCAAACCCTCAATGCCAGCCTGCGCCCGGCCTGGGCCAATGTGCACATCACCAGTAACCCCGCAGGCGCTACCGTCAGCGTGGAAGGAAAGGTGCTCGGAACCACTCCGCTGACCGCCGAGCTGGTACAGGGAGATCGTCTCGTGGATATCTCCTTGCCCCAACACAAAACCGTACAGGTTCCGGTACCGGTGACCGCCGGTGTCGATCAGACCCTGCAGACTGTGGACCTTGCCGCGGCCGATGGCACGCTGCGCGTCGTCAGCAACCCACCGGGCGCCAGCGTCACGGTGGATGGCGAATACCGTGGCCAGACGCCGATGGATCTGGAACTGGCATCCAACAGCCGCCACCAGCTGCGGTTCTTTATGGATGGCTATAGCACCGTCGAGCGCGCCGTGGATGTCCGCGCCGGGGATCTGCGGGACATGAACGTGGAGCTGGTACCGGTATTTGGCAAAGTCGCCATCACCAGCAGCCCAGCCGATGCCCAGGTATTTATCGATGGCAAGCTGGCAGGTACAGCGGGGCAGACCTTCACCCTGCCCACCCGAAGCCACAGCATTGTGGTGCGCAAGGCCGGCTATGAGGATTACCAGACCACCATCGTCCCCTCCAGCAAGTTGAAACAGTCCGTAAGGGCGGTACTGCTGACCGGCGAGCAGGCACGCTGGAGCAATGTCCCCGCAGAAATTACTCACGGCGCTGGCGGAAAAATGCTGCTGATGCGTCCGGACGCAGAATTTACCATGGGGTCCTCCCGCCGCGAGCAGGGCCGCCGCGCCAACGAAGTTCTGCGCAAGATTTCTCTGAACCGCCCGTTCTATATCGGCAGTACCGAGGTGACCAATCGCGAATATCGTCGCTACCAGCGCATGCACAGCTCCAGTCACGCCAGTGGCGTCAGCCTGGACAACGACAGCCTGCCGGTGGTGAATATCAGCTGGAACGACGCCGCACTTTTCTGTAACTGGCTGAGTGCTCGCGATGGACTTAAAGAGGTCTATCGTGCCGAGCGTGGTCGCGTAGTGGGTTTCGACGCGAGCGCCAATGGCTACCGCATGCCCACCGAAGCGGAGTGGGCCTGGGCATCGCGCTATGAGCGGGGCGCAATGCGTAAGTTTCCCTGGGGGGACTCACTGCCGGTAGGGAAAAATTCCGGCAACTACGCCGATAGCAGTGCCGGACAAATCGTTCCCGCGGTACTGCGCACGTACAACGACCGCTACGCTGCCACAGCCCCCGTCGCCAGTTTCCCGGCCAACCACCTTGGTCTTTACGACATGGGCGGCAATGTTTCCGAGTGGATTCACGACCTTTACACCATTGGTACCGGACTGTCGCTCAAACGGGAAGAAAATCCGGTGGGTCCGCAGGAAGGGGATTACCACGTGGTGCGCGGCTCCAGCTGGAAACACGCGGGACTGACCGAGTTACGGCTCTCTTACCGGGACTATGGCGCTGAGGCGCGGAACGATATCGGCTTCCGTATCGCCCGCTGGGTGAATTGAGGAACAACAGATGCAACGGCACCAATCATCACGCGATCAAACGACAAAGGCACGAACACTACCGGCAGCCCCCCTGTTCAGCCGACGCTTTGTTGTGGTCACACTGGCTCTCACCCTGGCGGTTGCGCTCTGCGTACAGCCACTGGGCTTGCAGGCGCAGTCCTCCAGTGAAGACAGCAAGCCGCAGGCACAGTCAGACAAATCAGAACAGGCAACGGAAAACACCACGCCGGTAGCGGTGAAGCAGGAAGTAAAAACTCCGGCGAAAAAAACGCAACCCAGCATCAAAGCACAAAGTGCCCGGAGAGCCGACAGCTACGAGGCGACGGAGGAAATTTCCGAAGATCTTTCCGTCTCGTATCCAGTAGATATTTAACGGTATCCCGAGATACCGGAGCACACGCTCGCACACAGCCAATAGTAATACCGGGCCGGATGCCAATGGAATGGCCCACAAATAAGCGGGAAACCCCATGAAATTCAAATCTTCCGATTTTATGTTCCAGCTGTTCGCCCTTCTCGGCGCCATCATTCTGGTACACGCCATTTACGTGGCCATCATCCGCCCCAATGCGGACGCACTGATCCAGGAACAGATGGCGCGGGAAGAAGCCGGTGAAACCTACGCGCAGCAGCGATCCCTGTACATCGTCATGCGCGACTATGAACAGGAAGCCTGTTTTGTCCTGATGCTGTGGGCCATGGCGATCATGGGGCTGAAAGCACACCGCTCCATGCGCGAGCGCAAATTGCTGGACCAGGCACTGCTCAATGTCAGTGAAGGGACGCCGATACTGCCTGAAGACGCCCGTGATCTATCCCGTCCCATTCAGGCCCTGCCGGAAGATGAACGCAATTTCCTGCTGCCCCGTGCGCTACTCACCGCCCTGCAGAGGTTCGGATCGACGCGCAATGTCGCAGCAGTATCCAACTCGGTCAAAGAGGTGTGTGAAACCGAAGGCGATCGACTCGACAGTGAGCTGGCCATGGTCCGCTATATCACCTGGGCTATCCCGTCTATCGGCTTTATCGGCACCGTGCGTGGTATCGGCGAGGCTCTGGCTCAGGCCCATCGGGCGGTAGAAGGCGATATTGCGGGAGTGACCGTGAGCCTGGGTGTCGCGTTCAACTCCACGTTTGTGGCCCTGGTGATCAGTATCGTCATCATGTTTTTCACCCACCAGCTGCAGCTGATGCAAGAGCGCCTTGTACTGGACACACAAAATTACTGCGATAACAAACTGCTGCGTTTCCTCAAGGTAAGTTGAGCACCACCGAAACCAACAGACGCCCCGGAAACACCGGGTAACCAGGATGATTACCCTCGAACGATACAGGAAAGACCATGAGTAAAGGTGTACTGGAAATCAACGATTGCGGACTGCGCGTATTCGACGGCACCAACGAAATAATCGAAAGTCCTGGCGTGGCCATCATCAACAACCGGGAAATCGTCACCGGCACTGCGGCATTGATGCGCGCCCGCAGTCATCCCACCCAGGTCAACCACCAGTTCTGGCGACGTCTCAGCCTGGAATCGGTAAAATCCGATAACCCCGGCTGCCGCCACCATGCAGATCTGGCCTTCTGCCAGCTGAAGGAAATTGCGGGCCTGTGTGACCTGCCGGATGAAGTGGCACTTGCCGTGCCCGGTAACTTCACCCGCGAGCAACTGGCCCTGTTGCTGGGCGTGGTCAAAGAGAGTCCATTCAATGCGGTTGCCTTGGTCGACAGCGCCAGTGCCTGCCTCAGCAGTTGCGCTCCCCGCGGCGTACACCTCCACGTTGAATTGCACCGGCACCAGACCCTGGTCAGCCGCATCGCAGTCCACGAGCAGACCGAGCTGGATATTGCAGAGACCGTAACCGACGCCGGCCTGCAGCATTTCCAGGAGGCCTGGGCACGCATCTTTACCGACGCTTTCATCATGCAGTGCCGGTTCGATCCCTTCCACTCTGCCGAAGCGGAACAGCAGCTCTACGACCTGCTGCCACAGTGGATTGCCCGCGCCATGCGCCAGGGTGAGGTTATGGCCGAGCTCGACGACCGCACCGCCAAGGTGAGCCTGCGTCAGCTGCAGGACGCCAGCACGCCCATTCTCTCGCGGGTGCGCGCCATGATCGACAACCTGAGCGACGCCAACAGCGTGGTATTTGTATCCCACCGCTGGGCCGAAATTCCCGGCGGCGCACAATTGGCGGAGCGCATCCATCTGCTGCCACACAACGCCGTCGCGCAAGCGGTGGAAAAACACTGGCAGGAAATCCACAGCGACACCGGTAACCTGCGCCTGATCACTAACCTCAACGCGGCACCAGCCACAGAAGTGGCGGTGCAGGTGAACGCTGCTGCAGAAGCGGGCGCCACACATTTGCTGCATGGCCATCGGGCACTGGCTGCACATCAGCCTCTGTTTGTGAGCTGGGTAAACGGCAAGCTTGATATCACGCCAACTCCGCCCACGCATCCCGCCGCTACCGTCACCAATCACGCCGGCCGGCTGGCCTTGCGTGTGGACGCCGGCGCCGAACTGATGTTGAACGGCGAGACCATTTCCGCCCCGGTGAACCTGTCCGCTGGCGACCGTATCGGCGTAGCAGATTTCGACGGCGTAATCACAGCGATCAGTGTGGATCAATATGGCGCGTAAAAACCGGCGGTTTAACACCTTCAGCCTCTCCTTCCTGGACATCATGTCCTGCGGGTTCGGTGCCGTGGCATTGATATTTCTGATCATCAAGCACGGTTCCGATCACGACATCGAGGCGGAGAATCTTGACCTTAAAGCAGAGGTCAACCTGCTAGAAGAAGAAGTGCAGTTCGGACGCGAACATATGGTGCTCGCGCGAAATACTCTGGACACCACCAGTGACGAGCTTGCTACTGCCCAGGGCCTGGCCCGACGGATCATGGAGCAGATCGAGGAAGTCAAAGGCAATATCGCGGAGGTCGACAGCAGTACCGATGAAATGGATATTGCGCGCCTGCAGGAGAAACTCAAAAAGCTGGAGCAGGCGAAAAAGCAGCTCGAAGAGGAAAATCGCAAACTTGGCAATAATGTGCGCAAGTTCGTTGGCGATGGCGACCGACAGTACCTCACCGGCCTGCGCCTCGGCGGCGATCGCATTCTGATCCTACTGGACGCCTCCGCCAGTATGCTGGGTGACGAACTTATCAAGGTCATACGGACGCGCAACATGTCCGATTCGGTAAAACGGGACACCGAGAAGTGGCGCCGCGCCAAGCAGACCGTGAGCTGGCTGGTATCCCAGTTTCCACAGGACAGCCAATACCAGATCTACACTTTCAACACGGGTTTTCAGGCGGCGATTGTCGGAACCGAAGACCGCTGGTTGAATGTGGATGACCGCGACCAGATGGACGTAGCCATCAAGGCTCTGGATAAGGTGGTGCCAGAAAACGGCACCAGCCTCGAACGGATCTTTAACGCGGTGAACAGTATGTCTCCGCTCCCGGACAACATCATTCTGATTACTGACGGTCTGCCCACGCAGGGAATGAAGGCGCCCCGCGGTAACACTGTTTCCGGGAAAGAGCGGATCAAGTTATTCCGCAAAGCGGTTGACGCATTACCGAAAAGCATCCCGGTGAATGTCGTCCTGGCTCCCATGGAAGGCGATCCCTTTGCCGCCAGTGAATTCTGGAAGCTGGCCATGGAGACTCAGGGCTCTTTCCTCGCACCCTCTAAGGACTGGCCATGAGCAAACGAACCAAACGGCAACAGGAAGAATTCAGCATTTCATTTCTCGATGTGATCTGCTGTGGCTTCGGCGCCATCGTTTTACTGCTGATGATCGCCAAAACCGTGGAACCCATCGTACTCGAAGAAGCCGAGCTGGACCTCGATGGCCAGGTACAGGAATTACAGGAGCAGCTAGCGGAAATTCGGGGGGAGACCACCATTCTGAACCGCGACCTGAATGCCAAGAAGGAACAGCTGGACATCGAAACCAAGCGCATCGCCAAATTGAAAGGTGAACTGGAAACCCTGCAGGCCATGTATGCCCGCAAGACCGAAGGTGAAACAGAAGAAGGAAAGCTGAAGGGCGAATTGACTATTGCCCTACAAAGCATGACCGATGAGATGAAACGCCTGCTCGGTGAAAACTATCAGCGCAAAAATAATGTGATTGGTGGTATTCCTGTCGATAGCGAATACATTCTGTTCATCATCGATACCTCGGGCAGTATGTTCAACTACGGTTGGGACCGAATGATCGATGAGATGGTAAACACACTGAACCTGTACCCCAATGTGAAGGGTATTCAGGTGATGAACGATATGGGGGACTATATGTTCTCCAACTACCGGAATCGCTGGATTCCGGATACTCCCGGGCGCCGCAAGGCGGTGCTTGACCGCCTGCGCTCCTGGAATCCATTCAGTAACTCCAGCCCGGTCGAGGGTATCCAGAAGGCCGTGCGCACCTTCTACGATCCCAACAAGAAAATCAGTATCTATGTACTGGGTGATGAATTCACCGGAAAGTCTATTCGTAATGTGATGATGGCCGTGGACCGGGTAAATGCACAGCGCGGGGAGAATGAGCGGATGGTCCGCATCCATGCCATTGGTTTCCCGATCCAGTTCTCGCGCCCGCTGCACCTGCAGACCACCGGCCTGCGCTTTGCCGCATTAATGCGTGAACTGACCTACCGCAATGGTGGCACCTTTGTCGGCTTGAATGACTTTCGCTAGTCGATCCACGACAACCAGCGGTCACTCTGAAATTAAGATTTAATGATGGGCACGGATAGCCCGGGAGCACAACATGAGCATCTGGAGAAAGGGATTCAGAACACTGGGAAAGCTAGGCGCACTGACCGCTGTCGCCCTGCTCACCGCCTGTGCACATACGGTATCGGTCGACGGCGAGTTTCCAACGCCCGTAGGAAACCAGCACCCTCTCACGGTGGGAGTCTACCTGAGTGACGACTTCCGCCAGTTCACTTACAGCGAAAACCGAGACGATCGGGAAGAGTGGAATATCAACACCGGGCGGGCGCAGAAAAACCTGTTCGAAACGGTTCTCGGCTCCATGTTCCGCGAAACCATCAGCCTCGCACAGTACCCCAGCAATCTGCCCCGGGGCCTTGATCTTGTCATCGTTCCCGAAGTTCGCGAGCTGCAATTTACCATGCCACGGGAAACCCGCGTCAACATATTCGAGGTATGGATCAAATACGACATGCACGCGTATAACCAGCGCGGTGACTCTGTGGCGGAGTGGGTAATCACCGCCTATGGCAAGACACCCACCGCTTTCCTGAAGTCACAGGAGGCCGCGCTGGCTCAGGCGATCAATGTCGCGTTGCGGGATGCCGGAGCCACCCTGTACACAGGCTTCGATCAGGTGCCGGAGTTACAGGCATTTATCGCCAACAAGCAGCGTGCACTGACCATGAAAACCTCGACGGAAGACGAGTAAAGACACTGTGCCGAACACATTCGGCTGAATGGATTAAGGGATCTGGCGCCACATATCAGAGCGCGCCACTCAAGGAGGAAAGTTCGGTGAAAAAGCTGAGCGCATTAGTCACCACCCTGGCACTGTCCGCCCTAGCGCTTACCAGCGGAGGCTGCACCACGGTGGTTATTGACGAGTACCGGCGTAGCACCGGCGAACTGGCCGTGGGCGATTCCGTCGTCATTCTCGGTCGCCGGCACTCCAGTGACTACGAAACCGAGCCGGATCTGATCAACTGTGTGGGGGATACGCTGCACAATCCGGAGTCCGGCGTCACCGTGATTCCGGAGCAGCAGTTCGTAGATGCACTCTACCCCTGGTTTGAGCCCCGTAAAGCGCCCATGCATATCAAGTCGCTGAGCAGACTGATGGATATTCCGGACGTACGCAGCCGCATGGAGCAGTACGGAGTGAAATACATCGTATGGATTGACGGCTCCACGGAAACCACCTCCAGCGCAGGCTCTATTGGCTGCTCTATCGGTACCGCCGGGGCCGGCTGTTTTGGATTCGGCACCTGGGACAAGGAATCCGACTACGAAGCATCAGTTTGGGATTTCCGCGATCAGGAATTGTCGGGAAAAATCAGTGCCGATGCGCAGGGTACCTCCTACATGCCGGCTATTGTGGTCCCCATTCCATTGATTGCCCGGGTACAGAACAACGCGTGTAAAGGCATGGCCGCACAGTTGAAAGAGTTTTTACTCCCCCCTCAATCTGCCAGCCGCTGAGGGTAAACGGCTGGTACTCATTCTGATCGGAGAACATATAACAGGAGCCCCTCATGCACACATTGAATAAATTCGTGGCGGCCATTCTACTCACAACTGCCGCGGGCTGTGCCTTTAATCCGGCCACTAACCGACCGGACCTGGTCCTGATGTCGGAAGAAAAGGAAATCAGAATCGGTCGCGAAATGCATGAAAAACTGACTGCCAGTACACCGGTATATAACGATCCGATACTGAATGCCTACGTCGAGCACGTGGGGCAGAAAATCGCCAAAGCCAGTGATCGTCCAGAGCTCACCTACCATTTCACGATTATTGACAGCCAGGATATCAATGCCTTTGCGCTGCCAGGTGGCTATGTGTATATCAACCGCGGGCTGCTGACCTATCTTCAGTCTGAAGCCGAAATGGCGGCGGTACTTGCCCATGAAATAGGGCACATTACCGCGCGTCATGCGGTACGGCAGAAAACCGCAGCCACTGGCGCCGGTGTGGCTTCGGTGCTGTCAGTGCTTGTTACCGGCAGTGGTGTAGTGGGCGATGTCGCCAATCTCTGGAGCACCGCCGCAGTAAAAGGCTACGGCCGCGATATGGAGCTCGAAGCAGACCGCTTTGGCGCCCAGTACATGTACAACGCGGGCTACGACCCGCAGTCGATGATCAACGTCATCGCACTGCTCAAAGACCAGGAAACCTTTGCCCGGCGACGGGCGCGGGTCGAGGGTAAAAAACAGCAGACGTACCACGGTGTATTTTCTTCACACCCCCGCAATGATATCCGCCTGCGAGAAGTGGTCGAGGCCGCCGGGGAGCTGCCGGAAGACAAGAAAATTACCAAGGTGGAATATTATCGCGAGAAGACCGAAGGAATCGTATACGGGCAGAATGCGCAGGAAAGCGAGAAAAACCGCTTCAATCATCAGAGCCTCGGCTTCTCACTACTGTTTCCGGAAGGTTGGAACGTAGAGAACCAGCGCAGTGCGATCGTGGGCACGGCACCGGATAATTCCGCCAGTATCACCATTAAAGTGGCGAAACGTGACGGAAACCAGCCCGCTGACATGGCACTGCGCGGGGTATACGACGTGCGCAGCCTGGAGCAGGACGAAGCACTGCAGCAGTACCGTCTTGAGGGTCATACGGGCAAGCTGCCCGAACGCAATGCGGAATCACCAGACCGGGTGGCGGTACTGTTTTACGGCAGCCGGCAATACATACTCGAAGGCAAGATTGCCAAGCCTACCGATGATGAAAAAGCCGTTGCCGCATACGACGACCTGTTTCTGACCAGCATCCGCAGCTTCCGTCCATTGCGGAAAACCGATGTTGTAAAACCCGATATCAAACGGGTGCGCTATGTACAGGCCAACGAGAAAACCACCTTCTCTTCCCTGGCGCGACACATGGAAATTGGTGAATACGCCGAGGAACAACTTCGACTGTTAAATGGCTATTATCCGCGAGGCGAGCCCAAGCCCGGGGAGTGGATCAAGATCGTTCAGTAGCCGGCCACAACCAGCCGCCATCCCTATGACAAGCGGTCAAGCACCCGAGTGTGCTTGACCGCGAGTTCGCCTCACCAGACCGCCTCGCCCACATTGTCATCATTTTTTAATATTACCGGCTCCCGACTCGCGGTATGTTTGGGCAAATTTATCACGCCTGAATCTGCCATGCGCCCCACCTTCTCCCTGCTGATCACCACCCTGCTCTGCCTGGCTTCGACGGTATCCGTCAGCGAGATCAGGAGTCCTGTTGTCATCGCACACCGCGGGGCTTCCGGATACTTACCAGAGCACACCCTGGAAGCCAAAACTCTGGCCTACGCGATGCGCGCGGACTATATCGAACAGGATCTGGTCCTGAGCAAAGATGACCATCTGATCGTGATGCACGATATCTATCTCGATAATGTCACCAATGTGCGCGACCTGTTCCCCGGACGGGCCCGTGAGGATGGCCACTTCTATACCATTGATTTCACTCTTGAAGAACTGAAGCAACTGCAGGTTACCGGCCCCTTTGTTTCCGTACTTGGGAACCCACTGCCACAGTACAAGCAGCGCTTCCCGCTGTGGAAGTCCCGTTTCGAACTGGCCACTTTTGAGGAAGAACTGGAACTGATTCAGGGGCTGAATCAGTCACTCGGCTACGGTGTGGGGATTTACCCGGAAATCAAGAAGCCCTGGTTCCACTTACACGAAGGGAAAGATATTTCCCGGGCAGTACTGAAGACGTTGAAACACTATGGCTACACGGGCCGCGACAATAAGGTGTTCCTGCAGGCATTCGATGCGGAGGAGTTACAGCGCATACATGCAGAGCTTATGCCGGCGCTGGAGATGGATCTGCCACTGGTACAGCTGATCGCGGAAACAGAATGGGAGGAAAAGCGGCTGCCGGAGGATGGCGGATGGACCAATTACGATTACGACTGGATGCGCACCCCCACAGGCCTGCAGAAAATATCTACCTATGCAGTGGGTATTGGACCGTGGCACCCGATGCTGCTGGGTCAAGATGGCCAGGTCAACACCCTGGTAGCCGAGGCGCAGCGGTTGGGCCTCAAAGTGCACCCGTTTACTTTTCGTGCTGACCCCGGACAGGTACCCGAGCGCTTTGACAGCTTCGAAGATTTCGCGCGTTTTTATCTGGAAGAGGTAAAGGTCGACGGGCTGTTTACCGATCACCCGGACAAGGTGCGGGCGCTACGCCAGAAGCGCAGTCTGCACAACGACTAGTGGTCCATGCGGATCGGTATCAGGCCGGCTGCGGCTCTTCCCTGGACAACGCGGCATGCGCGTCCGCGTTGGATTGTGCGTATTCCACCACCTGGTCGCGCCCCCCCCTGCTTGGCTGCGTATAGCGCTTCATCCGCTTCACGCATCAGCTGTTCCAGAGTTTGCGTCTGATGGGCGCAGGCAACGCCGATACTCGAGGTGAACTGTACCTCCTCTTCCCCACTGGGGAGTCGGATACCTGCGATATTGTCCCGCAGCCGCTCTGCAGTGTGCAGGGCGTCCGGCCTGGTCTCGGTAATCAACAACGCAAACTCTTCCCCGCCGAGGCGACCGAACACATCGGTTTCGCGGATCTTCGCCTGAATGGTGTGGCTGAACTGCCGCAGGGCTTCATCGCCGATCCCATGACCGTGGTTGTCATTGATGGATTTGAAGTGGTCAATATCGAACATCAGCAAGCTGACCGGCTCTCCTTTCCGGTAGGCCCGCTTGAGGCACAGCTCGGCCTCGGCCAGGAAACTGCGGCGGTTGCGTATTCCCGTCAGGGGATCCGTACGCGCCTCCATTTCCGCCTGCTGCTTGGCCTTCTCAAGTTCTTCGGTACGAGCGCGCACCAGGCCCTCCAGCTTCACCTTGGATTGCTCCAGGTGGCGGCGGTACTGACGCTCAGATTCCAACCCCTGCAAACGTACCCGGCGCAGCTTGATTCCCATTGCCGCCATGATGGTGACCATTTCCACAAAGGAGCTCAGTGGCGGCAGGTAATAGTTCAGCAGGTTGTGTTCCACCAGCCCCAGATCTCGCAAGGCCTGGTAAAAGAGCCCGGTGAGCAACAGCGTCCAGCCGATGGCAAATACTGCCGCTTCACTGGAGCCCTGTCGCCAGCGCACCAGCGCGACAAACGTCATGAGCGGATAGAACAGCAGTGCCAGGGTAATACTGATCAACGCAACCTGCTTGAGCTGAAGCAGCGCACTCACCAATAGCACACCAGCGTTAACCATCATCAGCAGCAGAAGATAGTCGAGACGTGGCGTGTACTTGTGGGTCTGTAGAAACAGGCGATCAAAAACCACACCACAGAAAATACTGAGGGCACCCGCTGCCGACATATAGCTCCAGTGGAAATGATTCTGCACCACATACTGATGGGTAAAGCCGAGAATCGTGCCCCAGGCAATGATCTTGGAGATGCCGTAAACGAAATAGGCAAAGAAACTGGAATCACCGGTGGTTACCCCCACGATCAGCGAGAACAGGGATATCAGCGCAATACCACCAAACAGAAAAGCCAGTACGGCGGTTTCTCCGGTATGGGACTTGCTCAACGCGTCCGGGCTCCAGATACGCATGGAGGGGAACACGAAACCAGCTTCTTCCGAGTCGAAACGCACCAGAAATCCGGTTATTGCTCCCGCATCCAGGGTAACGGGCACCACAAACCGGTTATGGAAGACCGGGCGGCGTGCGAAAGGCTCGCCCATAGCCTGATCTGCGATCTCCCGAAATTCTCCGCCGGTACCAGCATCGCGGACATACGCGCGCAACCGGATCAACTGATGGTCGACATACTCGAGCCGCAAGGGTAACGGCTGTTGTCGGGTATTGTGCAGCTCAAAAAAGGACCAGTAGCTGCCCTTCTTCAGACCCGTGGAGCCGGCGCTCGCCAGTGGTTTGAACTGCCCCGCCTGCAGCGCGGTTATCGCTGCCTGCAAACCAGCGTCTCCACTGGGATCATGCCACACGGCGCTCTGCCCGGTACGCTGCCCCCCCGCCTCTCCAGCCCCCACCGCCACGACGGTCGATGCCTGTACGGAAATACCGCACATGGCCATCAGCAGCATCAGTACGAGGGCCGGCGCACACCGCCACTGCCAATGGGGCCATCGGCAGGTGCGTAGGGAAAAGGCCGCGGTGTGGACTTGTGGAGCTGTCATGAAGCGCCTGAATATTGTGTCCGGCGTAGATTATTTTTAAACCGGGCAAAAATCACATGTCGGCGCCATGCGCAATGGTTGGACCATTACCGCTGGAAGCCGTGTTCTGGTTCGGAAGTTTACCGGCTCACGGGGTCAGAATCACTCAACGATCGGCTCACTCCCGCCACACGCCTCGAAACAAAACCTCAAAAACCACGCAGCAAAAGACTGTAATTTTTCAAAGAGATTAAAACGAAGCAAAATGTTCCACAGAAAGACGTGCAACGAAAAAAAGGCCGCCAATGACGACCCTTTTTCAGGCATTGCCCGGTTAAATATGCCAAATCTGTGTAACGGGACATTTTCCCTTCACCGCACCGGGTACCGGGCGGGGAAGTCACTCGAAACGGGAAAAGTCCGCCGGACGTTTTTCCATAAAAGCCGTGGCCGCCTCGCGAAACTCTTCTGATTGCAACCGCTCCTGGAAATATCGCGCCTCTTCACGAATCGCAGCCAGGCCCGCTTCATACGTGCCCTGGCGTAAAAGTTTTTTACTCAGCCGCACGGCTTCCGGTGCTTTTTTCGCCAGCTCCGCCGCGTACGCTCTGGCGCGGCCCAGGGCCTCCCCGGAAAACACAACTTCGTTGCAGATATTCACGCTGGCTGCGGTTTGCGCGTCAAACTTGTTCCCCAACAGCAGAAGTTCGGCGGCTTTCGACTGCCCCATGATCCGCGGCAGTATCAGACTGGAAGCGTATTCCGGGCACAGTCCGAGGTTTACAAAAGGCATCTGGAACACCGCCTCATCCTCGGCAATGGCCAGATCACAGTGCAGCAGCAGTGTGGTACCGATACCCACCGCCACCCCGCTCACCGCCGCGATGACCGGCTTGGGAAACTGATACAGCGCCATCATAAACTGGAATACCGGAGATTCTTCACTACTGGCAGAGCCCCCGAGAAAATCGGCGAGATCGTTACCGCTGGTAAACGCACCACCGGCCCCGGTGAGAATCACGGCCCGCACCTGGGGGTTTGACGCGGCCTCGTTCAACAGCTCCGCCATGGCCGAGTACATGGCCTGGGTCAACGCATTCTTACGCGCCGGGCGGTTGATGGTGATCTCCAGCACCCGATCAATCAACTGGGCGTCAATTTCGGCACAGGGGCTCTGTAAGGGGCTTGGCATACGGGGCTCCGATAGTCTGACTTCGTTATTGGGGTAGGACAGTTAGCGCTAGTTTAGTCACTAAGTCAGCAGGCACGAGGTCCATTTCAACCAGTTTGGGTTACCGATTCCGAATCCCGAGGGTCAGACGGGACGACCGCCGAGGAGCCGTATAGGATTTTTCCACATTCACCACTTACCACCTTATAATGTGACCAATAAATCGCGCGAATGCGCAATAATACAATTACAAGACGCCAGATAACGTTACCTTTATTGCTTCACAGCAGGCTGTTGGTGACATGTGCGCCGAGAGGAATGATTCGATCATGACAGTGACATACAGCTCTTACCTCAAAGTCGACGAGTTGCTGAAGTGCCAGCAGCCACTTTCCGAGGGCCCGGAACACGACGAGCTTCTGTTTATTGTGATCCACCAGAGCTACGAACTGTGGTTCAAACAGCTACTGCATGAACTGGACTTTCTGGTGCGACTGTTCAACGCGGGAGAGCGCAATCGCGCTCTGCACACCCTGAAACGGGTCGATGCGATCTATCGTACCCTGATTCAGCAGGTCGACATCCTGGAAACCCTTACTCCACTGGAGTTCAACTCCTTCCGCGATCGCCTGTCCACCGCCAGTGGCTTCCAGTCCTACCAGTTTCGCGAACTGGAATTCCTCTTTGGCGCCAAAGATGCACGCAAACTGGACAACTATCCGCCCGGCTCCGATCACTACCAACGTCTGCAAAAGCGCATGGAAGCCCCAACCCTGTGGGACGCCTTCCTGCAGTTCCTCGCCCACGAAGGCCATGATATACCGCAGTCGGAGCTGACCCGGGATTTCAGCCAGGTGGCAGAGCCCTCTAGTGCCGTGCAGAAGGTATTGATCGATGTGTACCGAAACGACCCATTGGTCAGTGAGATCTGCGAGGCACTGGTCGACATCGACACCTCCCTGCAGCAGTGGCGCTACCGGCACGTGAAAATGGTGGAACGCACCATCGGCAGCAAGGTGGGCACCGGTGGATCCAGCGGTGTAGGCTACCTGCAGAGCACCCTGTTCAAACCGGTTTTTCCCGACCTGTGGGCGATTCGGGCGGAATTCTGAGGCGTCCCGGCAGCGCCCCTAGCGCTGAGGAAGAAATCGCAGACATAAAAAAAGCCAGCAGTTGCTGGCTTTTCCATCCTGTGAGAGCCGGGCTCTCGACGAAGACCCACTATGGGAGATCAGTCTTCGTAAGGTACAAGGGAAACCTGAATGTTCGGATTCACCTCTTTGGCCGCGTCGGCGATCGTCACATAGGTGTCGGCACTGGACTTGTTGTGCGCACGGATGATCACGATGGCCTGGGGGTTTTCCGCGTATAGCTGGGCAATACGGGCACGTACGGCGCGGCTGTCAATACGGGTCGGACCCATCCAGATCTCGTCAGCGGAGTTGACGCTGATCAGAATGTTTTGCTTGTCGGGATCCGGCGGCGTTTCCACCTGCTGATCCGGATCCGGGACGTTCACGTCCAGCGCCTTCTCTTTTACGAAGGATGCCGTCACGATAAAGAAGATCAGCATGATGAATACGACGTCCAACATGGGCGTCAGGTCGATGTCCGCTTTTTCTTCTTCTACGGCCTTACCGCGTCGTCTACTCATAAAACACCGTACAGTTTTTGATTCGAATTCGCCGGATTCACCGGTCTAATCAGGTGGGGAAGATTGCCGGGAAATGCCCACCAATGCAAGTGCAACCTTAGCTACAGGCACTAAGCCCTTAAAAATCAATGAGTTACAGACGCAGCTCAAGCGGAAAGATTACAAATTAAACAGTGATTTCACCGGTTCTGGCGGCCAGATAGCCCTGATAGTCAGGTACTTCACGGGCAAAACTCTGCGACATCAGAGTGGAGTGAATCATCATATCCGCGCTGCTGGCGTTACAGGCCACCGGGATATTCCATACTGCGGCAATCCGCAACAGGGCCTTTACGTCCGGGTCATGGGGCATGGGCTCAAAAGGGTCCCAGAAGAAAATCAGGATATCCACGTCCCCCTGACAGATCTTGGCGCCCAATTGCTGATCCCCTCCCATCGGGCCACTGAACAGTTTTTCCACGGGCATGCCGGTGGATGCTTCGATCTGGGTGCCGGTGGTACCGGTGCCGAGCAGCTGGTGCTGTTCCAGCACCCCCCGGTGCTTGTCACACCAGGCGATCAACCCCTGCTTGCGATTGTCGTGGGCAACCAGTGCTATGCGTTTGCGCGCAGCGATCGGCTTGTCGATTGTGTTCATATGACCCCCAGGTAAAAACTGGTCAGATTGTATAGCAGACCCACTCCGGTTCAGGGCGCGCCATAAAGGATACATGGATTATGCAGAATTCCCCGCCCGGCATCCATCCAGCAGGAACGCGGGCCTTCGGCCCAAATGCTCCGGCCTATGTATAATTCGGGCCTCACACGCCCGGGCCCATATACGCCGGGCCTGCTTTTATATAGGAGTTACTATGAGTGTCGGCGCCTGGGAGCCTGCCAATCAGGCTTCCAATGATCAATCCGGTCAGCAAATTGACCGCGCTCTGCTGGAGCAGATTCTGGAGTTTATGGAGTGTCCTACGGCTCCAGCCACAGACTCACAAGAGGCTTCCGACCTGCAATACGCAGCGGACCCGACGGCGATGCATGCACCCGCCCTCGACCCGACCACGCTGCCGGCGTCGCTCCAGTCTGCCCACTGGCTCGCGGGCTTGCCCACCAGTCAGTGGCTGCAGGAAGCCTCGCACTGGCAGCCACAACAGATCTGGGGCCTGATCCGCTTTTTTACTCTGGCGGAATCGAGCCTCGATTGGCCCGGCGGTGCCGAGTCACCGGTCATACCTCTGGCGAAATCATTGCGTCAGCGCAAATCACCGTTAAACAAAGCGCAGCTCATGTGGATTCGTGAACATACTGACAATCGGTACCTGCCATACGGGCCGCTCTGAAAAAACTTCAGGCTCGAAAGAGCCAGGCTCATCGAAATAAAAAGGGCGTATCGATACATTCGATACGCCCTTTTTATTTAATACATGGCGACAAATGTGTTTAACGTCACATTCAATCCTGCAAGCGATAGCATTGCGCACGCAATAAATCCGCTTCCGGCGGGGTGCGATAGTTCGGCGCAAGCTCTCGCCACAGAATAATACCGTCAGCATCCACCAGCCACGCACTTGGTCGGGCCGCGTCCGCAACCCAGGGATACACCAATAGAGGGGCACCCTGGCAGGCAATAAACGGAGAGGGCCCGGTCAGGGTTGAAACGCCCCCGGGCATCCCGGGTGCACCAGAAAGTGGCTGTGTGAATTTGTTTGGCCATGAAGACGGAGGTTGCGCACTCCACAGCACGAGACCGATCTTTCTGCGCTCAAGTTCCCCGCGCAGCTGCCGCAGCTGCACCAGCTGACGGCGACTGTCCGCGCAGTAGCTCCCCCGAAGGAATATTACAAAAGCACCGCAGAGACCATGGGCCGCACAAAAATCGGCGATCTGCCACTGGCGGCCGGCCTCTGCGGATAATACCGGGAAAACATCATTGACCGCCGGCATCTGCGGGTGCGATACCGCACTCAGGTGGTAGATATAAATTAGAAAGACAAAAAGATTGAAAAGCACCAGGTAGATCGGCAAACCACGCTGCGTATCTGCCAGCAAAGCCAGCGCGAGCCCCGTGAGTACCGCAAAAAATGCCATGGGTTCGCGCACATCGCCCTCCAGTTTGTTTGGCCGCAAAAATCGCAGCAACATCCAGATCGGCAGCGCTAACGCATTGAGTATTACCCCCAACCAGGCAATCTTTTCCGACACGGTCGCGCTGCCCAACAAGGGGATCAGCGCACCGAATCCGCAGACTAATAGCCATGTGAAGGCGAAAAAAGTAAAAAAAGCCTTAAATTTATTCATTACGGAGTAAAAACACCCTGAAAACACTTGCATTCAAGTATATAAATAAGCTGCAATTAGCGCGATGAATTCCACTCATCCAAAATAACACCTAAATACTAGATTTAGACACAGGGATATCTTATGGCTGCACGTAAAACTGTCGCTTCTCGCGTACACAACGTAGCAAAACTGGAGGCAGAACTCTCCGCACTGAAAGCTCAGCTGGAAAAGGCCCGTAGCGGCCAGGAAGCTGAAGCCAAAAAGGCGGCAGAGAAGGCCAGCAAAGAAGCTGACAAAGCTGCCAAAAAGGCACAAGCTGCCGCTGACAAGGTAAAAGCGGTACGCGCGAAGAAGAAAACCGCTGCTCAACAGAAGCAACTTAAAACTGCCCAGGCCGCTGCTGCGACCGCCAAAAAAGCGGCAACGGCAGCCAAATCTGCTGCCGCTGATGCTAAAGCCAAACTGGCGACCATCGCTGCAGACAACAAGCTGGCCACCAAGATTGCCAAGGCCGTAGCCAAAGAAGAAGCGGCGATCACCAAGAAGCTGGCTGCCGCAGAGAAGAAAAAAGCCGCTGCCGCTGCCAAAAAAGCGGCTGCCGCCGCCAAGAAGAAGGCCGCTGCTGAGAAGAAGAAAGCTGCCGCTGCTGCCAAGAAAGCCGCTGCCGCTGCCAAAAAGAAAGCCGCTGCAGAGAAGAAGAAAGCCGCAGCCGCTGCCAAGAAGAAAGCTGCTGCCGAGAAGAAGAAGGCCGCTGCGGCTAAGAAGAAAGCTGCCGCTGCTGCCAAAAAGGCCGCGTCAAAGGCTAAAGCCAAGACCAAGGCTGCCACCAAGAAGAAGCCAGGTCGTCCTGCCAAAAGCGCAGCGAAAACAACCGCTACCAAGAAAAAACCAGGCCGTCCGGCCAAAAGTGCAGCCAAGAAGAAGCCAGGTCGCCCAGCCAAATCGGCTGCCGCCAAGAAGACCCCGGCTCGCCGTGGCCGTCCGCCAAAGGCCAAATCCTGATTGGCTACTGCTGAACCAGCAGAATGAAAAAAACCCCGGCTTGCCGGGGTTTTTTTCGTTTGGGACCAGACCTAGGCGCCAGCCAGGACCCGCCTGTGTAACCCCTGAATCAGCACCTTCAAGGCCGACGGTAGCGCCAGCATCACCGGCGTTACGATCAGGGTCAGCAGAGTGGAAAAGCTCAGTCCGTACACGATGGCACTGGCCAGCTTCACCCAGAAAGAAGCAATGACACCATTGACCACCACATCCCTACCGACCATATCCACACTCACCCCCAGAGCCAGCGGCAACAGACCGAGTATGGTTGTCGCGGTGGTGAGAAAGACCGGTCGCAACCGTTGAGCCGCGGCCTTCACCGCTGCGGCACCGGCCCCCAGTTCCGGCTCGGATTTACGCACGTGGTTGTAGGTATCAATCAGGACAATGTTGTTGTTCACCACAATGCCCGCCAGCGCCACAATCCCGACCCCGGTCATAATCACACTAAAGGTGCTCTGGGTGATGGTCAGGCCAAGCATTACCCCGGCGGTAGACATGATTACCGACGAGAGGATCAAGGCCGACTGGTAGAAGCTGTTGAACTGGGTAACCAGCAGGATAAACATCAGAAATAGCGACAGCGAGAAGGCGACCTGTAAAAAGACCAGTGACTCGCTCTGCTCTTCGTCTGCGCCACGGTACAGCAGCTCTACACGATCATCCAGCGGATGCTTTTCCAGCCATTGCCGGATCTCTCGTACCTTATCATCGGCCAGGACCCCGTCTTTTACATCTGCCTTGACCTGCATGCGGGTAATGCCATCAATACGCTCGATCTTATCCACCTTGGGGCCGGCGACAGTAGACACAAAGCTACTGACCGGTACAGCGCCCCCTGGCGTGTTCACTTTCAGTGCGTCCAGCGCGGTGATTCCGCGGGCGTAGTCGGGGTACCGGATGCGGATATCCACTTCCTCATCGGAATCGTCCGGACGATACTCTGCCATTAGTACGCCGTTCGTCACCAGCTGAACCGCTCGCCCCACACCGGTGAGGTCAGCGCCATACAGAGCCGCTTTCGCGCGATCAACGTTGACCTCCCACTCGATACCGGGCAATGGCGCCGTGTTCACAATATCGCGCACCCCCTCAAAATCACTCTCCAGCGCCCGGTGCAGACGCCAGGTTTCGGCGAGCAGACGGTCGTAGTCACGACTACGCAACTCCAGCACGATATCTTTACCGACCGGCGGCCCTCCCTCGAATGCCTTTGCGCTGGTCTTGATCCCGGCAAAATGGGCGGTGCGTTCACGTATGTCCGCAAATATCTCCCGACTTTTTCGCTCACGCATTTCGGTAGCGTGAAGCTCCACCAGAAGATTGGCAATCTGATCCGGCGCCTTTTCCTGGTTGCCCGAGATCCCCCCGGAGCCGATTGCGGTATATACCACCCGCACCTCTGGCACTTCCATCACCGCGGCTTCCACCTGGGTGACCAACGCACGCTTTTCTTCCAGTGAAAGATTGCCCTGCGCACGCACTTCTACATTGCCGTACTGCTCTTCTGTTTCGGTGAAGAATTCGACCCCGGGATTGAACTTGCCGAATGCGATGAAGATGGCGATCAGCACGACTATGGTGCTGCCAAAGGAGATCAGAGGGTGGCGTACCACAGGCGCCAGGGTGCGGGCATAGAGCCCGGTGATCCCGCTCAACTCGGCTGGGTTACCATTTTCCAGCTGCTTGAGATACTGCTGCGTCGGCAGGTCCATAGCACCTTTGCCAAATACCGAGCCCAGTACCGGCGCAAAAAACAGGGCGTAAACCAGCGAGCCTGCCAGTACCGCAAATACGGTTACCGGTAAGTAGCGCATGAAGTCACCCACTACCCCGGGCCAGAATATGATAGGCAGGAAAGCGGCAAGGGTGGTGCCCGTGGATGCAACGACCGGCCAGAACATACGCCGGACCGCGATCGAGTATGCCGCGCGGGCGCTCAACCCTTCCGCCATTTTGCGATCCGCAAACTCGGTAATCACGATGGAGCCATCAATCAGCATCCCCAGCGCCAGCAGCATGCCGAACATCACCATGAAGTTGAATGAGTAGCCGAGAAACCAGGTAATGATGGATCCGAACAACAGGGAAAAGGGGATGCCAAGCCCAACCAGCAGCCCGGAGCGGAACCCCAGGGCGGATACCACAATGATCATCACCAGCAGCATCGCGGTGAGAATATTGCCCTCCATTTCGCTGACCATGTCCCGCGCCCAGTCCGACTGATCGAACACGAAATCCACTTCGACACCCCGCGGCAGGTAATCGCGCTCTGCGTTGACCACCGCGCGCACCTTGTCGGCCAGGTCGACAGCACTGGCTCCGGTGCGCTTTTCTACATTAATGGAAAGCCCCTGCCTGCCATTTACACTGGTATAACTGGTCGCGTCCTTGAAGGTGCGTCGGATGTCCGTCACCTGGCCGAGGGTGACCACACCATTGTCGGATTGCTTGAGCGGTATCTGGTAGACATCACCGGCAGTCTCGATCAGCCCGGGCACCTTCACCGAAAAACGGCCCTTGCTCACGTCCATTTCGCCGGCGGGAATCAGCAGATTGTTCCCCAAAACCGCATTGATCAGTTCGCCACTGGTAATCTGGTAGTGCTCGAGCCGCACCGGATCAATAATGGCCTCGACCACTTCCTCCCGGTTCCCACTGATATCCGCGCTCAGTACTTCACTGACATTTTCGATTTTGCGTTTGAGTGTCTGTGCGCTGCGCAGCAGTTCCCGCTCACTCGCACCCTCGCCGGCGAGGGTAACAACAATCGCCGGGAAAGGTTGCGCGGAGGCCTCCTCCACGATGGGCTCTTCAGCATCCCGCGGCAGTTCAGCCTTGGCCCGATCTACCGCATTGCGCACTTCGTCCACCGCCGCGTCGATATCCAGCGCAGAGTCGAACTCGATTACCAGGTACACCAGAGATTCCCGGGCGGTGGCCATCACCTCCTCCACCCCCTCGAGTGCTCGGATCTCCTGCTCCAGAGGACGAATCAGCAGGCGCACCCCGTCTTCCGGGGAGATTCCCTCGTGCATCACCTGAACGATGACGATGGGCGGGTTCACCTCGGGGCTGGATTCCACCGTCATGGCGCCGCGCGCGGCGATTCCCATAATAACGATCAGAACCATCAGGCTGAGGCTGCTGCGAAAGCGATCAACAGCTCCTTCCAACAGTCTCATTGCTCAGACTCCTCAGGCTGCGGCACTGGATGAGCCGCCTGCTGCACCCTTACCTCCCCGGCATTTTTCTGCTCCGGATCGGCAGCGAGCGGGGGCGGCAGGTCGCCAGCGGAATCCTCCAGCGCCACGTCCACGGTTTCACCGACGCTGACATATTCCTGCCCCACAGTGATCAACAGCGTTCTGGCCGGCAGCCCGGACACCCAAACGCCTTCATTTTCATCACTCACCAGCTCGACATTGCGAAACGCAACCCGGTGTTCGCTGTCGAGCACTTTCACCCCCAGCAAGCCCGCATCGTCCAGGGTCAGCAGGGAAGAATTGATACGGTGCGCCATCCGCTCACCGGTGGGCAGTGCCATACGCGCACTCACCCCGCTGCGCAGCCCGCCATCGCCATTGGCGACGGCCACCTCCACCCGATACGCGCGGGTAACCGGGTGAGCCTGCTGGCTCACATAGCGGAGCTTTCCATCGATCACCGGGCCGCGTTGCAATTGCGCGCTAGCCTGCGCACCGGGCATCAGGTTAGCAACCTGGGACTCGGAAACTTCTCCCACGATCAGCATGGGATCGAGGTCCAGAATGGTTGCACATTCCTCCCCGCGCCGAACAAAGTCCCCAAGCTCTACCGCGCGACTGTTCACCACCCCGTCGAAGGGAGCGCGAATATTCAGATTCTGTACATCCAGCTGCGCGCGCTTCAAGTCAGCGCGCGCCCGTGACAGGGCCACCTGCTGTTGCGCCATGGCCGAGTCCGATTGCAGGCCACGCCCTTTCAATTTTTGCGCTCCGGCAAAGTCCAACTCGGCCTTGTGCAGGGCCGCCCGGGCAATCGCCAGTTTCTCTGGCCGATCTTCCGCGGCCAGCTCGCAGATCACATCGCCCTTGCGGACCTGCTGCCCCTCCTCCACCGGCAACCCCGCGACCACGCCATCCAGCTCCGCGCGCAGCTGCACACTGCGATTGGCTTCCGTGCGGCTGTTCACCACGACACGGGTGGTATAGGGCTGCGCTTCGATATATCGGCCCCGCACCTTGACCCGTTCCGCCGGCGCCGCCATTGCGCTCTGCGTCCGCTGTTCATTTACCGACGGTTTGTCCTCCGTCCCCAACAGGCCACTCAGCAGCCAGATTGCGGCCAGCCCCCCTACAATGATCGCCGCGCGATAGTTGCGCTGTCGCCAGAGCCCCAACAGAAAATTCATAGCCGCATTCCTGCCTGCAATTATTAAATAAAAATCAGTGTGGATTTTATGCACAAACCATGACGACTGCAGTGCCGAAAGCTGCCGAATTACGAAATCCACAGGGAAAAGTCACGGATTCCTGTCAATTCAGGCCAGAGAACAGTCGATGAAGGACAGGCGTTGATACCGTTGATCGAAAGGACCTGCGCGCAACGGCAGCGCCGGCAGGCAGCCCGGCATAGATACGCCGGACCGAGGGATCGGGTTCACTCCAGATCGGCAGTGGCCCGGTCTGAGAAGACTGTGAGTGTCAGGAGAGGATCGACTCCAGAAAATCGGACATGTCGGCTTCCTCTGTGGCCAGCTGCCCCGTACCGAACTCTGCATTCCAGTCGAGCAGAATCCGCGCCAGGTCCCGCGCCTGATCCGCCAGCGCCACCAGCTCTTCCTTACAGTTTTTGGGACCGGTATACAGCTTCAGGCGCCGGTGACTGTTGGCGAGGTCGTGATGCGGATATTTGGACCGGTACACCTCAAGTTTCCAGCGCAGCGAATGCACCATATTCCGGTAAAACACCAGCTTGGTGGGCAAATGTAACAGCGAGAAGTCTTCCAGGTCGCCGAACAGGGTGCAGTCTACCGCCAGCACCTGAATTTCCTGTCCGACCGGTGCCGCCACGATAGTCGCACTGCGAGGCTCGGCCAGAAGCATGGAGAGGTCCCCGAACACCTCACCGGGACGAATCACCGCCAGGGGGCGGTCTCCCCGGGAGGCCGCGGTGTCATCCACATGCACCTGCAGCTCGCCGCGCAATAGAAAATATACCCACTGATCCACGTCACCCGCGTGCAGCAGAGCCTCTCCCGGATTGAGGGATACCAGCCGGGAGCGTTTCAGCAAAACATCGTACTGCCACTCGCTGGTGGCACGGATATCGCGGAAAAGGTGAATAACATTTAATAGGCGATCCACGGCGTCACGCGGGTAATCGCTAAGCAGCTTGTAATCCATGTAAATCTTGACTGTTGCGTCGACTTTCAATTGCGGCGGTGGGAAGTTCCCGGCACCGCCCCTGCGCACCACCGTTATTTTCGTGCACTATCCGATGACGCATTCTAGGTGCAAAGTGACGAGTGTCTGCCCTAGGATTTCGGGAAATTGAAAAAACGAGACATTTTACCCATTTCAGGGTTGAACTCCATTGCAGTTGCAGTAGAGTTGAGCAGACCCTGGATCAAAATCGCGCTATAGGTGGGCAAATTATAACCGGCGAACCCGGTGTGTGTTTTGCCCGCGACCAAGGTGCGGATTTTGCCCGGGCCGCGCCTTTCGGGGGGAAGGTGCGACCGAAGCAGCTGACCATCCTCAGGGGTATATGGAAGGGGACTCAGTGCTTTACCTGCCGGTTTCTGCCCATCCGGCGACAAAAAGATACCAACGCAAAAATGAAATCGATAAAACTCGTCATTGCCCTGCTGCTGTTCGCTTCGGCCCTGACAGCCAAAGCGGCACCGCTCCTGAACGGACTGGCACTGGAGCAGCAATTCAATAAAGACCGCTATATCGTCGGCGTTTACTCGGAACAGCTTTCCGATAATGCCAGCGCGCTGTTAGACAGCAATATGCCGCGCAGCCTGCAGGTGCGTGTCATTGCCGACCGGCTCTCGGCGCGCCGTTTCCGCAACCAGTGGATGGAAGGTATCGCGATCAACAATGCCGGCGACACGCTCGCCAGCCAGGCTGACAACATGGTTACCTTCGCCAACCTTTTTAAAGGCCGGCTGATGAGAGGGGACCATCTGCGCATTGATTACGCCCCGGATACTGGCACCACCTCGGTCTCCCTGAATGACATCATGCTCGGCATGGTTGAAGACCGAGAGTTCTTCAATACCCTGCTGCGCGCCTGGATTGGTCCCGTGCCACCGTCGACCGAGTTTCGCGACAACCTCCTCGGTGCAGGTCAGGTAGATTCCGGCCTGCTGGCTACATACGAGTCTCTGCAGCCGGGCGCTGATCGCGTGGCCCAGGTCGCCGCGATGGTTGACGAACAAGAGGCCGAGCAAGAAGCTGCCGCCGAGCCCAAGCCCGAACCCGCCAAGCCCGCGCAGGTCGCAACCGCCAAACCGAAACTGACTGCCGACATTCCGCCGCCCACTCTGGCTGCAATAGGCACCGCCGCGGTACAGCAGCCTGCCGCCAAAACCGAAGCACCCGCGGAAGAAAAGCCGGCGCCGGCGCGCACCGAGCCCAAGCCGGCCGTCGCCACAACCACACCATCAACCCAGCCTAAACCACTGAACCCGACCACCACGCGCCCGACAAGCCCGCCGCTGGATGAAGAGGAAGAGCTGGAAGAAGAAGACGAAGCGCCGCTGACCGCGGATATGATTCTGGCACGCCAGATCTACCATTCCATGCTGCTGCGCCACACATTCAAGCACATCCGCTACCCGAAACGCGCCCAGGAGCGTGGCCAGGAAGGCAGTGTGCGCCTGAATGTCACCATTGACAGTAAAGGCAACGTCACCGATGTCAGCACGCTGCAGGAATCCCGCTACTCCAGCCTGAACCGCGAAGCGCTTGAAGCCGTGGAACGCGCGGGGCCCTACCCTGCCACTCCGGCACAGCTGAAGATGGAGAAGTATCGATTCTCGGTACCCATTACCTTCCGCCTTCCGGACTAAGCCCAGCTCGATTCACCCCAAAGCCCCGCTCAGCGGTAATGCTGTTCACTTAAGCGGAGCAGCACGACGATTCACCGGATAGCGGGTTTTGCTGATCTTTACCGTCCTCGGCCTAGAAGGCCGAGGACGGTCCTCTAAAAACAGGTTCCCAATCCCCGCCCTAAGCTCCGATAAGCGCGCTCCAGTCCTTGATAATGGCTGAGCCGCGGCCATGACAATCAGCTGCGCGGCAATATACTGGCATGCGAACTTAAAGCGTATCCTGGCTGGGTTTCCCCCGTGAGCGACCGCTGCCTGGCTTGCCTCTCGACGTATCACGTTGTACGCCAACAGTAGCCCCCACACTTCCTGATAAACCAGTTCCACGGTCTTGCTACGTAGGGTGACGGCGTTGTGCTGCATGGAACTTTTGATGTCACGGAAGCCGATTTCGATTTCCCAGCGCTCTTGGTAGAGCTTCGCAACGGCTTTAGTGCCATAAGTATCTGCCGGTAGCGAGGTAAATACCGTTTTGTTTTTGCCATTATGCTTGTAGCTCACTGCTCGAACTTCCCAGTACTCGGGAAGGGCCGGATTGCGCTTCCGAGCCTGGGGGGAGACCTTCATTCGCAGTAGTCGATCATTTTTGTTGTAGACCTCCACTGTCTCACTGACCAGGCCTTTGCGCTCGGGGATCAGCCAGTGGCGTTGCGTGTTCTGATCCGCCCACCGCAGCAAAAGGTCTGCACTCCAAAAACCCTTATCAAACAGGGTTACGGAGGCTTCCGGCACCTGATTCATAAACTCATCGGCCAGGCGTATTTCGCTGCGTCGGTAAGGGCTTAGCTCTGCATTCAGAAGTACATGTGAACGTACGTTCATTAGAGCAACCAGGCGCATAAGAGGGTACGGAGTTTGCCGGTTTGTGCTCGTGTTACCGGAGCCAAAATGATCTCGCAGCTCAGGAGTATCTTGAGTGCGCAACAGCGCGCCATCGACAGCGAGAACTTGCAATCCTCGCCATTCATCTTCGGGGTAACGCTCATGTCCCCAGTGCACCCCGGTACGTTGAAATAGCCACTGAACGGGGTTAGCACCAAGACGCTGTCGCGCCTTTGATACCCCGCTTGGCGCCAACAGGCTATCGTTCGCGAGCCCCTGAGCACAGATATTGAGCCTGCGGGCAACTTCTGAGACCGGTTCATTCCTGAACAGGGCCATGCCCAGCACGAGCCAGAGTACCTGATCGGCGGGAAGTCGACGGCGGCGAATAGTGGCTTGCGAGGATAACTGCAGAGCGGAATCCACCCATTCAACGGGAATGTTCTGGGTGAAGGTACTCAGGTCACAGAAGGACTGGAGGGCATCAATATCGAAGAGAGACTGCTGAAGAGACACAAAAAAATCCGGTTTCCTGATCTGGAAACCGGATTTTCCGGGGCCCCACCTTAGGCTGCAATGCTTAAGTGAACAGCATTACCGCTCAGCGGGGCTTTTTTATTTGCCAGTTTCCGTCGCTCGACAGAAACCACTCGCCGCAGCAATGCTTGCCGCCAACTCCCACCGCCGCATACTATGGGTACCATCCAAACTTCGTCCGGCCCGCCATCCGGACTACCTCCAATAAAAGCCCAAAAGGCCAACCATGAAAAAACTGCTGTTACCCCTGGCGATAGCCACAGCCATCACCGCTGCAGGCGGCTGCGCCAAATCTGACAATGACGCTGTCGAAAGTGCCGAGAGCAAGCCATCCGCTGAGCAGACGGCCACTGCCACGCTCAGCTCGGGTATCGACCTGAGCGCCATGGACACCAGCGTACGCCCACAGGACGACTTCTATTCCTACGTGAACGGCACCTGGATTGAAAATACCGAAATTCCCGCGGATAAATCCCGCTGGGGCGGATTCAGCATCCTTCGCGATAAGGCCACCGAAGAAGTAAAAGCGCTGATCATGGAAGCCGGTGAGCACGCCAACAGTGCGGCAGCCAAACAGATAGGCGACCTTTACAACAGCTACATGAATGAAGAGCTGATTGAAAAGAAAGGCCTGGGCGCCATAGAAGACGAGTTGGCAAAAGTTGATGCCATCCAATCACACAAAGATCTCGGCGACTTTTTCGCTTATGCAGACACCGTTGGCTACAGCACCCCGTTCAGTGCCGGTATCTGGCAGGATCTGAAGGAAGTCGAGAACTACATCACTGTGGTCTGGCAGGGTGGCCTCGGGCTACCCGATCGGGACTACTACTTCGATGAGTCCGAAAAAGGCCAGAAGTTGCAGCAGGCCTACCGCGACTACCTGATCAAAATGCAGAAAATCGCCGGTCTGGATAATCCTGAGCAAAATGCCGACCATATTATCCAGCTGGAGAAAAACCTGGCCGAACACCATCGTACCCGGGTGGAAAACCGCGACCCGGACAAATACTACAACAAGCTCAGTGTCGCCGAGCTGCAGGCGCTGCTACCGGTTCTCGACCTGGAAAGCTACCTGAATAAAGCGCACCTGGAAAAGGCCGAAAGCTTCATGGTCGGCCAGCCCGAGTATCTGGAAGCGGCGAATACGATCATCGCCGATACCGACCTGGCAACCTGGAAGCGTTACCTGAAATTGAAGGTGCTCTCTGCAGCGGCGCCCTATCTGCATAGCGAGATCGCACAAACTGATTTTGACTTTTACAGCACAACCATCCGCGGTGTTAAACAGATGGAACCCCGCTGGAAGCGTGCAGTGCAGTTCGTCAATGGTTCCGTGGGTGAACTTGTGGGCCAGCGCTATGTGGAAAAATACTTCCCGCCGGAAGCCAAGGCGCGCATGGTCAAACTGGTGGACAACCTCAAGGCAGCGTATAAGGAATCCATTGAATCCCTGACCTGGATGAGTGACGACACCAAGAAGGAAGCCCTGACCAAGCTGGCCAACTTCACCACCAAAATCGGGTACCCCGATAAATGGCGCGACTACAGTGCGCTGCAGGTAAGCGCCGATGACCTGGTGGGCAACGCCATCGCCGCGACCCTGTTTGAAACCAAGCACGAGCGCGCCAAACTCGGCCAACCGCTGGATCGTGGCGAGTGGGGTATGAGTCCACAGACGGTCAACGCCTATTACAACCCGGCGATGAACGAAATCGTGTTTCCCGCAGCGATTTTGCAGCCCCCATTCTTTAATATGAATGCGGATGACGCGGTCAATTATGGTGGTATCGGCGGTGTGATCGGCCACGAAATTGGCCATGGCTTCGACGACAAGGGCTCCAAGTTCGATGGGAAAGGCTACCTGAACAACTGGTGGACCGAGTCTGACCTGAAAAATTTCGAGCAGCTCACCGGAAAGCTGGTTGCCCAATACAATGGTTTCGAGCCGCTGGAAGGCGAGCGTGTAAACGGCGAGCTGACCCTGGGTGAAAATATCGGCGACCTGTCCGGACTCGGCATTGCCTACAAGGCGTACAAAATGTCCCTGGACGGAAACGAAGCCCCGGTGATCGACGGCTTTACCGGCGACCAGCGGGTATTCCTCGGCTGGGCGCAGGTATGGCGCAGCAAGATGCGCGATGAGGCCCTGAGCGAGCGTCTCAAGACCGATCCGCACTCCCCGGCGGAATACCGTGTTCAGGGCGTACTGCCAAATATCGAAGCATTCTACTCCGCATTTGACGTGAAAGAAGGCGACGGTATGTACCTGCCGGAAGAGGAGCGAGTGGTTATCTGGTAACTATCGCTCCATTCCCAGCCCGCCAGAGCACGATTCCAGTGCTTTGGCGGTGTCGCCCCAGTCCATTGACTTCGCCTCAGATATTTCCCGCAATTCCGTCTGCCCCTCGCTGAGTGAATGGCTTACCATAGTTCGTCAAAGGACTTTGGAAAGATCCCTATGGCCCACAAAAACCAATTCCAACTACTCGGCAGCCGTCGCTTTCTGCCCTTCTTCTGTACCCAATCACTGGGCGCGTTCAATGACAATGTATTCAAGAATGCCCTGATCGTAATGATCGCGTTTCGCCTGGCCACCGCGGAGGCGAACTTTCTGATCAACCTGGCCGCAGGCCTGTTTATCCTGCCATTTTTCCTGTTTTCCGCCACCGCCGGTCAGGTAGCGGACAAGATTGATAAGAGCACCCTGATTCGCCGGATCAAGCTGGCAGAAATCGGTATCGTGCTGTTTGGAATTGGTGCCCTGTACAGCGGCAACAATTATCTCTGCCTGCTGGTGCTGTTTCTACTGGGTGTCCAGTCCGCCTTTTTCGGGCCGGTGAAGTACGCCATTCTACCGCAACACCTGCGGAAAGCGGAGTTGGTGGGCGGTAATGCCCTGGTGGAAATGGGAACCTTTGTCTCGATTCTCACCGGCACCATCGTCGGCGGCCTGCTGGCGGGCTTTACCGGTGAAGGGGAACCCGGGCTACTGTGGATCTCAGCCGTGATTCTGGTCACGGCGATTACCGGTTACCTGGTGAGTCGCGCCATTCCCCAGGCAGTGCCGCCCGCCCCGGATCTGCAGATCAACTACAACCCGGTAACCCAAACCAATCGCATTCTGAAAGAAGCCGCAAAAACACCCGCCGTGTTTTACGCGATCGTCGGTATTTCCTGGTTCTGGCTGCTGGGTGCGGCCTACCTGACCCAGATCCCCAGCCTGACCCGCAATGTGCTGGGCGGCGGTGAGTCCCTGGTTACTCTTCTACTGTGCTGCTTCACCATCGGGGTCGCCATCGGCTCACTGTTGTGCGGGCGCCTTTCCGGGGGACGGGTGGAGCTCGGCCTGGTACCCATTGGCGCCGCAGGTCTGACCGTGGTCGGCGTGTTACTGGCGTCAGCCACCGGTAATTACCAGCCACCCGTAGAGCCCACGGTCGCCGCGTTCTGGGCGAATGAAGGCGCACCTGCCATTCTCATCAATCTCACATTGATCGGTATCTTTGGCGGCTTCTTTATTGTGCCACTTTACTCAATGATGCAGGAGCGCTCCGACGCAACCATCCGCGCACGCATCATCGCGGTCAATAACGTGATGAACGCGTTGTTCATGGTGGTGGCAGCCATCCTCGGCATCGTTTTCCTGAATGTGCTGGGCGCCACCATTCCACAATTCTTCCTGGTTATCGCACTGATGAATGCGGCGGTAGCCATCTTCGTGTTTACCCGCGTGCCGGAATTCGCCATGCGCCTGCTGATCTGGCTGCTGTCACACACCATGTATCGGGTAAACCATGAGGGGTTGGAGCGCATCCCTGCAGAAGGCGCGGCCATTATTGCCTGCAACCATGTGAGCTATGTGGACGCACTGTTGCTGGCCGGGGCAATACGCCGCCCGATACGCTTTATCATGTATAAACCGATCTACGAAATTCCGGTACTGCACTTTATTTTCAAAACCAGCCGCGCTATTCCGATCTGCTCGAAACAGCAGGACCCGGAAGGTTATGCCCGGGCGTTTGCAGAGATTGAGCAGGGGCTGAAAGATGGAGATCTGCTGTGTATTTTCCCGGAAGGACAGCTGACCAAAGATGGAGAATTACAACCCTTCAAAGCCGGCATCGAGAAAATCCTGCAGCGCACACCGGTACCGGTCATCCCCATGGCTTTGCGTGGGTTATGGGGGAGTTTTTTCAGCCACAAGGATGGCAATGCCTTTAGCACGCTGCCCCGGCGTTTCTGGTCACGAGTCTGCGTGGTGGCGGGGAGCCCGCTGGCGGCGGCCGAGGTGAAAGCGGAAGCACTGCAGGAGACCGTAGCGGATTTGCGCGGAGAAGCGCGCTGATTTAGCGGCCTGATAGACGGCTCCCGGCAAAAACAAAAACGCCGCGATAGCTCTCGCGGCGTTTTTGTGTGCGGCGAATGGTAAACGCGGCTTACAGAGCGCTGATGGCCCCTTCATAGCTGGGTTCATCAGCGGTTTCGGCAACCTGCTCGGTGTAGAGCACCTTGCCATTTTCATCGATCACGACTACCGCGCGGGATAGCAGACCTTTGAGCGGGCCGCTTTCAAAGGTGACACCATAGTCCTGACCAAAGTCGGAGCGGAATGCGGAACCCAGTTTTACATTGTCCAACCCTTCAGCCCCACAGAAGCGGGTCATGGCGAACGGCAGATCCGCGGACACACACACCACAACGGTGTTTTCTAAAGAGGAAACTTTCTCATTGAAGGTGCGCACAGACGTTGCACAGGTGGACGTGTCCACAGAAGGGAAAATATTCAGCACCACGCGTTTGCCCGCGAGATCCTGCAGGGTGATGTCAGAGAGGTCACCCTGTACCAGGGTAAAGGCTGGAGCTTCACTGCCAACCGCCGGAAGTTCACCAACGGTGGTAATCGGGTTTCCTTGCAATGTGATATTGGCCATTTACGTATTCCTTGACTTGCCGGTTAAAAGTAACCGGAGCATGACGACGCACTATGCCAATGTCAATCGACCCCCGCAGAATTCAGGTTACAAAAAAGCCCTACAAATAGCAGGGCTTTGAGTGGCTGCACTGGAATCGGATATCAGTGTTCGGCGGGCACCCGTCCGAAATCCCCTTCCATTTCTGCGGCCAGAAATGACATAACCACCCAGGCCGCAACATTCTGCTTCAGATTGTCCGGGTCAACCTTGTCCAGTGTGTCGTTGGGCGTATGGTGGTAATCGAAGTAATCGGTACCATCCTGGTACAGCCCCATTGCCGGTACACCGCGGGCGACAAATACGCTGCTGTCCGGACCACCGGAAGATTTGTTGTTGCCGCGTTCAATGCCCAACGGCGCCAGCAGCTGCATCATCTGGTCAGCAATGGTAAATTTGCTTTCCGGGATACGGGTGTCGAAGCGCCAGACTTTACCCGCGCCAAAGTCGGATTCTGACACCATGATAATGTTGTCCAGTTCATCCTGATGGGCATCCACATACTGGCGGGCGCCGACCAGACCGATTTCCTCTGCACCAAACAGCACCACACGCAGAGTACGGCGGGGGCGTTGGGGCAG
The DNA here is from genome assembly GCF_021165935.1 of Microbulbifer elongatus. Taxonomy (NCBI): domain Bacteria; kingdom Pseudomonadati; phylum Pseudomonadota; class Gammaproteobacteria; order Cellvibrionales; family Microbulbiferaceae; genus Microbulbifer; species Microbulbifer elongatus. The sequence goes on along the minus strand of NZ_CP088953.1, from coordinate 1,612,274 downwards.
TTCCGAGATCAGGCGTGCCGTTTCCATCACGATGGCGACACCCGCGCCATCGTCGAGAGCACCGGTGCCTTCATCCCAGCTGTCCAGGTGCGCGCCGATCAGTACCACCTCTTCCGGTTTCTCGCGGCCCACCAGTTCGCCAATCACGTTAAAGGACGGACCATCTGCCAGCGGCTCGTTATGTACGTCCAGCTTGACCTCCACCGGCTTGCCCCGCTCGAGCATGGCTTCCAGCAGGTTCGCATCCGGTGCTGACAGGGCCAGTGCCGGCACCGGGTTGGCCACACCGTCAATGGACATCATGCCGGTATGGGCAAACCGGTCTGAGTCGGTGCCCACCGAGCGCAACAGCAGGGCGGCGGCGCCTTTCTCTGCAGCCGCACGCATACCCTTACTGCGCCCCTGTACCGCCGGGCCATACCCCTCGCCAGTGCGGGCGCGCTCCATTCGCTTGTTGATAAAGGCGATCTTGCCTTTGACCTTGCGTGCCGGCGCTTTCATCAGCGCCTCAACATCCGCGAACTCGACGATCTCTGCATTCAGTCCGCCCTCTGGCGTCGAGGCGCCGTAGCCAAGGGAGGACACCACCAGGGGTTGCGGGAAAGGTGCGGTAACTTCGGCATGCGCGTGACCGCGGGCCCAACGCTTTACATCAATCTGCTCCGTATACACCCGGTCAAACCCGAGGTCCTGCATCTTCTGCTGTGCCCAGGCCACCGCGCGCTCGTCGCCCTTGGTGCCGGCGCGGCGCGGTCCGACCTCAACGGTGAGGGACTCCACCAGACTGTACGCATCAGAAGACTCCAGAGCGCGATCGCGCAGCACTTCCGCAACAGACAGATCTTCCTGCTTTAACGGTGCGGCCTGTGCCGCGACGATCAGCAACGCTGCAGTAAGGCTCCCGGTGACGGTGGCAAGCGGTTTCAACACTCGGTTCAACATTGGTTTCTCCAGTTACAGCTTGTGGAAATTATTTTCGTGCTCGGGGTTTGGTATCTGTCAGGTATTCAGCCGGTGCACCCGCAGTCAGTCTTGCGGCGGCAGTGCAAGTAAGCGCTCACGCACCTCGCGCAGCTTTTCGAGCCCGCGGTCAGAAAAGAGATACGGCATTTTGCCGGTGTATTCCTCTTCTTCGATTTTGAGGCACGCCAGGCGCAAGGCTTCCAGAGGTGGATCGTGGCGCATCGGGTAACCGGTAAGCACCCGCCATTCATTGTCATCCGCCTGCCCGGCGATCACGTCTTCCAGTCCCTGCCGAAACTGTGTGCGCTCCATTCTGAACCGGGGGGTGCGCATATGCATCAGCCCCCAGATAATCAGCGCAAAGACGACAAATGAAATACACAGCGTTATGACGATTGTCACAGGTGATACCTCCATCAGCTAGCGGATGACCACCCGAGCGACAGTCAGTCCGCATCCACAAAATCGGTCTGGTTCTCGGGATTGCGCCCACGGTACTTGCTGAAACGGCGCTGGATTTCACGCATATCTTCGTCCAGGTTGCCCGTGGTGCGGTAGAGTGAATCTACACAGATTCGCTTGGTGGGGAAATCCCAGGCCACCAGCAATACCGGTACATTGGCCGCATGGGCAATCCGTAAAAAGCCGTTCTTCCACTTGGTGGCTTTCTTCCGCGTCCCCTCCGGAGTAATGGCAACCCACATTTTATCGTGGTGTTTGAACTGGCTGGCTACCTGCTTGGCCATGCCGCCCGCCGCACGACGGTCGGTGGGGATCCCACCCAGCCACATAAATAAGCCTTTGAAGGGGAAGAAAAAGGCTTCTTTCTTCATCAGCCAGGAAGCTTTCAATTTCAGTGCCATGATGAATGGCATTGCCACCACAAAGTCCCAGTTGGAGGTATGCGGGGCCAGCGCCACCATCAGTTTTTTCTCGGGTGGAAATTCCCCGTCAAATTGCCAGCCCAACATCTTTACAATCAGTAGTCCGATGGCCTGGGTAAACCAGTTACCGGTGCGCGGCATTTCTTCCGGTAGTTGTGCGGGAATCGTTGTTTTCTTAACAGCTGTCACTGCAACAATCTCTTTCACTAAGGGCGTAATGGTTTTACGAATCAGTGTTCGCGGGTGGCGTAGAAGCGAACTTCGGGGTAGCGCTCTTCCGCCAACTGCAGGTTTACCCGTGTCGGAGCAAGGTACGTCAGGTGTCCTGAGCCATCCAGGGCCAGGTTGCTGCTGGCCTTGCGCTTGAAGTTATCCAGCTCCTTCGCGCTTTCACTGTCAACCCAGCGGGCGGTGTTCACATTGACATTTTCGTAAATGGCTTCCACCTTGTATTCGTCTTTCAGGCGGTAAGCCACCACTTCAAACTGCAACACCCCCACCGCGCCAACAATAATGTCGTTGTTGTCCAGCGGGAAGAATACCTGCGTAGACCCCTCTTCCGAGAGCTGCTGCAGCCCCTTCTGCAGCTGCTTGAGTTTCAGCGGATCCTTCAGGCGAATACGGCGAAACAGTTCCGGGGCAAAGTTGGGGATACCGGTAAACTTGAGACTTTCGCCCTCCGTGAAGGTGTCGCCAATCTGGATAGTGCCATGGTTGTGCAGACCGATAATATCCCCCGCGATCGCTTCTTCTACATGGGTTCGGTCACCGGCCATGAACGTCACAGCATCGGCAATTTTCACATCTTTGCCAATCCGTACGTGTTTCATTTTCATGCCGCGACTGTAGGTGCCTGAACACACTCGCATAAAGGCAATGCGATCGCGGTGTTTGGGATCCATATTCGCCTGAATTTTGAAAACAAACCCGGAGAACTTCTCTTCGCTCGGCTGCACCTCGCGCTCGTTGGTATCCCTTGACTGGGGGCCCGGTGCCCACTCTACGAAACCGTCGAGCATTTCGCGCACACCGAAATTGCCCAGCGCCGTACCAAAAAAGACCGGCGTCAGTTTGCCCGCGCGATAGGCTTCCAGGTCAAACTCGTGAGTGGCGCCCCGCACCAGATCAATTTCTTCGCGAATCTCTTCGGCCTCGTCCCCCAGCAGGGCCGTCGCCTCATCACTATCCAGCCCCTTGATCTGCAGGTCTTCCGGGATGGTGTGCCCCTGCCCCTGCTTGAACACATGAATCGTGTCGGTGTACAGGTTGTACACTCCCTTGAAGCGTTTGCCGGAAGCAAGCGGCCAGTTAATCGGTGCGGCCTGGATATCCAGTACCTCCTCGATCTCATCCATCACTTCGATCGGATCGCGAATATCCCGGTCGAGCTTGTTGATAAACGACAGGATCGGGGTGGTACGCAGACGGCACACATTCATCAGTTTGATGGTGCGGTCCTCGACACCCTTGGCGCCATCAATCACCATCAGCGCCGAGTCCACCGCCGTCAGTACCCGGTAGGTATCTTCAGAAAAGTCTTCGTGCCCGGGGGTATCGAGAAGATTGACCACACGCTCCTTGTAAGGGAACTGCATTACCGAGGAGGTCACGGAGATACCGCGCTCCTGCTCCATGGTCATCCAGTCTGAGCGCGCATGAGGCCCCTTTTTGCCCTTTACCGAGCCCGCCAGCTGAATGGCGTTTCCGAACAGAAGCAATTTCTCGGTCACCGTGGTTTTACCGGCGTCCGGGTGGGAAATAATGGCAAAGGTACGGCGGCCATTGATGCCCGCCAGAGAAGAGGATTGACCCATAATGCACACAATCGAGCTGGATAAAAAACAGGCGCGCATTATACACGGCGGCGCACTTCTCTGGGGGCTGTTAGACTGCAAAAAGCATATTAGTGATCGAGGTGAATAATGAGTCAGGAAAGGCTGGATGCACTGTATCAGGCATTACAGGAACAGGGAGTCCAGGGTTTTCTGGTTCCCCGGTGTGACGAGTACCAGAACGAATATGTCCCACCCTGCGATGAGCGACTCGCCTGGCTGACCGGCTTCGATGGTTCCGCCGGGCTCGCGGCGGTGGCCCACCAGCGCACCGCGCTTTTTGTTGATGGCCGCTACACCCTGCAGGCACAGCAACAGATTGGCGATCAGTCCATCGCGCAGAAAAACCTGTCCGCCAATGAGATTGCGCGCTGGTTATGCACAACGCTGACAGCGGGCGATACCCTCGGATACGATCCGCGCCTGCATACAGAGCGCGGTCTCGCGCCCCTGCGCCAACCGCTGCAGGATCAGGGAATTCAACTGCGCCCCCTGGACCAGCATCCCATCGACGCAATCTGGACGGACCGCCCCGCCGCCCCCAGCGGCCCGGCCCGGCCACATCCTCTGGCCTTCAGTGGCGAGGAATCCGCGGACAAACGCGCCCGGATTGCCAGCCAACTTGCCGAACGCCAACAGGACGCACTCTGGCTTGCAAACCCGGAGGTCTGCGCCTGGCTGTTCAATATCCGTGGCAGCGACATCCCCCACTTGCCGGTCGCCCTGTCCATGGGATTACTGTACCGGGATGGCAGTGCCACACTGTATCTCGCCCGGGAGGCGGTCAGTGATGCCCTGCGTCAGCATCTGGGAAATGACGTCAAGCTGGTTCACGACAAGCGCGCACTGTTCCATGCGGCCGAACAGCAGCACGTGCAGCGGGTCTGGGCAGACCCACTACTCAGCAACTGCTGGAGCCTGCAGCAATTCCGCGAACGCGACATGCAGGTATTTCTCGAGCCGGATCCGATCACCAGCGCCAAGGCGTGTAAAAATCCCGTCGAGCTGGAAGGTAGCCGCGCAGCACATATTCGCGACGGCGCCGCGCTGTGTGAGTTTCTCGCGGCGCTGCCGAATGCGGTGCAGGATGACGACTTCGGGGAGCTGGAAGCGGTACAACTACTGCGCCGCAAGCGGGAACAGCGGGAGGGGTTCACCGACGACAGTTTTGACTCCATTTCCGGCTATCGCGGCAATGGCGCCATCGTCCATTACCGGGTCACACCGGAGTCCAGCCAGACGATGCGCGCCGAGGGCATCTACCTGATCGACTCCGGCGGCCAGTATCCCGATGGCACCACTGATGTCACGCGCACCCTTGCCCTTGGGGCCTTCCCCCCGAGCGCCCGGGAACACTTTACCCGTGTACTCAAGGGACATATCGCCATCGCATCTCTGCGCTTTCCCAAGGGAACTTTCGGCGAGCAGATCGATGCCTTCGCGCGCAAGTCCCTGTGGGATGCCGGCCTCGATTATGCGCACGGTACCGGACACGGTGTCGGCAGCTTTCTCAGTGTGCACGAAGGGCCGCAGCGCATCGGCAAAGCCAGCTCTCAGGTGGCGCTGGAACCCGGCATGATTCTTTCCAACGAGCCGGGCTTTTACCTAACCGGCGAATACGGAATCCGGATCGAGAACCTGGTTTTCATCAAAGACAGCAGTCGCTATCCCGGGTTTCTGGAATTTGAGGAATTGACCCTGGCACCCATCGACCAGCAATTGATTGATCCAACACTGCTCACCGCCGAGGAGATCCAGTGGCTGAACGATTACCACCACAAGGTACGCCAGACGCTGGAGCCGCTGGTAAGCGAGAGCACTCGCGACTGGCTTGTTGCGGCAACGGCACCGATCAGGGCGCAGTGACAGCAGTGGTTGATGGGCTGGGCGCCCTCTCTACGGGTGCGTCCGATTCCTCACTCAGGTCACCGCTACCCGGTCGCTCCCGCCAGAAAGGCAGCATCTCAGCCAGCACCCGCCGGCTGACCTCCGGCTCCAGGGCATGCCCCATACCGGAAATTGCTGCAAATCGTGCGCCGGGGATTTTTTCTGCAGTATCGCGGCCATGATCCAGAGGCAGCAGAGGATCACTCTCGCCATGGAGCACCAGCGTAGGCACAGCGATGGTATTCAGCAACGCGGTGCGGTCACCACTTGCCAGAATAGCCTGGAACTGTCGCACGGTACCCGGACCATAACTGCCGCGATTCAGTACCCGTTGCGCAAGCTGTCGCGCATAGGCTTCGGAGAAAAACTCTGGTGAGCCAATAGTACGCGCGATACTGATCCGATTGGCCAACTCCTGCTCTCGCGCCAGACCTGATTTTGCCCCGGAAGCCAGCGCGGACATCGCCTCAGGTCGCGGCTCGCTGAGCTCGGGCGCGCCGGAGCTCGACATGATCGAGGTAAGGGTTATCGCCCGCTGGGGATATTCCGCCACCAGAACCTGCGCAATCATTCCCCCCATCGAGGCACCCACAATGTGTGCCCGCTGGATATCCAGCGCCTGCAATACGCCCACGGCGTCCGCAGCCATATCGCTCAGACTGTAGGCGGGCGCGGGGGCGAGACCGACTTTTGCCCGCACCATGGTCCACCACACCGGAGGAGCCGATAGGCGATAAAATTTTTGCGACAGGCCGGCATCCCGGTTGTCGAGCAACACCACACGGTAGCCCTGATCGAGCAGCCCCTGCACCAGGGTGTCTCCCCAGTGCAGCATCTGGGCGCCCAGTCCCATGATCAGCAGGACCGGCTCACCGTCCTGCGGCCCCATATCCTGATAGGCGATGGAAGTTTGCCCCACCGTAGTAAAGTGGATCGGATACCGGTCAAACGGGCTTTCAGCAGCGATAGTCTGCGCTGCCAACCCCATCCACAACAACATGGCCCGATACATACTTCGCCACCCGCACCCCTTGCGCATCGTCAACCTCACCGTTTTATTTCGCTAACAACTGTTCAGCTCGCTCGGTGCTGGCCGCAAGGTAACGGCGTAGCCACCACCAGGCCAGCGCGCCAACGGCCAGGTTGGCGATAAGCGTGGCGACGAACAGTCCGTAAATTCCCCAAAAATAATTACCCACCCAGGCCAGGGGCAGATACAGCCCGAGCACGCGCAGAAAGGAAATAATCGTTCCGGGCAGCGGATGGCCAAGACCATTGAATGCCGCGTTGGCAGACATTACAAACCCATAGCCCGCGTAACTGAACGGCACCAGGCTCAAATAAGCCACGGCCACCGCGAGCACTTGCGGCGAGTCACTGAATAAGGTCGCGATATGCCCGCCAACAAGCCAGAGCAAAACCCCCAGTGCAACCCCGAACAGAATACAGAAACGAGCAAGCACCGCGATGGTTTCGTCCAGTCGCTGCCGTTTTCCCGCTCCGGCATTCTGTCCCATAAAAGGCCCCACTACCGACGACAGCGCATAGAAAACGATCAATGCGAGAGGCTCAATCCGCAGGGCGATACCGAGGCCGGCCACTGCATCCGCACCGTGCGCCGCTACCAGTGCCACGACCACACCACCCGATATGGGAATGATGACGTTGGTGGCGATGGCCGGGAGCCCCACTCTCAACAGGCTCGACCAGGAGTCTTTCAGCAAACGCCATTTCACCGTTGGTACCGACAGCAACTGTTCGCGCCGCGCCAGAACATACAGTGCGATAAAAAAGCTGACACCCCGTGCAATCACGGTGGCGAGGGCTGCACCCTGTAGTTCGAGACGCGGGAAGCCAAGCAGCCCGAAAATGAGCAATGGATCAAGAATCAGATTGAACAGAGCCACCGCCATCATGATGCGACCGGTAAGCGCACTGTTGCCAATGGCTCGCAGCGCCGACAGAGATACCATGGGCACCACGGCGAACAGCGCTCCCCAGTACCAGGGCACCATGTACTCGGTAATTAGCGGCAGCAGTTTCTCCGGCGCACCGAGCAGGCGGAACAGAGGCTCAAGGGTAAGTAGTCCAAGCACGCTGACACACACCGCGAGCAGCAGGGCCAGCAATGTTGCATCGGTTACCAGCCTGCGCACTCGCGACATATCACCTGCACCGTAGGCGCGAGCAACGGCCGAAGAGGTGCCAGCACCCAGCCCGATGGCGAGCGCATTGATCACCATCACCACGGGAAAGGTGAAGCTCATCGCCGCTAGCGGCCCGTCACCCAGCTGAGAGACAAAATAGGTATCTACCACGTTGAATGACATAGTAGCGAGAATCCCCCACACCATGGGAAGAGCGAGCCGCTGCAGGTGTGCGGCAACAGCGCCCTCCAGGAGTGACGGCTGAGACTGATGGGTAGCCATTCAGATTCCGGGGTTAGTGAGGATTATCCGTTCGGCAGGGCAACTGAACGGCCACTTACAGTACCAGACTCATCAGCAGCGCGTCTTCCCGGCTGCCGTCAGGCTTGGGGTAGTAATTTTTACGACGACCATCTTCCGAAAAGCCGAGTTTGCGGTACAGCGCCCGCGCCGGTCGGTTGGACGCCCGGACCTCAAGCAGCACGCGCGCCACATCTTCCGGGAATTGCGCGAAGACATGCTGCAACAATTGAGCGCCGATACCAAGATTTCGATAATTGGGAGCCACGGCGACATCCAGAATTTCGGCCTCGTCAAACAGGCGGCTCACTACGCAGCAGGCGACAATCGGTCTCGTCTGTAAATCTGCAGCTTCTGTAGAGCGCAGTACCCAGCAATGGTGGCCGGCCTTCAGGCTATCGCGGTATTGCCCGGCGCTCCAGGGGTGACTGTGGGCACTGCGAGCGAGTGTGGCGAGAATTTCGCAATCCTCCTCGCCGGCGCGTTCGAAATCCAACGGCGACGTCCTTTGCAGAGCGGGTGCGGTATATGGGTTTGGAGGATTCAAGAGCGGCTTCCGTGATCAGCAAGAATCGTTTGCCGGGTCTGTGCACTTAACGGCTGCGAGTCTGTTCCGGATAGAGGTTGCGCAGCAACTGCCAGAGGTCCCGCTTGCGCGACGGTTCCTTGAGTAGCTCCGTCAGACTGGGCATTGCCACCACGGACGTTCCCTGCCAGTCGTTGGCCGCAGCCGCGAGCGGTACGGGTGCGCAGTAGGCCTGTGCCTGCGCCCCCATCAACCAGATCCGCTTCACTGAACGGCGCCCACAGGCCGCCTCCAGCCAACTTCCGCAGGTCTCCCGCGCGTCACTGGCGCCAGCGGCGGTCGCAAACGGGTTTTCGGCCAGTGGCCACTTGAGCTTATCGCGCTCAGTAGGCAACTGATGCCAGCCCAGCGCCCGCACAATATTACCAAACAGGGATTCCACCGGCAGTGCGGTACCCGGTTCCCGGCTATCCACCGCCAGTAATTCTTCGCCCAACCACCAGCAGCTGAGCACAAACGGTGATACCGGCTTCTCCGGCGCCGCCACGGGCACCACTTTGGTCGGAGCGGGTACCCTGGTCTCCGCGGTCAGACTGCCAACAACCCGCTCCACTTCCACTGGCACCGTCGCTGGCGCTACCTGCGCTTGAGCCGGCGCGTCGGCGGCGGGCGGCACCGGTGCACCCATCGACTGCATCAGCGCGTCCGCGGACGCGGGCCGGGGTTCAGACTCAGGCTGAACCGGCGGGGGCAGCTGCGCCTGGCTAGGCTCTGCCGCAAGTGGCAGACGGAACCTGGGCATATAGCTGGTCACGCCCAGTGCCATCAGGTATTCCGTCCGCTGTAACTCGTTCACGTGATTCCCCGCTGGCTTCTGAATCAGACGCCGGTTGGCTTACTGCTTTTACTGGCGAGCAAGTTTAACGCATCCAGGTAGGCTTTGGCGGACGCCACCAGAATATCTGTATCGGCACCGACGCCATTGACCAGCTGGCCATCACGCTCCAGTCGCACCGTCACACTACCTTGAGAATCCGTACCCTGAGTGACCGCATTCACCGAGTAAAGCTGCAGGTCGGCCTGACTGCCTACAACCGATTCAATGGCCTTGAAGGTTGCGTCCACCGGGCCACTACCTTCGGCACTGCAGGTTTTTCTCTCCCCGTCGATCACCAGCTCCAGCTGGGCCTGCGGGTTACTGCCACTTTTGCTGCGCACCTCAAGGTCCGCCAGCTGAAAGTGTTCAACCGGGTCTGCGGCACCGGATATCAGTGACTGTAAATCCTCATCGAAGATCTCGTGCTTTTTGTCAGCAAGATCTTTGAACCGCTGGAACAGCACGTTGAATTCCGCCGGATCTGCAAAGGTGACTCCCAGCTCTTCATAGCGGGCTTTGACCGCCGCCCGCCCGGAATGCTTACCGAGAACCAGTCGGTTCTGCCCCCAGCCGACATCTTCCGCGCGCATGATTTCATAGGTCTCGCGATGCTTCAGTACGCCGTCCTGGTGGATTCCGGATTCATGGGCAAACGCATTGGCGCCAACAATGGCCTTGTTCGGTTGTACCGGAAAACCGGTAATCGAGGACACCAGGCGGGAGGTGGGAACAATATGAGTGGTGTCGATACCGGTTTCCACCGGATACAGATCCTGGCGCGTGCGCACAGCCATCACAATCTCTTCGAGGGAGGCATTACCCGCGCGCTCCCCGAGACCGTTGATGGTGCATTCCACCTGCCGCACACCGTTCATGACGGCGGACAGGGAGTTGGCGACTGCGAGCCCCAGATCGTTGTGACAGTGGGTGGAGAAGATGGCCCGATCGGAGTTGGGCACATTTTCGATGACCCGTTTGAACATGGCCCCGTATTCACCGGGCTCGCCATACCCTACGGTATCCGGAATATTGATGGTACCCGCACCCGCCTTGATCACTTCTTCAATGATGCGGTACATGAACTCCGGTTCCGAGCGACTGCCATCCTCCAGAGAAAACTCCACGTCATCGGTAAACTGACGCGCGGTTTTCACGGCCTCCACGGCCTGTCGCAACACATCTTCCGGCTCCATCTGAAGCTTGTACTTCATATGAATGGGAGAGGTGGCAATAAATGTGTGGATACGCGAGGCATTGGCTTTTTTCAACGCCTCGCCGGCACGCAGAATATCCGGGCCGACCGCGCGGGCAAGGCTGCAGACACGGGAATCCTTTACGGTTTCTGCAACAGCCTGCACGGCTTCAAAATCCCCCTGACTGGCGATCGCGAAACCCGCCTCGATCACGTCCACACGCATACGCTCAAGCATGGAGGCGATACGGATTTTCTCTTCCTTGGTCATGGAAGCGCCGGGACTCTGCTCACCATCACGCAGGGTCGTATCAAAAATGACTAATTTATCTTTTTTAGCGTTCATTGGGGCTCTTCTCCTAGTCTGGCCCGAGGCTAAACAGCGGTACCGCCGCTGTCTACGCGCTGCTCAAATTAAGTACGGAATTCTGTAGAGAGGTATGGGGATAAAATTATATGCCGCGTTGCAGCAGTCGTAGCAGGCTTGCTAGTCGTAGGAGGGCAGGAGAATTTGCAGCGCGATGACGTGTAAAGATGGTTTGGATCGTCTCCGCGAAGACGCAGGAGACCCGGTGCCGTACGCCCGACAACCAATTGCCGGCGGATTGACTGGGGTTCATGTCTGTATCCGTATATCAGAATAAATAGTTCACTAGCTGCCAGCTAAGGGGCTACACATGTAGCCCACTCTGACGCTGCAAACTATAGACCCAACACCCCCGACACATCAACGCCCATCCTAATAAACAGGTATTCACTGAGCATTTAAGCAAAAAATCAACCAATATAAACATCAAAAATAGGACATATCGGTTAACGTTTCGATGTCCGGAACTTACTGATGGCAGAGAACGGCTACCCCTGACCGCCTTACAACAGTGCCTCGATATCAGCCGCCAGCGCCTCCGGCTTATCCTTGGGTGCGTAACGTTTCACCACAGCCCCGTCTCTCCCTACCAGAAACTTGGTAAAGTTCCATTTGATTCGCTCAGTGCCAAATATCCCCGGAGCCTCTTGTTTAAGGTGCGAAAATAGCGGGTGCACATCGCTCCCGTTGACGTCCACCTTCGCGTAGATCGGAAAACTCACTCCAAAGTTGAGCGTACAGAACTCCTGAATCTCGCTATCACTGCCGGGCTCCTGGTGACCAAACTGGTTGCAGGGAAATCCGAGCACCATCAGTCCTCGATCTTTGTATCTGCGGTACAGATCTTCCAGCCCCTGATACTGTGGAGTGAAGCCGCACTGACTCGCCGTGTTCACTACCAGCAATACCTTCCCCTCGAACTCCCCCAGCGTCATTTTTTTGCCTTCGCTGGTACGCACCGGGATGTTGAAGATATCCGCCATGGAATGACTCCCTAAGTTTCTGTGGTCAATTTAGTGAGTGAATATATCGCGTGCATCACACAGCGCAAGACAATTCACAGGTCTGTATTCTCTTCACAGGCAATATGGAACTACCTGTGCATATCCTTAGCGATTGATTTAATAAACAAATTAAAACTTATGCACAGGCCGGTTACGCACAGAAACCTTGGACAGAGCTGTGGGTAAGTGCGGGATATTGGATGTGAGTGGCGTGGTTACTGGGATTGGAGAAGCGTCTAAAAAAACGTCATATTGGCTGGGCGATTTTGAATATAGCAGTGCTTCGCGCTGCCAGGTAGTGAGAGAATTTCATCGTATCCCATATGAAAAAAGCCCTGACCGCGTGAGCGATCAGGGCTTTTGGAATAGAAGCCTGACGATGACCTACTCTCACATGGGGAATCCCCACACTACCATCGGCGATGTTGCGTTTCACTTCTGAGTTCGGCAAGGGATCAGGTGGTTCCACAACTCTATTGTCGTCAGGCAAACTGGCTTGGGTTGGCGTGGTCTTATAAGCACTTGGCTCGGCCTGCCTGTTATCGCTGTTTGCCTCGATCAGCTTTCTGATCGGCGATAACCCCAAATAAGTCGGTAAAACATTCTGTAGTAATACACCGCAAGAACTGTATGTCTCGTCTCGCGCACAATCCGCTGATCTCTCGTTCGATCAGTAATCGTTAGTAACCATCTCTGTTGTATGGTCAAGCCGCACGGGCAATTAGTACTGGTTAGCTCAACGCCTCACAACGCTTCCACACCCAGCCTATCAACGTGGTAGTCTTCCACGGCCCTTCAGGACTCTCAAGGAGTCAGGGAGATCTCATCTTGAAGGAGGCTTCCCGCTTAGATGCTTTCAGCGGTTATCCCGTCCGAACATAGCTACCGGGCAATGCCACTGGCGTGACAACCCGAACACCAGAGGTTCGTTCACTCCGGTCCTCTCGTACTAGGAGCAACTCTTCTCAAATCTCCAACGCCCACGGCAGATAGGGACCGAACTGTCTCACGACGTTCTAAACCCAGCTCGCGTACCACTTTAAATGGCGAACAGCCATACCCTTGGGACCGGCTTCAGCCCCAGGATGTGATGAGCCGACATCGAGGTGCCAAACACCGCCGTCGATGTGAACTCTTGGGCGGTATCAGCCTGTTATCCCCGGAGTACCTTTTATCCGTTGAGCGATGGCCCTTCCATACAGAACCACCGGATCACTATGACCTACTTTCGTACCTGCTCGTCATGTCTGACTCGCAGTCAAGCGCACTTATACCATTATGCTCATTGCATGATTTCCGACCATGCTGAGTGCACCTTCGTACTCCTCCGTTACTCTTTGGGAGGAGACCGCCCCAGTCAAACTACCCACCATACACTGTCCTCGATCCGGATAACGGACCAGAGTTAGAACCTCAAACATACCAGGGTGGTATTTCAAGGATGGCTCCACTGCAACTGGCGTCACAGTTTCAAAGCCTCCCACCTATCCTACACAAGTAGGCTCAAAGTTCAGTGCAAAGCTGTAGTAAAGGTTCACGGGGTCTTTCCGTCTAGCCGCGGGTACACTGCATCTTAACAGCGATTTCAATTTCACTGAGTCTCTGGTGGAGACAGCGTGGCCATCGTTACGCCATTCGTGCAGGTCGGAACTTACCCGACAAGGAATTTCGCTACCTTAGGACCGTTATAGTTACGGCCGCCGTTTACCGGGGCTTCGATCAAGAGCTTCGCATACGCTAACCCCATCAATTAACCTTCCGGCACCGGGCAGGCGTCACACCCTATACGTCCACTTACGTGTTTGCAGAGTGCTATGTTTTTAATAAACAGTCGCAGCCACCTGGTCACTTCGACCGGCCTCAGCTTAGGGAGCAAGTCCCATCACCAAAACCGGCGTACCTTCTCCCGAAGTTACGGTACCATTTTGCCTAGTTCCTTCACCAGAGTTCTCTCAAGCGCCTTGGTATTCTCTACCTGACCACCTGTGTCGGTTTAGAGTACGGTTCGCAATTGCCTGAAGCTTAGAAGTTTTTCCTGGAAGCATGGCATCAACCACTTCACTTACCGAAGTAAGCTTCGTCGTCAGCTCTCGGCCTTAGGGACCCGGATTTGCCTAAGTCCCCAGCCTACTACCTTAAACACGGACAACCAATCGCCGTGCTGGCCTAGCCTTCTCCGTCACTCCATCGCAGCAATTGCAAGTACAGGAATATTAACCTGTTTCCCATCGACTACGGCTTTCGCCCTCGCCTTAGGGGCCGACTAACCCTGTCCCGATTAGCGTTGGACAGGAACCCTTGGTCTTCCGGCGGGGAGGTTTTTCACCCCCCTTGTCGTTACTCATGTCAGCATTCGCACTTGTGATACCTCCAGCAAACCTCACAGTTCACCTTCAGCGGCTTACACAACGCTCCTCTACCATGCTCAAAGAGCATCCGCAGCTTCGGTTATCAGTTTGAGCCCCGGTATATCTTCCGCGCGGGCCGACTCGACTAGTGAGCTATTACGCTTTCTTTAAAGGATGGCTGCTTCTAAGCCAACCTCCTAGCTGTCTGGGCCTTCCCACATCGTTTCCCACTTAACTGATATTTGGGACCTTAGCTGGCGGTCTGGGTTGTTTCCCTTTTCACGACGGACGTTAGCACCCGCCGTGTGTCTCCCGCGATTGCACTCCACGGTATTCGGAGTTTGCATGGGGTTGGTAAGTCGGGATGACCCCCTAGCCCAAACAGTGCTCTACCCCCGTGGGTGAGACGCGAGGCGCTACCTAAATAGCTTTCGAGGAGAACCAGCT